>NZ_JBIUBJ010000015.1:0-222310 GCF_044547985.1 Nonomuraea sp. NPDC052265
CCTTCACGCACAGCCTGTTACAGGATCGCGATCACCAGTACCGTCGCCGGCCGGGTAGCGCTCCGTCACCGCTCCACAACCTTTGATCCAGATCCGCGATCTGGACCCAGGTGGACGACGAGGACGGCGCCGCCTGCGTACGGGTGCGCGAGGGCGGCGAGGTGACCGACCGGATCGAGCTCGACCGGGCCTGCTTCGCCTCCGCCCTCGGCGGGCCCGACGGCCGGACGCTGTTCATGACGGTCGCGGTGTTCCCGGGCGTCGAGCGGATGGCGGAGATGTTCGCCGCCCGCACGGGCGAGGTCCGGACCGCCGCGGTGGCCGTCCCGGGGATCGGCTGAGCCGGTTCTCCGGCGGGGGCCCGCGCCGGCCGGTCAGCGGAAGTCGGCCTGGAACAGGTCGGCGCAGGTCTCCAGGAAGTCGCCCCAGTCGCCGTTCACGTTGCCGGTCAGCGTGTGCGTGCCCTGGCGGTCGCCCATCGCGTACGTCATCGACCCCTGGATGAACCCGCCCCCGCCCCAGAGCGTGACCCCGGACGGGAAATGCTGGGAGTAGACGCCGAGCCCGTACCGGGTGCCGGGCACCCAGTCGGCGCCCTCGGTGGACACGGTGGTGAACATCTCCTCCTGCTGCTGCGGCGGGAGCAGGTGCCCGCCCAGCAGGGCGGTCAGGAAGCGGTGCAGGTCGGCCGTGGTCGAGACCATGCCCCCGGCGGCCCAGGCCCAGGACAGGTCGGCGTCGGTCACGTCATGGCGGCCGACCTCCTGGCCCGTCTCGTCCTGGCCGGAGTAGTGGCGGGCGTGCGGGTCGCGCAGCCCTTCGCCGGCCGCGGGCAGGTACGTCCCGGTCAGCCCCAGCGGGCCCGCGACGCGGCGGTCGATCTCCTCGGCGAGCGTCGAACCGGACACCGCCTCGACGATCATCCCGGCGAGGTTGTAGTTGACCTTCGAGTAGACGAACCGCCTCCCCGGCTCACCCACGGGCGGGTTCTCCTGGCCGGGGAGTGCGTCCGGCAGGCCGCTGGTGTGGTTGAGCAGCAGCCTCGGGGTGATGCGGCCGGCGTCGGCGCCGGGGAAGTACTGCTCGACGACGCCGGGCAGCCAGGTGGTCACCGGCGCGTCCAGGGCCAGCCTGCCGTCGGCCGCCAGGCCGAGCACGACCGTCCCGACGAACGCCTTGGTGAAGCTGCCGATGCGGAAGTGCTCCCCGGGCGTGCGGGGGCGACCGGTCTCCAGGTCGGCCACGCCCGCGGCGCCGAACCACGGCGGCTCGCGGCCGTCCCGGACCTCGGCCACGATCCCGGGCCCGCGATCGTCGGCCGCCAGCCGGTCGAGCACCCGCCGCAATCTCGGACGGCCAGCTTGAACCATGGGCATGTTGCCTCCAGCGACAGGAAGGGGATTCGCGAACGCAAGCAACCGTAGTTGACTATCGGCAGACAGTCAATCACGGTTGCTTACTGCGGGCGCGGGAGGCTCCGCCGGAGGCCAGGGAGGGTCAGGCGTCGCGGCGGGCCGAGGCGATCAGCCGCATCAGCGCCGCGTGCAGGTCCTGGAGCTCGTCGAGGTCCATGCCGAGCCGGGCGACGACGGCCGGCGGGATCTTCTCCGCCTCGACCCTGAGCTGCCGGCCGGCGGGCGTCAGGGTGACGGCCAGGACACGCTCGTCCTTGCTGTTGCGCTCGCGGTGGACGTAGCCCAGCGCCTCCAGCCGTTTGAGCAGCGGGGACAGCGTGCCGGGGTCGAGTTGCAGGAGCTCGCCCAGCTCCTTGACCGACAGCGGCTCGTGCTGCCAGAGCGCCAGCATCACCAGGTACTGCGGGTGGGTGAGCCCGAAGGGTTGCAGGAGCGGCCGGTAGAGGCCGATCACGCTGCGCGAGGCGATGCTGAGCGCGAAGCACACCTGCCGGTCGAGCGCCAGCAGGTCTGTCGCCTCTGTCACAGGCTCCATGCGTGTACGCCTCCGATGCCGTCTGGTAACTTACTTTGTGTACAAACTAATAGCCTGCAAATCGATGCCACACAAATCGTACCCGTGGCCGGGCCGCCGAAAGAGGGACACCTCATGTTTCACCGCAAGCCGCTGGAGGAGCGCATCGCCGAGCGCCAGGCGAAGCTGCCTCCGCTGAAGGAGGGCAAGCACTTCGAGCACGGCCCGGCCAAGTTCGTGTTCGTCACGCTGCTCGTCGTGGTGGTGGTCACGCACCTCGTCGGCCTGGCCATCGTGATGCACTTCGCCTGATCTGCCGGGAACATCCCCGAGGCGGTCGCCGTTACATGCTTCGTGGCCGGTGTGCCCAGTGTCCCCGGGCCTCACCTATCGCCTTCGCGGACTACCGTTCGGCTGGAGCCGCGTTGCGCCCTTCGCCGAGAGGCGACACGCGCACCGGTACGCACGCGTTGAGGGCCCCCCGCCCGTCCCGGCGGGGGGCCCTCGCGCGCGTCAGGGGCTGGCGGCCGGGCTCAAGTACGGGGCCAGGGGCGGCCGGCCAGGCGTTCGATGTCGGTGTTGAAGCGCCTGAGGTAGGCGGCGAAGGCCGCGACGTCCTCCGGCGTCCAGTCGGCCATCACCTTCTCCAGGCCGCTGACGTTCCTCTCGCGCTCCTCGACGAGGCTCCGCTCGCCGTCCGGGGTGAGGCGGAACTTGCGGGCGATGCCGCCCCCGGGGTCGGGGATTCGTTCGACGAGACCGGCGCGCAGGAGGGCGGAGGTGTGCCGGTTGAGGGTGGAGGCGTCCAGGCCGAAGGCGTCGCTGAGCTGCCCGATGGACATCGGGCCCGAGCTGTGCAGCCGCCTGAGCAGGAGGTGGGCACTACGGTCGTAGTGCCGGTGCCGACCGAGCAGCATCGTCTCGAACTCGATGAGATGTGTGGGCTTTTCCATCCCAATCCCCCCTTTCGCGAGGTATGTGCACCTTACATGAATTGTGTACATAACACATGATGTGTAGCGTGCACATCCTTCGACGACGGGAGAACAACGTGGGGGCTCCACATCCACCGCCCGCCCCGGCGGCATCGTCAGCGTGATGGCGGTGGCCTCGATCGCGCTGATGAGCTCGTCCATGGGCATCGGCGGGGCGCTGGGCCTGCCGATCTCGGCCGCGGTCGCCGAGTACGCGAGCTGGCGGGTGCTGTTCTGGGGCTCGGCCGTGCTGAGCGTGCTGATCGCGGTGCTGATCCGGCTGCTGGTGCCGCCCACTCCCCCGCTCCCCCGCGAGGGCCGGTCGATGCTGGCCGCCGGGCTGTGGATGGCTCCCTCGGGCCTGATGATGATGCTGGTCTCGCCGCTCGGCGCCCGGCTGTCGGCGGCCCGCGGCCCCAAGGTCACCCTGATCGCCGGCAGCCTGGTCATGGCGGTCGGGTACGGCTCCTCGATGGGGCTGCTGGGCTCGGCCTGGGGCATGCTGGTCGTCACCTGCGTCTGCAGCCTTGGCGTCGGCCTGGCCTACGGGGCGATGCCCGCCCTGATCATGGGCGCGGTGCCCCGGTCGGAGACCGCCGCGGCCAACAGCTTCAACACGCTGATGCGCTCGATCGGGACGACGGTCTCGGCCGCGGTCGTCGGCGCGATCCTGTCGCAGATGACGATCCGCCTGGGCGCGCACACGCTGCCTTCGGAGGCCGGCTTCCGCATCGGGATGCTGGTCGGCTGCGGGGCGGCACTGGCCGCGGCGGCCGTCACCATGGCGCTGCCCGCCCGTCCCGGCGGCCGGGCGGCCGGGGAGGAGGCCGCCGCGCCGGCCTCACCCGCCCGCCGCTGACGGCGGGACGGGGCCGGCCTCCGCGACCGATCGCCGGGATCGATCCTCGCGACCGATCGCCGCGGCCGCGGCGGTTCGGACGGCTCAGCCGGTGAGGTCGCTCTTGTAGAAGACGGTCGCCCGGAACTCGTCGGGACTGCCGCTGATCTTGCTGGAGAAGCCGAACGCCAGGCGCGGCCCGTCCGGCGATCGCCAGATCGCCATTCCCTGAGGCTCGCGGCCGGGCAGGGACTCGCCCGCTCTCGTCCGGTAGACCTCCTCGACCGAGGCCCCGGCCTTGTTCATGTCGAGACGGACCAGGTAGGAGGGCTTGGCCGGGTCCGAGGGCCTGGCGGGCGGGCCGCCGTAGGAGAGGTACACGTACTGGCCGTACGAGGTCACGCCCTGGAAGTGGTCGGATTCGGACAGGCCGAGCTGGGCGTTGGTCGGCAGAGCGCGCTTGGTGAGGGCGGGAGTGGTGTCGCTGATGCCCTTGCCGAGGACGGCGGAAAGGTCGAACATCGCCAGGCGCCACGGGCTCGTCGTTCCCATGTACCGGACGAGCAACCGGTTGGTGTAGGGGTCGATCGAGGGTCTCGGACAGTCCCGGAAGTCGGAGAGGCCGATCGGGAAGTTCCGAACCCCCGCGTCCTTGTAGTCGAGCGCGCCCCCGTCCCTGTACTTGACGCGGCAGATCGTGTGGCTGTTCGGGGCCGTGCCGGAGGACAGGCTCCTCCAGTCGCCCGCGAGCCAGATATATGGTGATTCGTCCGTGTCCGGCTGGATCGCCATCGACGAGCCGTGATCGAACCCGTGCAGCGCCATGGCGCCCAGCACCTTGCCGTGCAGGTCGGTCCTGGTCACCCAGAGGTCGCCGTTCGTGCTGCCGACCTTGGTCTGCACGAAGTAGATGTGCCCGTGGACGTGGTCGAAGGCGAAGGACTGCATCGCCCAGTAAGGCTGGTGGAGTGTGGCCCGTACGACGGGGTCGCCGCCGGCCCCTTCGAAGACGAAACGCTGCGATGCCGGGACGGTCGCGTACGCCGGTTCGGTCGCGAGCAGCGAGAGGCCGCCGCCCGCGGCGGCGGCCGCCACCCCCGCCCCGGTTCGCAGGAGCGCGCGACGGCTCACGGCAGACGTTCCGCTGATGTGGGGATTTTCACGCAAGTGCATCACCCTGCTGGTCGTTCGGCCATTGTGGTGGATCATGATCAACCTAGCGGTCAGACCGAGGAACGGGGACAGAGACTGCGATCGAACGAGCGGAGCGGCTCCGGCCTTGAATTTCCTACACTATTGGTAGGAAAGTTAGGCAATAGCGGTTCTCGTCTCTGGGAGGAAGACAGTGCCCTTGCCTGATTTCCTGATCGCGGGAGTGCCCAAAGCGGGGACGACGGCGCTGCACACCGCGCTGCACCCGCATCCCGACCTGTTCCTGTCGCCCATCAAGGAGCCGAAGTTCTTCCTCACCGACGGGCCACCGCCCGTCCGGGGCGGACCGGGCGACGCCGAGACCTACCGGGAACACGTCTGGCGGCGCGCGGACTACGAAGCGCTGTTCGCCGCCGCTCCCCCCGGCACGCTCGCCGGCGAGTCCACCCCCTTCTACCTGTACGACCTGGACGCCCAGCGGCGCATCCGCGAGACGATCCCGCACGTCCGGCTCATCGTCAGCCTGCGCGACCCGGTCGAGCGCGCCCACTCCAACTGGACCCACCTATGGTCGGCCGGCCTGGAGCCGATCGGCGACCTGGTCCGTGCCTGCGAGGCCGAGCCGGAGCGGGTCGCGGCCGGATGGGCGCACTTCTGGCACTACACCGGACTCGGACGGTACGGCGGGCAGCTCGCCCACCTGTTCACCCTGTTCCCCCGCGACCAGGTGCTGATCTTCCGCTACCGGGACATCGTGGACCGGCCGGCCGAGACCCTGGACCGCATCTGCGGCTTCCTCGGCGTACGGCAGGGCCTGCTCAGCGGCGTCCCGAGGGAGAACGTGACCGCGCACCCGGACCCCGGCGCGCGGCACGCGCTGCTGTCCACCCTGCGCCGCACCCTGCCCGCGCCCCTGTCCGGGCCGTTGGAGCGGCTGCTGCAGCGCAGCGGCCGGGCCCGCCGGCCGCTGGAGTGGGAGCAGCGGCAGCTGCTGATCCGCCACTTCGCGCCGGACGTCGAGCTGCTCCAGCAGATCACCGGCGAGGACTTCAGCGACTGGCTGCGGCCTCGGGAGCGTTCGGGTGGCCTGGTCGGCAGCCGGCCGCCCGGCCAGCGGCAGGCCAGGAACGGCCGCGCCCCCTGACCGGAGCCGGACGGGCCGTGGTCGGGGACGGGCTCAGTGGGCGGGGCCAGCGGGCTGGGTCAGGGGGCTGGGCGCAGTTCCGTGCGCAGGTCGTGGGCGCCGTCGGCGCGGGTGTACTCGTAGTAGAGCCGCAGGCGGCCGTCCGGCAGGTCCACGAAGTTCAGGTAGCGCAGGCCCCCGCCGTGGTGCGGCGACATGGCGGCGGGCCGGTCGCCCAGGGCCGTCAGCGCGTCGGGGTCGGCGCCCACGGCGACGCCGGTGCGCTCCTCGTAGTTCTCCCCGGCGCCGGCCCGGCCGTCGTAGAAGGCCACGACCCGGTCGCCGTCGAAGCGCACCGCGCTGATCCGGACGCCGCGCGCGTCCCACAGGCCGGGACGGCCGGCCAGGGCGGTGCCGTGCCAGGTCCAGTCGAGGCCGTCGGCGCTGGTGGCGTAGTCGGTCACCATCTGGTCGGCCTCGTCGGGGTCGGCCAGCGGGTGGCAGGAGGCCCACAGGTGCCACACGTCGCCGCGCCGCATGATCACGGTGTCCTTGACCCCGGTCTTGGGGTCGCCGGGCAGCACGGTCGTGCGGGTGCGCGGGTCGAACGCGGCGGGGTCGTCGGCCTCCACGACCTCCACCCGCCAGTGCTTGGTGCCCGGCGTGGCGCAGCTCAGGTACAGCCGCCAGCGTCCCTCGGGGGTGCGGACCAGAGCGGGCCGCTCCAGCGACTCGGCGTCCATCTCCTCGCGGGTGATCGTCGTCAGCGGCTCGAAACGCTCGCCGTCGGACGAGCGGGCGACCACGACGGCGTACCCGCGGCCCTCGCCGACCGGGCGGCGCAGGCGGTAGGCGAGGTAGATCAGCCCGTCCGCGGCGACGGCGCTCGGCGCCCCGGCCCAATGGCCGTGCGCCGGGACCGGCGGCTCGACCGCCACGACGGCGCGGCCGGGATCGGGCAGCAGGGCGTTCTCGTCGATCGGCATGGAACCGAGGCTAGGCCAGGACGTGGAGCCGGACATGGCTGCTTACCTCTCCTTGGGATTATCCTTATTACCTATAGACTTTATGGGGTTATGGCCGTCCGCCGCATGTCCGGCACGCCGGAAGGACCGCGCTTCTCGGCCCGCTCGTGGCAGCCGTCCGGCGCGCGAGGGCGGCGCGATCTCGCGTCGTGGGCGGCGTCCAGAAGCGGTCGTCCTCGGTGTCCGGGGGCGGGGGGCGGGGGGCGGGGGGCGGGTGGGCGTCGATGAATATGCTGGGTGGATGTCGACCCCTGAGTTCGTCCTCGCGTTGCGGGAGAAGATCGGCACGGAGCCGCTGTGGTTGTCCGGGGTGACCGCGGTCGTGCTGCGCGAGGCTCAGGTGCTGCTGGTCCGCCGCGCCGACACCGGCGCCTGGACGCCGGTGACCGGCATCATCGACCCGGGCGAGCAACCGGCCGACGCCGCGTTGCGCGAGGTCGCCGAGGAGACCGGCGTACGGGCCGTCGCGGAACGGCTGGCCCTGGTGCACGTCACGCGCGAGGTCACCTACCCCAACGGTGACCGGGCCCGCTACCTGGACCTGGTGTTCCGCTGCCGCTGGGCGTCCGGCGACCCGTACCCGGCGGACGGCGAGAACAGCGAGGCCCGCTGGTTCCCGTTGCGAGCTCTGCCGGATCTGTCCCCTGAGATGCGCGCCCGCCTCGACGCCGCCCTCACCGACGACCCGGCCGCCCGCTTCCACACCACCGACCACTGACCGCCCACCCTCTTCGGCGAGGTTCCGGGGGCGGCGTGGCGGGGGTGGCGGCGCGCCTGCTCTACCACACGCCCCTGAAGCGGCTCCTGCTCACGCCCGAGCAGGGCGCCGACACCCTGTTCTGGCTGGCCACCTCGCAGCCGGGCGCCGACTGCTCCCCCGGCGGCCACTACGAGAAGCGCCGCCCCTCGGCCGTCCACCGCCTGGCGGACGACCCCGGCCTGGCACGCCGTCTCTGGGACCGCAGCCAGGCCCTCGTCGCAACCGCCTGACCGCTCTCGCGCCACCCCTTCGCGGCGCGCCGCGCCCTCAACGGCACGGGACTTGCGTGGTTGGTCACCCCGTCATGCCGGTGTTAGGTCCGTGGCGGCATCCTGGAGTCCCGGAAAGGAGAACGATGCCGCCACGTCCCAGGTTGCCCGCTCGCACGGCCAGGCTGCGCTTCACCGTCCTGTACGGCGGGCTGTTCCTGGCCTCCGGCGCGGGCCTGCTGGTCCTGGTCAACCTCGCCGGCATGCCGCTGTCGCGGACCGAGCCCGCGCCGTGGCCTTCCGGCGACGGGACGACCCTCGCCGCCGCACAGCAGCACATCGCCCTGCTCCAGGCCCAGCTCGCCGACGTGCACGCGACCCAGTCGCGCCAGCTCCTGGCCGGGTCGGTGCTCGCGCTGGCCGTCATGGCCGTGGTGTCGGTCGTACTCGGGCGGGTGGTCGCGGGCCGGGTGCTGCGCCCGCTGCGCACGATCACCGCCGCCACGCGCCGCATCTCCGCCGACAACCTGCACGAACGCCTGGCCGTGCCGGGCCCGGCCGACGAGGTCAAGGACCTGGCCGACACCATCGACGGCCTGCTCGCCCGCCTGGAGGGCGCCTTCGCCGCGCAACGCCGGTTCGTCGCCGACGCCTCGCACGAGCTGCGCACCCCGCTGGCCACGATGCGGGCGCGGCTGGACGTGGCCGTGGCCAAGCCGGAGCCCGTACCGGCGCAGACGCTGACGCTGGCCGACCGGCTGCGTACCGACCTCGACCAGGTCGACCGCCTCCTGGAGAGCCTGCTCGCCCTGGCCCGCGCCCAGCACGGCAGCCTGCCCGACGCCGCCGCGATCGCGCTCGGCGACCTGGCGGCCCGCACCCTCGACGCCCGCGCCGCCGACCTCGCGGCCCGGCGACTCACCCTGGACGGCGAGGGCGTCCAGGACGAGGTCCGGACGTGGGGAAGCGTGGCGCTGGTCACCCGGATGGTGTACAACCTGATCGACAACGCGATCGTGCACAACCAGGACGGCGGCTGGATCAGGGTCGAGGCCACGTCCGACGGCCGGTGGGCGCGCCTGGTCGTGGAGTCCGGCGGCGACCGGCTCGACCCGGCGCAGGTGGCGCGGCTGGGGCGGCCGTTCCAGCGGCTCGGCGCGGACCGTACCGGATCGCAGGACGGCTCGGGGCTCGGCCTGTCGATCGTCGCGGCCGTCGCTCAGGCGCACGGCGGCGGCCTCGACCTGGCCGCCCGCCCCGAGGGCGGGCTGCGCGCCACCGTGCGGCTGCCGGCATGAGGGTGCTGGTGGTGGAGGACGCGCGGGCGCTGGCCGCCGTGCTCGCCGAGGGCCTGCGCGACCAGGGCATGGCCGTGGACGTCGCCCACGACGGCCTGGAGGCGGCGGCCAAGCTCGACCTCAACCCCTACGACGTGGTGCTGCTCGACCGCGACCTGCCGGGCATCCACGGCGACACGCTCTGTCAGATGGTCACCGACCAGGACGAACGCCCCATGGTCCTGATGCTGACCGCGGCCGGGTCGCCCGGCGACCGGGTGAGCGGGCTGACCCTGGGCGCCGACGACTATCTGGCCAAGCCCTTCCACTTCCCCGAACTGGTCCTGCGGGTACGGGCCCTGGCGCGCCGCAGGCCCACCGCCCGGCCGCGTACGCTGCGCGGGGCCGGGATCGAGCTCGACCCGCTGCGGCACACCGTCACCCGGGACGGCCGCCCGCTGGAGCTGTCGGTCAAGGAGTTCGCCGTGCTGGAGGCGCTGCTGCGCGCGTCGCCCGGCTTCCTGAGCACCGAGGCCCTGCTCGAACAGGTCTGGGACGAGCACGCCGACCCGTTCACCAACACCGTGACCGTCACCGTCGGCCGCCTGCGCCGCAAACTGGGCGATCCTCCGGTGATCACCACCCGGCCGGGCGTCGGCTACCGGATCGGCTGACGGGTCCTCCGGCGCGTCCCGGATGCTCCGGCTCGACATCAGACCAGGGGCTGATGCGCGGCGGCGTCCCGTCTGCGATCGTGAGGCGTGAGATCGGCCGGGCGCATGCCCCGGCGGCCGTCGCCCACGTGACGAGGCCCGGTGACCAGGCAGGAGGAGACGCCATGATCAGATTCGGCTATGCCGACACCCCGCTCGGCCAGATCCACCACGCCTCGTGCGGCACGGGCGAGCCGGTGCTCCTGCTGCACCAGACACCCCGCTCATGGGACGAGTACCGCGAGGTGCTGCCCCTGCTCGGCCGCACCCGGCGGGCCGTCGCCATGGACACGCTCGGCTTCGGCAACTCCGCCCGCCCGCCCGAGCACTCGATCGAGACCTACGCCGCCGGGGTGTTAGCCCTGATGGACGCCCTCGGCCTGCCGCGAGCCGCCCTGGCCGGGCACCACACGGGCGGCGTCATCGCGGTCGAGACGGCGGCGCGCGCCCCCGAACGGGTCACCGCCCTGGTGCTGTCGTCCACGCCGATGATCGACCCCGAGGGCCGGCGGCGCCGCGCGGGCCGTCCCTCCATCGACGCCGTGCGCGAACAGTCCGACGGCTCCCATCTGGGCGAGCTGTGGAGCCGGCGGGCCCCCTACTACCCGTGGCCACTGCTGACCCGTTTCGTGCGCGACGCGCTGACCGTCCTGCCGGAGGTGGAGAGCGGGCACGAGGCGGTGGCCGCGTACCGGATGGAGGAACGGGTCGGGCTGGTCCGCTGCCCGGTGCTGGTCGTGGGCGCCACCGACGACCCCTTCGCCTTCCCCGAGCTGGAACGCCTGGCCGCCGCCCTTCCCCACAGCACCCGGGCGGTGGTGAAGGGCGGCGTGATCCCGCTGGAACATCAGGCGGCGGAGTTCGCGGCACTCGTCCAGGAGTTCCTCGACGGCCAGCCCGCAGAGACCGGCTGAGGAGGTCTCGAACGGCCAGACCGCAGAGACCGGCCGAGGGGGCTCGAACGGCCAGACCGCAGAGACCGGCCGAGGGGCTCGAACGGCCAGACCGCAGAGACCGGCCGAGGGGGCTCGACGGTCAGGCCGCAAGGGTCGGTCGCGTGGGCGCGGTCGGGTCGTCGGGGGTCAGAGAGGGGGGCGGGAGGTGGCCGGGTCGGGGGCCAGGGGCGGGCCGGGTGGGGTCTGCCAGGTCGCCAGGAAGTCCTCGGCCAGCGCGCACGCCCCTTCGTACGGGCCCTCCGGATGGGCGAGAGCGGCGGCGGTGAGATCGGCGACGCGCCGCTCCACCAGGGCCTGGAGCCCGTCGACGTCGGAGACCGCCCCCGCACGCTCGGCGAGGTACCCGATCGTGGCCCCCGCACCGCAGACGAAGTCCGCCAGCGTCATCACGCCCCGCTCCCCCAGCGTCCGCAGCCCCTCTCCGGTGTAGGGCACGTTCGCGGCCGGCGCGACCAGGCCGGCCCGCACCGCCGCCGCCCGCCGCGCCGACAGGACGCCGGTGCGCGCCCCGGGGACCAGCACGTCGGCGGCCACCTCGTACAACGCCTCCGGCGGCAGCACGGGCAGGCCGAGCCGGGTCACGCACGCGTCGCCGTGCCCGACACGCAGCTCCTCCAGGGCGGCGGCGTCCAGCCCGGCGGGGTCGCTCACGCACCCGTGCAGGGTGGACAGGGCGACGAGGCGCGCACCGCGCCGCGCCGCCTCCCGCACCACGGCGCTGCCCACCTTGCCGAAGCCCTCCACCGCCACCGTCCGCCCGGCCAGCCCGCCGAGCGCCGTCTCGGCGGCGACGACCACGCCCAGCCCGGTCACGACGGTGTCCACCAGCTCGCCGCCGAGCTCCCCGTGCATGACCGAGTCGGCCCGGTACCCGGGCAGCGGCGCGAAGTCCCGCGTCCGCGTGCCCAGGTCCGAGGAGGTGAGGAAGGCGCCCTTCTCGACCAGCGGCGCGACCTCCCGGCAGAAGCGCGCCACCGTGCCCGCCCGGTCGCCGGACGAGGCCCGCAGCACCGCCTTGGCCCCGCCGATCCGCTCGCCGAGCACGGCCAGCTTGTACGTCATCGCCCGCGCCAGCAGCCCCGCCTCCTCGCGGGTGACGTCCGGCGCCAGCCGGGTGCCACCCGCGCTGACCTGGCAGTCCAGGTCGAAAGCGATGCAGCCGTCCACCGAGACGAGCTCCATGATCCTCATCCGCGCTCCCCGCGTCCGTGCGAACCGTGCCTGCCGCCCAATCTCGACGCCGCCCGGCCGCCTGTCCATGGGTCAGGGAGCGTTGTATCCCAAGATGTACGAACCGGACCCGGAGTAGGAGTGCACCCGATACCGGTAGTACCCGGCCGCGCCGGTGTAGGTGAGCGTCTCGCCGGCTCCCGATCCGGCGCTCTGGGCGACCGTCGCCCACGTAGACCCGTTCCAGCGCTGCAGGTACAGGTCGTAGTCGGCGCCGGACGGGCCGTCCAGGCACGCCTGGTGCGGGCCGGTGACGGTGGTCTGCAGGTACCCGCCGTCGGGCTGGTACTGCTCGGCCCCGGAGGCCAGCGTCCCGCTCTTGGTGGTCTCGTAGCCCGAGCAGCCGCCCGCGGCGGCCACGGAGAGGGTGAAGGCGGCCGAATGGGTGGCGGCCGGGCCCGTGGCGGTCACCGTGATCTGGTACACGCCCCCGGGCGTCTGCGCGGACGTCGAGATCGTCATGACGGACGTGCCGCCCGACTGGACGGAGGGCGGCGCGAACGTCGCGGCGGCGCCCGACGGCAGCCCGGCGGCGAAGAACTGCATCTGCTGGGGCCCGCCGCGCGTGACGGAGGTGCTGATGGTGCTCGTGACCGACCCGCCCGGCGTCGCGCCGCCGCTCGGGGGCGCGAGCGACATCGCGAAGTCGTCGTCGCCGCCGGTCGGCGGGGTGTTGTCGATCATTCCGGAGATCTCGTTGTACACCTCGGTGATGCGCGTCCCCCAGTTGGGGCAGCCGCCGAGGTGGTGCAGCGCGATCACCTTGTGGCTGGAGGCGGCGATCACCGGGGAGCCGGAGTTCCCGCCGGAGGTGTCGCAGCGGTAGCCGGTGTTGACGCCCGACGACACCACGTCGATCTTGCAGGCGGCCCCGCCCTGCGTGTCCTCGTACAGGGACAGGCGCTTGGGCAGGGTGTCGCCGTGGCCGGGGATGTAGATGCGCTCGCCCGCCACGGGGGTGCGCGGATCGAGGTACAGGGTGCCGAACGACTGGATCGCGGCGAAGTCGGCGACGCTGAAGAGCGTGTAGTCGAGCGCTTCGAGCGCGCTGGTCTTCAGGAACTGCCCGCCGCCGACCTTCGTCCCCGCGCCGGGGTTGTTCCCGCCGCAGGTCGCGCAGTCGTAGTCGAACTGGAACTCGCTGGCGCTCAGGTCGGCGGCGCTCTCCATGCAGTGGTGGTTGGTCAGCATGCGGTTGGTGTTGCCGACCCGCCAGGCCGTGCAGTAGCCGAGGCCGTTGAGGAGCTGGCGGGCCACGGCGCGGCTGCGCGCGTACTCGGTGGGGTTGCTGTCCTTGTAGCAGACCACGTCCCGGCGCGCGTCGGTGCCGCACACGCTGAACGCTTTGGGCGCCAGGGCCGCGGCCTCCTGGGCGGTGTAGCCGCGGAAGTACCGGTCGATGCGTACGCCAAAGCCCTGCCGGGCCAGCCGGACGGCGTCACGCGGCCCTGAGGCGTGCAGGGTGACCACCGCCGTGTCGCCGTCCACGGAGAGCGCGGCGAACCCGGGGACGCCGTGCAGCGTGTACCCGGAGCCGGTGGGGTAGCGCCCGCGGGTGGGGTCGCCGTAGTAGGTGTGGATCTCGCGGCCGTCCGGCGCGGCGACGGTGACGTAGTCGCCCGGGACGAGGGTGAGCGCGGCGAAGTGCACCTTGATGTAGCGGGAGCCGGGCCGGGTGACGCGCGTGCTCCAGCTCCGTCCGGCGCCGCCGTAGGGCAGGGACAGGTCGGCGAGGACCTCCTCGCCGGCCGGTGAGACCCGGCTGTCGGTCTGCGTCCGCTGGGGTAGGGCGGCGGGGGCCTGCGCGAGGGCGGGGGCCGGGGTCACCGGCGCGAGGACGGCCAGTACGGCGATCAACGCCGTGGCCGCCGCTCTCCATCGGGAAGGACTCATGCGGGGGGACACCTCCACGTGAGGGGTGACCGAAGCAGGCCGCCGGTCGCCGGGTGCCGGGCCCGGTCCGGGCGTGTAGGCCGCGCCGGCGGAGAGGGCAGGCGATTCCGGCGAACAGGCGGCCCGCCGTGGTGGGGGGTGGCCAGAGGGTAACTCCGCACCCCATCCGTACCGTTATCGGTAGTGATACCGATATTTCGCGTTATCGACCCAAATCCTGAAGAACGTCCCTACGGTCCGCACCCTCGTCTCGATCGATGTCCAAAATTCTTGACACGATGTCCGCTTTCTTTTACGTTCACCATGTCTACTTTCTTTGACATGGAGACCTGCCTTGAAGGCCATCACCCGTCACGTCTACGGCCCCCCGGCCCTCACCGACCTCGACCGTCCCGCCCCGGGCCCCGGCGAAGCGCTCCTGCGCGTCCACGCCGCCTGCCTCGACCACGGCGTCTGGCACCTCGGCGCCGGGCTGCCCTACCCCGTCCGCCTCGCCACCGGGCTGCGCCGCCCGCGCTCGCCCCTCCTCGGCCGCGACGTCGCCGGGTCCGTCGAGGCCGTCGGTCCCGGCGTCACCGGCCTCGCGGCCGGCGACGAGGTCTTCGGCGTCTGCGACGGCGCGCTCGCCGAGCAGGCCGTCGCCCGCGCCGACCGTCTCGTCCCCAAACCGGCCGGCCTGTCGTTCGAGGCCGCCGCCGCCGTCCCGACCAGCGGCCTGACCGCGCTCCAGGCGTTGCGCGACCACGCCCGCCTCCGCCCGGGGCAGCGCGTCCTGGTCATCGGCGCGGGCGGCGGGGTGGGCACGTTCGCCGTCCAGCTCGCCAAGGCGTACGGCGCGCACGTCACCGGCGTCTGCGGCCCCGGCAAGGCCGACCTCGTCCGCTCACTCGGCGCGGACGAGGTCCTCGACTACACCCGCGAGGACCCGACCACCGGCCCCGGCCGCTACGACGTCGTCCTCGACACCGCGGGCAACCGTCCCCTGCCGGACCTGCGGCGCGTGCTCACCCGCCGGGGCACGCTCGTGATCGTCGGCGGCGAGAACGCCTCCGGCCGCTGGCTGCACGGCACCGGCCGGCAGCTCCGGGCGACGGCGCTGTCACCGTTCGTCCGGCACACCCTGCGCGCCCCCATCGCCAGGACCGACCCGCGGGACCTGCGCCACCTGGCCGGCCTCGCCGCGACCGGCGAGCTCACCCCCGTGGTCGGCAGGGCCTTCCCGCTCGCCGACTTCCCCGACGCGATGGACCACCTCCGGTCGGGCCACGTGACAGGCAAGATCATCATGGTCATGCCCGGCGCGAACTAGATCACCAGTCCCCCGCGGGCACGCGGGCGTTGCGCAGCGGTTCGCCCACGCCCTCGGCGGGCGCCGCCCACGACACCGCGTTGGCCAGGATCCGCCGCACGCCCGGCTGGTGGAAGACCGGGTAGTTCTGGTCGCCGGGGCTGAAGTAGAAGACGCGCCCCTTGCCGCGCCGGTAGCAGCAGCCGCTGCGGAACACCTCGCCCCCGGAGAAGGAGCTGACGAACACCAGCTCGTCGGGCGCCGGCACCCCGAACGGCTCGCCGTAGGTCTCCTGCTCGGGGATGACCAGCGGCTGCGGCACGCCCGCCGCGATCGGATGGGCCGGCTCCACCGTCCAGACCAGCTCGCGGTCGGCGGTGTCGCGCCAGTTGACCGTGCAGGTGGTGCCCATGAGGGCGCGGAAGACCTTGGAGTAGTGGCCCGAGTGCAGTACCAGCAGTCCCATCCCGGCCCAGACACGCTCACACACCCGCGCCACGACCTCCTCGCCGACCTCCTCGTGCGCCGCGTGCCCCCACCAGGTGAGCACGTCGGTGCCGGACAGCGTCGCGGCGTCGAGGCCGTGCTCGGGGTCCTGCAAGGTCGCGGTGCGCACGCGCACCCGCTCCCCCAGGTGCTCGCGCAGGCCGTCGGCGATCGCGCCGTGCATGCCGCCGGGATAGCGGCGGCGCACCTCCTCCTCCCGCTGCTCGTGTACGTTCTCGCCCCAGACGGTCACGTTGATGCTCACGCGCGATGCTCTCCCTCCGGACCTGCCGCACCTGCCGTCCGGTCCCTACCCGCCCGGCACCCCGGTCACAGCCCCGCGGCACCCGACGGGTGAGGCGGACGGGCGGAAAATGTCTCGCGGAAGGAAGGAGGGTTTGGGTAGGTTCGCCAGTGACCATGGAAGTCATGCCAAGCCCCGCGCAGGCCGACCTCGCGCCGGACGGCCGTCCGGTCGAGATCGCCTGCGACGAGTCCGGCGCGGAGGGCGAGAAGCTCGTCGGCGGCAACACCGACGTGTTCGCCCACGCCGGCGTCTCCCTCGACTGGGCCGCCGCGGCCGACTGCGTACGGGAGCTGCGGCTGCGGGCGCCCTCACCGGTCACCGAGTACAAGGCCGAACACGTGCTGCGCGAGAAGAACCGGGCCACCCTGGTCTGGCTGCTCGGCCCGTCGGGCCCGATCCTCGGACGGGCGCGCGTGCACCTGACCGACAAGGCGTACTTCGCCGTGAGCAAGCTGACCGACCTGCTCACCGGCCACCACTCCAGCCTCGGCCTGGACCAGGACGAACGGTCGGCGGCCATGGCCGTCACCCTCTACCGGCAGGGCCGCCGCGCCTTCGGCCCCGGACGCTGGACGACCTTCCTCGACGCCTTCAACCACCTGCTCAGAACCAGGAACGGCCGCGGCCCGGAGGTCTCCGCCGACTCGGTCTTCGAACTGGTCGCCGCCCTGCGCACGACCCCCGGCCCGGCCGGCGAGATCATGGACGAGCTGTGGGCCGCCAGGCCGCTCGTGGACGCCTTCACCACCCGCCCGCTCGACGCCCCCCACGTCTTCCCCGCCCTCGACCCGCTGATCCCGGCCATCGCGCACGCGGTCGCGCTCTGGGGCGCGGGCGGCCGGCCCGTCTCCGTCGTGCACGACCGGCAGACGACGCTGACCGAGGAGCGCATCGAGCGGCTGCGGCTGCTGCTGGCCCGGCCGGGCCGCCCCGCGGGCCCGCTGGTGCTGACGAGCCTGACGCTGGTCGCCTCGCACCTCGACCCCCGCGTCCAGGTGGCCGACATCGTGGCCGGCGTGGCGCGCAAGATCGCCTCAGAGGAGCTCAACGGCCGCGGCGACCCCGAGCTGACCGGCCTGCTGCGCCCGTACGTCGACCTCTCGTCGGTCTGGCCGGACGAGCGCAGCCGGGCCGCGCTGATCCCGGGTCAGCCGAGCCAGGCGCGGGCCTCGGCGGCGGCCTCCGGGCCGAGCACCGGCTGGGAGTAGACCTCGATCAGCGTGCGCATCAGCAGGCGCTCGCCCTCCGGCGTGGACAGGTCGGCACCCATGCCACGGCAGACGTGCGGGTACAGGACCGTGACCGACAGCGCCATCGCGGCCATCACGGCCGCCCGCGCCCGCGGCGGCACGTCCGGCGGGTCGGGCCGGTCCCGGTCGGCGGCGGCCAGCCAGCGCTCCCCGATCCGGGTCATCTCGTCGAACAGCGCTGAGGCCCAGCCCTCGGTCAGCGCCCGCGCCAGGTAGGCGCGGTAGGGGCCGAGGGCGGCCACCGGGTTGAAACCGGCCGGCGGGCTGCCGGCGGCCTCGGCGTTGAGCCGGCGCACCGTCTTCATCAGGTGCTCGTCGCACGCCTCGCGCAGCGCCTGCTTGGAGCCGAAATGGTGGCGGACCAGGCCGAGCGAGACCCCCGCCGACTCGGCGATGTCGCGGATCGTGGCCCGCTCGAACCCGTGCTCGCCGATGTGCCGGATCGCGGCGTCGCGGATGCGGGCCCGCGCGGTGAGGTCCTCCGGATCCTGGACTGTTGTCATCACACCACCGATTCGTACAGCGGACTGTTCACCGGAAAAGCATCCTATACCGGCGTGCAGTACTGCCCGGCCCCGGCCGCGCGGGACCGGCCGCCGACGACTACGCTCCTGCCCTGTGCCGACGTTCGAACTGCCCCTGCGCCTGGACACCACGATCCGCCCCTACGACTGGGGTTCCGTCACCGCCATGCCCGAGCTGTTCGGCACCGAGCCGACCGGCCGCCCGCAGGCCGAACTCTGGATGGGCGCCCACCCCGCCGAGCCGTCGATCGCCGGCGGCGTGCCCCTCGACCGGCTCATCGCGGGCGACCCCGTCGCCGCCCTCGGCGCGCCGGCCGTCGCCAGGTTCGGGCCCGCGCTGCCGTACCTGCTGAAGGTGCTCGCGGTCGCCCGGCCGCTGTCGCTCCAGGTCCACCCCACGATCGCGCAGGCCGAGGCCGGGTTCGCCGCCGAGGAGGCGCGCGGCGTCCCGATCGGCGACCCGGCCCGCACCTACAAGGACCGCTCGCACAAGCCCGAGATGGTCTGCGCGATCACGCCCTTCCACGGGCTGTGCGGCTTCCGTTCCCCCGTCGTCACCGCCGGGCTGCTCGCCCGGCTCGGCGTGCCCGGCCTCCAGCCGTGGATCGACGTGCTCGCCGTCCGGCCCGCCGGTGAGGCCCTTCGCACGGTCTTCGCGCAGATGCTCGACGACGCCTCCGCGCCGCTGCGCGCCCAGGTCGAACGCGCCCTCGCCGGCAGCTCCGACCCCGAGCTGGCCCCGTACGCCGAGATAGCAGCGGCCTGCCCCGGCGACCCCGGGGTGGTGGCCGCCCTCCTGCTCAACCACGTCGAGCTGCTGCCCGGCCAGGCCCTCTACCTCGGCGCCGGCGTGCCGCACGCCTACCTGGGCGGCCTCGGCGTGGAGATCATGGCCAGCTCCGACAACGTCCTGCGCTGCGGGCTGACCACCAAGCACGTCGACGCGCCCGAGCTGATGCGGGTGGTCGACTTCACGCCCGCCGAGCCGCACCTGGTCGAGCCCGAGCGTCCCGCCTCCGGCGAGCGGCGCTATCTGCCTCCGGCCCCCGAGTTCGCCCTCACGCGTTACGAGCTGGCCGGGGCCGCCTCCTTCGAGCTGCCCGGCGGGCTGCCCAGGATCGTGTTGTGCCTGGAAGGCGAGGCCCGGCTCGGCGAGCTGGCGCTGCGGCCGGGCGAGTCGGCGTTCGTCCCGGCCGTGGTGGCCGCGGGGTTGTCCGGCAAGGGCGTGGCGTACGTGGCCCAGCCGGGCGCCTTTACGATGTAGATCCGTACGACGGCGACATTTCGGCCGCCGGTTGAACGTCGCCTTCCTAGGCTCCCCTCATGAACACGGCAACCCTCGGCCACGTCGCCATCGAACCCAGCATCCTCTACTTCGGCACCCCGGTCGTGCTGCTGACCACGGAGAACCCGGACGGCTCCACCAACCTGGCCCCGATGTCGTCGGCCTGGGCGCTCGGCCGGACCGTCGTGCTCGGCCTCGGCGCCGACGGGCAGACCGCCCGCAACCTGGCCGGCCGGCCCGACCTGGTGATCAACCTGCCGGCCCCGCACCTGTGGCCGCAGGTGGAACGCCTGGCGCCGCTCACCGGACGCGACCCGGTACCGGACACCAAGGCGGCCGGCTGCCGGTTCGAGCCCGACAAGTTCGGCGCGGCGGGCCTTCGTCCCGAGCCGTCGCAGACCGTACGGCCGCCGCGCGTGGCCGAGTGCCCCCTCCAGTTCGAGGCCGTGGCGGCGCGGATCGTGCCGAACGAGTCCGGGGACTTCGTCATCGTCGAGGCCGTCGTGCGCAAGGTGCACGCCGACCCGCGCATCGTCGTCCCCGGCACGCATCACGTGGACCCGTCCGCGTGGAGCCCGCTGCTGTACAACTTCCGCCACTACTTCGGCCTCGGGCCGGAGCTCGGCCACTCCTACCGCTCGCAGACGCCGTCCCCGGCCTGAGACGCCGCGGCCGGTCAGCCGCAACCGGCGTACGACGGCCGGACCGCCCCGACCGACGACTGGCCCGACGACAGCACCGACGACAGGGCCGACGGCTCCTCCAGCCCGCGCGGCGGCGGCGTCGGACGGTCGGCCGCCACGGTCAGCACGAGAGGGCCGAACCTGCGCCACCACCCGTGCGTGACCCCGCGCCCGCCCGCCCGCACGGTCAGCCCGCTCCACCCGTCGGAGGGCCGGCCGCAGCCGAGGGAGACCTCCAGCGCCCGGCTGTCGGCGCGGCGCAGCACCTTCGCCGCGCTCTCCTTGGCCGACCACAGCAGGCTGCCGAGCAGCGGATCGCTGCCGATGATCCGCTGTTCCTGGCGGGTGAACCGGTCGGCGACGAACCCCGGCCCGCGCGCCTCGACCATCTGGAGGTCGCAGCCGACGGCCCCGGGCTCCAGGCCGAGCAGGCACACCGCCCATCCGGCGCGGCTGGTGAGCGAGATGCCCACCGGCAGCGGGCGGCCGTCCCGCCACGCCTCGGCCGCGCCGTCGGGACGCCGCCGCAGGTCCGGATCACCGGCGGGGCCGGGACAGACCAGGCGCAGCGCCTGACCGGCGGTCCAGCGGGCGAGCGGGTGCTCGGCGGGCCGCCCGTCGCCCGCCCGGCCCTCCCCCGCCGGGAGTTGCCCCTCCCCGCGAGCCAGCCACCTCATCGAGCCTCCATTCCGCGCTCCAGCGCTATGGATGACCTCCGGCCGCGGCACGGCGGCCGGGATCGCGTGATCGACCGACCCGGCCGCCACGCCCGGGCGGCCGTCTCGCGCAGCTTCTCCGCCCGCACCTCCTCGAACGCCTCGTGCGGCGGCGGGCGCGCCGAGCGCCGCCCCGCGTGCGTGCATCCCGGTACGTGCCCGCGCACCGCCGCCGGACACCCCCGGGCCCCCTCGACTAGTGTGATCTTGTGACCGGAATTTTCACAGTGTTCCCAGCCTCGCCGGGCGACGGCGAGACGCTGGGAGAGATCCACGCCGAATCATGGAAGGCCGCCTACGCCGGCTTCTTCTCCCGGGAGTTCTTCGACCAGGCCGTCAGCCACCGGCGCGGCAAATGGCACGACGTGCTCGCCGCGACCCCGGGCGGCCTGGTGCTCGCCGCGCTCGACGGGCGGCGGCTGGCCTTCTCCTCCTTCGGGCCCTCGCCGTCCCGGACGGGCGCGGCGGAGATCTTCGGCTTCTACGGCCATCCCGACGGCTGGGGCACGGGCGTGGCCGCCGCCCTGATGACCGACACCCTGCGCCGCATCCGCGACGACGGCTTCACCCGGGTGCACCTGTGGACGCTGCGCGACACGCCGCGGTCACGCCGTTTCTACGCCAAGAGCGGCTTCACCGAGTCGGGCGCCGCCCGCGCCTACGACTACGGCGACGGCAACCCGGTCGAGCAGGTCGAGTACGAGCTGTCCTTCCCCTGACCCCGGCCCTCTTCCCACGCGTGCCGACTTGACAGAGTTCCCCGGCGTATTTCGCGGTGAATACCCCGGCGCGGGCTCTCTCGTTGACCGTCCCCATGGCCCATGACAACCATTCTTGAGTATGGCCAAGCGGGCACGAGAAACGGTCGAGTGATCGCGTGAGAGGAATGGCATGAGCGCGAATGCTTTGTACGCCGGTCGAGACTGGAAACTCGACCACGACAAGCGGGTCAAGGTCAGCGACGCGGAACTGCGTTACACGGTCGTGGGACGCGGCGAGCCGGTCCTGTGCATCCACTGCACCTCCATTTCGGACGGTCTCATCACGCCGCTCCTGAAGTACAACCCGGAGCTGCTGGACAAGTACCAGTTCATCAGCTATTACCGTGCCGGTTACAACGGCAGCACGCTGGAGAAGGACAGCCTCAGCATCGAGGAGGGCGCCGAGCACGCCAAGCAGCTCCTCGACCACCTGGGCATCGACAAGGCGCACGTCATGTCGTACTCCTTCGGCGGGGTGATCGGCTTCCAGTTCATGCTCTCCTACCCCGAGCGCACGCACTCGGCGGTGCTGCTGGAGCCGTACCTGCCGCGTGAGGGCGCCGAGGCCGAGAAGGCCAACAACGACGCCGTGATGACGGCCATCGAGCTGGTGCAGAAGGGCGACAAGCTCACCGCCGCCTGCGACTTCATGGCCGCCGTCTGCGGCCCGAGCTACCTCGGCTCCGTCGACATGACCTGCCCCCTGGACGTGTGGGAGCGGGTCGAGGAGTGCGCGGACGTCACGTTCAAGGTGGACTTCCCGGCGCTGGGCGGCTGGGGCTTCCGCATGTCCAAGGCCGACCAGCTCGTGCCGGACAAGCCGCAGATGCCGGTGCTGGCCGTGATGGGCCTGGACAGCGAGGCGGCCATGCCCGGTTTCCGCGAGGCGCAGCACTTCCTCATGAACTGGCTGCCCCAGGCCGAGCGCTGCGGCATCGTCGGCGCCACCCACGGCCTGCAGATCATGAACCCCAGAGCGGTCGGCGAAGGCGTCTCGGCCTTCCTCGCCAAGCACCCGATGCAGTAGCACCCGACGCAGCAGCACCCGACGCAGGAGCACCCGACGCAGTGAGAGGAGAGCGATGTCGGATCTGACGGCTGAGCGACTGGCGGCGGCACACCAGGCGCTGCGGTCCGGCGACCGCGAGCGCGCGCTGGAGTACTGGCACCCCGACGTGCGGTTCCAGTCCCCCGGCAACCACCCGTACGCCGGATGGCACGACGGCCTCGACGCCTTCATGGGCTTCATCAAGACCTGGCAGCGGCTGGCCGGCGGCACCCTGCGCATGGAGCAGGTCGCCTGCCTGGTCAACCCGGTGGACGGCTACACCATCGACGTCAACCGGTGCACCGCCGTACGCAGGCGCACCGGCTCGGACGGCACCTCCTTCTACGAGCACCTGCAGATGGAGGGGGTGGACCTGATGCGGTGGGAGAACGGCCGCGTCGTGGAGGGCCGCGGCGGCATCTTCGGCGACGGCACCGCCAACTTCAGCTCGTTCTTCGGCCCGATCGGCCCCGACGGGCGCAGATCCGACGACTGAGCGGGCCATCCCGGGCGGGCCGGTGACGACCGGCCCGCCTTCTCGTGCCCGGAGTCCGTCCGCGCCGCCTTCGTGCCTTTTTCCGCAGGAACGCGCCCACAGGAGAAGACATGACCCGTTTCCGTGGCGTCCTCCGCGCCTCCGCCGCCGCCCTGGCCGTCACCGCCGCGATGGCGGCGGCCGCGCCGGCCCCCGCCTTCCGGGCCGTGGACCCGCCCGGCGACCCCACCACCCTCTGGAACGTCGACGTGCTGGACGCCACCCACGCCTACGCCGTCGGCTGGCGCGGCTACGACGGCTCGCCGGACACCTCCGTGCTGCGCCTGCGCCAGGGCGCCTGGACCGTCTCGGCGCTGCCCGGCGACCCCGGCAACGGCTCGGCGAGCATCAGCGGCGACGGCGAGGGCCACCTGGTCATCCCGACCGGCGGCGGCACCACCGCACCCGCCTATCTGTACTTCGACGGCGCCTCGTGGACCAGGGTCGGCGGCCCGGCCCGCCCGTCGGCCGGGTACGCGGGCGCGTACGCGGTGGACCGCGTGCCCGGCACGTCCACGATCCTGTCGGTGGGCGGTGCCAACGTGACCAACCTGACCGGGTTCGCGATCAGTGACCTGATCAGCCCCCGCTGAGCGGGCCGGCGCGCGGGCGGGGCGGGGCGGCAGGTCCCTCCCCGCTCACGCGCGCCTGCCGCCGCCCGCGCGGACCGCCGCGAGCAGCGTGCCGGCCAGCAACAGCGCCGAGGCGGCCGTCAGGACCACGCCCAGCCGGTGCAGTCCCTCGTCGGTGGCGCGCTCGCCGTAGGTCACGCTGATGAGCAGCGCCGAGCAGATGGCCCCGGCGTACTGCGAGGTGCGCAGCAGGCCGGCGGCCATGCCGATCTGGCCGGGCGGCGCCTGGGCGTACATGGCGGCCTGGTTGCCCACGATGTTCAGCCCGTTCTGCACCCCGAAGACCATGCTGAGCAGGCACAGCGACAGGATGGACGCCCCGCCGTCGAGCGCCGGCAGCCAGGCGCAGCCCGCCAGCAGGGCCGCGGCGCCGGCCGGCAACATCCAGCGCGCCCTGCCTGACGTGCCGTCGGCCCGCGCGGCCAGCCCGGAGACCACCGCGCCCACGGCCGAGGTGGGCATGAGCAGCAGCCCGGCGACCGCCGCCGTCAGCCCCCTGCCCTGTTCCAGCCACTGCGTCCAGCCGTACAGGAAGCCGTAGGTGGCCATGAAGGTCACCGCGTTGCGCAGATAGGTCACCAGCAGCGGCCGGTTGCGGGCCAGGTCGCGCAGGCTGCCGCCGCCGCCCGTACGGGCCCGCTCGTACGGCTCGTCGCGCGGCAGCCACAGCAGCGCCGAGACCACCCCGGCCACGGCCATCGGCAGGTTGACCAGGAAGATCCAGCGCCAGCCGCCGAGCGCGTCGAGCAGCCCGCCGAGCGGCGGCCCGAGCACCATGCTGACCTGCCCGGCCATGGCCAGCGCGCCCATCACCGAGGCGGGCGCGGCCCCGCCGGACCGCTCCGACCTGCGGCGGACCATGCTCATGGCGGCCGGGTAGGCGGCCGAGGTGCCGAGGCCGATCACCACGCGGGCGGCCACGAGCAGGCCGAGGGTCGGCGCCCAGTAGCCGAGCAGCCCGCCGGCCGCGACCGTGACCAGCCCGGCCAGGTAGACGCGGCGCGGGCCGAGCCGGTCGGCCAGCCGGCCCAGCACCGGCTGGCCGATCGTGGTGGCCAGGTACAGGGCCGACACCAGCCAGGAGGTGGCGTCGGCGCCCACGCCGAAGTGGTGGGCGATGGGCACGAGCGCGATGGCGATGATCGAGGAGTTGATCGGGTTCAGCAGCGAGCCGACCGACACCGCCGTGACGAAGCGGGGGCCGAAGGCGGCCTGGCCGGGCTCGCTGTCCGGCCGCGGCGGCGCGGTCACAGCTGGTACTTCTCCTCGAGCTTCTCGTAGATCTCGATCTTGTAGTCGATGGCGGCCAGGTCGTCCTTGAGCTGGGCGATGCGCTTGGCCACCTCCTCGCGGTGGGTGAGCAGGATCTGCTTGCGCTCGGCCGCGGTGCTCTCGCCCGCGCGGACGAGCTCGGCGTAGCGGCGGACGTCGGCGATGGACATCCCGGTGCCCCGCAGCCTGGTCAGGAACCGGATCCAGGCCAGATCACGTTCGGTGTAGCGGCGGTGCCCGTTCCCTCCGCGCGGCGGCGTCTCCCGCATCAGGCCGGCCTTCTCGTAATAACGCAGCGCATGGGCGCTGAGGCCGGTCTCGGCTGCGACTTCCGCGATCGTCAGGCTCTGACTCATACCGATCATTGTCACCCTTCGAGCGCGATCCAAGTCAAGTGCATTCGACTGAATTCCGGTGAATGCGGGCCCGGACTTGACGGAATGGGATCGGCTACCTCCATACCGCCCGGTCGCCGCCGGGCGGCGCGTTGACGCGTTTTCCGGCGGCTGAACATGATGCATCCGTAGCGCCGGACGAAATGGTGGTGCCAATGGCGAAGAGCGAATTCGTGAGATTCCTCGGCGACCTCCGGGAGAATCCACAAAGACGCGCTGAGTATAGCGCGAGAAATCTCAGTCAATTGTTGTTCCACGCATCCGACGAGGGCTTCCGGTTCACCGCCGAGGAGCTGGTGTCGGTGGTCGGGGCCCTGGAGATCGAGGTCATCGTCGCCAAGGACGGCGAGTCCGTCGACGGCGGCAGCGCGCTCTGGCGGCACATGTGGGGCAGGCGGTACCTGGACTACCTGCTCGATCACGTGGTGGCCAGGTTCGACGAGGAGGAGCTGCGCGGGTTCGCGGCCGACGAGAGGCGGCCGGTGGCATGAGCGGGACGAACCTGATCGCGTTCCTGCGCCTGGCGGGCTCGCGCGCCGACGTGCTGGAGTCGCTGAAGGCCAGGAGCAAGGCGGAGGTCATCGCCGCGGCGGCCGAGCACGGGCTGCCGTTCTCCGAGGCCGACTTCGACGGCGTCGTGTGGGAGCTGGAGGAGCGCCTGGCCGACCTGCGCGGGGACGCCTTCGACGCCACCTTCCCGCTCTGGCGGACGATGTGGGGTCAGCACTACCTGGAGTTCCTGGTCGGCGACCTGCTGCCCGCCCTGGAGCGGGCCCGGCTGCTGGAGCCGTCGTGAGCGCCTACGACTACATCGTGGTGGGCGCGGGCAGCGCCGGCTGCGTCCTGGCCAGGCGGCTGCTGGACGCGCTGGGCTGCCGGGTGCTGCTGCTGGAGGCCGGCGGCCCGGACGTCGCCGAGTCCGTGCACCGGACCGACGTGCCGTCGATGACCTCGATGTGGGGCTCGCCGGAGTTCGTGTGGGACTACGCGACCACCCCGCAGCGCGAGCTGGGCGGCCGGGCCGTGCCCATCCCGCAGGGCCGCGTGATGGGCGGCGGCAGCTCGGTCAACGCCATGATGTACGTGCGGGGCAACCGCCGCGACTTCGACGGCTGGTCCGCGCTGGGCAACGACGGCTGGTCCTACGACGAGGTGCTGCCCTTCTTCAGGCGCTCGGAGGACTACCCGGGCGGCTCGCCGGAGTACCGGGGCAGCGGCGGCCCGCTGAAGGTCGTCGACTACGGCTCGCCGTCGGACGCCTCGCGGGCCTTCGTCCGGGCGGCGATCGCCCGCGGCCGCGCCGACGGCACCGGCGACTACAACGGCCCCCGGCAGGAGGGCCTGGCCTTCTTCTACCAGTCCACCCGGGACAAGGACGGCCGCCGGTCCAGCACGTCGGAGGCGTTCCTGTCGCCGGTGCTGGGCGAGCCCGGCCTCACGCTGGAGACCGGCGCCATGGTCACCCGCCTCACCGTCGAGGGGAGCCGGGCCGGCGGCGTGGAGTATGTCAAGGACGGCCGTACGCACCGGGCCACCGCCGAGCAGGAGGTCATCGTGGCCTGCGGCGCGCTGGGCTCGCCCGCGCTGCTGCTGCGCTCGGGCCTCGGCCCGGCCGCGCACCTGCGCGAGCACGGCGTCGAGGTGGTCGCCGACCTGCCGGGCGTGGGCCGCAACCTCCAGGACCACGTGCTGTTCGGCATCGGCTACGAGAGCCTGCGCGAGCTGCCCTTCCCCGAGCTGCTGGCCGAGGCGGGGCTGTTCACCAACGTCCTCGGCGGCGACGGGCCGGACCTGCAGTTCTTCTTCGGCCCGGTGCAGTTCATCGACGACCGGTACAAGACGGACGGCCCGGGGTTCACCTTCGCGCCGATCCTGCTGCAGCCCGAGAGCAGGGGCGAGGTGCGGCTGCGCCCCGGCGACCCGCTGCGTCCGCTCATCGACCCGCGTTACCTGGAGGCCGGCGCCGACCTGCGGCTGCTGACCGAGAGCATCGTGCTGGCCAGGGAGCTGGTCGCGGACGGGGCCTTCGACTCCCTGCGCGGCCGGGAGCTGGCCCCCGGACCCGGCGTGACGAGCCCGGCCGCCCTGGCCGAGTACGTGCGGGCCGGCGCATCGACCGTGTGGCACCCGGCCGGCACCTGCCGGATGGGCCGCGACGGCGAGGCGGTCGTCGAGCCCGACCTGCGGGTCCGCGGCGTGGACGGGCTGCGCGTGGCCGACGCCTCGGTCATGCCGGTCATCACCCGGGGCAACACCAACGCCGCCACGATCATGATCGCCGAGAAGGCCGCCGACCTGGTCGCCGCATCGGCACGGAGGTGAGCTGAGATGACACAGACCTTCGACTTCGTCGTCGTCGGCGGCGGCACGGCCGGATCGGTCGTCGCCGCCCGGCTGAGCGAGCTGCCCGGGGCCCGCGTGCTGGTCCTGGAGGCGGGCGAGACGAAGATCACCGACGCGGTCGAGGACCCGGCCCGGTGGAACGAGGTGCTGCTGACCGAGCTGGACTGGGCGTACATGAGCGAGCCGCAGCCGGGGCTCGGCGGGCGCCAGGTCTACTCGGCGGCGGGCCGCGGCCTGGGCGGCACCTCGAACGTCTACCACATGATCCACACGCGCGGCCGTCCGGCGGACTTCGACGCCTGGGCCTACGACGGCTGCCCCGGCTGGTCCTTCGCCGACGTCCTGCCCTACTTCCAGCGCCTGGAGGGACAGCGGGACGCGACCAACCCGACGGCCGGGCACGAGGGCCCGATCAAGATCGTCAACGCCCGGGACATGGGCAACCCGGTCTCGCAGACGTTCGTCGACGCCTGCGTGGAGCTGGGTTACCCGCAGGTCGAGGATTTCAACGCCGACAGCTTCGGCGTGAGCTGGCACCACGTCGACATCGACGTCGAGAAGGGCACCCGCTGCGGGGTGCGCGCCGCCTACCTGGAGCCGGCTCTGGAGCGGCTCAGCGTCGAGGTGGGCGCGCCGGCCACCCGGCTGCTGTTCGAGGGCGAGCGCTGCGTGGGCGTGGAGTACCTCAAGGACGGCGAGCTGCGGACGGTCAGGGCCGAGCACGAGGTGATCGTCACCGCGGGCGCGATCCAGTCGCCCAAGCTGCTGCAGCTGTCCGGCATCGGCGAGGCCGGGGCGCTGGCCGCGCTCGGCATCCCGGTGGTCGCCGACCTGCCCGGCGTGGGCGCCAACTTCCACGACCACCCGCTGGTCATCGGCCCGATCGGGTACATGGACGAGGCCGCGCCCGACCCGCGCGGCCAGGTGACCGAGGTCGGGCTGTTCTGGGGGTCGGAGCCGGGGCTGCCGGTGCCCGACATGGAGATCTGCCTGGTGCACCGGGCGCCGTTCGGCGACCAGTTCTTCGCCAACGTCATCAAGCGGGTGGAGACCGGGCAGCCGCTCACGCCGGTGCGCGAGCTGGTCGACCCCAAGATCGTGCTCACCCTGCCGGGGCTCGTCCGGCCGCTGTCGCGGGGCAGCGTACGGCTGGCCGGCACCGACCCGACGGCCTACCCGCAGGTCAGCGCGAACTACTTCGCCGAGCGCTCGGACCTGGAGCGCACGGTGACGATGGTGCAGATCGCCCGCGACATCTACGCCAGCTCGGCCTTCCGGCGCGACTGGGGGCTGACCGAGGTCGCGCCCGGCCCCGACGTGCGCACCCGCGCGCAGCTCAGCGCGTGGGTGGTGGAGAACGTCGGCTCGTACTACCACTTCGCCGGCTCCTGCAAGATGGGCTCCGACAGCCTCGCGGTGGTGGACACCCGGCTGCGGGTCCGCGGCGTCGAGGGGCTGCGCGTCGCCGACGCCTCGATCATGCCGACGATCGTCTCGGCCAACCCCCACACCACCACCGTGATGATCGGCGAGCGCGCCGCCGAGTTCGTCGCGGCGGACTTCCTCCCGGCCCGACAGGAGGCCACGCGATGATCCACCAGTTCATCTTCGGCGCCCCCAAGCCCGGCTTCACCGCCCAGCAGTTCCAGGACTACTGGGTCAACGTGCACGCGGTGAAGTTCGCGAGCAAGATCAAGCAGATCAGGCAGTACCTGGTCGACACCCGCATCCCCTTCGACGGCGACGTGGGCCGGCCGGCGCTGCCGCACCAGGGCATCGCCGAGATCTGGCTGGCCAACGCCGAGGAGCAGCTCGCCTCGCTGCAGAGCGAGGAGTTCCTCCAGGGCGCCCGGCTGGACGAGCCCAACTGGGCGGCGTTCTGGTCCACGATCGTGGTGGACACCGTCGCCCACGAGCTGGTGCCCGGCCCCAAGCCCCGGCCGGAGGGCTGGGTGAAGGTGACCACGCTGATCAAGCGGCGGCCCGGCCTGCCGCTGGACACCTACCGCAAGCAGTCCCTGGAGTCCTACGCCGCCGCGGTGGCCGGGCTGCCGGGCCTGCGCAGGCACCTGCACTGCCACACCGTGGACGGCGCGTACACCTTCGGCGAGGCCGGCTTCGACGCCGTGGACCAGCTCTGGTTCGACGACGTGGACGCGCTGCGCGCCGCGCTGGCCTCGGCCCACCACGCCCGCCGGGTCAAGCCGGAGCTGGAGGCGATCGCCGACCCGGCCCACGTGTTCTCCATGACCTGCAAGGAAAACTGGATCATCCCTGGGGAGTCGGCATGACCAAGCGTGTTCTCGTGATCCTCTCGGAGTTCGGCTACTGGGGGGAGGAGCTCGTCGGCCCGCTGTCGGCCTTCGACGAGCGCGGCTACGACGTCGTGTTCGCCACGCCGACCGGCAAGCAGCCGCACGCCCTGCCGCCCAGCATGGACCCCGACTACGTCGACCCGCCGCTCGGCCGCTCGGTCACCACGCCCGAGGTGGCCAAGCTGACCCGCGACCTGGACGAGTCCGGCCGCCTGGCCAACCCGCTCAACCTGTCGGCGTGGGCGCCCGAGCGTCCCTACACCAGCAGCCCCGACTACCTGCGCCGGCTGGAGTCCTACCACCGGGCGGTGGCCAAGCTGGAGGCCGAGCTGGTGCCCTACGACGCGGTGCTGATCGTGGGCGGCAGCGGGCCGATCGTGGACCTGGCCAACAACGAGCGGGTGCACGAGATCGTGCTCGCGTTCGCGCGCGCGGGCAAGCCGGTGGCCGCCGAGTGCTACGGCGTGGCCTGCCTGGCCTTCGCCCGCGACTGGGAGGACCGCAAGAGCATCATCTGGGGCAAGCACGTCACGGGCCACTGCAAGGAGTACGACTACAAGGACGGCACCGGGTTCCTCGGCGTGCCCGACTTCAACATGGGGCCGCCGCCGTACCCGCTGGAGTACATCCTGCGGGACGCCACCGGGCCCGAGGGGCGCTACATCGGCAACTTCGGCCGGGAGACCTCGGTCATCGTGGACTTCCCGTTCGTCACCGGCCGGTCCACGCCCGACTCGTTCCTGACCGGGCAGAAGATCGTCGAAGTGCTAGAGGGCGGCCTGCGCCGCTTCGGCTGGTGATGGCGGGCCATGGCCAGGGACGGCAACACCGCGATCATCGAGCAGTTCCTCAGCGACGGCATCACGTACATGTTCGGCAACCCGGGGACGGTCGAGCAGGGCTTCCTCGACGCGCTGGAGGGGTTCGAGGACTTCCGCTACATCCTCACCCTCCAGGAGACGGTGGCGGCCGGCATCGCCGACGGCTACGCCCGCGCCACGGGCGGTCCGGCGCTGCTGCAGCTCCACAGCGGTGTGGGGCTGGGCAACGCGATCGGCATGCTGTACCAGGCCAAGCGGGGGCACTCCCCGCTGGTGGTCGTCGCGGGTGAGGCCGGGGTCGGCTACGACGCGATGGACGCCCAGATGGCCGCCGATCTCGTGGCCATGGCCCGGCCCGTCACCAAGCACGCCATGCGCGTGATCGACCCGGGCTCGGTGCTGCGGGTGCTGCGGCGGGCGGTGAAGATGGCGATGACGCCGCCGCGCGGCCCGGTGTTCGTGGCGCTCCCGCTCGACGTGCTGGACCAGCCCAACCACGAGCCGGTCCAGCCGTCGGTGGTGCCGCACTCGGCCGCGCTGCCCGCGCCCGAGCTGGTACGCCGGGCAGCCGGGCTGCTGTCCGGCGCCCGGTCCCCGATCATCCTGGCCGGCGACGGCGTGTCGGTCTCCGGCGCGCAGGCGGAGCTGACCCGGGTGGCCGAGCAGCTCGGCGCGGACGTGTGGGGCGTGGAGTTCTCCGAGGCGAACATGGACGGCCGGCACCCGCTCTTCCGCGGCCAGCTCGGCCATATGTTCGGCCAGGTCAGCGCGGACGCCGTCAAGGACGCCGACGCCGTGCTGGTGGTGGGCACGTACCTGTTCCCCGAGGTGTTCCCCTCGCTGAGCAGCCCGTTCGGCAAGGACGCCCGGATCGTGCACATCGATCTGGACTCGTACGAGATCGCCAAGAACCACCCGGTCACGCTGGGCCTGGTGGCCGACCCCCGGCTCACGCTGGCGGCGCTGTCGGCGGAGCTGGAGGGCACGCTGAGCGGGGCCGACCGGCAGGCGGCGGCGGCGCGGCTGGCCCGGCGGACGGCCGCGCCTCGGCCGGCGCCGGCCGAGGACTCCATCCTCAACGCGTTCATGCGCGAGCTGGCCGCGCGGGCCCCCGAGGACGTGATCGTCTTCGACGAGGGGCTGACCGCCTCCGGCGTGATCGGCTCCTACTTCCCGCCGCGCGGGCCGGGGAGCTGGTTCCTGACCCGCGGCGGCTCGCTCGGCGTGGGCATCCCCGGGGCGATCGGCGCCAAGCTCGCCCACCCGGACCGCACGGTGATCGGCTTCACCGGCGACGGCGGCAGCATGTACACCTTCCAGGCCCTGGCCACCGCCGTCCGGTACGACATCGCCGCCAAGTTCGTGATCTGCAACAACCACAGCTACCGGCTGCTGGACAACAACATCGAGGAGTACTGGCGCGGCCGGGGCATCCCCGGCCACCGTCTCCCTCGCTCCTTCGACCTCTCCTATCCCGATCTCCAGTTCACCGACCTGGCCAGGGGCTGCGGCGTGGACGGGCTGCGGGTGGAGAAGGCCGACCAGATCGAGGAGGCCGTCGAGCGGCTGCTCGGCCACGACGGCCCCTTCCTCATCGACCTCGTCACCGAACCGGGGAGGCCATTGTGAGCGGCATCGAGCCACGGGCCGGCGCGGCGCTGAACGGCCGCAGGATCGCCGTCCTGATGGAGAGCGACTACGTCGAGCCGGAGATCTTCTACTACGAGCGGCGCTTCGCCGAGGCGGGCGCCGAGGTGCACTTCATGACCCGCCTGTGGGGGCAGCCGTCGATCACCTTCACCGGCCACGAGTGGCGGGTGCCGTTCTCCGTGGACCGCGGGTTCGAGGACATCACGGACCGTGAGCTGCGCTCCTACGCGGCGGTGATCGTCCCCTCGGGCATCGTCTCGGACCGGCTGCGCTACACCGACGACGTCAACCGGCTGGCGCCGGCCACCGCGTTCGTGCGGCGGGCGCTGGAGGAGCCGTCGATCATCACCGGCGTGATCTGCCACGGCCTGTGGCTGATGGCGGCGGCCCCCGAGACGATGCGCGGGCGCAAGGTCGTCGCGCACAACAACCTCGTGGGCGACGTGCGGAACATGGGCGCCGAGTACGTGGACCAGGACGTGGTCATCGACGGGAACCTGATCACCGGGCGCAGCGTGTACCACTGCCATCTGTTCGCCCACACCATCATCGGCCAGCTCGCCGAGACGCTGTAGGAGCAACGATGAACTTCACCTACATGGACACCGTGGCCGGGCGGGTCGAACGGTTCGACGCCGGCTCCGGCTCCTTCCGGCTGGCGACCATCGACGGCCGCGCGGTCGAGGTGCGCCTGGACGGCGAGGTCTCGGCCGAGCTGCTGCGCAACCTGGGCGAGCCGTACGTGGACGCGGGCGACCACGTGCGCGACATGCTGACGCCGGGCCGCCACCTGTTCGTCTACGGGATCTTCTACCCCGAGGGCGAGGAGCCGGTCTTCTCCGCCAAGCGGCTGATCTTCCTGGGCCGCGGCTCCGGCGAGTACCGGTTCGAGCAGCCCGACTGGTGGATCAACCAGCTCGACGAGATCGCCGCGTTCTACCGCCGCGCCCAGTTCGGGCAGGGGCCGGTGGACTTCCGCGACTACCGGACGATCCTGCGCCTGGGCGGCGACAAGACCGCCAGCCACGTGCAGGAGACCGACACGATCTCGCGGCTGGTGTACGGCATGGCCTCGGCGTACCTGCTGACCGGCGACGACGCCTACCTGGAGGTGGCCGAGCGCGGCACCCGCTACCTGCGCGAGCACATGCGCTTCGTGGACCCCGAGAACGACGTCGTGTACTGGTACCACGGCATCAAGGTGGACGGCGAGCACGAGAAGAAGCTGTTCACCTCGGAGTTCGGCGACGACTACGACGCCATCCCGATGTACGAGCAGATCTACGCCCTGGCCGGCCCGACGCAGACCTACCGGGTGACCGGCGACAAGCGCATCGCCTCCGACGTCGACGCCACGCTGCGGCTGTTCGAGAAGTTCTTCCGCGACCACCGGCGCGGCGGCTACTACTCGCACGTCGACCCGATCCTGCTCAGCCCGCACCACGAGTCGCTCGGGCCGAACCAGTCGCGCAAGAACTGGAACTCCATCGGCGACCACGCCCCGGCCTACCTGATCAACTACTACCTGGCCACGGGCGACGAGCGCCACCTGGAGATGCTGGAGCGCACCTTCGACACCATCGTCGAGCACTTCCCCGAGCCGTCGAGCCCGTTCGTCAACGAGCGTTTCCACGACGACTGGAGCCACGACCTGACGCACGGCTGGCAGCAGGACCGCGCGGTCGTCGGGCACAACCTGAAGATCGCCTGGAACCTCATGCGCATGCACGGCGCGCGGCCCAAGGACGTCTACCGGGAGCTGGCCGAGCACCTGGCCAGGACCATGCCGGCGGTCGGGAGCGACCAGCAGCGCGGCGGCTGGTACGACGTCGTCGAGCGGCACCGGGCCGACGGCCAGAAATGGCACCGCTTCGCCTGGCACGACCGCAAGGCGTGGTGGCAGCAGGAGCAGGCGATCCTGGCGTACCTGATCGTCGCCGGCGAGCTGGGCGGCGACGACCACCTGGAGCAGGCGCGGCAGGCGGCGGGCTTCTACAACGCCTTCTTCCTCGACCACGACGAGGGCGCGGTCTACTTCAACGTGCTGGCCAACGGCCTGCCGTACCTGCTCGGGACCGAGCGGTTCAAGGGCAGCCACTCGATGAGCATGTACCACTCCTCCGAGCTGTGCTTCCTGGCGACCGTCTACACGCGGCTGCTGGTCACCCGCCAGCCGCTCACCCTGCACTTCAAGCCGGGCCCGGACGCCGAGCGCATCCTGCGCGTCGCGCCGGACCTGCTGCCGGCCGGGCGGGTGCTGCTGACCGAGGCCGAGGTGGACGGCAAGCCGTACGAGGTGCTGGACCCGGTGGCGATGACCGTGGAGCTGCCGGTCTCCGCCGAGGCCCTGCGCGTCAAGGTGACGCTGACCCCGGTGCAGGAGTGAGCGTGCCGACCATGGAGATCACGACGGACACGATCGGCCCGGTCACGGTGATCGGGCTCACCGGCCAGCTCGACAGCAGGTCGGCGCCGGCCGCGCAGGAGCGCATCCTGTCGCTGCTGCCGGCCGGCCGCCCGGTGCTGCTGGACCTGACCGGCGTCGGCTACCTGTCCAGCGCGGGCCTGCGCACGATGCTGCTGGTCTACCGGCAGGCGCGGACCGTGGACAGCTTCATCGCCCTGGTGGGGCTGTCGGCCGAGCTGCGCGGGGTGATGGCGGCGACCGGGTTCCTGCGCTTCTTCGTCGTCGCCGACTGCGTGGCGGACGCGCTGGAGATCGTCCGGGCCGCCGAGCCGCGGGAGGAGGCCACATGAGTGTCGAGGCGCAGGGCGTACCCGGCCGGATCGACTCCTTCCCCACGGCCGAGCTGGCCGGGTTCGGGGTGCGGGCGGGCCATCCGATGCCGTTCGGCGCCACGCTGGTGCCCGGCGGGGTGAACTTCTCGGTCTACTCCAGCGGCGCGAGCGCGGTCTCGCTGGTGCTGTTCCGGCACGGCGAGCGGGAGCCGTTCGCCGAGCTGCCCTTCCCCGGCGAGTACCGGATCGGCGGCGTGTGGGCCATGACCGTGTTCGGTCTCGACCACGAGGGCGTCGAGTACGGCTACCGCGTCACCGGCCCGGACGTCCCGGCGCCGGGCGACCGGTTCGACCCGGCCAGGATCCTGGCCGACCCGTACGCCAGGACCATGTCGGGCCGGGACGTGTGGGGCGCCGAGGTGGACTGGGCCGACCCCTACCCCTACCGGTCGGTGCTGGCCTCCGACGACTTCGACTGGGAGGAGGACCGGCCGCTGCGCGTGGCGCCGGAGGACCTGGTCGTCTACGAGCTGCACGTACGCGGCTTCACGGCGGACCCGTCCTCGGGGGTGTCGGCGCCGGGCACGTACGCGGGGCTGATCGAGAAGATCCCCTACCTGAAGGCGCTCGGCGTCAACTGCGTGGAGCTGATGCCGGTCTTCGAGTTCGACGAGTTCGACATGAGCCGGGTCGACCCGGTCACCGGCGAGCGCCTGTACAACTACTGGGGCTACTCGACGCTGGGCTTCTTCGCGCCCAAGGCCGGCTACGCGGCCACCGGCAGGTACGGAATGCAGTCCGACGAGTTCAAGAACCTGGTCAAGGAGCTGCACCGGGCCGGGATCGCGGTGGTGCTGGACGTGGTCTTCAACCACACGGCCGAGGGCAACGAGAACGGCCCGACCATCCACTTCCGCGGCCTGGACAACGGCACGTACTACATGCTCACGCCGGAGGGCTACTACTACAACTTCAGCGGCACCGGCAACACCTTCAACTGCAACCATCCGGTGGTGCGCGACTACGTGCTCGACTGCCTGCGCTACTGGGCCGGCGAGTACCACATCGACGGCTTCCGCTTCGACCTGGCCGCGATCCTCGACCGCGGCCAGGACGGCGCGCCGCTGGCCGACCCGCCGCTGATCGAGACGCTGGCCCACGACCCGCTGCTGCGCGACTGCCTGCTGATCGCCGAGGCGTGGGACGCCGGCGGCCTGTACCAGGTGGGCTCCTTCCCCGGCTACCAGCGCTGGTCGGAGTGGAACGGCCGCTACCGCGACGCGCTGCGCCGCTTCCTCAAGGCCGACCCCGGCTCGGCCGGCGAGCTGGCCACCCGGCTGGTCGGCTCGCCCGACCTGTACGCCTCCCGCGGCACGCTCGCCTCGGTCAACTTCGTCACCTGCCACGACGGGTTGACGCTGGCGGACCTGTTCGCGTACAACGGCAAGCACAACGAGGCCAACGGCGAGGACAACCGCGACGGCAACGACGACAACCTGAGCTGGAACTGCGGCGCCGAGGGCCCGACGCGGGACCGGGAGGTGCTGGCGCTGCGCGGGCGGCAGGCCAAGAACGCGATGCTGCTGCTCCTGCTCAGCCAGGGCATCCCGATGATCCTGGCCGGCGACGAGGTCGGCCGCACCCAGCACGGCAACAACAACGCCTACTGCCACGACGGGCCGCTGTCGTGGTTCGACTGGGACCTGGCCGAGCGCAACGGCGAGCTGCTGCGGTTCGTCCGCGAGTGCGTGGCCTTCCGCGCCGCGCACCCGATGGTGCGCGACCGCCGCCACCCGTGCGGCGACGAGGGCGCCGGCGGCCTGCCGCAGGTGTCCTGGCACGGCGAGCGGGCCGGCGAGCCCGACTGGTCGCGAGACAGCGCGCTGGTGGCGATGCTGCGCGGCGGCACGGCGGCCGGCGGCGGCGAGGAGCACCTCTACCTGGCCGCCAACGCCCACTGGCAGGCGCGGGAGCTGGAGCTGCCCGCCCTGCCGGACGGCGCGGTGTGGCACCTGTTCGCCGACACCGGCGCCGCCGCACCCGAGGACGTCCACCCGCCGGGCCAGGAGCCGCCGCTGGCCGACCAGCGGCGGATCGTGGTCGGCCCGCGGGCCGCGGTCGCGCTCGTCGGCCGCGCCCATCACTGAGATCCATGAAGGAGAACCCATGTCGTTCAACGCGATCCTGACCCACGACGGCAGCACCGCACTGATCACACTGGAGGGCGAGCTGGACGCCCTGACCGCCGAGACCTTCCGGAGGGAGGTGGAGCGCGCGGCCGAGGCCGCGGCCGAGCTGCTGGTGCTGGAGATGTCGCAGCTCAGTTACATGTCCTCGGCGGGGCTGCGCGGGCTGGTGTTCGCCCGCCAGAAGCTGGCCGACGACGTGCGCATCGTGCTGGTCGGCGCCAACGACGCCATCGAGCAGACCATCCGGCTGGTCGGCTTCCATCACAGCGTGGACTTCAGCGATGCGATCCCCGAGTAGGCAGGCGATGGAGCGGCTCAGCCTGCCCGCCGAGCCCGAGTCGCTGGAGGAGCTGATGGCCTACGTGCAGACGTTGAGCGCGCTCGGCGGGCTGACCCGCACGCGCGCCCACTGGCTGCGGCTGGCCGCCGAGGAGCTCATCGTCAACATCATCACCCACGGCCACCGTGACCGGCCGGGCGAGCTGGAGCTGACCGGCGGGGTGGAGCCGACCCGGGTGTGGCTGCGCCTGGCCGACTCGGCCCCGCCGTTCGACCCGACCGCCTACGAGGCCGTTCCCGACCTGGACCGGCCGCTGGGCGAGCGCCGGCCGGGCGGGCTGGGCGTCTACCTGGCCCGTACGGTCGCCGACCAGGTCCGCTACGAGTACAGCTCGGGTCGTAACCAGACGACCGTCATCATGAACCGCGTCTAGGAGGTGCCGATGGATGCGGAGGCGACCCTCGTCGTCAGCGGCCCCTCACCAGCCGCGGAAGAGTTGTGCCTGCTGCTGGCCGCGGACGGCGCTCCCGTGGCCCGGCGCACTCCCGAGCAACTGCTGGCCGAGGCGCCTCCGCCCGCCGACCTGCTGCTGGTGAACGCGAGCCTGGACGTGGAGGTGGTGCGGGAGGTGACGCGCGTCGTCCAGGCGGGCGCGCGGCCCCCGGTCGTGGTCGCGTTCTCCGACGGCGACCTGCGCCAGCTCGCGCCGCACGTGCTGGCCGGGCTGGACTACATCGTCCCGCCCTTCGTGCCGGAGCTGCTGCACCGCAGGCTGCGGGCGGGACAGGTGTTCGGCCGCTTCCCGGGCGCCGAGGAGGAGGCGCTGCTGAAGTACGAGCGCGAGCTGCAGATCGGGCGGGAGATCCAGGCGGGCTTCCTGCCCGACGCGCTGCCCGCCCGCGCCGGCTGGCAGCTCACCGTCCGGTTCCAGCCGGCCAGGGAGGTCGCGGGGGACTTCTACGACGCCCTGGAGCTGCTGGGCGGGGCGCGGATCGGGCTGGTGGTGGCCGACGTGTGCGACAAGGGCGTCGGCGCCGCCCTGTTCATGGCCCTGATCAGGACCCTGCTGCGGCACACGGCAGCCCACGTGGAGACCGGCGAGGCCGACCCCGTCCAGGACGACGTCGCGCCGCTGCTGCGCGCGGTGATCGCGACCAACGACTACCTGACCGCCAACCACCTGCGCCAGGGCTACTTCGCCACGCTGTTCTTCGGCGTGCTCGACCCGGTCACCGGCGCGCTCGTCTACATCAACTGCGGGCACAACCCGCCCATCATCCGCCACGCGGGCGGCGGCCACACCCTGCTGCGTCCCACCGGACCGGCGCTGGGGCTGGTGCCCGACTCCGTCTTCGAGGTCGGCAGGGCCCACCTGGACCAGGGGGACCTGCTGTTCGCCTACACCGACGGCGTGCCCGAGGCCAGGGACGAGTCCGGCCGCTTCTTCAGCGAGGAGCTCATGCTGACCCTCGTCTCGCAGCCCGCCACCGGGGCGGACGACCTGCTGGACAGGCTCGAACGGGAGATCAGCGCGCACATCGGGTCCGCCGAGCAGTTCGACGACATCACCATGATCGCTCTACGTAGGACACCCACGGGGAAGTACGGACAATGAACGAGATCGCCGGAATCGCACTGGCGGGCGGACAGGGTCTCCGGGCCCGGCCGCTCACCCTGGAGGCCCCCGGCCACCCGCGGAGCAAGGCCACGGTCTGCTTCGCCGGACGGCCGGTCATCGAATGGCAGATCATGGCCCTGCGCGACCAGGGGGTCAGCGACTTCTACTTGATCGCCAACGGCCGGGAGAACCGCTACCAGGCCAAGGACGTGCTCGGGCACGGCGAGGGGCTGGGCGTGCGCGTGCGCTACTCGCGGCCCCGGATGGACTGGACCAACACCGGTTCCGGCGAGGCGACGCTGAGCAGCCTGGACTACTGGGAGCTCGACGGGCTGGCGCTGGTCTTCCCGACCGACTCGCTGTTCGAGTTCGACCTGGCCGAGCTGGTACGCCGCCACCGCGACAGCGACGCCGTCGTCACCGTGGCCGTGGTCGAGCGGACGGCCGAGGAGGTCGCGGGCAAGTACGGGACGATGGTCACCGACGCCTCGGGGCGGATCCGCCGTTTCGTGGAGAAACCGCCGCTGGCCGAGGTGCACGCCCTGGCCGCCGACCCGGCCCGGGTGCCCGTCAACGCCGGGCTCTACCTGGTCGACTGCGGGCGGCTGCGGAAGCTGGCCGGGGAGCCGGCGCTGGCCGAGCTGGCCCGTCACCGGCTCGACTGGGGGCACGACCTGCTCCCGTGGCTGGTGGGGGCCGGGCACCGGGTCGGCATCGCGCCCATCGCCAAGCTGGGCGACCTGGGCAACCTGCGCGACTACCTCGACACGCTGACCGACGCGCTGAGCGGCGGCTACCCGCACGTGCTCAAGGGCATGCGGCGGGCCTACCCGGGCAACGTGCGCATCCACGAGTCCTCCCTGCGCCAGCGGGACGCGACCTCGGGCATGACGCTGGCCGAGAAGATGAGCGCGGGGCTGGTCAGGATCGGCCCGAACGTGCACATCGGCCGGGACGTCGAGATCGGCCCCGGCGTGGTCGTCTCCGACTCCGCGATCGGCGACGGCGTGGACCTGCACACCGGGTGCCGGCTGCAACGGGTGGCCTGCCTGGACGGCGCGATCATCGGGCCGTGGGCCCGGCTCACCGACACCCACGTGGGGACGATGGCCACGGTGGAGTCGTTCGTGGACTGCGTGACCGTGCTGAGCGGCTACAGCGCGCTGGGCAACGGAGTGACGGTCCAGGCCGGCGTGCGGCTGTCCGGGGTGACGGTGTACCCGGGGCTGACCGTGCCGGCGCACTGCGAGGCCGCCGCCGGCACCTCGATCGAGACCCTCGCCGACCTCCAGGACGCGTGACACATGACTGAGACGCTGGTGCTGACCGAGATCTCCGAGATCGCCGCGGGCCGCGTGCCCGTCGTGGGGGTCCGGCCCGTCGTGGCGGGCGGGTGCCGGCCCGCGCGCGCGGTGCCGGGCGAGCCGTTCGAGGTGTCGGCGACGCTGTTCAGGGAGGGGCACGGCGTGGTGGGCGCGAACGTCGTGCTCACCGATCCCGACGGCAAGCAGGCCGCCTGGATCCCGATGGCGGCCCTGTCCCCGGGCTCCGACCGGTACGCGGCCGAGGTTTCGGCCCACCGCGAGGGCGAGTGGACCTTCCGGGTGGAGGCGTGGAGCGACCCGGTCGCGACCTGGCTGCACGTGGCGGAGGTGAAGATCCCCGCCGCGATCGACGTGGCCGTGACGATGGAGGCCGGCGCCCGGCTGCTGACCAGGGCCGCCGCCCAGCCCGAGGTGCCGCCCGCCGACGCCCGGCTGCTGCGGGTGGCCGCCGCGACGCTGCGCGACGGCGAGCTGGACCCCGAGGCGCGGCTGGCGATCGCGCTGGCCGAGCCGGTGCTGCGCACGCTGGCCCGCCGGCCGCTGCGCGACCACCTGACGGCCGGGGAGGAGCTGCCGCTGCTGGTGGAGCGCGAGCGGGCGCTGTACGGGGCCTGGTACGAGTTCTTCCCCCGCTCCGAGGGCGCCGTGGTGGACCCCTCCGGGTGCCGCCCGCCGCGTTCCGGCACCTTCCGGACCGCGGCCGAGCGGCTGCCCGCCGTGGCCGCGATGGGCTTCGACGTGGTCTACCTGCCGCCGATCCACCCGATCGGCCGGACCAACCGCAAGGGGCCGGGCAACTCGCCGATCGCCGGGCCGCACGACCCCGGCTCGCCGTGGGCGATCGGCTCGGCCGCGGGCGGTCACGACGCGGTCCACCCCGACCTGGGGACGATCGACGACTTCGACTTCTTCGTGGCCAGGGCCGGCGAGCTGGGCCTTGAGGTGGCGCTGGACTTCGCGTTGCAGTGCTCGCCCGACCACCCGTGGGTACGGGAGCACCCGCGGTGGTTCGAGCACCGGCCCGACGGCAGCATCGCCTACGCCGAGAACCCGCCCAAGAAGTACCAGGACATCTACCCGATCTCCTTCGACGCCGACCCCGGCGGCATCCTGGCCGAGTCGCTGCGGGTGCTGCGGCACTGGATGGGCCACGGGGTGCGGATCTTCCGGGTGGACAACCCGCACACCAAGCCGGTGTTCTTCTGGGAACGCCTGATCGCCGAGGTCAACCGCACCGACCCGGACGTGGTCTTCCTGGCCGAGGCGTTCACCCGGCCGGCGATCATGCACACGCTGGCCGCCGTCGGCTTCCAGCAGTCCTACACCTACTTCACCTGGCGCAACGCCAAGCCGGAGCTGGAGAGCTACCTGGGCGAGCTGGCCGGGGAGGCGGCGGCGTACATGCGGCCGAACCTGTTCGTCAACACGCCCGACATCCTGCACGCCTACCTTCAGGAGGGCGGGCCCGCCGCGTTCCAGGTGCGGGCCGCGCTGGCCGCGACGGCCTCCCCCACCTGGGGCGTGTACGCCGGGTTCGAGCTGTGCGAGCGCGAGCCGGCCGCGCCGGGCAGCGAGGAGTACAAGGACTCGGAGAAGTACCAGTACCGGCCGCGCGACTGGTCGGCGGGCGGCACGCTGGCGCCCTTCCTGGCCGCGCTGAACCGGGTCCGGCGCCGCCATCCGGCCCTGCGCCTGCTGCGCAACCTGCGCTTCCAGCACGCCGACGACGACGCCGTGCTCTGCTTCGCCAAGCAGGCGGGCCAGGACACCGTGATCGTGGTGGTCAACCTCGACCCGCACCACGTGCGGCAGGCCACGGTGACGCTGGACCTGCCCGACCTGGGGCCCTCCTTCCGGGTGCGCGACGAGCTGACCGGCGAGGTCTACCAGTGGGGGGCGCGCAACTACGTGCGGCTGGACCCGTCCCGGCAGCCCGCCCACATCCTGACGGTGGAGGGGTGATGGACGTGCTGACCGGCGGGGGCCCGTCCGTGCTGGGCGAGCTGGACCTGCACCTCATCGGCGAGGGCAGGCACGAGGAGCTGTGGCGGGCGCTGGGCGGGCGCACCCGTACCGTCGGCGGCGTGGCGGGCGTGTCGTTCGCCGTGTGGGCGCCGGGCGCGCGCGAGGTGCGGCTGGTGGGCGACCTGAACGGCTGGGACGGCGCCGGGCACGCGCTGCGCCGGGCGCCCGGCGGCGGCCTGTGGGAGCTGTTCGTGCCGGGGGCCGGCGACGGCTGCCGGTACATGTACGAGATCACCGGCGCGGACGGCCGTACCCGGCGCAAGGCCGACCCGCTGGCCCTGGCGGCCGAGCACCCGCCGCGCACCGCGTCGGTGGTGTTCACCTCTCGGCACCGCTGGCGCGACGGCGCGTGGCTGGCGGCCCGCGGCGAGAACCCGGCCCGCGAGGCGCCTATGAGCGTGTACGAGCTGCATCTGGGCTCCTGGCGGCGCGGCCTGACCTACCGCGACCTGGCCGAGCAGCTCCCCGGGTACCTGCGCGGCATGGGCTTCACGCACGTGGAGCTCATGCCGGTGGCCGAGCACCCCTTCGGCGGCTCGTGGGGCTACCAGATCTCCTCCTACTACGCGCCGAGCTCCCGTTACGGCACCCCGGACGACTTCCGCGCCCTGATCGAGGCGCTGCACCTGGCCGGGATCGGGGTGATACTCGACTGGGTGCCCGCGCACTTCCCCCGCGACGACTGGGCGCTGGCCCGCTTCGACGGCGGACCGCTGTACGAGCACCCCGACCCGCTGCGCGGCGAGCACCCCGACTGGGGCACGCTCACCTTCGACCTCGGCCGCCCGCAGGTGCGCAACTTCCTCATCGCCAACGCCCTGTACTGGTGCGCGGAGTTCCACGTCGACGCCCTGCGCGTGGACGCCGTCGCCTCGATGTTGTACCTGGACTACTCCCGCCCGGACGGCGCCTGGCGGCCCAACGTCCACGGCGGCAGGGAGCACCTGGAGGCGATCGCGTTCCTGCGGGAGCTCAACGACACCGTCCACCGGCGCTGCCCCGGCGTGCTGGTGATCGCCGAGGAGTCCACGGCGTGGGAGGGGGTGACCCGGCCGACGTCCGCCGGCGGGCTGGGGTTCGACTTCAAGTGGAACATGGGCTGGATGCACGACACGCTCGGCTACATGCGGCGCGACCCGGCGCACCGGCCCTACCACCATCACGCGCTGACGTTCGGGCTGACGTACGCGTACGCGGAGGACTTCCTGCTGCCGCTCAGCCATGACGAGCTGGTGCACGGCAAGGGATCGCTGGCCGGCAAGATGCCGGGCGACCGGTGGCAGCGGCTGGCGAACCTGCGCGCCTACCTGGCCTTCATGTGGGCGCATCCGGGCAAGAAGCTGCTGTTCATGGGCCAGGAGTTCGCGCAGGACAGCGAGTGGTCCCACGATCGCGAGCTGGACTGGGCGCTGCTGCGCGACCCCCGGCACAAGGGCGTGCGCGACCTGGTCAGGGACCTGAACCGGCACTACGCCGCCACCCCCGCGCTGTGGCGGCTGGACTGCTCCCCCGGCGGATTCACCTGGATCGACGCCGACGACGCCGGCTCCAGCGTCTACTCCTTCGTCCGCTGGGACCGGTGGGGGGCGCCGCTGGTGTGCGTGAGCAACCTGTCGCCGGTGCCGCGTCACGGGCACCGGCTGGCGCTGCCCTCCGGCGGCCGCTGGCAGGAGGTGCTCAACACCGACGCCGCCTGTTACGGCGGCGGGAACCTCGGCAACCTGGGCTCGGTCACGTGCACGGAGCAGGTCACGGGCGGGCCCGCGGTCGCCGAGGTGCTGCTGCCGCCGCTGGCGACGCTCTGGCTGGCCCCCGGGGAGGAGGCGTCAGAGCCTCAGCAGTGAGGCGGCCATGGCCTTGTTCACCGCGTCGAGGCGGGAGGTGGCGTCGAGCTTGGTGAAGATGTTGCGCAGGTGACGCTTGACCGTGCCTTCGGCGATCATCAGCCGGGTGCCGATCTGGGCGTTGCTGAGGCCCTGGGCGGCCAGGGACAGCACGCTCAGCTCCCGCTCGGAGAGCTTGCCGGCGCGCGGCCGGCGGGACATCATCAGGCTCTCGCGCGACACCGACAGGACCACGCGCTCGGCGTCCGCGCAGACACCGCGGATGGCCTGCACCAGCTCCTCCCGGCCGACGCTCTTGAGCAGGTAGCCGCGCACGCCGTGAGCGATGAGCTCCTGCACGAGCACCGGGTCGTCGTACATGCTGAGCACGATGACGCGGGACCGGGGCGAGACCCGGTGGATGTGGGTGGTGGTGCGCACGACGCCGTCGCCCGGCATCTCCACGTCGAGCACCACGACGTCCGGCCGCAGCGCCTCGGCCGACTTCACCGCCGCGCGCGCGTCCCCCGCCGTGGCGACGACACGAAGGTCGGGTTCGAGCTCCAGCGTCTGCTTGAGCGTCTCCCGCAGGATCGTGTGGTCGTCGGCGATGAGGACGTCAATGCTGCCTTCTCTTTGCATCCGATGTTTCCTTCGGCCGCTCGTCCCGGACAGCCCGGACAGGGGCACGGAAGACGACCTCGGTGCCCTTCCCGGGGGTGCTCTCTATGGTCACCAGGCCGCCCAGGGCGACCCCGCGCTCGCGCATGGAGGTCAGGCCGTTCCCATGTTTCGCGCGCCAGCCCGAGAAACCCCGGCCATTGTCCCGCACAATTGCTGTGATCCGGTCGTGCGCAATCTTGACGCACACTTCGAGCAGGTCGGCGCCCGCGTGGGAGATGCTGTTGGTAATGGCTTCGCGTAATATCAGGAATAACTCGTCCCGAATGCGGGGAGGCAGGCCGTCGACATCGCCGATAAGGACGATCCGATGTTCCAGGCGCGGGTCCACAATGGTCGTCATGAGCCGCACAAGCGCTTGCTCCATTCCCGGCCAATGGGCGTGAACGCGCAGGTCGGATAAGACGTCCCGGATTTCCTGGTGAGCCCGGAGCAGCGCCGCCTTCGCTTCTCTCACATGCACCGGGAAACTGTCCCTGCCGCGCGCGTGCCCGATTTCGGCGAGCTCCAGCTGCCGGCTCGCCACGCTGATCTCGTGGCCCACCCGGTCGTGCAGGTCGCGGGAAATTCGCCGCCATTCTCGTTCGTCGGCCCGGCTGCCGTCCATTGACGTGGTCAGGGCCCCGGAGGCATGGCCCGTACCGGCCTTGAGCCGGGCCACGATCAGGTCGAGAAGCTCTTCCGCCAACTCCGCGCACTCGTCCGGAACGGCACCGGAAGTTGATTCTTCAATTTCGCCGCACAGCTGTGCCAAGATCGCAGCCTTATGGGCCTCGATCTGTTCGGCTATCACAACCGTGGGCTGGATGTTGCACTGCACTGGTCATCCCCCGTAGTGTGTGTCGCCTTACTCAGTCACCGGCGCAGATCCCCGCATCATATGATCACATGATTCCGGCGGATGCAAGAGTGCACTCCAGACTCATCGGACGGCCGATCCATTACCCGCACACCTGACTGAGGCCGCGCGTGATGTAATACCGGGTTATCGATGAGTACTCCGGAGATGCCTCCCGGAGTACTCCCTTTAATACTCCCGGACAGCTCCGCTGCCACCTTGGTGTTACTCTCTTGCGCGAACCAAAACTTAACTGCGATCCTGACCGCGTTCGCCATTACGGATCTTCTCTAATGCAGGTGAGGGGCGGTCATGAGAGAACTCGCGGTGAACGAACGCGAAGAGTTCGCGGAATTCTTCGCCACGATATTCGGCTCACTGAGGTGATCTCAGCGAAATAAGGCGGGCGATTGGGATTTCTTGGACGCCGCCGGTGGCGTTCCGGGCCTTTCGGGAGGAGTCGCCGAAGGCCGGAAACAGACGTGGAGCCCCCGGTAGAAGAGGTCTCACCACAAGAACACTCAAGGCCGAAAGGCTCCACGTGATTGCTCATCGTGCCACGCTCGACGTCTCCCGCGCACTCGTTCAGTACGTCGCGCGACTCCTGCACGAGGAACGCCGACTGCGCGGCACCCCGAAGGGAAGCCGGGCGCTGAGCCCGTTCCGGCAGGCGGTCATGGTAGTGCGCTGGTTCCGCGGCGAGCACGATGTCCCGAAACTCGGCCGTGACCACCGCGTCTCACGGGCCACCGCCTACCGCTACATGCACGAGGGCATCGAAATTCTCGCAGCTCAAGCCCCTGATCTGCACCAAGCCCTCGACCGGGCCCACATCGAAGGACTGCCGTACGTGATCCTTGACGGCACCCTCATCCCCATCGATCGCTGCGCCGAGCAGACCCTCAGCGTCAAGGGCGAACCCATCGACGCCTGGTACTCCGGCAAGGCCCACCAGCACGCCGGCAACCTCCAGGCAGTCTCCGCACCGAACGGGCTGCCCTTGTGGATCGCCGACGTCGAACCCGGCTCCACCCACGATCTGACCGCCGCCCGTGCACAGGTGCTGGGCGCGCTCTACGCCGCAGCCACACGCGGCCTGCCCACCCTCGCCGACAGCGGCTACGACGGCGCCGGAATCGGCATCCACACACCGATCAAACAGCCGGGAGGCAACCAAGTCCTCAGCCCGGACAACCGCACCTACAACCGCCTTCTACGCGCCCTACGCTGCCCGGGCGAACGTGGCTTCGCCCTGCTCAAAGGCCGCTGGCGAACCCTCCAGCACATCACCGTCAGCCCAAGCCGAATCGGCCACATCGCTCGCGCGGCACTTGTCCTCACCCATTTCGAGCACGACTACCTGCTCGCAATTCGTTGAGATCACCTCACTGCCGCGCTCCGACCAGCGTAGCGCGGCCGAGTCCTACGTGCTCGGGCTGCTGCACGCGGGCGGGCGCAAGTCCATCCAGCGCATCGCCGACGAGGTGGGCGGCCCGCACAACGGGCAGTCGCTGCAGCAGTTCGTCAACCAGAGCCGCTGGGACCCGCGGCCGGTCCGCCGCTCCGTCGCCGACGTGCTGTCGGCCGGCGCGCCCCCGGCCGCGTGGCTGGTGGAGGAGGTGGCCTTCGCCAAGCACGGCCGCTGGTCGGCGGGCGTGGAGCGCCAGTACGTGCGCGGCCTCGGCCGTACGGTCAACTGCCAGGTGGGCGCGGCGGTGCTGATGAGCTCCGGCGAGGCGGCCGTGCCGGTCAACTGGCGGTTGTGCCTGCCGCAGTCATGGGAGGCCGACCACGACCGGCGGGCCAAGGCGCACGTGCCCGACCAGGAGCGGCACCGGCCCTTCGGCGAGCACGTGATCGACCTGGTCGACGACCTGACGCTCGACTGGGGCACCCCCGTCGCGCCGCTGGTGGCCGACCTCACCCACGTCCGGGGCGCCGCCGACCTGCTGCGCGGCCTGGAGGACCGCGGCCTGGACTACGTGGTCCAGGTGGACGCCCGCCACCGGGTCAGGGCCTCGATGAGCGTGGTGCGCGGGGGCGGCCCGCGGGCCCGCGTCGCGCTGGCCGAGGCGGCGCAGGCCGCGGCCGGCGTGGAGCGGCGCACGGTGGCCTGGTGGGAGGGGCCGCGGGGGCGGTCGCTGCGTTCGCAGTTCGTCCTCCTGCCGGTCTCCGACGAGCAGGCGCGCTCGCGCCGGCTGCTGATCGAGTGGCCGCTCGGCCGGCCGCGGCCGCGCGCGTTCTGGCTGACGAACATGTCCGTGCCGGCGCGGGAGCTGGTCGCGCTGGCCAAGTCCCGCTGGCGGGCGGCCCACGCCATCGGCGAGCTGGCCGGGGGGTTCGGGCTGTTCGACTACGAGGGCCGTTCCTTCCACGGCTGGCACCACCACGTCACGCTGGCCTCGGCCGCCTACGCCTTCGACGTGCGCTGGCGGCTGGCCGCCGGCGCCGAGCCCGCGCTGCTGCCCGCGTGAGCACCCGCACGACGCACGAGGAGTCACACCGCTCGATGAAGCCGAAAGCAGACAAGCAGGTCACCTGGGTCGAGCTCTTCTTCGACCTGGTCTTCGTGTTCGCCGTCACCCAGCTGTCCGACCTGCTCCACCGGGGGCACGGCTGGGGCAGCGTGGGGCAGGCCGTCGTCGTGCTGGTGCCGACGTACTGGGCCTGGGTGGGCATGGCGGTGCACGCCAACACCCGCGACGTCAACAACACCCCCGACCGGCTGGGCATCCTGGCGCTCAGCCTGTGCGGCCTGTTCATGGCGCTGGCCACCCCGCTGGCCTACGAGGAGCGCGGCCTGATGTTCGGCGCCGCCTACTTCGCCCAGCGCTCGCTGCTGGCCGCCCTGTACTTCCGCGGCCGGCCGTTCGAGCTGGTCAACCCCTTCACGCTCTCGGTGTGCGTGACGGGGCCACTGCTGCTGGCCGGGGGCCTGCTCGACAGCGGCACCCGGGTGTGGGTCTGGGCCGCGGCCGCCGCGATCGACCTGGCCGCGCCGGTGCTGACCCGCAGCCACCTGGTACGCGTCACCTTCCACCCCCATCACTTACCCGAGCGGTTCGGCCTGCTGCTGATCATCGCGATGGGCGAACCGATCCTGGCCATCGGCGCCCAGGCGTCGTCGGCGCGCCCGCTCGCCGTCGGCTCGATCACCGCGGTCGCCGCGACGTTCGTGCTGGCCTGCGCGCTGTGGTGGGTGTACTTCATCTTCGCCGCCGAGTCGCTGCCCAAGGCCCTGGACGAGGCCGTGATCCGCACCGACCTGATCCGGCGTGTCTTCTCCTACGGCCACCTGGCCTTCATCGGGTCGATCATGGCGATGGCGGTGGGCATGGCCGAGGTCGTCTCCCATCCCGGCCAGGTCTTCAGCGCCCCCGTGACCGCGTTGCTGTTCGGCGGCTGCGCGCTGTACTTCACGACGTTCTGCTACGCCCGCTGGCACATCTTCGGCAAGTGGTCGAGGCCGCAGCTCGCCATGCCGGTGGCCATCCTGGCGATCATCCCGATCGCGTTGCAGGCGCCGGCGCTGCTGTCCGTGGCCGCGCTGGTGCTCGTGGTGATGACGTTCAACTTCCTGGAACATTCGCGGGCCAGATCCGAGAGCGACGCCTTGACTTAGCGCGCGCTCTAACCGGCAGGGTGAGGGCGGCGGCGCCCGTCGTGCGGACCGCCACCAGGACCTGAGCCGAGGTGGAGAACTGAGGAGCGTCATGAAGAATCCCGCTGTTCGAGTCGCGGTCGCCTATCTGGTGTCCGCGGTCGTCGGCGCCGTGATCATCGGCTCGTTCGTCGGCGCGTTGCACCACCCGGTTCCGCACGGCGTGCCGCTCGCCGTGGTGGGCCCGGACGCCGCCCGGCTGCAGCAGGCCGCGGGCGGGGCCGTGGACGCGCGCCCGTACGCCGACGCGGCGGCCGCGCGGGCGGCGCTGCTCCGGCGCGAGGTCGAGGCCGCCTACCTGGGTGGCGAGGGCCGCCTCCTGGTCGCGAGCGCGGGCGGCGACACCGCGGCCCCGCACTTCACCGCCCTGGTACAGCGCGCCGCCGGGCGGCAGCTCGCCGTCGAGGACGTGCGGCCGCTGGCCGAGGGCGACTCCTCCGGCGTGTCCGGCATGTTCTACGTACTGGGCCTGCTGCTGACGGCGCTGGCGACGACCGTGCTCACCATGCGGATGCAGCCGATGCTCAACCGGGGGCTGCGGCTGGCCGTGCTCGCGCTCGGCGCGGTGACCGGCGGCCTGGCGCTCACCTGGGTCGTGGACGGCCTGCTCGGCGCGCTCACCGGCGCCCCGCTCGGGCTCCTGGCCGTCTCCTGCGCGGTGATCTTCCTGGTCTCGGTGGCGGTGAACGGGCTGATGCGCCGCTTCGGGCCGCGCGGCGTGATCGCGGCGGCGGTGCTGTTCATCCCCATCGGCCTGCCGGCCAGCGGCGGCCCGTTCGGCGCCGCGTTCATCGAGCCCTGGTACGCCGCGCTCGGGTACGTGCTGCCCACCCGGTCGGCGCTCGAACTGGTGCGCAGCGTGGTCTACTTCGACGGCGCCGCCCTGGCCGTCCCGCTGACGGTGCTCGGCCTGTGGGCGGTGCTCGGCCTGGTCCTGACGGCTCTGCCGCCGCGCCCGATGCCTCGCCCGGCCGCGCCCGCCGCGCCCGCGGTGCCCGTCGCCGCGCCGGGGGCCCACTGACCGGCCCCTCCAGGACCGGCGCGGCCGCGGGTGCGGGGGTCCGCGTCCGCGGTCGCGCCCTCATCGGGGTGTCAGGTCGCCGCGGGGAGCGCGAGGACCAGCCGGACGCCGGGCCGCAGCGGCTCGGCGCGGACCGATCCGGCGTGCGCCTCCGCGATCTGCCGGACGATGGCCAGGCCGAGCCCCGAACCCGGCAGCGAGCGGGCCGACTCGGCGCGGTAGAACCGGTCGAACACGAACGGCAGGTCGTCAGGCGCGATGCCGGGCCCCTGGTCGGCCACCGACAGCACGCCCGCCGCGTCCACCCGTACGAGCACCGCGCCCCCGGGCGGGCTCCACTTGATCGCGTTGTCCACCAGGTTGGAGACAGCCCGCTGGTCTTGTCCGGGCCGCAGCCGGGCTTGCCGTCCCGGTGGCGGTCATCGCGGCCGGTACCGCCCCGGAGCCGGCCAGCGTCAGCGCCGCCGCCGTCCCGAGGGCCAGCGCGGTCTTTCGTGCGTTCATGTCGGTTGCCCTTCTGGCGGCCGGCCCCCAGTGGCCCGGCCCGCTGCGGCAACTCAACCGCGACCACCTTCACCCCACCGTCGGGGAACCTTAGAAACGCCATAGAAGCGCACACCCCGCCGCGAACGAGCTCCGGCGGCGGGGAATTGTGCCGGGTGCTCGGGGAAGAGACCCATCCGCCCGGCGGAAGGGAAGGCGAGGACCCGTGAGACTTCTGGTGATCTGCAACCGGCAGGCCGGCGGCGTCGGCGAGGACGGCACGCGGGAGGTGCTGCGGCTGCTGCGGGCGGAGGCCGACGTGCGGGTCTGCGACGGCGGCGCGGAGGAGGCCGCGCGGGCGCGCGACGACCGGGTCCCGGTGGTGATGGGCGGCGACGGCAGCGTGCACGCGCTGGTCGCCGCGCTGCTGGAGCACGGTCGGCTGGACGCCGGCCCGATCGGCCTGATCCCCATGGGCACCGGCAACGACCTGGCCCGCTCCCTGGGCATCCCGCTCGACCCGGCCGAGGCGGCCCGCGTCGTGCTGGCGGGGCACGAACGGCCCGTGGACCTGCTGATCGACGACGACGGCGGGATCGTGGTCAACGCGGCGCACCTCGGCGTGGGCGCGCACGCCGCCGAACGGGCCGCGCCGCTGAAGCCGCTGCTGAGCCGGGCCGCGTACGCGGTGGGCGCGGTGCTGGCCGGCGCGGCGACGGGCGGATGGCGGCTGCGGATCAGGGTGGACGGCGCCCAGGTGTGCACCGGCCGCCGCCGCGTGCTCATGGCCGGCGTCGGGAACGGCGCCACGATCGGCGGCGGCACACCGCTGGCCCCGGCGGCCCGGCCCGACGACGGGCTGGCCGAGGTGGTGGTGTCCTACGCCACGGGACCGCTGGCGCGGCTGGCCTTCGCCGCCGGGCTGCGGCGGGGCCGGCATCCCGACCGCCCTGACGTGCGGACCTACCGGGGCAGGCGGATCACCGTCGCGGGCGGCCCCGTCCCGGCCAGCGTGGACGGTGAGCTGGAGCAGGTGGCGCAGAGGCGTACCTGGATCGTGCGGCCGGCCGCCTGGCGGGTCCTGGCGCCGCCCCCGGCCTGACCCCGTTCAGTGCTCGGGGTGCAGGGACTGGCCGAGGTACATGGCGGTGAGCATGGTGAACAGGTACGCCTGGAGGAACATGACGAAGATCTCGAACGCGGTCAGCACGCACGTCATGAACACGCCCAGCACGCCCACCGCCACGCCGCCCACGGTCGGCCGCTCCACCAGGAACCAGTAGCCGACCGCGCTGAAGAAGGCCAGCAGGGTGTGCCCGGCGAACATGTTCGCGAACAGCCGCACGGCGTGGGTGAAGGGCGCGGTGACGAAGATGTAGAACAGTTCGAGCGGCGCGTACAGGGTGATCGCCAGAGCCTTGGGCAGGCCCTCGGGGAACATGGCGTTCCTGAGGTAGCCGGCCAGGCCCTGGTGCCTGAAGCCCAGGTAGAGCTTGAGCACGTAGACCACGCCGGCCAGCACCCAGGGGAAGGCGACGTGGGCGGTGACCGGGAACTGGAGCAGCGGGATCACGCCCATCACGTTCCAGAGCAGGATCAGCAGGAAGAGCGTGAGCAGCAGCGGCATCCAGCGGTCGGCGTCCGCGCCCAGCGAGGGGCGGGCGATCTGGTCGCGGACGAACAGGTAGGCGTACTCGCCCGCGTTCTGCATGCCGCGCGGCACCAGCCTGGGCCGGGAGAAGGCGCCCCAGGCCAGCGCGCACACCACGAGCACGCCGGCGGCGGCCAGCAGCACCGGTTTGGTGAGCCAGAGCGGGGCGCCGTCCCACAGGGCGGGGTAGTCGAACACCTCCGGTCCGGGCGGGCGGAAGTCGTCTGAGGGCATGGCGAAGCTCCTTCAAGGGGTTGCTGGATCCTAAGGAGGTTGCGGGATCCCGCCTGCGTTACGGGATCCGGAGAGGGTTGCGGGATTCAGAGCCAGCCGCGGGACTCGGCCACGCGGACGGCCTCGGCGCGGTTGCGCGCGCCGGTCTTGCTGATCGCCGAGGACAGGTAGTTGCGTACGGTGCCCTCGGTCAGGAACAGGGTCCGGGCGATGTCGGCCACGGTGGCGCCGCCGGAGGCGGTCCGCAGGACCTCGGCCTCGCGCTGGGTGAGCGGACTCGGCCCGACGGTCAGGGCGGACACCGCCAGCTTGGGGTCGATCACCGTCTCCCCCGCCATCACCCGGCGTACGGCCGCGGTCAGCTCGGCCACCGGCGCGTCCTTGACCACGAACCCGGACACGCCCGCGTCGAGCGCGCGGCTGAGGTAGCCGGGCCTGCCGAACGTGGTGACGATGACCACCCGGTGGCCGCGCAGCCGTTCGGCGACCTCCAGGCCGGACATGCCGGGCATCTCGATGTCGAGCAGGACCACGTCGGGGCGGTGCTCGTCCACCGCTCGTTCGACCAGGTCGCCCCGGCCGACCTCGGCCACCACCTCGATGCCGTCCTCCAGGGCGAGCAACGCGGCCAGGCCGCCCCGGACGAGGTCCTGGTCGTCGGCGATGAGGACGCGGATCACGGGCTCTCCAGGGGGACCCGGGCGTACAGCCGGTACCCGCCGCCGGGCAGCGCCCCGGCCTCCAACCGGCCCCCGGCAGCGGCGACCCGCTCCGCGAGCCCGGTCAGGCCGTTGCCACCAACGGCCCCCGAACCCCCGGCCCCATCGGCTTTTGCTCCGGCACCCCTGCCCTCACCCTCAGCCCCGGCCCCCTCAACCCCCTGAACCTTGGCACCGGCGGCCTGAGCCTCGGGGGGTTCGGGGGGTTCGGGCGCGGCGGGTTCGGTCCTGGCGGGTTCGGTGGCGGCGGCGGGGCCTGGGCCGTCGTCGCGAATCTCGACGGTGGCGGTGTGGTGGTCCACGCCGAGGTCGATGCGGCAGTGGCGGGCGCGGCTGTGGCGCACGACGTTCGTGGCGGCCTCCCGTACGGTCCAGGCGAGCAGCGTCTCGGCGGCGGCCGGGACGGGCCCGCCGGCGGGCGAGACCTCCAGCCGGATCCCGGCCAGGCCCAGGCTGTGGGCCGCCGTGCGCAGCTCGCCCGACAGAGAAGGGGCGCGGTAGCCGGCCACGGCGTGGCGCACCTCGTCGAGCGCCTGGCGGGCGGCGCGTTCCACGTCGGCCATCTCGCGGGCGGCCCGTTCCGGGTCGGTACGGGCCAGCCGCGCGGCGAGCTGGCTCCTGATGGTGATCGAGGTCAGCGTGTGGCCGAGCGTGTCATGCAGGTCGCGGGCGAAGCGCAGGCGTTCGTTGTCCACGGCGAGCCGGGCGACGTGGGCGCGGGCCGCGTCGAGCCGGGCGACCATCTCGCCCAGGTGCTTCAGGCTCGCCACCGTCACCGCCTCGACCACAATCACCAGCGGCACCCACCAGACCTGCCCGAACGGCCGCCCGTACGCCGTCAGCGCGGCCACCACCACGGCCGTCGTCGCCGCCACCGACGCGGCGAAGGCGGCCGGCCTGAGGCAGGCCGACAGGGCGCTGACCACGAACACGAACCCGACGTACGCCCATGGCGCCCGCAGCACCGGCAGCAGCGCCGGCGCGGCGGCCACCAGCCCGACCAGCGGCCAGGTCAGCGTCGCCGCGCCCAGGGCGCTGAGCGCCCGCCACATGATCCGCAGCCAGCACGCCGCGAAGACCGCCACCGCCGCGACCACCCACACCACCGCGAGCACGCCGGGACGCGAGGAGAAGAACGACCACAGCGGCCACCACAACAGCAGCAGCCACACGCACGACCCGGCGCGCGCCGCCGTCCGGCCCCGGCCGACCTCCAGCTCCCGCACCGCCGCGTCACCCGTCACAGGGCCCGACGGTAACGCCCGGCGGCCGGCGCGGCGACCGCCGGGGGCTGCCGTCCTTGATTCTCAGCATGGGAACAGCCTGCTGGGAGGGGTCGCGCCGGGTGTAGTGCCAGGCGTCAGAGACGCCGACATGACAAACGTCATGGCCCAGGTCGTCACCCGGAGATCAGGTAGTGGGGAGCGGTGGCATCAGGTGGGGCGAGGGGTGCACGGGGCGGGGGTAGGGGGTGGGCGGTGGGTCAGGACGAGGATGCCTGCGGTGACGAGTCCGGCGGCGTGCACGCACAACGCCGGGACGATGCCCGCGACCTCCCCCAGCACCCCGGCCGCCGCCATGCCGAGCAGCGAGGTGACGGCCTGGGCGCTGCCGAGCAGCCCGATCACGCCGCCCCGCCGCTCGTCGGTGGTGGCCGTCTGGGCCAGCGTCGCGAACCCGGCCATCGCGGCCGCGGCGGGCAGCCCGGCCAGCGCGATCAGCACCAGCGCGGGCCACAACGCGTCCAGTGCGAGGGGGTAGGCGAACAGCGCGAGGTCCAGCAGCCCGAACGCGACCGTCCCCCAGCCGAGGAGCGTCCGCGGCGAGAGGCTGCGCCGGGGTAAGGCCACGGCCAGCGCGCCGGCCAGGCCGCCGACCGCCTGCACCGACAGGAACAGGCCGTACGCGTCACCCTGGCCGCCCAGCACGTCCGCCACGAAGGGGGCGGCGAGCGTGGCGAAGATCCCTTCGCCCACTCCTGTGATCACCATGTACGCGACCAGCAGCCGGATCCCGGCGTTCCCCATGGCCAGCCGCACCCCGGAGGCCCACTGGGCACGGACGGACGGCGCCCGCCCCTCGGACGGCGGCCGGGCCGGGACGCGCAGGCTCACCTGCAGGGCGGCCGAGATCATGAAGCTGGCCGCGTCGAGCAGGACGATCGCGGGCAGGCCGCCCGCCGTGACGGCGACGCCGCCCAGCATCGCGCCGAGCAGACGGGCGAGCTGGCCGCTCTGGCCGTGCAGGGCGTTGGCCCGGACGAGCCCGGAGGCGGGCACCAGCTGTGGGACGAGCGCCCGTTGCGCCGGGGCGAGCAGGGTGCCGAGCACGCCGGTCCACAGGCCGACCGCGTAGACGATCCAGACCTGGCTCGGGTCGCGTACCGCCAGCAGGGGCAGCAACCCGAGTCCGAGCAGCACGTCGGTGAGGACCAGCAGCCGGCGGCGGTCCCAGCGGTCGGCCAGCACCCCGGCCACGGACCCGAGCAGGACGTCGGGCATCCGGGAGACCAGCAGCATGATCGCGGTGGACAGGGTGGAGCCGGTCAGGCGGTAGACGTGGAACGCCAGCCCGGTGCTGATCACCCAGTCGCCCGTCTGGGACACGACGGACGCGGCCAGCAGCCGCCCGAACCCCCGCCCTCCACCCACCAGCGCCCGAACCCCACCATCCCGGCCCGGCGGCTCCGCAGACGGCTGCCCCCCGAACGGCTGCTCCGCGAACGGCTGCTCCGCAGGCGGCCGATCACCGGCACGGTCGGCGGCCGGCCCGGTCAGGCCGGGGCGCTCAGTCACCGGAGGCCGTCGGAGCGAGCGGGATCACCATCTGCGTCATCAGCACCGGCCGGGCCCCTGCGGGACGGGCCGCCGCGTCGTCCACGCGGGCCATCAACGGCCGCAGCAGGTCCGCGACGGCGTTGCCGAGCGCCGCGACCTCCTCCGGGGTGACGTAGAGGTAGGTGTTGCCGATGCCGCCGACGCCCCGCCAGGGCTCCTCCTCGTCCCGCCGGGCCTGCTGCCACTCCACCAGCCGCGACAACGCCCGCTCGGCCATGACCTGCTCCAGCAGGCTTCGGGCGGCCGACTGCTCCGCCCCCGCCACGTCGTCGTCCCACACCTGGACGCTGACGGTGACCTTCCAGGGCCGCTCCCGCTCGTCGCGCGCCTCGGCCTGCTCCACCAGGCCGTACTTGGCCAGTTGCCGTAGGTGGTAGGAGGCCAGCGCCTGGCTGATCCCGACCTCGCGGGCGGCGTCGGCGGCGGTGGTCGCGCCCGCCCGCAACAGCAGCTCGTGCAACGCCAGCCGGACCGGATGGGCGAACGCCCGCATCGCGGCGGGATCGTTGAGGACCAGCCGCCGTCCCGAGGATTCCAAGGACATGCTTGGAATGTTCGGCCGCCTCCACCCCGATGTCAAGGATTCCTTTGGAATCCGCCGGCGATCACCTGACCCCGCAGCTCGAATCCGGCCGTGCACGGATCGCATTACCTGCGGAGTAATCGACGGCATGCAGGCGCATCGGAAGACTGGAGGAATGACGAGGAACACGCGGGACATCGTGGAAGAGTTGCTGCGGCGGATCGTCGAGGGCGATCCCGAGCGGACGTCGGAGTTGTTCGCCGAGCCGGTCGACTGGCAGCTCAGCTGGCCCGCCGAGGGGCATCCGGCGGTGCCGTGGATCCGACCCCGGTCCGGGCGGACCGAGGTGGCCGATCACTACCGCGCGCTCGGGGCGCATCACGTGCCGGAGCTGAACGGCACCACGGTCCGGCAGATTCTGGTGGACGGGCCGGACGCCGTGGTGCTGGGGCAGATCGTGCAGACCGTGCGCGCCACCGGGGTTTCCTACACGTCGCCGTTCGCGCTGCATCTGACCGTCGAGGACGGGCTGATCACCCGTAGCCACATCTACGAGGACAGCCTGACGGTCGCCGAGGCCCTGAGCGCCCGGGGATGAGCGGGAGGTGCGCCACCGGGGAACCCGCGGCGCACGGGATCAGTGGTGGTAGGCGTGGACGACGGCGTGGCCCTTGCCGCGTCCGATGATCCACTTGTTGATCGGGGTCGTGACGAGGAACGCCACCACCAGCGAGATCGCCAGCGCCGTCCAGAACAGCAGGGACGCGAGCCCCGCGTCCATCGCGCCCGGGATGACCAGCATGACGCCGTTGTCGACGATCTCCATGACGAGGATGGACAGAGTGTCGGCGGCCAGGGCCAGGCGCAGCGCGTTGCGCCAGTCCACGCCGGCCTTGAACAGCCCGCGCAGGGTGAGCGCGTACCCGAAGAAGAACGCCAGGACGATGGCCAGGACGACGCTGGGCAGGTTGTGCCAGCCCAGGGCGGTGGCGATCACCATGCCGAGCACCTCGCCGATGGCGCACCCGGTGAGGCAGTGCAGAGTGGCGGAGGCGGCCACTCCCCAGGTCGCGCGCATCGCATGACCATGCTCCGCACCCTCGTGGCGCGCGTGGTCACCGTGGGCGGACTCCTGACGGTGGGCGTGAGAGCCGTGGGCAGCGTCGTGGTCACCGGGAGCGTCGTGGTCGTGGGGGTGGGGGGCGTGATGACCGGGGTCATGCCGGCCGTGGCTCATTGATTCCGACATTGCTACCTTCTAGCTCAAACAGACACATCTCAACCCGCGCAAACCTATACCCCCACCTGTATTCGGCAATGTTCGGTACCCTTTTGCCCCTCGACCAGGTCAGGCGCCCCGCCGCTCCGCCCCCGCGCGGGTTACGGTGATCACCACTGTCCGTACGGCCGGAGGGGTGGGATGGACGACCGTGCCCCACTCCGGCTGCGCGTCAACGGGCAGCCGTACGAGCCTCCGGCGGACCCGCGCGTGTCCCTGCTCGACTTCCTGCACGACCACCTCCGCCTGACCGGCACGAAGAAGGGCTGCGACCAGGGGGCCTGCGGCACCTGCACCGTGCTGGCCGACGGCCGGCGGGTCTACGCGTGCCTGCTGCTCACCGTCCAGTGCGCGGGGATGGAGATCGTCACCGTCGAGGGCCTGGCCGGCGACGAGCTGGGCGCGCGGGTGCAGGAGGCGTTCGTCCGGCACGACGCCCTGCAGTGCGGCTACTGCACGCCCGGCCAGGTCTGCTCGGTCGTCGGCCTGTTGACCGAGCTCCGGGACGGCGTGCCCAGCGCCGCGACGCCCGACCTGACCGCTCCCCCGGGGGAACTGACCGACGCCGAGCTCGGCGAGCGCATGGCGGGCAACGTGTGCCGGTGCGGGACGTACCCCCACATCGCCGCCGCCATCAGGGAGGTGGCCGCGACGTGAGGGAGTTCGCCTACCTGCGCGCGGCGAGCGTGGCGGAGGCCGTCGCGATGGCCTCGGCCGACGGCCCGGCCCGCTACCTGGCCGGCGGGACGAACCTGGTCGACCTCCTGCGGGAGGACGTCGAGCGCCCGGCCAGGGTCGTGGACATCTCGCGCCTGCCGCTGTCGGCCGTCGAGGACCTGCCCGGCGGCGGCCTGCGGCTCGGCGCGCTGGCCGGCAACACGCAGGTCGCGGCCGACGCACGGGTGCGGCGGCGGTATCCGGTGCTCGCCCGCGCCATCCTGGCGGGTGCCTCGCCGCAGTTGCGCAACCGGGCGACCGTGGGCGGCAACCTGCTGCAACGTACGCGCTGCCGCTACTTCTACGACACCGACGCCGCCTGCAACAAGCGCACGCCCGGCGCGGGCTGCGACGCGCTGGAGGGCTTCAACCGCGCGCACGCCGTGCTGGGGGCGAGCCCGAGCTGCGTGGCCGTCCACCCGTCGGACATGTGCGTGGCCCTGGCCGTCCTCGACGCGACCGTCAACCTGACGGGGCCCGAGGGCGCGCGAAGCGTCCCGTTCAGCGGCTTCCACCTCCTGCCCGGCGCGACGCCGCAGGTGGAGACCGTGCTGCGGGACGGCGAACTGGTCACGAGCGTGGACCTGCCGCCCGAGCCGCCGGGACGCGGGGCCTACGCCAAGGTCAGGGACCGGGCCGGGTTCGCGTTCGCGCTGGTGAGCACGGCCGTGCTGCTGCACGTCGAGGACGGCCGGATCGCGCACGCGCGGGTCGCGCTCGGCGGGGTGGCGCACAAGCCGTGGCGCGCCCGCGCGGCCGAGGACCTGCTGACCGGCGCGCCGCCGGACACGGCCTCCTTCGAGCGGGCCGCGAGCCTGGCCCTGGACGGCGCCCGTCCGCTGCGGCACAACGGGTTCAAACCGGTCCTGGCCGCCCGGCTGGTCCGCCGCACGCTGACCGAACTGGCCGCCTTTACATTGTAGATCTGCCGCGCGCCGGGCGTCCCGGGCGAGTAGGTCTGGTAGCCATGACGCTGATGACGTTCTACCCGCCCGTCGAGCCCTACGAGACCGGTCTGCTCGACGTCGGCGACGGCAACGAGATCTACTGGGAGACCTGCGGCAACCCCGACGGCAAGCCGGTCGTCCTCCTGCACGGCGGCCCCGGCGGCGGCCTGCTGCCGGTGCAGCGCCGCTTCTTCGACCCCGGCGCCTACCGGATCGTCCTGTTCGACCAGCGCAACTGCGGGCGCAGCCGGCCGCACGCCGGCGACCCCGGGGTGTCACTGGCGGCCAACACGACCTGGCACCTGGTCGCGGACATGGAACTGCTCAGGCGGCGGCTCGGGATCGACCGCTGGCAGGTGTTCGGCGGCTCGTGGGGGACGACCCTGGCCCTGGCCTACGCGCGCCGGCACCCGCACCGGGTGACCGAGCTGGTGCTGCGCGGCGTCTACCTGGCGAGCGCGGCCGACGAGGCGTGGGCGTTCACCGGCTCGGGGGCGGCCCGGCTGTTCCCTGCGGAGTGGGCGGCCTTCCGCGACGCGATCCCGGAGGCCGAGCGGGACGACCTGCTCGCCGCCTACCACCGCCGCCTGTTCGACCCGGACCCGGAGGTGCACCTGCCGGCGGCGCGGGCGTGGGCGGCCTGGGAGCTGGCGGCCAACACGCTGCTGCCCGCCGCTCCCCCGCCCCTGGAGGACCGGGAGGTGCTGGGCTTCGCCCGGATCGAGGCGCACTACTTCACGCAGCGCTGCTTCCTGGAGGAGGGCGAGCTGCTCGACGTGGCGGCGATCCGGCACGTCCCCTGCGTCATCGTCAACGGCCGCTACGACATGAAGACGCCGCCCGACGCCGCCTGGGAGCTGCACCGCGCCTGGCCGGAGGCCGAGCTGCGGATCGTCGAGGACGCCGGCCACGGCGGCGCCGAACCGGGCACGCTGCACGAGCTCGTCAGGGCCACCGACGGCTACCGCGCGAAGGCCCGTGCACCACAGGATTGATGATCTACACTACGAACTTGTAGTGGTTTTGCGGGACTTGCCGGTCCCGTGCACTTCTGATCACCGTTGTTGACATGTCACCACGTTCGCAGCCTGCCGCGGAGCAAGACGTGATCCGGATCGCCGTGATCGACGACCACGAGCTGATCCGCCATGGGCTGGAGTACCTCCTTCACCGGCACGAGGACCTGAAGGTGGTGCTGCGGGGCTCGTCCGTCGAGGACCTGCGCGGCTTCGACGCCGGGTACGACGTGCTGATCCTCGACCTCTACCTGGCCGAGGACCGGCCCTGCCTGGCCGCGGTCAAGGAGCTGGCGGCCGTCACGCGGGTCCTCATCGTGTCGGCCTCGGGACGGCCCGCCGACGTGCTGGCGGCGATCCGCGGCGGGGCCAACGGCTACGTCACCAAGGACGCCCCCTCCGAGCTCATCGTCGCCGCCATGCGCACGGTGGCCGCGGGCGGCTTCTACCTCTCGGCGGGCCTGGCCGACATCCTGCAGAGCGAGCTGGACGACGCCACCCGCCCGCCCGCCGGGACGAGGACGGTGAGGACGCCGAGGACGCCGAGGTCCGTCCCCGTCTGTCGGCCCGGTAGGAGGAGACCCTGTCCTACATCGCCCAGGGCTTCACCCATGCCCAGGTGGGCCGCCGGATGGGCGATGGAGGCGCTGACCCGCGACGGCTGGATCGCCGACGCCTCGGTCAGGGCGCGGGTGGCGGAGGAGTCGCAGTGGCTGCGCGCCTTCCTGCGCGGCGACGACGGCGATCCGGCCGAGGACGTCGTGGCCGCCCTGGAGGAGGTCGTGCGGCAGGCCGTCGGCAGCGGGCCGCGCGGTGGGCGGCAGCGCCGACGTCGAGACCGCTCCCGGCGAGGGGACGCTGGTGTCGGTGCGCATCCCGCTCCCGTCCGGCGAATGAGGTCCCGCCAACGCACCACAGGCCGCATGACAGACCCGGGCCCGCCGCCCGGTCCACAATCGTGCCGACGAACCCGAACTCTCCCTGGAGGTGGCGGCATGCGATCACACCGGACGGCGGCCGTGCTGGCGGTGGCGGCCCTGGCCCTGTTCCCGTTCACGGGGGCGGCCGCGGACGACGGCCCCGCGAACGGCCGGGCGGCCGCCCGAAGCTGCTCCGGCACGGCCTGCGACGGCAAGGACCCGGCGCTGACGGGCTGCAACGCCGGGTCCTACACCGTGGCGTCCAGGCGCGTCCAGGCCTTCGACGGCTACCTCGAACTGCGGTACGGCCCCGGCCGGGGCCGTACCTGCCAGGTCAACTGGGCCAGGTTCACCAAGCAGGGGCAGGGCAGGCACTACAACGTGTGGGTGGAGCGCACGCCGGTCGGCCGCTCGGCCGGCTACGACGACAAGAGCCTCACCCAGTATTCGGGCGGCGACGAGGGCACCGGGGTCATCTACTCCGACCAGGTGTACGCGCCCAGCGTCCCGGCGCGGGCCTGCGTCGAGCCTGCGCGCGTCCGCCGCGCCGCGGGGACGGGCTCCCAGGTCTGCACGGACGCCGTCTGACCGGGGGCGCGTGCCTCCCGCCGGTGGGGGGCGGAAGGCACGCGGACGGGGTCAGCCGAACCCCTGGGGGCACAGGAAGCTCTTGATCGAGGCGGGCGCGCTCGCCAGCAACGCCGGGCGGCCCTGCTGGGAGCAGAAGTTGCTGCCGATGTCGGCGTCGAGGAACCGCGTGGCGTCGCGCCGGGCGATCAGGTCGATGCCGCCGACGCTCGGGGAGTCGAGCTCCGCGGCGACCCAGGAGCCGACGCAGCGCTTGCGCGCGACCACGGCGTCCTGCGGGAGACTGCCGCCGTTCAGCGCGGCGGCCTCGCGCAGGATCGAGCCCGAGGAGGCGCACGGCAACGTGCGGGGCCTGCTCTTGGTGGGCGTCTCCTCGGGCGTCTCCTCGGGCGTCTCCTCCGGGGTGTCGGTCTCGGTCGGGGTGTCCTCCGGGGTGTGGCTCTCCTCGGGGGTCTCGCTCTCCTCGGGGGTGTCCGTCGGGTCCGGGTCCGCGGAGGTGGCGGGCGGGTCGGTGTAGGAGGAGGTGGTGGGCCCGTCGTCCGGGGACTGCAGCGCCTCCGGCGTGCCGGCCGCGTTCAGCGCGAACGCCGCGCCGACGGCCACGACCGCGACGACCGCGACCACGGCGGCCGCCACCGGCCACAGCTGCGCCCGCCCCCCGGACGACGGCGGCGTCAGCGGTCCCCGCCCGCCAGACGGGGGCGGCGTCAGGGGCAGTGTGCCGGGCGGAGGCGGCGGCGGCGTCAGGGGGAGCGTGCCGGACGGGGGGCGCGGCAGGAGGAGCGTGCCCGACCGGAGCGCGGCGAGCAGTTCCTCCGCCCCGGGACGCGCCGCCCTGTCCTTGGCCAGCGCCATCCGGACCAGGTCGCGCACGCCCTCGGGCACCCCGGACAGATCGGGATCGACGCTCATGACGCGGTAGGCGAGCACGTCGGGCGCCCCGGTGCCGAACGGCGGCCGCCCGGTCGCGGCGTAGGCCATCAGCGCGCCCCAGGCGAAGACGTCGGCGGCGGCGTCGGCCTGGTCGCCCCGGTACTGCTCGGGGCTGATCCAGCCGGGCGAGCCGATGAGCGCGCCGGTGCCGGTCAGCCCGCTCTCGTCGAGGGCGCGGGCGATGCCGAAGTCGAGCACCTTCGCCCCGGACGCGGCCAGGATCACGTTGCCGGGCTTGAGGTCGCGATGGACGATCCCGGCCCGGTGGATGTCGGTGAGCGCCTCGGCGATGTCCACCCCGAACGCGACCAGGTCGTCCGGCGGCAGCGGCCCGTGGTCGCGTACGTGCTCGGTCAGCGTCGGGCCGGGCACGAACTCGGTGGCCAGCCACGGCGGCGAGGCGGCGGTGTCGGCGGACAGGACCGCGACCGTGCACCGCCCGCGCACCCGCGACAACACCTCCACCTCGCGGACGAACCGGTCGTGGAAGTGCGGGTCGGCGGCCAGCCCCGGATGGATGACCTTGACCGCGACCCGTAAGCCGTCGGGCGCGACCCCCGCGTGGACGACGCCCATGCCGCCCGCGCCCATCCGGCCCACGATCCGGTAGGGACCGATCCGCTCGTGCTCGTCCATCTCCAGGGGGCCGAAACCGCCGGGGTCGCTCATCGTGCTCCCGATCGCCGGATCTTCGCAACAGCGACGATCTTATTGACCATCGGTGTAAAGCGCGCCCCTCTCAGGCGGTCGCTTCGTCGAGGAGCTCCAGGAGATGCCGGTAGGTCTGGCCGGTGGCGCGGGTCAGGCCCAGCTCGCAGGTGCGGTTGACCGAGGCGTGGGCGGCGCAGCCCGCCTCGGCCACGGAGGCGGCCTCGGCGCGGGTGGCCGAGGCGGTCAGCTCGGGGTGCAGCAGGCCGCGGTCGCCGGCGAAGGCGCAGCACTGCCACCCGTCCGGGATCACCACCTTCTCGGCGACCGCCTCGGCGACGCGGGCGACGGCGGCGTCCAGGCCGAGGCGGGTGGAGGAGCAGGTCGGGTGGAGCGCCAGCGACGGCAGGCGGCGCGCCTCGGGCAGGCGGGGCAGGACGTGCTCGGCGGTGAAGGCGACCGCGTCGACCACCTGGAGGCCGGGCACCAGGTGGGCGTAGCCCTCGGTGCAGGAGGCGGCGTCGCTGACCACGGGCAGGCGGCCGCCGTCGGTGGCTCGCGCGAGCACGTCCCCGACGCGCTCGCCCATGGCCTGCTGGCCCCCGGCGAAGCCCTTGGACGACCACGGGGTGCCGCAGCACAGGCTCGCGATCTTCTCCGGGACGTGCAGCGTCAGCCCAGCGCGGGCGGCCAGGCGCTGGAAGGCGGTCATCACGCCGGGGCCGCCGTCCGCCGGGGCGAACAGGGTGTTCAGGCAGGACGGCAGGTAGACGGCGTCGGCGCCCCCGGCCGGGGACGGGCGGCGCCTGGTCCCGCCGCGCGGCAGGTCGCGGCTCCAGCTCGGGACGTCGTCCGCGCCGGCCAGGGCGCGGGCGGCCCGGGAGGCGGCCTCCGGGAGCGCGGGCGGGACGGCGGCGGCGGTGTCGAGGGCCAGGTTCATCGCGCGGGTGACGCCGTCCCAGTGGCGGGCGGCGCTCGTCCAGGCCCGGCGGGCGGCGCGGCCGTGGCGCTCGGCGCGCAGGCGTTTGGTCAGGTCGCCGGTGTTGATGAGGACCGGGCAGGCGGTGGCGCACATGCCGTCCACGGCGCAGGTGTCGACGGCGTCGTAGGCGTAGGCGTCCTCCAGCTCGCGGGCCAGCGCGTCGTCGCCGGCCGCCCGCGCCGCGGCCAGCTCGCGGCGCAGCACGATGCGCTGGCGCGGGGTGGTGGTCAGGTCGCGGCTGGGGCAGACCGGCTCGCAGTAGCCGCACTCGACGCAGCGGTCGACCTCGGGCTCGACGGTCACGACGGTCTTGAGGTCGCGCAGGTGGGCCTCGGGGTCGTCGGTGAGGACGACGCCGGGGTTGAGCGTGCCGGCCGGGTCGCACAGGCGTTTGACCTCGCGCATCACCTCGTACAGCTCGTCGCCGTACTGGCGGCGCACGAACGGCGCCATGACGCGGCCGGTGCCGTGCTCGGCCTTCAGCGTGCCGCCCCTGGCCAGGACGGCCTCGACCATGTCCTCGGTGAACTCGGCGTAGCGGTCTAGGTCGGTGGCGAAGCGCTCGTTGAGCATGAAGTGCAGGTTGCCGTCCTTGGCGTGGCCGAAGACGACGCTGCGCTCGTAGCGGTGCTCGGCGAACAGGCGGGTCAGGTCGTCGCACAGGTCGGCCAGGGCGGGCACGGGGACGGCGACGTCCTCCAGCAGGGCGGTCGTGCCGCTGGGGCGGGCGCCGGCGACGGTGGCGTACAGGCCCTTGCGGATGTGCCACAGCGCGGCCCGGCCGCCGGCCTCCCTGCTCAGCCGGGCGGGGGCGGCCAGGCGCAGCCCGGCGAAGAGCCGCTCGGCGGCCTGCTCGCGCTCGGTGAGCAGCTCGGCGTCGGGCTCCTGCCATTCGATCAGCAGCGCGGCGTGCTCGGCGACGGCCAGCGCGCGCAGCGTGTCGTCGGCCTTGGGGTCGGTCTGGGCGACGCGCAGGGACTCGGCGTCCAGCAGCTCGACGGCGGCGGGCCCGGCCTCCACCAGCTCCGGCATCGTGGCCATCGCCTCCCGCAGCGTCGGGAAGACGAGCAGGCCGGTGGCGGCCAGGCGGTGGGCGGGGACGGTGCGGAAGACGGCCTCGGCGACGAAGCCGAGGGTGCCCTCGCTGCCGATGACCAGGTGGGCGAGGAGCTGCGCGGGGCCGTCGTGGTCGAGGAAGCTGTTCAGGCCGTAGCCCATGGTGTTCTTCAGCGCGAACTGGGCCTGGACGCGGCGCACCGAGTCGGGGTTGCCGCGGACGCGGTCGCGCAGCCGTTCCAGGCCGGCCGCGAGGTCGGGTTCCAGGGCGCGCAGCCGCTCGTCGGCGTCGGGGGCGCCGGTGTCGACGACGGTGCCGCTCGGCAGCACCAGCGTCATCGACTCCAGCGTCCGGTAGGTGTTGGCGTGCGTGCCGCAGGTCATGCCGCTGGAGTTGTTGGCCACGACGCCGCCGATCGTGCAGGCCGACTCGCTGGCCGGGTCGGGGCCGAGCTTGCGCCCGTACGGGGCCAGGCGGGCGTTGACCTGCCGCAGCACCGCGCCGGGCTGGACCCGTACCCGGGCGCCGCCGTCGAGGACCTCGATCGAGCGGAAGTGCCGGCGGGTGTCCACGAGCAGGTGCTCGCTGACGCCCTGGCCGCTCAGGCTGGTGCCCCCCGAGCGGAAGGTCAGCGGCAGGCCGGTGCGCAGCAGCGCGGCGACCTGGCCGGCGCTCTCGGCCACCAGCACGGCCTGCGGGGTCAGCAGGTAGTGGGAGGCGTCGTGGGCCATGCCGAGCCGGTCGCTCGCGCGGGCGCGGGTGATCCCCGGGACGGCCGTCTCGACCGCCGCCAGGACGGCGGCGTCCGGCGCGTTCAGCCGTCGCGGTTCACGGTGGGTCATGCTCGTGCTCTCTTCCAGGTTCATTGCCGGGGGTCGATGTGGATCTTGGGTCCCGGGCCGGCGCCGGACGGCCGCCGTCCGGCCAGGACGCCGGCCGTGTCCGCCAGCCCGACCGTGGCGGCCACCAGCGGACGGGCGTCCACCGCGCCGCCGGCGAAGGCGTCGATGGTCCCGGCCAGGCCCGCCGAGCCGCCCAGGACGCCGACCGCGGTGACGTCCTTGAGCACCAGGTCGCGGGTGTCGAGCGTGGACGGCGTGCCGGCCAGGCCGATGTAGACGACGCGGCGGGCGGGTTCGGCCAGGTCGAGGGCGAACGCGGGCAGCTCGGCGGCGTTGGTGGCGTCGAGGACGGCGTGCCAGGGCAGGGCGGGCAGCGTCGCCCGCGTCCAGGCGTGCCGGAAGCCCAGCTCCGCGGCCGGGCGCAGGTCGGGCTCGGCGCGGCCCATGAGGTGCACCTCGGCGCCGCCGGCGCGCGCGAACAGCGCGGCCAGCAGGCCGATCGTGCCCGTGCCCAGAACCAGCAACCGCTCCCCCGCCTCCAGCCCCGCCGCGCGGACGGCGCGTAAGGCGTTGCCACCGGGCTCGACCAGCGCGCCCAAGGTCGCGTCCACCGTATCGGGCAGCGCGTGGAGCGCCGCGACCGGGACGGCCAGCCGCTCGGCCAGCGCCCCCGCGGCGCCCCCGCTGATGCCGAGCTCGGCCAGGTCGGGGCACACGTGGTGGCGGCCCTGGCGGCAGCGGTCGCAGCGCCCGCAGCCGAGCATGGTGTCGCCGACGACCCGCCGTCCCAGCCACGACGGGTCCACGCCCTGGCCCAGCTCAGCGACGCGCCCGCACCACTCGTGGCCGGGGCGCAGCGGGTAGCGGGAGCGGCCGGTGCGCAGGTAGCTCATCTCGCCGCTGAACAGCTCCATGTCGGTGCCGCAGACGCCGGCGCGCTCGACGTCCACGACCACCTGGCCGGGCCCGGCGGAGGGGGGCTCGACCTCCTGGACCTCGGCCGCGCCCGGCCCGGTCAGGACGAGTGCCCGCACTACCGGGGCTCCACGACCCGCTGGCGCTGGCTGCCGAGCCCGTCGATGCCGAGCTCCATCACGTCGCCGGGCCGCAGCCAGATCTGCGGGTCGTGGCCCATGCCGACGCCGGGCGGGGTGCCGGTGTTGATCAGGTCGCCGGGCTCCAGCACCATGAACTGGCTCAGGTGGTGGACGATGACGTACGGGTCGAAGATCATCGTCTTGGTGCTGCCGGTCTGGCGGCGTACGCCGTTGACGTCCAGCCACATGCCCAGATCGCGGACGTCGGCGAGCTCGTCGGGGGTGACCAGCCAGGGGCCGGCCGGGTTGAACGTCTCGGCCGACTTGCCCTTGCTCCACTGGCCGCCGCGTTCCATCTGGAAGGCGCGCTCGCTGACGTCGTTGACCACGCAGTAGCCGGCGATCGCGTCCCTGGCCTGTTCCGGCGAGTCCAGGTAGGAGGTGCGGCGGCCGATCACGATGCCGAGCTCCACCTCCCAGTCGGTCTTGGTGGCGCCGCGCGGGATGCGCACGTCGTCGTGCGGGCCGACCAGGGTGTTGGGCGACTTGGTGAACAGGATCGGCTCGGCGGGGACGGCCTGGCCGGTCTCGGCGGCGTGGTCGCTGTAGTTCAGGCCGATGCACAGGATCTGGTGCGGGCGGGCGATCGGCGCGCCGACCCGCTCGCCGGCGAACGCCTGCCGCGGGCCGGCGGCGACCCGGTCGGCGAGCCGGGCGGGGCCGCCCGCGGCGAAGAAGCGCTCGTCGAAGTCGGGGGTGAGGTCGGAGACGTCGACGTAGTGGTCGTCGTCGACGCGGACGACCGGCTTCTCGGCGCCGGGCGCGCCGATGCGCATCAGGTACAAGGGATTCTCTCCAGTTCGGTGGTGATCAGGGAAGGTGCTGTCCGGCGGCGAGCGCGCGGATGGCCGGCACGTCGTCCACGAGCGTTCGCAGGGGCGTGCGGTAGGCCAGGCCGCTGATGCTGATCGCGCCGCTCGGCACGGTGGGCGAGGTCAGGTACGCCGGGACCGCCACGCAGTTGACGCCCGGCTCGTTCTCCTGGTCGTCGGCCGCGTAGCCCTGCTCGCGGACGCGCTCCAGCTCGGCGTGCAGCTCCTCGGCGGTGCCGATCGAGCGCTCGGTGGGCCGTTCCAGCCGCCGGTCGCCCACCCAGGCGCGCACCGCGGCCTCGTCCCGCAGGGTCTCGGCCAGCAGCACCTTGCCGACGCCGGTGCAGTGGGCCGGGTTGCGCCCGCCTACGACCGAGGTCAGCCGCACCGCGCCGGACGGCGGGTCGAGCTTGGACCGGTAGACCACCGACGCGCCCTCCAGCACCGCGTAGTGCACGGTCTCGCCGTAGCGGTCGCACAGCGCCTTGAGGATCGGGGTGACGCGGACGTGGTCGGGCCGGGCCTCGTGGTGGGCGAAGGCCATGCGCAGGAACTCGTCGCCGAGCACGTAGCGGCCGTGGCCGTTCTGGACGGCGAACCCGGCGCGGCGCAGCGCGGCCAGGGCGCGGTGGGCGGTCGGCTTCGGGCTGGACACCGCGCGGGCCATCTCCTCCAGGCCGATCCCGTCGGGGTGCCGGGCGAGCTCGGCCAGCACGGCCAGCACGCGGTCGGCTCCCACGAGCCTGGCGTCGCTGTCGGGCATGTTCCGAAGGTTAGACCACCGTTCCGGAAAACGGAAGTTCGCCGCCAACCGCCCGCCATTGACGCAACCAAGTGGTTGCCATAACGTGGCAACCGTTCGGTTGCTACTAGCTGGAGGCCGCCATGAGTGTTCCTGTCGCGACCATTGAGACCACCCCGCCACGCCTCGACACCAGGCAGCGGTTGATCGCGTTCGTCCTGCTCGGCGCCGGCTTCATGCTGGCGGTCGACTTCTCGATCTTGAACGTCGCCCTCCCCCAGGCCGGCGCGGGCGTCGGGCTGAGCCCGGCCCAGTGGCCCTGGATCGCCTCGGCGTACGCGCTGCCGGCGGCCGGGTTCACCCTCGTGTTCGGCCGGACGGCGGACCTGTTCGGCCGCCGGAAGTTGTTCCTCGCCGGCATGGTCGTGCTGGCCGGGGCCTCCCTCCTCGGCGGCTTCGCCGGCGGGCCGGGGACGCTCCTGACCGCCCGCGTGCTGCAGGGCCTGGCCACGGCGATGACGATCCCCGCCGCGTTGTCGCTGCTCACCACCACCTTCAAGGAGGGCCCGCTGCGCGCCCGCGTCCTGGGGCTGAACGGCGCCCTGCTGTCCGGCGGGTTCACCGTCGGCGCGCTGCTCGGCGGCGCCCTGGTCAGCCTGCTGAGCTGGCGGGCGGCGTTCCTGTTCAACGTGCCGGTCGCGGTGGCGATCGTGCTGCTGGCGCCGTTCCTGATCCGCGAGAGCGTGCTGCCGGAGCGGGTGCGGCTGGACCTGCCCGGCGCGGTCACCGTGACCGGCGGCCTGCTGGCCGTGATCTACGCGGCCGTCGAGACCGACCTGGTGGCGGCGGTCGTGGGCGTGGTGCTGCTGGGCGCGTTCTGGATGATCGAGCTGCGCTCGCCGGCGCCGCTCGCGCCGGTGCGCATCCTGCGGCGGCCCACGGTGAAGTGGGGCAACTTCGCCGGGTTCGTGATCTTCACCATGGAGCCGGCCATGATCTTCCTGGTGACGCTGTACCTGCAACGCGTCCTGGGGCTGTCGCCGCTGGCCACGGGCCTGGTGTTCGGGCTCCCCGGGCTGGCGTCGGTGGGCGCCGGAGTGATCGCCGGGCGGTTCGTCGGGCGCTTCGGCAGCCGCCTGGTGCTGGTCGCGGGCATGACGGTCCAGGCTCTGGCGACGCTTCCCACCGTCCTGCTCGGGACCGGCTGGACGGCGCTCGCGGTGCTGGTCCCCGCGCTGTTCGTCGGCTTCTTCGGACACGTCACCGCGATCGTCGCCTACACCGTCACCGGGACCTCGGGCCTGCCGGACGAGGAGCAGGGGCTGGCGACCGGCCTGACGTCGATGACGCAGCAGGTGGCCATCACCGTCGGCATCCCGCTCCTCGGCGCCGTCGCCGCCACGCGCGGCGGGGACCTGACCGGCATCCGCCTGGCGCTGCTGGTGGACGTCGCGGTGACGCTCGCCGCCGTCGCCCTCATCGCGTACGGCCTGCGCCGGCACCCGCGGCCGGAGCAGTGACCGTCACCCGGTCGCCGCAAGGTGTGGCAACCTTTTCCTGCTGCATATGGAGGTCTTCATGGGATTCCCTGATCGTATCGAGCGGACCGTCGAGCTGGCCCACGCGCCCGGCAAGGTGTGGGCCGCGCTCACCACCCCCGAGGGGCTGGCCGCCTGGTTCGGCCAGGAGGCGGCGATCGAGCTGCGTCCCGGCGGGCCGGCGCGGATGAGCTGGAGCCAGGGGCACGCGGTCGACCTGCGCGTGGAGCGCGTGGAGGAGCCGTCGGTGTTCGGCTTCACCTGGCCGGTCTTCGGCATGCCGGAGGACGACCCGCGCCGCACGTACGTCGAGTTCACCCTCGAACCGGCCGGCACGGGCACGCGGCTGACCGTCGTCGAGACCGGCTTCGCCCAGCTGCCGGACGACCACCACCGCAAGGCGTACGACGCCCACACCGAGGGGTGGGCGAGCGAGCTGGGCGAGCTGGCCGGGCACCTTGACGCCGCCTGACATCGAGGCGGTGGCCGAGCAGGTCTTCGTCGCCCTGGCCGACCCGAGCCGGCGCGCCATCCTGGCCGCGCTGGCCTCCCGGGGCCCGGCCACGGCGACCGACCTGGCCGCCCGCCTGCCGATCACCCGGCAGGCGATCGCCAAGCATTTGACGCTGCTGGCCGAGGCGGGGCTGGTGACGGCCGAGCCGGGCGAGCGCCGTCGTGTGCGCTACCGGCTGCGCTCGGCCCCGATGCAGGTGGCCCAGCAGTTCCTGGCCGCGCTGGCGAGCGACTGGGACGGCCGCCTCGACGCGCTGCGCGACCACCTCGACGGCTGACCGCCCGTCCCCGCCACGATCATGCGGCCCGGCGGGGACGGGTGAGCCAGGAGAACGACACCGCCATCACCAGCGCGACCAGCCCGCCGGCGACCATCACGACCGACACCGAGAAGGCGTCGACGATCACGCCGCCCAGGAGCGCGCCCAGGGCGAAGGTCGCCTGGAACGACGAGGTGAAGATGACGGTCGCGGCCTCCGGCGTGCCGGGCGCGGCCCGCAGGAACCACGCCTGGGAGCAGACCGGCACTCCCCCGTAGGCCAGCCCCCACAGCACCAGCAGCACGACCGCGCCCGCCTGCGAGGTGCCGGCCAGGGGCAGCAGTACGGTGGCCGCCGCGATCAGGCCGCCGCAGACGGCGAAGGCCAGGCGCGGGCCGGTGGCCACGGCCCGGCCCGCCAGGAAGTTGCCCGCGATCCCCGCCGCGCCGTACGCCAGCAGGACGGCGCTGACGGCGGCCGGGGGCAGCCGGGTGACGTGCTCCAGGAACGGGGTGACGTAGGTGTAGGTGCCGAAGTGCGCCAGCACGACGAGGAACGTGGCCAGCAGGGCGATCCTGGTGCCGTGCAGGCGCAGCAGGTCCAGCAGGACGCGCGGGCCGGTGACCTGACGGGCGGGCAGCGGCGGCAGCAGGGCCAGCAGCGCGAGCAGCACGAGCACGGCCAGCCCGGCCAGCACCAGGAACGCCGTCCGCCAGCCCGCCAGGTGGCCGATGAGGGTTCCGGCCGGCACCCCGAGCACCGAGCCCAGCGGCACGGCCGAGAAGATCAGGGCCGTGGCGGCGCCCACGGCGGGCGGCGGCACCAGCCGGGACGCCAGCCCCGCCGCGATCGACCAGAAGCCGCCGATGGTGAGGCCGACGAGCACCCGCGAGACCAGCACGACCCAGTAGGCCCCGGCCACGGCCGCCAGGACGTCGGCGGCGGCCAGCACCACCATCAGGACGCAGAGCATCACGCGGCGGTCCAGGCGGCCGGTGGCCACGGTCAGGACGGGGGCCGCGACCGCGGCGACGAACCCGGGCAGCGTCATGGTCAGCCCGGCGGTGCCGTCGCTGACGCGGAAGTCGGCGCCGATGGTGGTCAGCAGGCCGATGGGCAGGATCTCGCTGGTGACGATGGCGAAGATGCCCAGGGTGATCGAGGCGACCGCGAGCCAGGAGATCAGCGGCGGGCGCGGCGGGGCGAGGGTGGTGGTTGCCATGGTTCCGTTCCGGACAGGGAATGATCTACGGCGAACCAGCCAACCAGGCATGACGTCCCAGGTACCGGCCGATTTCGGACCACACCATCACCCGCCACCCCGTCCCGCGGGAAGGGCCGTCAGTCGGCGTGGAGCGCGGTCCGGTGGGCGGCCGGCCCGGCGGAAGCCCGGTTCTGCGGTCACGGCGAGGCTCCCGCCAGGACAGGCGTACGGTCTTGGACAGCAGACGGCACAAGAGTAAGACGGGTTGTCTTAATCCGCGACGATACCTCGGCGATCCGGAAAAGGTGGGAATGCAGGCCAAAGAGAAAATTCTCCTGGCGGCCGAACGGCTCTTCGCCGAGCGCGGTCTCGACGTCTCGCTCCGGGAGATCGCCGTCGCGGCCGGGCAGGGCAACCATTCGGCGGTCCAGTACCACTTCGACGGCAAGGCCGGCCTGATCGACGCCCTGTACGCCCACCGCATGACCCCCCTCAGCCACCGCCGCCGCGAGCTGATCGACGACCTGCGCGCCCGCGGCCTGGAGGAGGATCTTCCCGCCCTGCTCCGGGCCTACCTCGCCCCGCTCGCCGAGCACGTGCTCACCCACGGCGGCGCGAGCTGGTACCTGCGCTTCACCAGCCGGTACGTGCTGTCGGGCGCCTACCGGTCCTGGCCCTACTCCGGCGACCACCATCCCGGTGTCGGCGAGCTGTCCGGCCTGCTGCGGCGGCGGCTGCCCGGCCTGACGCAGGAACGTCTGCGGGTGCTCGACCTGCACGTCGTCGTGGTGCTGGCCGACCTGGAACAACGCCTATGCGACCCCGCCTTCGGCACCGCGCGGGCGGCGGCGGCCGTGGCCGACCTGCGCGTCACCGCCCACGCCCTGCTCACCGCCTAACGGCCCGGGGCGGAACGCCCCGGGCGGTCCGGTCAGGCTCAGGCCAGGTCGAACCGGTCGAGGTTCATGACCTTGTCCCACGCCGCGACGAAGTCACGGACGAACTTCTCCTTCGCGTCGTCGCTCGCGTAGACCTCCGCGACCGCGCGCAGCTCGGAGTTCGCGCCGAAGACGAGGTCGGCGCGGGTGCCGGTCCAGCGCACCTCGCCCGTGGCGGCGTCGCGGGCCTCGAAGACGTTGGCGTCCTGCGTCGAGTGCCACGTCGTGCCCAGGTCGAGCAGGTTGACGAAGAAGTCGTTGGTCAGCGTCCCGGGGGTCGTGGTGAGGACGCCGAGCGTCGACTGCCGGTGGTTGGCGCCCAGCACGCGCAGGCCGCCCACCAGGACGGTCATCTCCGGCGCGCTCAGCGTCAGCAGGTTGGCCCGGTCGAGCAGCAGGTACTCGGCCGGCAGGCGGTTGCCCTTGCCGAGGTAGTTGCGGAAGCCGTCGGCGGCCGGCTCCAGCGCGGCGAACGACTCCACGTCGGTCTGCTCCTGCGTGGCGTCGGCCCGTCCCGGCGTGAAGGGCACCTGGACGTCGAAGCCGGCCTCCTTGGCGGCCCGCTCGACGCCCGCGCACCCGCCGAGCACGATCAGGTCGGCCAGCGAGATCTGCTTGCCGCCGGCCTGGGCGCCGTTGAACGCCTTCTGAATGCCCTCCAAAGTGCCCAGGACGGTCGCCAGACGGTCGGGGTCGTTGACCTCCCACGCGCTCTGCGGCTGCAGGCGGAGGCGTCCGCCGTCGGCGCCGCCGCGCTTGTCGCTGCCCCGGAAGGAGGAGGCCGACGCCCACGCGGTGGACACCAGCTCCGACACCGACAGCCCCGAGGCGAGGATCTGCTCCTTGAGGGCGGCGACGTCGGCCGCGTCGACGAGCTCGTGCGTCACCGCGGGCAGCGGGTCCTGCCACAGCAGCGTCTCGGACGGGACCTCCGGGCCGAGGTAGCGCGCGACCGGGCCCATGTCGCGGTGGGTCAGCTTGAACCACGCGCGGGCGAAGGCGTCGGCGAGCTCGTCGGGGTGCTCCAGCCAGCGGCGGGTGATCTGCTCGTAGATCGGGTCCACGCGCAGCGACAGGTCGGTCGTCAGCATCGTCGGGGCGTGCCGCCTGGCCGGGTCGTGGGCGTCGGGGACGGTGCCGGCCCCGGCGCCGTCCTTCGGCCGCCACTGGTTGGCGCCGGCGGGGCTCTCGAACAGCTCCCACTCGTAGCCGTACAGGATCTCCAGGAAGCTGTTGTCCCAGGTCGTGGGGGTGTCCGTCCAGATGCCCTCAAGGCCGCTGGTGATCGCGTCGCCGCCCTTGCCGGTGCCGAAGCTGTTGCGCCAGCCGAGGCCCATCTGCTCGATCGGGGCGGCCTCGGGGTCGGGGCCGACGTTGTCGGCCGGGCCCGCGCCGTGGGTCTTGCCGAAGGTGTGGCCGCCCACGATCAGGGCGGCGGTCTCCTCGTCGTTCATCGCCATGCGGCGGAAGGTCTCGCGGATGTCGCGGGCCGCGGCGAGCGGGTCGGGGTTGCCGTTGGGGCCCTCGGGGTTGACGTAGATGAGGCCCATCTGGACCGCGGCCAGCGGGTTCTCCAGCTCACGGTCGCCGGTGTAGCGCTGGTCGCCGAGCCAGGTGGACTCGGGGCCCCAGTAGACGTCCTCGTCGGGTTCCCAGGCGTCCTCGCGGCCGCCGGCGTAGCCGAAGGTGGTGAAGCCCATCGACTCCAGGGCCACGTTGCCGGTGAGGATCAGCAGGTCGGCCCAGGAGATCTTGCGGCCGTACTTCTTCTTGACCGGCCACAGCAGGCGGCGGGCCTTGTCGAGGTTGCCGTTGTCCGGCCAGCTGTTGAGCGGCGCGAAGCGCTGCTGCCCGGCCCCGGCGCCGCCGCGTCCGTCGCTGATCCGGTACGTGCCCGCGCTGTGCCACGCCATCCGGATCATGAACGGGCCGTAGTGGCCGAAGTCGGCCGGCCACCAGTCCTGCGAGGTCGTCAGCACCTCGGCGATGTCCCGCTTGACGGCCGCGAGGTCGAGGCTCTCGAACTCCGCGGCGTAGTCGAAGTCCTCGCCGAACGGGTTGGCCACGGCCGGGTTCTTGGCCAGGATCTTCAGGTTGAGCCGCTCCGGCCACCACTGGCGGTTGCCGCCGCCCTGGGTCGGGTGGGGGGCGCGCTCGTGCGCGACCGGGCAGCCGCCGCCGTCCTCCGACTTGGCGTCTGTGACGATCGCATCATGGTTCTCAGACATGGGAATCCTTCCGGACTAGGCGGATCTGCTGCTCAGGAACTGCTGCCGGTGGAACAGGCGGGGCACAGGCCCCAATAGATGACCTCGGCCTCGTCGATGGCGAAGCCGTGGTCGTCGGAGGCGGTCAGGCAGGGCGCGTGGCCGACGGCGCAGTCGACGTCGGCCACGGCGCCGCACGACCGGCACACGAGATGGTGGTGGTTGTCCCCGACGCGGCCCTCGTACCGGGCCGAGCTGCCCGGGGGGTCGATGCGGCGGACGAGCCCCGCGGCGGTGAGCGCGTGGAGGGCGTCGTACACGGCCTGCAACGAGATATGACCCACGCGCTCGCGCACCCCGGAGGCGATCGCCTCGACCCCGAGGTGGTCACCGTCCCGGACGGTCTCCAGCAGCGCGACCCGGGCCGCGGTCACCCGCAGCCCGACGCCACGCAGCTCCTCGGCGGTCGTCGGAGCGTTCGATGCGGTCATAGCCGCCAAACCTACCTATACAAACCTGAATGACACAAGAGAACGAACCATCCAAGTTTCGTAAGATATCCGGAAATGTTCCCCCAGAAGGGACATCACCCCAGGGCCGGACCCCCGGCTTCCAGCAGCCGCCCGCCGGACAGCTCCAGCCTGCGGCCCACCCGGATCTCCTCCAGGAACCGCTCGTCGTGACTGACCACCACGAACGCCCCCTCGTACGCGCCGAGCGCGCTCTCCAGCTGGCCCACGCTGACCAGGTCGAGGTTGTTGGTCGGCTCGTCCAGCAGCAGGAGCTGGGGCGCCGGCTCCGCGCACAGCACGCAGGCCAGCGTGGCGCGCAGCCGTTCTCCGCCCGACAGCACACCTACCCGCAGGTGGGCCCGTGCTCCCCGGAACAGGAAGCGGGCCAGCAGGTTCATCCGCTCGGCGGCCGGCATCGCGGGGGCGAAGGCGGCCAGGTTCCCGGCGACGGTGAGCTCGTCGTCGAGCAGGTCGAGCCGCTGCGACAGGTAGGCCACCCGGCCGTCGGCCCGCCTGGTGGTGCCGCCGTCGGGCTCCAGCTCGCCGGCGATCAGGCGCAGCAGCGTGGATTTTCCGACGCCGTTGGGGCCGGTCAGCGCGATCCGCTCGGGCCCGCGGACGACCAGGTCGAGGCCGGGGTCGGCGAACAGGCCGCGGGCCATGAGGTGCTCGCCCTGGAAGACCGTACGCCCGGCGGGCACGTTGGTGCCGGGCAGTTGCAGGGAGATGCGCTGGTCGTCACGCAGGGCGCGGCCGGCCTCGTCCAGCCGGGCCTTGGCGTCGCTGACGCGGGCGGCGTGCGTCTGGCCCGCCCGGCCGGCCGACTCCTGGGCGCCGCGCTTCATGTTCCCGGCGAAGATGCGCGGCAGGCCGGCGTTCTTGAGGTTGCGGGCGGCGTTGCCGGCCCTGCGCTCGGCGCGCTCGCGGGCCTGCTGCATCTCCCGCTTCTCGCGCTTGAGCTCCTGCTCGGCCGTGCGCACGTTGCGCTCGGCAGCCTCCTGCTCGGTGCGTACGGCCTCCTCGTAGGCGGTGAAGTCGCCGCCGTAGAAGCGGACCTCACCCCCTTCCAGCTCGGCGATGCGGTCCATGCGGTCGAGCAGGGCGCGGTCGTGGCTGACCACGAGCAGGCAGCCCCTCCAGTCGCCGAGCACGGCGTGCAGCCGGTCGCGGGCGTCGAGGTCGAGGTTGTTGGTGGGCTCGTCGAGCAGCAGGACGTCGGGCCGCCTGAGCAGTTGCGCGGCCAGGCCGAGCGAGACGACCTGCCCGCCGCTCAGCGTGCGCAGCGTGCGGGCGAAGTCGAGGTGCCCGAGGCCGAGCCGGTCGAGCTGGGCGCGGGTGCGCTCCTCGATGTCCCAGTCGTTGCCGATGGTGGTGAAGTGCTCCTCAGCGGTGTCCCCCGCCTCGATGGCGTTGAGCGCGGCGATCACCGGGGCGATGCCCAGGACCTCGGCCACGTTCAGGTCGCCGGCCAGCGGCAGGCTCTGCGGCAGGTAGCCGAGCACGCCGTTGACGGACACGCTGCCGGCGCGCGGCCGGTACTCCCCGGCGATGAGCTTGAGCAGCGTGCTCTTGCCCGCGCCGTTGGGGGCGACCAGCCCCGTACGGCCGCCGGGCACGCTGAAGGACAGGTCGCTGAAGACAGGGGTGTCGTCAGGCCAGGAGAAGGACAGGTTGGAGCAGACGATGAACGCGTCGGACATGTGAAGAAGACCTCAACGGAGAACGCGGGCACGCCGAAGCCGCCCGGTGAAAGGACAGGGATTCAGGAAACGACGAACAGGGCCACACCGGCGGCGCTCACGCGCTCACGCCGGGGCCGATCACCCTCCGGTATCACCCGGAGATGTCGTCGTCACCTGCCATGTCTGGTCTCCTAGCTGAGGATCACAAGCATTTCACACCATAGCAGGCGTCCATCGTGCGGTTCACACCCGGGAAGGCCCCCGGCCGGGATCACGGGAGCCTTCCTGCGTGAGGTGTCAGTGGGCTCCGGCCGCGCGGAGCAGGGCGGCCACTTCCTTCTGGCCCTTGGACACGGCGTGCCCGAGCGGGGTGACGCCCTCGCGGTCGGCCAGGTCGACGTCGGCGCCCGCGGCGATCAGCAGCCGGACGATCTCCTGGTGACGCTCACCGCCGTCGCCCAGGATGACCGCCTCCAGCAGGCCCGTCCAGCCCAGGTCGTTGACGTGGTCGACGTCGATGCCGGTCCTCAGCACCTCGCGGACGTACTCGACGTGCCCGCGCTCGCAGGCGGGGATGAGGGAGACGCCGCCGTAGCGGTTGCGCTTGGTCAGGTCGGGCCCGGCCGGCAGCAGCGCCCTGAGCATCGCGACGCTCCCGGTGACGCCGGTGACCAGCCAGGGCGTGTCCTTCCTGAAGTCCTGGGCGTCGGGGTCGGCGCCCGCCGCGACCAGCACCTTGGCCACCTCGACGTGGTCGGCCGCCGCCGCGAGCAGCAGCGCCGTACGGCGTTGCGCGTCGCGCGCCTCGACGTCGGCCCCGGCGCCCAGCGCGTCCCGGACGGCGGCGGCGTCCCCGCGCGCGGCTCCCGCCAGCAGTTCCTCGTCGGCCATTGCCGCTCCTTTCACCTCGCGCCCGCCGCAGGCCGCGAGCATCAGACCGAGTCCCCAGGTCAGGAAGGCTCGGCGGTTCATCCCCTCATCCTTCCGCCTTCCCGCCCCCGGCCGCGCGCCGGGGGCCGGGCAGGGCCGGTCAGCGGAGCTGCCCGGCGACCGCCTTGAGACCCGCCTGGGCGATGGACTCGTCGATGTCGCCGCTGGGGGCGCCGCCGACGCCGATGCCCGCGACGGGAGCGCCGCCCGAGGCGACGGGCACGCCGCCGCCGAGGAAGAGGGTGCCCGGGATGTCGGCGATGGACGGCCCGCCGCCGGTGAGGCCCTTGCCGAGCTCGGCGGTCGTCCGGCCGAAGGAGACCGCGGTGAACGCCTTGCGCCTGGCCGACTCCTCGGTCTGCGGGCCCGCGCCGTCGCCCTTCAGCACCAGCCGGGTCGCGCCGGACCGGTCGACGATCACGACGGAGACACGCTGCTTCTGCTTGACGGCCTCCTTCATCGCGGCGTCGGCGATCTTCAGGGCGGCGTCGGCGGAGAGCGTCCCGGTCTGCACGACGGGCTCGGCCGCGGCGACGCGGGCGAGGCGGGAGGTGTGGGCGGCGTCGGCGGCCCGGGCGGGCGAGGTGGCGGCGACGGCCAGCACGGCCAGCCCCGACAGCGAGCCGGCGACCAGGCGAGTACGGATGTTCATGGTTTCTCCAGTTCGGCAGGGCGAAGTCGGACACCTCAAGGGTTCCGGGCGGACCGCCCCGGGCCATCGGGAGCGCGGGCGATCCCCGCGCGCCGACCGGCCGAGCGCCGGGTCAACCGATCGGTTGATGCGCTCCCGCGCTGGTGGGGGCCACTCTCGGGCAGGGGATAGTGTCGGAGGGCGCGGCGACCGGGGAGGGCGATGAGGGAGCGCACCTGGCTCAACTGGGCCATGCACGTGGGGTTCTACCTGCTGCTCGCCGCCTCGGCCCTGCGGCTGGTGTCCCGTCACGGCATGGTCCCGCAGACAGTGACGTCGCTGGCCGTCTGCGGCCTGCTCGCGCTGGCGTACGCGGCCGGGATCGTGTGGTGGAACCGGCTGGGGCGGCAGGGGCGGCTCGTCTGGCTGGGCGGCGTGGCGGCGGTCTGGCTGGCGCTGGTGGTGCTGGCGCCGTCGTTCAGCTGGTGCGCGGTCCCCTTGCTCTTCCTGTGCCTGCGGCTGCTCGACGCGCGCGGCTTCGCGGTGGCCGCCGCTGCGCTGACCCTGGTGGTGATCGTGGCCCAGTTGGAGATCGCCCGGGAGCTCGACGTCAGCCTGATCCTCGCGCCGGTCGGCATCGCGGCCATGACGGCGGTGATCTTCGGGGAGTTGCAACGCGAGAGCGCCGCCCGGCAACTGCTCATCGACGACCTGATCAGCGCCCGCGGCACGCTGGCCGACTCGCGCCACCGCACGGGCGTCCTGGAGGAGCGCGAGCGGCTGGCCAGGGAGATCCACGACACGCTCGCCCAGGGCCTGACCAGCATGGGCATCCTGCTCCAGGCCGCCGACCGCATGTGGGTGACCGACCCCGACCAGGCCCGCGCCCACGTACGGCGGGCCGCCGCGGCCGCCGCCGGCAACCTCGACGAGGCGCGGCGGTTCGTCCGCGGCCTCCAGCCGCCCGGCTTGGTGGACGTCTCGCTGCCCGAGGCGCTGGCCCGGCTCTGCGCGGACGCCGACGGCACCGGGCCGCGGGTGCGCTTCCGGCTGTCGGGCGAGGAGTACCCGCTGGCGCCGGAGGTGCAGGCGGCGCTGCTGCGGGTGGCGCAGGCGGCGCTGGCCAACGTACGCGACCACGCCGGCCCTCCGGCGGCCACCACAGCGGCAGGCACACCGGCGGCCACAGCGACGACCACAGCGACGGCCACGGTGACGGCCACGGTGACGCTGTCCTATCTCGACGGTGAGGTCACGCTCGACGTGTTCGACGACGGCGTCGGCTTCGCCGAGCCCGCCCCCGCTCCCGGCCGCGGCTACGGGCTGCGGGCGATGCGCGACCGGCTGGCGGAGGTGCACGGCGTCCTGGTGGTCGAGAGCGCGCCCGGCGAGGGCACGGCGGTCGCGGCCCGGGTGCCCGCCGCCTGCCCCCCGCGCGTCCTGGACGGCGGCGGCCCGGCATGAGGCTGTTCCTGGTCGACGACCATCCGGTGGTCCGGGCGGGGCTGGCGGCCCTGCTCGGCGGCGAGGACGACATGGAGATCGTCGGCGAGGCGGCCGACGGGGCCGAGGCGCTGCGCGGCATCGCCGCCCGGTCCCCCGACGTCGTGCTCATGGACCTGCAGCTAGGCGAGGGCATCGACGGCGTGGAGGTCACCCGGCGGGTGCGCGAGCTGCCCGCGCCGCCTCAGGTGCTGGTGCTGACGACGTACGAGAGCGACGCCGACATCATGCGGGCCGTGGACGCCGGGGCCATCGGCTACCTGCTCAAGGCGTGCCCGCCGGAGGAGCTGTTCCAGGGCATCCGGGCCGCGGCCAGGGGCGAGAGCGTGCTGTCGGCCAAGGTGGCGACCCGGATGATGCGGCGCATGCGCGAGCCCGGCCCGGCGCTGAGCGCCCGCGAGGTCGAGCTGCTGGAGCTGCTGGCCAGCGGGGCGAGCAACCGGGAGATCGCCCGGCGGCTCTACATCACCGAGGCGACGGTCAAGACGCATCTCGTGCACATCTACGACAAGCTCGGCGTGGAGACGCGCACGGCCGCCGTCACGGCCGCGGTCGAGCGACGCCTCATCCGCCTCCCCTGAGCGCTCCGGCCGCCAGGGGTCCGGGCCGGGCGTCAGCGGACGGCGGCGGGGGAGGTCCCGCCGGGGACGAGCCGGTGGGGCGGGCCGCCGCCGACGTCGGCCGCCCACACGTCGCCGTCCTTGGCGTACATGACCGTGCGGTCGTCCAGCCAGGCGGCCTGGTCGTCGATGCTGGCGCGCTCCCCCAGCGGGCTCTCCCGCATGGTGGCCAGGTCCAGCAGGTGCAGCCGCCACGGGCCGGGCGAGACCCGCTTCTTGAACACCAGCCGGGTCCCGTCCGGCGACAGGGACGGGCACTCGGCGTTCTCCCTGAGCGCGCGCGCCCGCCAGGCCCCGAAGTCGCCTTCCACCAGGTACGTCCTGCCCTTGGTCGAGACGGTCGCGTAGAAGCGGTTGTCGTCGGCGGCGAACGTGACCCCCCAGTAGTTGACGTCGGCGGAGTGGTAGCGGCGGCCGTCGAGGTAGAGCGGGATGTCCTCCATGTTCGTGATGAGGTAGCCGGTCCGGGTGTCGAGGATGCCGGTCCAGGTGGAGAAGCCGCCGGTGCTGTAGGAGTCGCCGGTGACGAACACCGTCCAGGAGGCCATCCGGCCGCTGGCGGACACGCGGGCCCGGCTCGGCACCCCGGCCAGGTTGATCCGGCGGGTCTCCTTGAGCGACCGGTCCAGGACGAGCGCCTCGGTCTTCGGCAGCGGGCCGGGCCGGGTGACCAGGCAGAGGGTGGTGCCGTTCGCCGTGTAGAAGCGGTCGCAGGCCCGGGAGCTGACCCGCGGCGGCGCGCCCGGGTCGGCGAGGGGCACGGACGCGACGCGTCCGCCGCTGCGCACCAGCACCCGGCCCGGCTCGGCGGCGTCGAACCCCGCGACGGCGGGCGCGGCCTGGCGCGAGGACGCCGCCCAGGTGGCGTACGCGGTCGCGCCGCCCGCCAGCAGAACCACCGCGGCGACGAGAACGAGCACCCTTCTCATGCGGCACCTCCCTGTCCTCGCAGCGCCCGCCAGGCGATCACGGACGCCGTCACCAGCCCGGCGGCCATCACCGCCAGCGCCGGCCCCTCCCCCGTCCCCGCCCACAACAGGCCGAACAGGATGGACGACACCATCCGGGCCGTGGCCTGCCCGGTCTGGAGCAGCGCCAGCCCGCCGGTACGCGCGCCCTCGGGCAGCATCGGCCCGGTCAGGGCCATGAGCACGCCGTCGGTGGCGGCGTAGAACAGGCCGTGCAGCAGCAGCGCGGGCACCAGCCAGGCCGGGCCCAGCAGCACCAGGTAGACCGCGAGCAGCGCCACGTGCCCGGCGACGAACACCGTCGCGCGCCCGAACCGGTCCGACAACCTGCCGAGCGGCACCGCCAGCAGCAGGTAGGCGCCCGCCGTGCCGAGCGGCAGCAGCGGGAACAGCTCGGGCGCGATCGCCAGCCGCCGTTGCAGCAGGAGGTAGACGAACGAGTCGCTGACCGTCACCAGGCCGAGTGCCACCGCCACCAGGCAGGCCCGGCGGAACCCGGGCTCCCGTGCCACCGCCGCCCGCAGCCGTACCCGGGCGGTCAGGGGGCCGCGCCGGTCCCGTACGTACAGAACCAGCAGCAGCACGCCGAGCGCGGCCACGCAGAAGCTCGTCACGAACACCGCGTCGTAGGCGCCCGCCGTCGCCGTCAGCACCGCGAACGCGGCCAGCGGCCCGAGGAAGGCGCCCACGGTGTCCATCGCCCGGTGCACCCCGAACGCGCCGCCCAGCCGTTCGGGCGGGGCGCTCAGCGTGATGAGCGCGTCCCTGGGCGCGGTGCGCAGCCCCTTGCCGGTACGGTCGGCGGCCAGCACCAGGCCGAGCGCCGCGGCCGACCCGCCGGCCGCGAGCAGGCCCAGCTTGCACACGGCCGAGAGCCCGTACCCGAGCCCCGCGACCAGCTTGCGGCGGCTCCACCGGTCGGCGGCGTGCCCGCCGGCCAGCCTGACCAGCGCGGTGACGCCGAAGTACAGGCCGTCCAGCAACCCGAACTGCACCAGGCTGAGCCCGAGCGCGCCCACCAGGTACAGCGGCAGCACCGCGGTGACCATCTCCGACGAGACGTCCGTGACCAGGCTGACCAGGCCGAGCGCCACCACGTTGGCAGGCACCGCCCTGGTCAGCCGGGTGCCGAGAAGCGAGATGTACATCTAGTGGCAGGAGTAGGTCGGGCTGCTGTCCTTGACCGAGCCGTCGGTCCCGACGAGCTGCCAGCCGAACGTGCTGCCGGTGAACGTCAGCTTCAGCACGCCGAACGTGCCGCTCAGCCGCTTCTGGCTGTTCGGCTGCACGTTCTCGATCTGGTACGGCGACGCGCCGCCCATCCCGCCGAGCACCTCGACGATGCCCATCGCGGTGTCGGCCTGGGCGCTGGGGTTCTGCGGCCCGAACCGCTCGTAGTGGTGGTCGTGCCCGTTGAGCACCAGCTCGGCGCCGGCCGCGTACAGCGCCTGCCAGACGGGCTTGGAGACCGGGTCGTTGCCGTGCTCGCCGGAGCTGAACAGCGGGTGGTGCCAGTACGCGGCCACGCACGGCTTGGTGGTGGCGGCGAGGTCGTTCTTGAGCCAGGTGAGCTGGGCCGACTGGTCGAAGTGGTTGGAGTCGAGCGCGACGAAGTGCCAGTTGCCCCGGTCGTAGCTGTAGTAGCTCTTGCCCTGCGGGAAGGCGATGGCGCCGAAGTACGACTTGTACCCCGCCTCGGACCCGGCCGGGTCGTAGGTCTCGTGGTTGCCGGGGACCGGGTGGGTCTTGGCCTTGAACCTGCCCCACGTCTTGTCGTAGTAGGTGCGGAAGTCGGACAGGAGGGCGTCGTCGTACTGGTTGTCGCCCATGGTGATGACGAACTCGGGGTTCATCGACTCGACCAGGGCGGCCGTCTTCGGGTGCACGCAGGAGGAGGAGCTCGCGGTGCACTGCTCGGCGATGTCACCGGCGGCGGCCACCACGAACGTGTCGCCCGGCGGGTCGGTGGGCGGGTCGGTGGGCTGGGTGCCGCCGCCGTAGACCTGCATCTCCCACAGGGAGTAGCCGTAGGAGGTGCCGCGCGCGGTCCCGTACATGCGGACGTAGCGGCCGGTGGCGGTCAGGGCGAGGTCGTCCACGCCGCCGTCGCCCGAGGTGGTGGAGTAGACGTCGGTCCAGGCGCTGCCGTCTGCGGAGGTCTGGATCTTGTACGACTTGCCGTAGGCGTCCTCCCAGGTCAGCTTGACCCGGCTGATCTGCTGGGAGGCGCCGAGGTCCACCCGCAGCCATTCGGGGTCGTGGCCTTCGGCCGAGGCCCACCGGGTGGCGGCGAGGTCGCCGTCGAAGGCCTTCGCGGCGGCGTAGGAGGAGGCTTCCTTGGAGGAGGAGGTGGCGGGTTTGCCCTGCGAGAGCAGCGTCTCGGCGGTGCCGGCCGAGGCGGTGGCGGCCACGAGCAGGCCGGCCACCAGGCCGATCACGGCCATGACGGCCAGGCGGACTCTGGACATGGCGATTCTCCTGGGGGTGAGAGATCGGAGCACGGTCCGGTGGGCGGCCGGGTCAGGAGTCTTTCGCTGAGCGCGTCACCTCCTCGTGGGAAGCCGCGCCGAGCCGCTTACCGGGATCGTGGCGCAGGGCGCGGAGGGCTGTCAACAAAGTTAGGAAGCTTTCTTAACCCTGCTGGGCGGGGTTCACCCGGCCGCCGCACGGCACGCCGAGGCCGCCGCCCGGGCTGACGGGCGGCGGGTCTTGGCCGCCCGTCAGCCCGGGGTCACCGGGACGTTCGTCAGGCCACGGGTGGCGCCTGTGACGGTGTTGGAGGAGTGCACGACGTTCGGGTCGGCCGTGCATTTGGACGTCGAGGTGATCTTGATGGCGTACGCCCCGACCCCGCCGAGGTCGGAGCGGTTGCCGCGCCAGAGGTTCCCGCAGCCGTTGAGGAAGGACGGCGTCGTGGCCGGATTGTGCGTCTCGTAGCCGTTGGCGAAGGTGCCGGGCGGGGTGAACGTGCCCGTGTTGTTCTCGATCGTGTAGCCGGAGCCCTTGACGTCCACCCAGGAGTCGGCGGAGTTCTGGCCGCTGACGCCGGTGCCGTCGAAGGTGTTGCCGCCGATCAGGCCGCCGCTCGTGCCCTCCTTGACGTCGATGTGCTCGGCGGCGACGTACGGGCCGATCGTGTTGCCCGTGACCTGGACGCGGTCCGACCGGTCCACGCCGCCGGTGTTGCCGTGGCAGCCCCAGTTCGAGCCGGCCGAGCCGAGGTAGACGCCCTCGCCGTAGCCGGGCTGGACGAGGCCCGTGTAGGCGATGCGGGAGTTCCTCAGGACGCCGTCGGACGAGCTGCGCCGGAAGTGCACGCCCTCGTCCTCGACGTGGTGGACGTACACGCCGTCGATCACCACGTGGGCGGAGGCGTCCAGGACGATGCCCTTCTTGGAGTCCTTGACGGTGAACCCGGCGAGCCGCCAGTACGGCGCTCCGTACAGCCAGAGCCCGTAGCCGGAGTCCCAGCCGCCGCCGGGCGCGGGGCAGGACGGCGCGGTGCCGGAGGGGCCGTCGTTGACCAGGACGGCGCCCGCCGGGCCGGTCAGCGTGATCGGCGCGGCGGCCGTCCCGGCGCGCTGGGCGACGAAGACGCCGTGGTACTCGCCGGGAGCGAGCCTGATGGTCTGCCCGGGTACCGCCCCGGCCAGCGCGCTCGCGAGCTGGGCCGCCGTGGACACGTCGACCACATCACCCACCTTGACCGCCGCGCCTACAGCGCCCATACCGCCCACGGCGGCGCCGGTCGCCGCTCCGGCGATCGACGTCGCGGCAGCCGGCATCGTGGCGGCGGGCGCCGAGAGCAGGAGCGGCAGCAGGCCGGTCAGCAGGGTCCGTCTCATGGGGTTCCTCCCTTCGGGGGCCGGGCCCGCGGACGCCGTCCGCGGGCCCGGCCGAGGGTTCCGCCGCCGGTCAGGGCACCCAGTGGTTGCCGGTCACCGTGATCATGACCTGGAGCTGGATGCTGGCCGAGTAGTAGCTGCTCGCGTCGATCGGCGTGCCGAGCATCTTGTTCCACAGTGCGTCCAGCCACGCCTGGCTGCCGGAGTCCGTCATCGCCGCCACCGCGAACGGCGCGAAGAAGGCGGCCTCGCTGCCGCTGGAGATCTGCGTGCCGTTCAGCTTGTAGCCGATCGCGATCTTGGCGGGGTCGCCGCCGGTCTTGCTCTTGATCCAGGAGTTGAGCTTCCTGGCCGAGGCGAGCGACTTGGCGTCCCCGCTCGTCACGGCGTCGTCGGCGATGCGCCACGGGGTGCGGCAGGCGTTCCACCAGTACTGGCCGTCGTTCGGGTCCTCCAGGACCTGGCCGGGAGCCGGCTTGGCGGTGGTGTTGGTGTTGACCACGAAGTCCGGCAGCAGGCCGGTCGCGGAGGCGTAGTCGGCCTGGAGGGTGGTGATCAGGTTCTGGTGCGCGGTCCTGATCGTGTCCCAGGCGCTGTTGCCGGTCGCCTTCCTGAAGGCCCTGAAGTGGTCGATCATCCAGTCGGAGGTACGGGTGATGTAGTAGTACTGGTCGCCCGAACTGCTCCAGTCACCCAGTTTCAGCAGGTTCGTGGACGGGTTGATCTCGTCCTTCTTGATGGCGTTGATGTGCTTGACCGCCAGGTCGAGGTAGTTGTACGTGCCCGAGCTGCCCCACTGCCGGTGGGCCAGGAGCAGGCCGTAGGCGACGTCCATGTCGCCGTCGGTGGCGCCGTCGCTGCCGTCGACGCTCTTGCAGGCGGTGTCCTGCTCGGCGGCCAGCAGGTCGGGGTTGATGGACGACGGGTGGTCGATCATCCACTTGACCATGCCGTCGAAGATCTTCTTGGCATCGGGGTCGGCCCCGGCCATGGTCGCGACGACCGCCATGCCGTAGCCCTGGGCCTCGGCCACGTACGGGTGGTCGGCGTCGGGCGAGATGACCTCGTACCAGCCGTTCCCGCAGTTCTGCCGGACGAAGGCGGCCTTCCACCGCTTGTAGTAGTCGACCACCCGCGCGTCCAGCGCGGCCTGGTCGCCCGTGGGACGCAGCATGCCCGCCGCGTACGGGATGGTGTGGCTGCCGAAGGGCACCGCGGGGCCGCCCCCGCCGCCGGGCTGGGTGGTCGCCGTGACGCCGCCGCTGGCCGCCGACTGGTTGCCCGCGGCGTCGCGAGCCTTGACGGTGTAGCCGTAGGCGGTGGCGGGGGTCAGGCCGGTGTCGGTGTACGTGGTGCCCGCCACGGTGGTCACCAGGGTCGAGCCCCGGTAGACGAGGTAGCCGGTGACGCCCACGTCGTCGGTGGCGGCGTCCCAGGCCAGGGACACGCTGGTGGAGGTGGTGCCGGTCGCGCGCAGGTTGCCCGGGGTGGAGGGCGGGGTGGTGTCGGTGCCCCCGCCGCCGCCGCTGCCGTAGACCTCCAGTTCGTACAGCGAGTAGCCGTACGTCGTGCCGCGGGCGGTGCCGTACATGCGCACGTACCGGCCGCTGCCGCTGACCGTCAGGTCGTCGGTCGCGCCGTTGCCGGAGGTGGTGGAGTAGACGTCGGTCCAGGTGCCGCCGTCGGGAGAGGTCTGGATCTTGTACGACTTGCCGTACGCCGCCTCCCAGGTCAGCTTCACCCGGGAGACGTTGTAGGTGTCACCGAGGTCGACCCTGATCCATTCGGGGTCGTGCCCTTCGACGCTGGCCCAGCGGGTGGAGGCGTTGCCGTCCACCGCCTTGGCCGCCTCGAAGCCGCTGCCCTCGATCGAGGAGGAGGTGACCGGTTTGCCGCGGGACAGAAGCGTGTCGGCGTTGGCGGAACCGGCCGCGGCCGTGGCCGGCGGTGCCAGGGGCGCCGCCGCCATCAGTGCCGCGACCAGGGCCGTGACGAGCAGCGACGACCGCCGGGGGCGCCGCTCAGGACGTCTGATCATGCGTTGATCCTTCGGATAGGGGGTGCCATGGGGCCATCCGCAGGTGGACCGTGATCGATGGACGGGCGTTAGGAAACTTTCCTAACCCTCACAGCGGACGCTAAACAAGAACATCCCCTTCCGCAACCCTTCACCCCGAACCAACCCCTACCGTTCACATCCCCGCCGCAGACACACCCCCCAAATCCACACAAACCCCCGCGCTGCCGACCAGGCACCGCAACACCACCCCGGACGCACGTGGGAGCGACCCGGGCCGCCCCCTGCACGCGAGGCGGCCCTACGCCCAGGCACGTGATCACTCGCCCTGCGACGGCAGTGACCGCCGGGCCGACGCTCCCCGTGCCGCCCGGACGCCGCGAGCGCCCGGGCGGCACGTGGGATCAGAGGCGTTCGAGGAGCCTGCGGAGCTGGGCCACCTCGGCCCGCTGCGCGCTCTCGATGCCCTTGGCCAACTCCTTGGCCTGCGGGTTCACCCCGCCCGCCTGCTCGGTACGCGCCATCTCGATCGCTCCCTCGTGGTGGGCGATCATCTGCTGCGCGAACAGCCGGTCGAAGGCGGCCCCCTCGGCGCCTTCGAGCTTCTTCATGTCCTCACCGGACATGATCCCGGGCATGTCGTGCCCCATCCCGCCGGACGGGACGGGCTTGCCCCACTCGGCCAGCCAGCCCTTCATGGTCTGGATCTCCGGGTCCTGGGCGGCCTTGATCTCGGCCGCGAGCTCCTTGATCTCGGGGTCCTCCGCCCGCCGCGGAGCCAGCTCGGCCATCTCGACCGCCTGCTGGTGGTGCGGGATCATCATCTGGGCGAACATGACGTCCGCGTCGTTGAACGATCCCCGCGACGGCTGGGCGCTGGCGGCGGCACCGGCGGAGGCGGACGCCTCGGGCGCGGCCGTGGAGGCGGCGTCGGTCCCGCCGCAGGCGGTGAGCAGGGCGAGCGCGCCCGCGGCGACGGCGAGGGTGAACTTACGGTTGCTGGACATGCTGATGTGATCTCTCGTTCGCTGGAACAGTCGGCAGGTTCGCGCGGACCGCCGCCGAGGGCGTCCGCGCCGGCTGCCGGCCTATATGCGCAGGATCGAGAGGTGGGCCAGCCTCAGGGACGTGGGCCGTGGCGGTGGCCGCGCGACCGGCCGGAGGGACGGCTCCGCGCCGGCGCCGCCACCGGTCCGCCGCCGTGTGCCGACCCAGAAGGCCAGCAGCGCCACGACGAGCAGCGAGGTCAGGACGGCCAGGCACACCCCGGCCGGATCGAGCCCCGGCATCTCGTGGCCGGGATGCAGCCCCGCGAGCGCGGCGGCGGGGGCCTCGTGGGCGATCGCCAGGTCGTGCCGGGCGTTCACGTGTCCGAGCGTGTGCATCCCGCACACGCCGAGGGCGAGGACGACGAGCAGGAGTGCGCGCGCACCCCGCCGCAGGATCCCCACCAGCCCTCCCCCGTAGCCCCGGCTCTTACGAACGAGCAGGATACGGGAGCCGCCCACCTCGGGCAACCAGAACCCCGTACGGGTATATGACCCCGAATCACCATGGCCTCGGCGTGTCAGAAGAACTGGCCGAGGCGGAACGGGCGCACCACGAGCGGGACCGAGGAGCGGCTGAGGACCTTGACCTTCCTCAGGCCGGTCAGCCAGTCCGCCGTCACCTTGACGCACTTCAGCTGCACCTCGTGCTCCCCCGGCGGCGCGAACCGGGAGATGACGACGCCCTTCTTGCCGAACCCCATCCCTCCCAGCCCGATCCCCACCTCGCGGAACATCCGCCACGACCCCTTGACGGGGAACGCGGTGGACCCGACGACGGCGTGGTTGGCCTGGGTGGGGCAGTGGACGAGCAGCCGGATGGCGTCGTTCTGGTGCGGCGCCGCCGGCGAGACCCGGAAGGACGTGAGCTTCTTCCAGGAGGTGTCCCCGTCCTGGCCGGAGGCCGCCTCGGCGAGGGCGGCGGGACCCGCGGGGACGCTCGCGAGGGCGACCGCCGCCAGCAATGTGATCGACCGCATCTTTCCCCTCACGGTAAGTCACCAGATGGTTCCATTCTGGCCACTTCGCCCCTGGGACGGGCAGACGCCACGCCGGGCCACACGACGACGTGATCCCGGCGGCGTACAAAGGAGGGCGTGAACACGCCTGATCGCCACGTTCGTCGTCATGGGGCTCACGTAGAGCGGGACGTTCACCGCCCCGGTGCCGGAGACCGCGCCCCCGCGGCCCCTCGGGCGACGGCCACGCCCTCCCCTGCCCACCTCGGCTCTATGCCCGACCTGTCGGGCATGGAGCGCCCGGCCCCTCGGAGGGGCCGGGCGGGTCGTCGGTCAGGAGCCCCGGTGCAGGCGGGCGATGCCGTGTTCGATGGCCTCGATGATCCGCGGACGCAGCTCGGCGGCGCTGACGATCGCGTCGACCGAACCGACCTCGACCGCGCGCCGGATGTTGTGCACCCGGTCGAACTCCGCGGCGACCTCACCGAGCTTCTCCGCCCGTACGGCCGGCTGGACCTCGGCCAGGCGGGCGTTGAGCGCGGCCCGCTCGGCGCCGCTGGCCGCCGCGACCTGCCGCTGCAGCTCGCTCACGCGCGGGTCGGTCGCGGTGCGGTTGTTCACCTCGCCGGAGAAGACCACCGCCGCGGCCGGGGCGCCGCCGAGCACCGAGGCGAACGAGCCCTCCAGCGCCAGCACGGTCATGTTCGGGTTGAGCGCCTTGGAGAAGACCACGAACGCGCCGCCGTGGTAGCGGGAGATGACGCAGAACACGATCGGGCCCTCGAAGTTGACGATCGCCCGGCCGATCTCCGCGCCGTACTCGAGCTGGAGCTTGCGCATCGACTCGGGCGAGCCGTCGAAGCCGGACAGGTTCGCCAGCACCACCAGCGGCCGGTTGCCGGAGGCCGCGTTGATCGCCCGCGCGGTCTTCTTCGACGAGCGCGGGAACAACGTGCCGGCCGTGTACGCGTCCGGCCCGTCGGCGGGCGGGAAGCCGCGCCGCGGCACCGGCCGCGACTCGATGCCGATCAGGCAGACCGGCCGGCCGCCGATGTGCACGTCCTGGACGGCCGAGGTGTCGGCGTCGGCCATGCCCGCCCAGCGTTCCAGCACCGGGTGGTCCTGGTCGGACAGGGCGCGCATCACCGTGCGGATGTCGAAGGGCTTCTTGCGGTCGGGGTTGTGCTCGACGGAGAAGATCTGGCCCACGGTGGTGAAGTCGCTGCCCGCCACGGCGTGCGGGTAGTCGCGGACGTCCCGGTCGGCCGGGTCGGCGGTGGTGGCCTTGCGGGGGCCGCTCTCGCCGGGCACGACGTAGGTGTGGTCGTAGTGGGCCATCAGCACGTCGCGGGCGGCCGGCAGGTTGGGCGCCCAGTACTGGGCCTGGCCGTTGGGGCCCATGACGCGGTCGTAGCCGCCGATGCCGAAGTTGTCCTCGGCCGAGACGCCTCCGGAGAAGTCGAGCGACTGCTTGCCGGTGAGCACCATCGCCGAGTCGGGGGTCATGACCAGGATGCCCTTGGTGTGCATGAGCATCGTCGCCTCGGCGTTCCAGTACGGCTGCGCCCCCACGGTGATCCCCGCGACCACGATGTTGATCTCGCCGCCGGCCTGGGTGAAGGTGACGATGCGCTTGAGGGCCGCCGCCACCCAGTCCATGTTCTCGGTGCCCGAGGTCATCGAGATCCGGGCGCCGGCCGACAGCGCGAACCACTCCAGGGGCACGCGCATGCGTTCGGCCAGGTCGAGTGCCGCGATCACCCGCGAGCACTCCGGCTCCGACAGCGCGCCCAGCGCCTTGGTCGGGTCGCCGAGCAGCACCACCCGGGTGACGCCTTCGGGATGGCGGGCGGTCGGCGTGGTGACCACGCCGGCCACGATCGCCGCGGAGTTGTTGCCCTTGGGCCGGTCGACCGGGACGAGCACGCCGCCGGCGTCGAGGTCGTGCTCGACGAAGCGGCCCTCGGGGCCGGTCAGCAGGCCGGTCAGCTCGTAGGGGTAGGCGTTGCCGCGCCGGGCGGCGCGCAGCACCTTCAGGCGGTAGTCGTCCAGCGGCTGGACCGGCTCGTCCGACGGCTTGCCGACCTGGAGGCTCGCGCCGTGGCCGGGGCCGAGGGTGATGCGCACGGCGACCTCGCTCAGCTCGCCCGAGGGGGTGCGCTGGCGGGCCACGAACTGGACCTCCTCCAGCCCCGCGCCCGCCGTGGTCGGCAGGATGCGCTGGACCAGCATGTTCAGCTCGTCGGTGGTCAGCTCGGTCGAGGGCCAGACGTACATCATGATGCGGTTGGTGTCGAACCGCTTGTTCTGGGGGCGCTGGGCCTGGATGTTGCGGATCGCGTCGAGGCCGGCGGTGAGCGCGTCCTCCACGGCGGGCAGCGCGACCAGGCGGCCGTCGGCCTCGCGCAGCGGCGTCAGGTCGCGGACCTGGCCCATGGCGATGAGCCGTTCGTCGGCCGGGTTGCTCTTGGCGACGGCCCTGAACAGGTAGATCTCCTCGTCGGCCGACGGCAGCCGGGTGAGGTCGAACTCCTGCAGCCGGTGCAGTTGCAGGCGCTGGGCGATCTGCGGGTGCAGGCCGCGGATCAGGCGGTCCTCGGCGAAGCCGGCGCCGTCGGGGCGGAAGGTGAAGTGGTGGTGCATCACCGCGCCGCTGGTGCCCACGACGGTGGTCGTGATCCGCCGGATGCCCGCGGGCTGCGGGCGCTCGGCCAGGGCCTGCCCGAGCCGTACGGCCATCTCCTCGGCGTCGGGCTGGTCGTCCCAGGTGAGGTAGAGGTCGGCGACGAGCCCGCGCCCGCCCACCCCGTCGGCCAGCGCGCCCACGGCGTCGATGGCGTCGGGCAGGGCGGCGATGTCGACGGCGGTGGTGACCAGGCGGGTCGCGCCGCGCGGGCCGGTGTGCTCGGCGGTGACGAACCGGCAGCCCGCGCTGTCGCGGGTGGTGACCTGCGACAACCCGCGGTTGCCGTAGTAGCGGCGGGTCAGGACCTCCAGCAGGGGGGCCAGGTCGCGCTCGGGCCGGCCGATGCGCTGGCCGAGCAGCCGGACGAGCGGCTCGGAGCTGGCCACCATGGCCTGGATGCGCTCGGCGCGGTCGGGCGCGCCGGGATCGCGGTCGAGGTGCCGCAGCTCGTCGCGGACGGCGGCGTAGACCTTGGCGCGGTTGCGGCGCAGCAGCGGCTGGGCGAACCAGCGGAACACCACGCCGCGGGCCAGGTCGGCGACCACGGGGAAGCGCACCTGCGTGGCCTCGACCAGGTGCTCCAGCGCGAGCCCGGCCCGCTCGCCGAGCGACTCGCGCGGGGAGGCGCCGGCCAGCCAGGCGCGCAGCAGCTCCGACATGACGGTGACGCCGGCGGTCATCTGCTGCTGGGCCAGGAAGATCCGGAAGACCGCGGCCTCCAGCTCGGGCGTACGGTCGAGCTCCTCGACGCCGTAGTGCCTGAGCATGCGGCGCAGCTTGGCCTGGAACGCCTCCGGCAGGCCGGCGCGTTCGACGTCGAGGCTCTGCAGGTAGCTGTGGAAGTACTCGCGCGGGCTGTGCACCGGGCTGCCCGGCTCGACGTCGAGCTCGCCGCCCGGCTTGTTGCGGCTCAGCTCCGACAGGTCGGCGAAGACGGTGAGCAGGTCGAGCTCGCCCTCGATCACGCGGTCGTCGAGCTCGGCCCGCGCGGCCAGGTAGTGCGACACCATCCGCCGGCGGTCGTGCGGGTCGGCGTCGAAGCCGAGCAGCAGGTCGCGCAGGTCCTGCACGCCGCGCTCGGCCTGTTCGGCGGCCGAGGCCCGCGGTGGGGCGGCGGGCAGGTCGATCTCGGGGGCGGCGGTCGCGGCGGCGGCCTGTTCGGCCTCGGCGCCCGCGAGGGGTTCCAGGCGCATCAGCGGCGCGCCGGCCTCGACCTGGCTGCCGACCGAGACGCCGCACTCGCGGACCCGGGCACGGAACGGCGCGCGCAGCACCGTCTCCATCTTCATGCTCTCCAGCACCAGGATCGGCGCGCCCGCCTCGACCTCGTCACCGGCCGACAGGGGCGTCGCCACGACCAGCGCGGGCGCGGGCGAGCGGACGACGCCGCCCTCGTCGCGGCTGATGCGGTGGGTGACACCGTCGACCTCGACCAGGTGGATCGGGCCGTGGGTGGCCGACATCAGGCGGAAGCGGCGGCCGTTCACCGTGATGCGGCCGCTGTGCTCGTCGAAGCGGTCGATCTCGACGTCGAGCGGGTGGGACCGGTCGCCGTCGGAGATGCCGACGCGGAAGCGCCGCTGCCCGGCCCTGGCCACCTGGAGCCGGTAGCCGGCGCCGCGGAGCTTGAGTGTCAGCGGACGGCCGCTCTCGTGCTGCACCTGCGGGCGCCCGCCGTGGGCGGTGGCCAGCAGCCGGTTGCGGCTGACCTCCTCCTCGTCCTGGTACGCCTCGATCGCGGCGGCGGCCAGGGCGACCGCGGAGTGGCGGTGGCTGACCAGGCGCCCTTCGGCGCGCACGCGGTCGATCCAGCCGGTGTCGGCGACGGCGTCGACGACCTCGGGCTGGTCGAGCAGGTCGAGCACGAAGCTCTTGTTGGTGGCGCCGCCCTCGATGATCACCGTGGTGGCGGCCATCGCGCGGCGCAGGCGGGCCAGGGCCTGCTCGCGGTCGCGGCCGTAGGCGATGATCTTGGCGATCATCGAGTCGAAGTCGGCGGGGATGGTGTCGCCCTCGCTGACGCCGGTGTCGACGCGGACGCCGGGCCCGGTGGGCAGCACCAGGCGGGCGATGCGGCCCGGCGCGGGAGCGAAGTCGCGGTCGGGGTCCTCGGCGTTGAGCCGGGCCTCCACGGCGTGGCCGCTCTCGCGCGGCTGCGGGCCTTCCAGGCGTCCGCCGGCGGCGACGTGCAGCTGCAGCCGGACCAGGTCGGTGTCGGTGGTCAGCTCGGTGATCGGGTGCTCGACCTGGAGCCGGGTGTTGACCTCCAGGAAGGCGAACATCTTGTCGCCGGGGTGGTAGAGGAACTCGACGGTGCAGGCGCCGCGGTAGCCGACGGCCACGGCGAGCCGCGCGGCCGACGCCTTCAGCTCGTCGGTCTGGTCGTCGCTCAGGACCGGGGAGGCGGACTCCTCGATGATCTTCTGGTTGCGCCGCTGCACCGAGCAGTCGCGCACGCCCAGCGCCCACGCCGTGCCCTGGCCGTCGGCGATGACCTGCACCTCGACGTGGCGGGCGCCGGTGACCAGGCGCTCCAGGAAGACCACGCCCGAACCGAACGCGCGCGCGGCCTCCTGGCTGGTGCGCTCGTAGGCGTCGGCCAGCTCGTCGGCCGAGGCGACCATGCGGATGCCGCGCCCGCCGCCGCCCGCGGTCGCCTTGAGCATCAGGGGGTAGCCGATCTCGTCGCCGGCGCGCAGGGCGTCCTTGAGCGTGGCCACCTCGCCGCGGCTCCACGGCGCGACGGGCACGCCGACCTCCTCGGCGATGAGCTTGGCGCCGATCTTGTCACCGAGCCGGCGCATCGCCTCCGCGCTCGGCCCGACGAAGGTGACGCCGATCTTCTCGCACAGCTCGGCGAAGGCCGGGTCCTCGGCGACGAACCCCCAGCCGACCCACGCGGCGTCGGCCCCGGTCTCGATCAGCGCCCGCTCCAGCACGGCGTGGTCGAGGTACGGGCGCGCCGAGGCGGGCCCCAGCGAGTAGGCGACATCCGCCTCGCGGACGAAGGTCGCGTCGCGATCGGCGTCGGTGTAGAGCGCGATCGTCTCGATCCGCTTGCCGGTCTCCGCCGAAAGATCCCGGACGGCGTGGATGAGCCGCATCGCGGCCTCTCCGCGGTTGACGATGGCGACACGATTGAACACCGGTTGAGCCTCCCACGTACCCCGTACAAGAAGGCGAGTCCGGGGTGGTCCCCGGGGCCTCGCCCGTCACTGTCTCTACCGTGCTCGATCACCGCCGCGTGTACCAATGTCCGCATAGTGCACGCCGGGGCTCCTGCTTTGTGCGGATCCCACAAAAAGTGACCCCGCCACAGGGTTCGAGCGCCGGTTCCCGTGGCACCCTGCCACAAGGCCGCCACTGTACCGACGACTGTACCGGCGACCCGCCTCGCGCCCGCGCAGCCCTCGCCCTCGAAGCCGCTCCCCCAGAACGGAACGTCCGTGAATGTGGCAGAGTGCGGTGAACCACAAGATCGAAAGGTGCGTGCCTTGGCAGTCCCCCTCGCCGGCTCCCTCGCCGCCTTGACGCTGGCCTCCCTGCTCACCTCTCCGTCCGCCGCGCTGCCCGCCTGCCCGCAGATCTTCGGGCACGGCGGCTACCCCACCGGCGCCGACGCCTGGGAGCGGGACCAGGTGCGCCAGCCCAACAACCCCACCGCCGTACGGCGTTACAAGGGCTGGGGCGCCTCCGGCGTCGAGGCCGACCTCCAGCTCACCAAGGACGGCACCAAGGCCGTCATGTGGCACAACACCTCGACGTGGGGCCTGTCGGGCACGAAGAAGAACATCACCGAGATCTGGTGGGCGGCGGGCGACACCGCGCTCAAGGGCCGGACGATCGTGCGCGGCCTGTTCAAGGGCGAGACGGTCTACACCTTCCGCGAGTGGCTGGCCGCGATGAGGTCGGCCGGCATGATCGGGCTGGTCGAGGTCAAGACCGAGGCCCGCCAGTCGCTGCTCAGCTCCAACGCCACGATCAAGGCGCAGGCGTGGAAGGAGGTGCTCGACCCGGTCAAGGAGAACTACCGGTCACAGGAGATCATCCTGTACTCGCACGACAGCGCGATCGCCGCCGAGCTCAAGAGCCGCGTGACCGCCGCGGGCCTGAGCCAGGTGCTGACCGGCGGCCCGATCTGGCCGGAGGTGACCAAGTGGGAGGAGCCGCCGCCCTCCTGGACCCTGAACCAGAACGTGTGGAAGTCGGCGCTCGCGAGCGGGGCCAAGCGGGTGGCCACCGACTACACGGCGGAGTTCAGCTCGTGGCTGAAGGGCAAGTGCCAGTGACCGCGTCCTGAGGACGCGCGAGGCGGCGGGCGGCGCTGCTCAGGGCGGCGGGCCGTCCGGTCCGGGCGCGGGCAGCGGGAGGCGCAGGACGAACCGGGGGCCGTCCGGGAAGTCCTCGATGTCCAGGTCGCCCTGGTGGGCGCGGGCGATGGCGCGGGAGATGGCCAGGCCGAGGCCGCTGCCCCCGGGGTCGCGCCGGCGTCCCTCGGGCAGGCGTACGAAGGGCTGGAAGACCCGCTCGCGATCCTCGGGCACGACGCCGGAGCCGTCGTCGCGGACGGAGACCACCGCCTGGCCGTCGCGGCGCTCCACCCGGACCTCGACCACCGTACGGGTGTGCCGCTGGGCGTTGACCAGCAGGTTCGTCAGCACCTCCCCGAGCTGGACGCGGTTGCCGAGCACCGGGAGATCCTCGGCGACGTCCACCCGGATCAGCGCCCCCGCCCGCCGGCTCGCGACCTCCTCCCGGACCAGCTCGCCCAGCCGCACCGGCTCCCGGTCGCCCGGGGGCGCCGTGCGGACGCGGGCCAGCAGCAGCATCTCCTCGATGATCGCCTGGAACCGGTCGGCCGTGGACAGCGCGTCGCGCAGGGCGGCGCGGGCGTCGACGTCGGGGTAGGTCAGGGCCTCCTCCAGCCGGACGCGCAGGCCGGTCAGCGGCGTGCGCAGCTCGTGGGAGACCATGGAGGAGAAGTTGCGCTGCTGCTCGACGGCCTCCTCCAGGCGCGCCAGCGTGCTGTTGGCGGTGCGGGCGAGCTGGGCGACCGCGTCGTCGCCGGGCGGCTCGGGCACCCGCATGCTCAGGTCGGTGACGGTGATCTCGGCCAGCCGGGCCCGCATCGCCTCGACCGGCCGCAGCGTACGCCCGATCAGGAACGCGGCGATCCAGGTGAGCAGCGCGCTGACGGCCAGGCCCCCGGCGGTGATGATCTGCTCCAGGCGGTGGGTGGCCAGGAGGGCCGGCTCCGTCCGTGCGGCGTAGACGACGTGGGGCGCGCCGTGCCACAGGAACTGCTCCTCCTGCGGCGAGGGCCTGGTGGCGGTGAACATCACGCACTCGCCCCGCCCGCAGGCCACGCCGTGCCGGATGCGGTTGTCGGAGGCGGGCCAAAGGGTGCTGATGGGCGGCCTGCCGGAGGCGGCGCGGCTGGCCGCGACCACGTGGCCGCGGGCGTCCACGAGTTGGAGGAGGTCGACGTACGAGGTCGTGACCGGGGGCGGGAAGGCGGTGCCCATCGAGCCGATCCATTCGGTGGTGGCGCGCTGGGTGTCGGCGAAGACGTCCTGCCGGATCCTCTCGCGGATCAGCAGGTCGAGGGCGGCGCCGACGGCCGCGCAGACGATGAGCGACAACACGGCGGTGGCCAGGATGAGCCGCGCCTGGACCGAGAGCCGAAGCGGCCGCAGGGCCCCCACCCCCTCACCGGTCTCGCCCGGGTCCTGCCGCCCACATGCTCTCAACCCGGGTCTCATCGCACGTCCAAGGAGCGGCAATGACTCCGTGGCGGCGGGCGCGGCGGTCGAGAATTGATCCCACAATGGCCAGAAATATGCGCGGATTACCGATTTACCGCAACTTATACCGACAGTAAGGCTATTCGGATAAATGCCGCGTTTGTTTCATGGCGGCGGTAGCGGCTCCTGCTGTACGATCGCCATTCGTGGCAGCGGGGGTTCCGGTGGTGCCGAATGCGTCGGGGGGATCGTGCGATTCGGGCCCGCGTTTGTCCGTGCGCGTGCCGCGATTCTCGCATTGCCCGGCCAGGAAACGCGCCGGCAGTCAGGAGAGAGCCTCGTGAAGATCGCACACGCAACCGCCGCGCTGGCCCTCGTCGCGGGCCTCGCGGCCTGCGGCGGCGCCGCGGCCCCCACCGCCACCAGCGGTTCCGGCGGGCTGGAGAAGACCCAGCTCCTCGTCGGCGTGGTGCCGGTGCCGTCGGCGGCGCCGCTGTTCATCGCCGAGAAACGCGGCTTGTTCAAGGCCGAGGGCCTGACCGTCAAAACGGAGATCATCCAGGCCCCTCAGGCGGTCATGCCGAAAATACTGAACGGCAGCATGGACGCGTTCCTGACGTCCTATGTCTCGCTGCTGTCCATCAACGATTCCGGCGCGGCCAGGCTCAAGCTGTTCCAGCACAGCCAGGAGTCCGCGCCCGGCGTCGCGGGCGTCGTCGTGCCCAAGGGGTCGCCGGTCAGGTCCGCCACCGACCTCAAGGGCCGCACGATCGCGGTCAACGTGCTCAAGGCGCTGGGCCAGACGGTCACCAACGCCCACCTCCAGCAGACCGGCCTCGCGCCCGACGACGTCAAGTACGTGGCGATGCCGTTCAACGAGCAGCTCGGCGCGCTGGCCTCGGGCAAGGTCGACGCCGCCTGGCTGGTCGAGCCGTTCCTGACCGCGGCCAAGAAGGCGGGCGGCACCGAGGTGATCGACACCATGTCGGGCCCGACCGCGGGCATCCCGATCGACGGCTGGGGCGTGTCCGAGGACTGGCTGACCAGGAACCCCCGCACCGCCGCCGCCTTCCACCGGGCCCTGGCCGAGGCCCAACAGATCGCCGCCGCCGACCGCGGGGCGATCGACGAGGTCATCCCGACGTACACGCAGATCGACGCGGCGAGCGCGGCCGCCATGAAGCTCGGCGCCTTCTCGATGGAGCCGCCCCTGGAGGGCTTCCAGAAGCTGGCCGACCTGCTCGTCGGCTACGGCTACCTGAAGAGCAGGCCGGTCGTCGCCCAGCAGATCGCGACCGGCCTGGGATGATCACGCGGGGCAGGCGGCTGGTGCTCGGGGTCGCGGGGGTCGCCGGGGTGCTCGTCCTGACCGAGGCCGCGGGGCGGGCGGGGCTCATCGACCCGGGCGTGCTGCCGTACACCTCCGACGTCCTGGCCGCCGCGGCCGGGCTGGCGGCCGACGGCGGGTTCCGCGCGCAGGTGCTGGCCACGCTGGGCGCGTGCGCGGCGGGCCTGCTGATCGCGATCGCGCTGGCGGTGCCGGCCGGGCTGCTGCTCGGCACGGTGCCCGCGGTGGAGCGCTCGGCGCGGCCGCTGGTGGAGTTCCTGCGGCCGATCCCGTCGGTGTCGCTGATCCCGCTGGCCATGTTCCTGTTCCCCGACAGCTCCGACGCCAAGACCTCGCTCATCGTCTACACCTGCTGCTGGCCGCTGCTCGTCAACACCATGTACGGCCTGTCCGACGTCGACCCGCAGGCCAAGGAGACGCTGCGCAGCTTCGGCTTCGGCCCGCCGGCGGTCGTGCTGCGGGTCTCGCTGCCGAGTGCCGCGCCGTTCGTCGTCACCGGCGTGCGGATCTCCGTCGGGGTCACCCTCATCGTCGCCGTCAGCGTGGAGCTCATCGCGGGCGGCGACGGCATCGGCACGTTCCTGCTCCAGGCCGGCAGCGCCAACCACGTCGACCGGGTGCTGGCCGGCACGTTGTGGGCGGGCCTGCTCGGGCTGGCGGCCAACCTGCTGGTCACGACGGCCGAGCGGCGCCTGTTCCGCTGGCACCACGCCCGCGCGCAGGTCGCGGCGTGACCCGGTCCGGGCCGGGCGGGGTCGCGGCGGGCATCCGGCGGTGGGCGCGCCGCCACTGGCTGCTGCCCGTGGTGGCGGTGTTGTGGGAGCTGGTCGCCCGGCGGGCGGGGGCCGTCTACTTCCCGCCGCCCAGCACGATCCTGACGCGGCTGCGCGAGATGTGGTTCTCCGGCTCGCCGGGCCGGCTGTTCCTGACCGACGAGGCGGTCGCCGACCTGCTGCCCAGCCTGGGGCGGCTGGTGGCGGGGTGGGCGCTGGCGGCGGTGGCGGGGGTCGCGCTCGGCCTGGCCCTGGGCCGCGTGGCCTGGCTGGCGGCGCTGGCCGAGCCGCTGCTGCACCTCGGCCGTTCGGTGCCGCCCGCGGCGCTGCTGCCGGTGTTCCTGCTGCTGTTCAAGATCGGCACCCCGATGCAGCTCGCCTCGATCGTGTACGGGGTCGTGTGGCCCGTACTGATCAACTCGATGGACGGGGGCCGCCACGTCGACCGCGGCTACCTCGACACCGGCCAGGTCTTCCGCCTGTCGGCGGCCACCCGCCTGTTCCACGTCGTCCTGCCCGCCGCCGCGCCGAAGATCCTGGCGGGCCTGCGGCTCAGCGTCTCGCTGGCGCTGATCATGATGGTGATCTCCGAGCTCTACGGCAGCAGCGAGGGCATCGGCCACCGCCTGCTGGAGGCGCAGAGCCAGTTCGACATCCCGGCCATGTGGGCCGGGATCGTGCTGCTGGGTGTGCTGGGCGTGGCGCTCAACTCGGTCTTCCTGACGGCCGAGCGGGGGCTGCTGCGCCGCTACGCCCGCGCCTGACGTTCACTCCCGGCCGTGCAGCCGTTCGATGACCTCGTGCTGCCGGGCGGTGTAGAACGCGCGGTCCGGGGCCTCGGCCAGCTCGCCGGGCCGTTCGACGTCGTGCGCGGCGGGCCACGGCCTTGGGGGTCAGGCCCGGCGAGTACGCCTCGGAGGTCGGGTCGCAGAACACCTCCGCGCCGCGCAGGGCCGGCGCCCTGGCCAGTTCGGGCACCAGAATCTCCTCCGAGGCGAGCGCCGCCAGGTTCCCGATTTCGGTGCGCGCGACCGGCAGCACGCCGCCGAGGCCGTAGCGGTCGAGGTAGCACTCCCACACGTCGTACGGCGTGGGCGTGAACATCGAGTGCAGCCGCCGGTAGCGCAACACCGCCTCCCCCGCCGGGGACAGGATCACGCACGCCTGGAAGTACCGGCCGGGGAAGTGCTCGTCGCGCTCGTAGGCGTTCACGCAGAGGAACACGTCGTTCGCCGCGGCGATCGCGCCCAGCGCCAGGTACTCGGGCCCGTCCACGTCGAGGGCGGCCTTCTCGCGCCACTCGGCCGGGCCCTGCCGGGCGGGGAAGCCGGTCAGGACGTACTCCGGCAGCACCACCAGCCGCAGCGCGGGGCCGAGCCACGCCTTGCTGCCGCCGACGCGCGCGCCGACGCGTTCGACGGCGGCGGCCAGGTCGGCGCGGTCGGTGACGGCCCTGGCCTGGATCTGGAGCGCCAGGGCGGTGCAGGCGGTCATGTCAGGCCGTCCGGCGCTCGTCGATGAGGGTGCGCCGGACGCACTCGCCGTTCCTGATCCACTGCCAGGTACGGCTGCGGGAGTCGCCGTCCGCGCTCAGCACGATCAGCTCGAACAGCCGCAGGTCGTCGCCTTCGGCCTTGAAGCGCCAGGTCAGGTAGATGGTGTTGTCGTCGAGCTCCCAGAACTGGCCGCTCAGCCGTTCGGTGTCGAAGGCGCACCGGCCGCCGCCCAGGTACGTGCCGGGGAACTCGTGCACCTCGGTGCGGCCGTCGTCCCAGCGGTAGCGGTTGGTCTGGTGGTAGCCGGTGTCGCCGACGATCGCGCAGGTCATCTCGACGTGGTGCCGGTCGATCACGGCGCCGTCCTTGTCGACGTGCACGTACTCGCCGGCCCACTCGCCCTCGTGGCGGGCCAGCAGTGGCATCTCGGCGCGCAGTCCCATGCTCTATCCCTTCCTCGGGTGCCACCAGGGGTCTGCGGCCCCTGACCAGTTGATCAGGTACGCCCTGCGGCGCAGGAACCGGCCGATCGAGGCGGCGCCCATGCGTGAGCCGCCGAGCCCCGACAGGCCGAAGGAGTTCTTCTCGCCCTCGTGGACGAGCGCGGTCAGCGCGGCGTCGTTGACGCTGACCGCGCCGGCGTCGAGCCGGGCCGCGATGATCGTCTCCCTGGTGGAAGCGGAGCTGGCCGCCACGTCGTCATGACCGCCCTGTGCGGCGGCGCCTTCCGCATGCTGCTGTGACCGGGTCCTGTCGATTGGGAGCATTGGTGGTAGCTGGGGCCGTGACGTCGTACGGCGTCGGCCATGGTGGTGGAGCGTGTGCTGCTGGCTGGAGTGAGTCACCTCATGGCCCTGGCCGTCTTCTCCGCCGCGGGCGCGTTTAGGACACTGGCCGGGACCGTCCGGGCTCAGCAGCACGTGTCAGGCTTGAGATCCCGGTGGATCACGCCCGCCTCGTGGATCGCGGTCAGCGCGGTCGCGACGGCGATCGCCGGCCTGCGCAGCCGATCTCCCTCGAACGCGCCGCCCTCTCGGACGTCCTGCCGCAGGCTCGGCCCCTCGACGTACTCGCTGACCAGGTAGGCGGGCTCGGCCTCCGTGTCGGCGTGCAACAGCTTGGCGGTGCAGAACGAGGCCACCTGCTGCGCGGCACGGATCTCCTTGTCCACCCGATCGCCGAGCGCCCCTCGCAACACCTTGACGGCGACCCTCCGGCCGTCGGCGTCGTAGGCCTCGTACACCACTCCCTGGCCGCCCTCACCGAGCCGCCCGGCCACCCAGTACGCCCCGACCCTCTCCGGGTCACCGGGTGCGCGAGACGCACCGCAGGCGGCCACGGGCAGGAGATCGCCGAACGAGCCGGTGCGCACCGGCGGGGTTGGGCAGCAGGGCATGGGGGAAGTCTCCGTCCTGCGGGCCGTCGACTGAGGTGCAGGCCCCTGCGACGTGAGCAACCGCTGGTCGAAAGCACGGGGAACTTCAGGGATGGAGTTGGTGCACGGTGGAACGACGCATGTCGGTTGCGACGCACTGGGGCAGTTTCATCGCGGTGGTCGAGTCCGGGCGGTTAGTGCGAATTGAGCCGAGGGGCGATGACCCCGCGCCGTCGCCCATCGGCCCCGGAATGGTGACAGCCGCCGACGATAGCGCTCGCGTGTTGCGCCCCGCGGTGCGCAAGGGCTGGCTCAACGGCGAGCCGCGCATCCACGACATGGTCAGAGGCGCGGACGCCTTCGTGGAGGTGAGCTGGGACGACGCGATCGCGCTGGTGAGCGATGAACTCCGTCGAGTGCGTTCACAGCACGAAGACAGCGCGGTGTTCGGCGGGTCCTACGGCTGGGCGAGCGCGGGCGTGTTCCACAACGCGCAGAGTCAACTCCACCGTTTCCTGGCGCTGGGCGGAGGATACACCGACTCTCGCAACACCTACAGCACTGCGGCGTTGGAGGTCATCCTCCCCCATGTGATCGGCGGGCATCCGTGGAGCTACCAATCCCGGATGCCGATGTGGGACGAGATAGCCGACAACTGTGAGCTTGTGGTGGCGTTCGGCGGGCTGGCCCTCAAGAACAGCCAGATCAACCCTGGTGGGCTGGCCAGGCACCAGACGCAGAACCTGCAGCGACAGTGCCGCGCGGCCGGGGTGCGGTTCGTGAACGTCAGCCCCATTCGCAGCGACGTCACCGGCTTCCTCGACGCCGAGTGGCTGCCCGTCATCCCCAACACCGACACCGCCGCGATGCTCGGCATCGCCCACACGATGCTGGTCAACGGGTGGCACGATGAGGACTTCCTTCGCCGGTGCTGCGTCGGGTTCGACCGCTTCGCCTCCTACGTGACCGGCGAGCTCGACGGCGTCCCCAAGGACGCTGCCTGGGCAGCGAGGATCACGGGTATCAGTCGCGAGGCGATCATCGACCTCGCTCGCCGCCTTACCGCGCAACGTTCTCTCATCATGGTCAACTACGCGGTGCAGCGGGCAGACCACGGCGAACAGCCGATCTGGATGTCTGTCGTGCTGGCCGCCATAGCGGGCTCGATGGGTCGGCCAGGCTGTGGCTGGGGAGCAGGTTACGCGACGATGGACGCGACCGGCGTTGCCCGAGGCCGCCCCAGCGTGGCTGGGATACCCGGGGTTTCCAACCCTGTCCCGGACTTCATCCCTGTCGCAAGGATCGCCGACACCCTGCTGCATCCGGGCAAGACCATCGACTACGACGGCCGGCGCCTCACGTTGCCGGAGCTTCGCCTGATCTACTGGTGCGGTGGGAACCCGTTCCACCACCACCAGGATCTCCATCGGCTGGCCCGAGCCTGGCAGACCCCTGACACGGTGGTGGTTCACGAAGCCTGGTGGAACACCACGGCCAAGTTCGCGGACATCGTCCTCCCTGTCGCCACCAGCTTGGAGCGCGACGACTTCGCCGCCGGATTCTCAGATCCGCACCTCGTCGCGATGCCCAAGGTCCGCGAGCTGGCGGGAGAGTCACGCACCGACCATCACATCTTCACCGCCTTGGCCTCCCGGCTCGGATACGAGCAGGAGTTCACGCAGTCGCGCTCCGAGATCGAATGGGTCCGACACCTGTACGAGCAGACGAGGGACAAACTCGGCGACGATGCCGCCCTGCCGAGCTTCGACGACTTCTGGCACAGCTCCACCGCTGAGCTGCCGAAGTTGACCGGACCGTTTCCCGGCAGCTTCGAGGCGCTCCGCTCGGATCCGCAGCGTTTCCCCCTGCCGACGCCGTCGGGCCGGATCGAGATCTTCTCCGAGGAGATCGACTCATTCGGCTACGACGACTGTGCCGGGCATCCGATGTGGTTCGAACCAGTGGAGTGGCTCGGCGCCGATCCGTCGGGCCGATTCCCGCTGCATCTGATCTCGAATCAGCCCGCCTCACGCCTGCACAGCCAGTACGACAACGGTGGCCACAGCCTCAGTTCAAAGATCCGTGGCCGTGAGCCCGTGACGATCAATCCGTTGGATGCCGCGTCGCGCGGCATCGAGAACGGCATGATCGTACGTGTCCACAACGACCGCGGTAGCTGTCTGGCGGGCGCGGTCCTGTCGGACGACGTCATGCCAGGCGTCGTACAACTGTCCACCGGAGCGTGGTGGGATCCGGTCCAGCCAGGCGTGAGCGGAACATTGGACCGCCACGGCAACCCCAATGTCCTCACGGCGGATCGGCCGTGCTCGACCCTGTCCCAAGGACCGAGTGCTCTCAGCGCGCTGGTCGACGTTGAGCCCTACGGCGGCCCACATCCCGATGTGCTCGCCTTCACCCCACCACACCTCGAACAGTGACACGAAAGCCTGCTGCCGCTTCGAGCGCGTTTCCGCTGCACATCGTCCGGCGCGTACCAGGCCGGCTCCGGCCGCTTGCGTTCATCGTAATCGATCGAATACTTTACGTAACCGTGACTGCACTTCAAAACCTCAAGTACGGCCGGTGGTTCAGGGGCGCCGATGTCGACGGCGACGGGTTCATCACCCAGCGGGACGTCCGGATGATGAGCGAGCGTTACATCGCCGCCCGCGGCGCCGCGCCGGACTCCGAGACCGCCCGCCTGCTCACCGGGAGCATGGACATGTTCTGGACGAACGTGATCGCCCCGATGGATCACGACGGTGACGGGAAGGTCGATCTGCAGGAGATGACCGAAGGGTTCAGGCGGGCCCTGACCGACCCCGCCCTGTACCCGGAACAGATCGAGCCGGTGACCGACTGCTTCTTCGACCTCGCCGACCTCAACGGAGACGGCAAGATCGACCAGGCGGAGTTCCAGCAGATGTTCGACTCGGTCGGCGGCGTTCCCGGCGAGGACTGCGCCGCGGTCTTCGCCGCTTTGGACCGAGACGGCTCCGGTGTGCTGGACCGCGCCGAATTCCATCAGGCGGTCACGGAGTTCTTCTACGGCAACGACCCGGACGCTCCCGCCAACCACCTGTTCGGCAGGGTCGCCGACTGACGGCCCATGATGCGGCCCGAGACCTGCGACGCCTGATCCTGTGGAAAAAAGTTGCATCCGGTCACGGCCGGGCGGCCAGTCAGTGAGCGCTGGCGCAGTGTGCACGTGCACGCCGTTCGCGCGCGCCTGCGCCAATAGAGCGGCAACGGATCGTGCACCTGTGCACATGGACAACGGACCTTGGGCCCAGCTCCCCGTCGTCGCCGGCGATTCACCGGTCAGTCGTCATGGCGCGGCGTGGCAGGTATTCAGCATCCGCAGCTGTTCCCGCCGCATCCGCAGCTTCCGGCCGCAGCGGCCCCGCCGACCCCGCGCGAGGTGCGGCGGCGGTGCAGCCACCACATGATCGCCGCGGCGGCGACCAGGAGCCCGGAGGCGGCCAGCAGTGTCTGTTCGGTCAGCGCGGCGCCGGCGCCCGTGAGAAGTCCGGCGCCGATTAGCAACGCGCAGCAGGCGGCGCACGCCAGTACGGCCAGGGCCGCGGTGACCTTGCTGCGTAGCGGTGGCCCGCCGCCGTCGGTGTCCGGGTCGCCCGCCGCTCCAGGCTGTCGGCCGGGAGCAGAAAGGATCACCGGGACGGGCCCGGCGGGGGCGCGATGGTCATGGTGAGTGCTCACTGTGGTCAGTTCTCCTCGGGGGTACGGCTCGTGGCCAGGTCCGCAAACGGCAGCGGGCAGTCGAGGCAGGTGCAGTGGGCCAGGCTGTCGCAACCGGCGCTGACCACCGCGCTGAGCGCGCTCCGGATGGTGGTCAGGTCGGCGATCCGCGCGTCCACCTCAGCGATCTTTTCCTGGGCGCGCTCGCGCAGGTCCGGGGTGGGGTGACCGCGCCGGCCGGTGTCGATCGGCTCGGCCACCGCCTCCAGGGTGAAGCCGAGCCGCTGCGCCGCTTTGATGACCGTCAGCAGGGTGACGGCCTCGGGCGGGTAGGCGCGGTGCCCGCCCGGGCTGCGCGCTGGTTCGGCGATCAGCCCGCGGCGCTCGTAGTAGCGCAGCGTCTGCAGGTTGACCCCGGCCTGCTCGGCCACCTGTCCGCTGCGCAGGTATGGCCCGCCTGAGTCCTGGAGTGCGATGTGCTGTCTCACGCCGGCCGCCCCACCCCGGCGCTCGCGCGGCTGCCGTCGAAGGCCGGCCCGGCCTCGGCCCAGTCCTGTTTGCCTCCGGCGTAGACACGCACGTCGGCGTAGCCGAGCCGGGCGAACGCAGCGGCGGCGATCTTGGAGCGGTTGCAGTACGGGCCCGAGCAGTAGACCACCACCGGGGCCACCCGATCGGGGGCGACCTGCGCGGCCAGCTCGGCGGACACCTGGCCGGGCACGTTGCGGACGCCGGGCGGGTGCTCGGCGGCGAAGGCGTCGGCCGGCAGCGCCTCCACCAGTTGTACGGTCCCAGCCTCCAGGAGTGCGAGCAGGTCCTGGCGGCTGATGCGGTGGTTCACCATCGTCTCCGGACTCAACGGGAGACCGCGGCGCCCGCGCGGCCCTCCAGTGCGTCCAGCACGTCGACGTGCTCGGCCGGGACCGTCACCTCCAGTGCCAGGCTGCCGTCGGCGATGGCGAGAGTGAAGGTGAAGAAGGAGCAGCAGCCGTTCTCCCGCGCGGCCAGCTCTGCCGCACGGGCGGCGTTGTCCGGGCCGAAGACGAGCTCCAGCCGCAGCCGGGTGTGCTCGGGCCGTGCCACGCCCTGCACCGCCTCGGCGAACAAGGCGTCGAACTCGGCCACACGCAGCGGCTGCTCGGCGGTGGGCAGCGTGCAGGCGGAAGGGGCCCATCCCAGGTCAAGGGCAACGTTCTGTGTCATACCTCGACGGTAAACCTGTACCTAGGTGTCGAATGCAAGCCCCTAGCAGGTGCTGTAGCCCCGTGTGGTCCCACAGTACGTCAACATCGATGCCGGGCCCGAGCGGTGACGGGGAGGGCTGCGCCGGTGCGGGCCACACCATGTCGAAGGAAAATGGGCTGGCCCAAGGCGTGGACCAGCAGATTTACGACGATGTCAGGAACGGGGGGACGCGGCACCTCTCCGCGTAACCACCGGTAGGGGGTCTTCTCATGCACACGCCGCTTCCCCGGCTGCTGTTCGAGCACCGCGTTGAGCCGTACGCCACCCCGAATGATCTTCAATGCAGACGAGCTGCTGCGGGTGCGCGCGGCCGGGTGCGAGGTGTGGATCGCCGGCGGCCGGCTGAGCCGGTCAGCCCTGGAGCAGCGCCGCGATCGTCGCCAGCAGCGCGATCGGCCCCATGACGGCCACCGTCACCACGGTCGCGCTGCGGCCGGGCAGGAGACGGGCCAGCACGCGCGCGGCCCTGCGCCGCACCGGACCCGCGCCGGGCAGCACGAACAGCCCCAGCGTGAACCCGCCGGCGGCCAGGGCCTCGGCGTGGCTGGTGCTCGACCCGGCCGCCTCCAGCAGGCCGGCCACGCCCAGGCCGCAGGCCAGCGACAGGAGCAGGTTGCCCATGGCCACGAGCGCGGCGCGGGCCGGCGCCGGCCGCTCCTCGGTGAGGAAGTGGTCGGTGGCGCGCAACGCCAGCGACAGCGCCACCGCCAGCAGGCCGCCGACGACCGGGGTGACGACGGTCGAGGCCGACAGCGTCACCAGCGCCAGCACGCCGACGAACCCGCTGCTGGTCACGAACCGCCGCAGGTCGAAGGGTTCGGCGGGCGCCGGGGGCTCGGCGGGACGCCGGGGGCGTTCCTCCGGCCGGTCCGCGTGGACGGTGGGGGCGGGGGGCGGCGGCTGCTCGTGGCCGCGCGGCGCGTACTCGACCGGCGGGAGCAGGGCGGAGACGACGTCCATGGTCAGCGTGCTCGCGGCGGGCCGTTCGGCCATGAGCGGACGGTCGCCCGGGTCGAGCGCGCCGGCCTGCCGCAGCAGTTCCCGGGCGCCGGGCCGGGCCGCCGGGTCGACGCGCAGCGCGCCGGCCAGCCAGCCGCGCAGCCACGCGGGCGCCTCGTCGAGCCGGGCCCGTCCCTCCATGGTGTTGAAGCAGACGGCCTCGAACGACCCGGTGCCGAACGGCGGCAGCCCCGTGGCGGCGAAGAACACCGTCGAGGCCAGCGCGTGCACGTCGGCCGCGGGGGTGACCTGCGAGGCCCGGATGATCTCCGGCGCCAGGTAGCCGGGCGTGCCGACGAACATGCCGGACTGCGTGAGCCGGGCCGCGTCGACCAGGTGGGCGATGCCGAAGTCGATGACCAGCGGCTCGCCGCCGACCAGCATGACGTTGGCCGGTTTGAGGTCGCGGTGGATCACGCCCGCCGCGTGGATGTCGACCAGCGCCTGGCACAGCCCCCGCGCGAGCTGGACGACCGCGCGGGCCCCCAGCGGGCCGTCGGTCAGGACGGTCTGCTCAAGCGTGCGGCCGTCGGCGAAGCGCGTCACGACGTAGGGCCTGTCCGCGTCGAACTCGGCGTCGACGACCTCGGCGACGTACCGGCTGCGCACCCGGCGCATGGTCTCCACCTCGCGCACCAGGCGGTCGCGCGCCTTGAGGTCGGCGGCGACGTGCGGATGCAGCACCTTGATCGCGACCTGGCGCCCCGCGCCGTCGAGACCGAGGTGGGCGACCCCCATGCCGCCCTCGCCGATCTTCCTGATCACCCGGTAAGGGCCGAGATGCTCCTGCGTCTGAGCACTCATCCTCGACGTCATCCTCCGTGATTTCCCCGTAGGCCGTGCACCGGTGCGCGGCTAGGACATTCTCCCGCAGCGCACCCCCCGAGATGCACAGTAAGCGAAGATCGACCGAAGTGCGCCGGTACGGGGTCAGAGCCAGCCGCGGGCGGCCGCCTCCGCGCCCGCCTGGAAGCGGCTGCTCACGCCGAGGCTCTCCACCACGGCGGCGATCTTGCGGGTGGCCGTCCTGGCGCTGACGCCGAGGTGGCGGCCGATGGCCTCGTCCTTGAGCCCGGCGTTGAGCAGGCGCAGGACGAGCAGGTCCGCCTCCGCCGGGCGTTCCTGCGCCGCCTTCGGCAGTCCGGCCAGCGGCCGGCCGCGCTCCCAGTAGACGTCGAACAGCTCGACCAGCGCGTCCAGCAGCCGGGAGGGGTGCAGCAGGGCGATGTTGTCGTAGACCCCGTCCACCAGCGGGAACAGGCCGATCCTGCGGTCGGCGATGCGCAGCTTGAACGGCAGGTGGGCGACGAACCGGGACCGCTCGCCCTCCTCGGCCAGCCGGATCAGGGTCTCCAGGCGGCCGGGCCGGTCCAGGGACTCGGCGCAGTACACGACGCGGATGTCCACGCCGCGCGCCAGCAGTTGCCGGGTGCCGTCCAGCTCGGACTCGTTGGTGTCGTGGGAGTCGTCGGGGCGTCCCACGTACGGGGGACGGTCGAAGCCGAGCAGTTCCATCGCGACCGTGCGCTGGAGCTCGGTGATCATCCGCTTGACGGCCTCCTCCCCGGCCAGGACCTCCACGACGCCGGCGGGCCCGGAGCCCATCCGGCCGGAGTGGTAGAGCTGGGTGAAGTCCGACACGACCGTCCTGACCGCCGCGAGCCGCGCCTCGGTCTCCAGCCGCCGGCGGTCCAGCAGCCACTCGATCGCCGCCTCCGGGGGCACGGCGTCGTAGCGGCCGGGTCCGGTACGGCGCAGCAACCCGGCGTCGGCCAGGCGGGCCAGCGCGGGGCGCAGCCGGGCGGGGCGGACCTCCAGCGCGGCGGCGGCCTCGGCCGTGCGCAGACCGGGCCGGCGCAGCAGCAGCCGGTACAGCCGCTCGTCGAAGTCCGAGAGCCCGACCGCGCCGAGTACTGACCCGTCCCCCAAGAAGCACCTTCCGAAAATGTCGTTTTTGGTCACATGGCCGAAAATGTCAGCACTATATCTCGACACCGCTCTCCACCGGCCGCTTGACTCCAAGGCGGCCCTCCGGTGATCCTCCCCGGACGGGTGACCAGGCTCGTCCCCCTTGAGGAGCAATGTCCCGCAACACCCGCGTTCACCGCGTCCTGGCGCTGGCCGCCGCGCTGGCGGTCACCGCCGCCGTCCCGGCAGTGGCCCGCCCCGCGGCGGCCTCCACCCCGCCCGCCGCCCCCTCCCCCGGCCCGTCCCCCTACGTCGTCACCCTGACCGAGTCGCCTCTGGCCACCTATGACGGCGGCGTGACCGGCATCGCGCCCACCAAGGGCGGCAAGGGCAGGAAGGTCGACACCACCAGCGCCCACGCCAAGCGCTACCGTGACCGGCTGACCGGCCGGCAGGACGAGGTGGCCCGCAGTGTCGGCGCGTCCGCCACCGCCCACCACGTGGTGGCCTCCAACAGCTTCACCGCCGACCTCACCCCCGCCCAGGCCCTGCGGCTGCACGCCACCCGGGGCGTGCTGTCGGTCACCCCGGACGTCCTGCACAAGGCCCTGGACGACCGCGACTCCACCGACTTCCTCGGCCTGTCCGGCGACCGCGGCCTGTGGGCCCGGCTCGGCGGCACGGGCAAGGCGGGCAAGGGCGTGGTCGTCGGCGTCGTCGACACCGGCATCTGGCCGGAGAACCCGTCCTTCGCGGGCCCGGCCCTCGGCACGGAACCGCCCGCCGACGCCGACCCGTACCGGCCCTACCTCAAGGACGGGGCCACGGTCATGAAGAAGGCCGACGGCTCCACGTTCACCGGCGTGTGCCAGACCGGCGAGCGCTTCACCGCCGACCTGTGCAACGGCAAGCTGATCAGCGCCCGCTACTTCGGCGAGCAGTGGCTGCGGTACAACCCGCCGGAGCAGCGCGACGACTTCGCGTCCCCGCGCGACGCCCAGGGCCACGGCTCGCACACCGCCGGAACCGCGGCGGGGAACAACGGCGTCCCGGCCGCCGCCAACGGCATCGACTTCGGCGCGGTCTCCGGCGTCGCGCCCGGCGCGGCGATCTCCGTCTACAAGGCCCTGTGGCAGGGCAAGAACGGCGGCACGACCGGCGGCTACAGCTCCGACCTCATCGCGGCCATCGACCAGGCGGTGGCCGACGGCGTGGACGTGCTCAACTACTCGATCGGCAACGAGATGTCGGAGTCGGCCGCGGGCGACCCGATCCAGCTCGCCTTCCTCGCCGCCGCCCAGGCCGGCGTCTTCGTCTCGACCGCGGGCGGCAACTCCGGCCCCGACGCCTCCACGCTGGACAACACCGCGCCCTGGACGACGACCGTCGCCGCCGGCACGATCGCGCCCCGCCAGGGCGAGGTCCGGCTCGGCGACGGCGCCGCCTACCGCGGCACCAGCACCACGGTCGTCGCACCGGTCGGCCCCAAGCCGCTGGTCACCGCCGTGTCGGTGAAGGCCGGCCAGGCCGCCGACGCCGACGCCGAGGTGTGCGCGGCCGGCTCGCTCGACCCGGCCAAGGCCGCCGGGAAGATCGTCTACTGCGCGCGCGGGACGACCCTCCGCGTGGAGAAGTCGGCCGAGGTCAGGCGGGCCGGCGGCGTGGGCATGGTGCTCGGCAACCCGACCGCCCAGTCCACCGACGCCGACCTGCACGCCGTGCCGACCGTGCACGTGGACGCGCCCGACGCCGAGAAGATCGCGGCGTACGCGGCCACGCCGGGCGCGACCGCCACCCTGCTCCCGGCCCCCGCCGACGGCGTGGCCTATCCCGAGGTCACCAGCTTCTCCTCGCGCGGCCCCGCCCTGTCCGCCAAGGGTGACCTGCTCAAGCCGGACATCACCGCCCCCGGCGCGGCGATCCTGGCCGCCGTGGCGCCTCCGGGCAACGACGGCAAGGACTTCGACTTCTACTCCGGCACCTCGATGGCCACCCCGCACATCGCCGGCCTGGCCGCCCTCTACCTCGGCCGGCATCCGCAGATGTCGCCGATGGCGATCAAGTCGGCCATGATGACCACCGCGTACGACACCAAGACCCCGGACGTCTTCGCCCAGGGCGCCGGTCACGTGGACCCGTCCCGCATGTTCACCCCCGGCCTGGTCTACGACGCCGGGGCCGCGGACTGGTACGGGTTCCTGGAGGGCCTCGGGGTCGCCACCGGCACCGGCGTCAGGCCGCTGGCCGCCTCCGACCTGAACTACCCGACGATCTCGGTGAGCGAGCTGTTCGGCTCCCGTACGGTCACCCGCCGGGTGACGGCGCTCACGCCGGGCGTCTACCACGCCTCGATCGAGCTGCCCGGGTTCCGGGCGAAGGTCAAGCCGTCCACGCTGGTGTTCAAGGAGGCCGGTCAGGCCAAGGAGTTCACCGTCACGCTGGAGACGCTGCCCGAGGCCACCGGGGACACCGTGAGCGGGCACCTCACCTGGACCGGCGCGGGCACCAGCGTGCGCAGCGCGGTCGTGGCCACGCCGCTGGGCGCCAGGGCGCCCGCCGAGGTGCGGGGCACGGGCGCGGCCGGTTCGCTCTCCTTCGAGGTGACGCCGGCGCTGCGGAAGTTCCAGGTCACCCCGTACGGGCCGGTCTCGGGAGCGGAGACGCCGGGCACGGTCAGCCAGGACGAGATCTGGGGCCGCGAGATCGCCATCACGGTGCCCGAGGGCGCCAAGGCCGCCGCGTTCCGTATCAAGGCGGTGAACCCGGAGGCCCAGGTGGGTGGCGTGCTCCTCTACGAAGGCAAGGGCGGGCGCGAGTTCGAGTCGTGGGTGTCCGCCCCGGACGGCGACCACCGCTTGGTGCTGTCCCGTCCCCGGCCCGGCCGGCACATCCTGCTCGTGCTCTCCCTCGGGGACCTGCCGGGGACCACGTCCACGGCGTTCACCACCCAGGCCGACATCGTGGAGACGGGCCACGCGCGCGGCGCGCTCACCGTCACGCCGGCCAAGCCGAAGGCGAGCGTCGGCACGCCGGTCACGCTGACCGCGTCCTGGACGGGGGCGACGCCGCGGGTCAACACCGGCTACGTCGAGTACCCCAACGGCGCCGGGACGATCGTCACGATCAACTAGCCGCCCGCCGCTCCGGCCGCCACGGGAGGACCCGTCCGAACCGGACGAGTTCCCCGTAGTGGCCGGGGTCCACCGGGCCGAGGGCCAGATCCAGCAGGGGGACGGCGGCCTGCTCCGGCGAAGGGGCGCCGCTGACGTCCCACCAGAGGCCGGACGTCGGAGTGTTGATCATTCCCGGGCAGACGAACCCCGGCCGGGCCTGGGCGCGGGCGCTGCCGTCCTTGACCGCGTCGCGCCAGGCGGCCACCCGCGCGTCCACCTCCTCCAGGCCGGCCAGCCCCGTCGAAGCGGTCGTGCAGGACGGGGGCCAGGTGGTTCAGCGTGCCCAGCGAGCTGACGACGACGACGTCCACGCCGCCGTGCCGCTCGCGCAGCAGGCCGGCGAGCTCGGCGTCGGCCACGTCGAGCAGTTCGCCGCGGACGCGGGCGCCGCTCGCGCACCTCGCGGGCGCGTTGCGCGCCGCCGCCGTCGGCTCCTGACGCGGCCACCGGTTATGGTGTGGCCTGTGATCCGTGCCGTGGTGGTTGATGTCGACGACACGTTGTGCCTCACCGAGGCGGCGTGCTTCGAGCTGGAGAACGAGGTCCTGTCGCGCCTCGGCCGCGGGCCCATGTCCAGGGCGGTGCACGTGGCGACCTGGGGCCGGCCGCTGCACGACGCGATGCCGCGGCGCTCGCCCGGCCTCGACCTGGCCGCCTACCTCCCCCTGCACCACGCCGTGCTGCGCGAGTACGTGGCGGCCGGGCTGGTCGACGTCGTCCCCGGGGAGAACCTGCGCGCGATCGACGAGCTCAACGCGGCCGGGCGCGCGGTCATGCTGCTGACCTCGCGCACCGAGGCCGAGATGGAACACCTGATGGCGCCCGGCCACGTGCTCGACGGCCGGATCACGGCCGTCTACCACGCCGACAACACGCGCTTCGGCAAGCCCGACCCGCGCGCCTTCGACGAGTTGCTGGCCGCCACCGGCCTGGCCCCCGGCGAATGCCTCTACGTGGGCGACTCCCCCACCGACGCCCAGGCGGCCACCGGCGCCGGCCTGCGGTTCGTGGCCTGCATGCAGAGCGGGCTGCGCGAGCCCGCCGACTTCGCCCCGCACCCCGTCGACGCCTTCATCGACGCCTTCTCCGACCTCGCCGTCACCGTCCCCCTGCTGGAGGAGGCCGCGCGCGGCCCGCTGACGACGGCCCTCGACCGGCGCCTCCCGGCGTCTGGCTGACCACGCCGGTCAGCGCAGCCGCCGCACCCTCAGCACGTTGTCGGTCCGGACGGCCGGCGCACCGCCGGGAGCGGTCTGGACGCGTTCGAACTCCTCGGCCCGCAGCACCTCCCACTCCCCCTCGGCGAGCTCCAGCACGTCGAGCACCTGGTACGGCGTCGGCAGGTGGACGCCGGGGTGGGCGTCGGGCTCCCACGGCGGGGGGCCGGCGTGCCCGATCACCAGGAGCTGGCCGCCGGGCGCGACGGCCGCGGCGGCGGCGCGCAGGACCTTCTCGCGCGACAGCTCGGCGGGCGAGTGCAGGTAACTCGCGGCGACCAGGTCGTACTCGCCCTCGGGGAAGGACTCGACCAGGTCGTGGCGCTGCCAGTCGATGAGCTCGGCCACGCCCTCGTCCGCGGCGTGGGCGGCGGCGCGGGCCAGGGCCACGCCGGAGATGTCGGCGGCGGTGACCCGCCAGCCGCGGCGGGCGAGCCACACGGCGTCGGCGCCCTCGCCGCAGCCCAGCTCCAGCGCGGTGCCGGGTTCGGCGTCCGCGATCTCCTCGACCAGGCGCGCGTTGGGGGCGCCGCTCCAGATCCGCTCGGACTGCCCGTAGCGGTCGTCCCAGAACCGCTCGCCGGAGACCGGCGCACCCGCGTGGGCCGCCAGGGCGCGGCGGGCCTCCTCCTCGATCAGGTCGGCGTTGATCGCCGCCGCCGCCCTGACGCCCGCCGCGGCGGCTCCGATGACGTTCTCGCCCAGGTTGGCCACGTTCCCGGCCACCCACACGCCGGGGACGCCGGTCGCGCCGGTCGGGTCGGCGGGCACGTGGGTGCCCATGACGTGCCCGTTCATGAGCTGCTCGGCCGTCTCGACGCCGAGCCCGGCGAGCAGGGCCGAACGGGCGACGAAGCGCGGGGCGACGACGAAGGCCCGGCACGGGACGACGTCGCCGTTCTCCACGGTGACGCCGGTGAGCGGGCCCTCCTCCGGCGACAGGCCGGCGATGCGCCCCTCGACGACGGTGACGCCGCGCGCGGCCAGCCTGGCCAGGTCCTCCTCGCCGAGCGGCGGGGCGGTGTGCGTGAAGAGGGTCACCTCGGCGCTCCACTGCCGCCACAGCAGCGCCTGGTGCGCGGCGATCGAGCCGGCGGCCAGCACGCCGATCGGCTGGTCGCGCACCTCCCACCCGTGGCAGTACGGGCAGTGCAGCACCTCCCGGCCCCACCGCTCGGCCACGCCGGGCAGGTCGGGCAGCTCGTCCACCAGGCCCGTGGTGACCAGCAGCCGGTCCGCCGCGACCGCGGACCCGTCGGCCAGCCGCACGCGGAAACCGCCGGCGTCCAGGCGTTCGGCCGACACGGCGGTGCCGGTGACGAGCTCGCCGCCGTACCCGGTCACCTCGTCGCGGCCGGTGGCGAGCAGATCGAGCGGCGGGGTGCCCTCCCGGCCCAGGTAGGTGTGCACGCCGCCGGCCGGGGCGTTGCGCGGCCGGCCCTCGTCGATCACCAGCACCCTGCGGCGGGCCCGGCCCAGGGTCAGGGCTCCGCTCAGCCCGGCGGCCCCGCCGCCGACGACCACCACGTCGTACTTCTCGTCCATCGTGTTCCTCCAGAGACGTGCCGATGGCACACTGTGCGTCCCGCGCGACGAGGTTGACAAATGTCGTTGCCGAAATGGCAAGCTGGGCGCATGGAGGAGACACCGGATCTCGACCGGGTCCTGGAGGCGGTGGGGCCGCGGCTGCGGGCGTTGCGGCAGCGGCGGGGCGTGACGCTGGCCCAGCTCGCCGAGGCCACGGGGATCTCGGTCAGCACGCTGTCGCGGCTGGAGTCGGGCGGGCGCAGGCCCACGCTGGAGCTGCTGCTGTTGCTGGCGCGCGCCCATCAGGTGCCGCTGGACGAGCTGATCGACGCGCCGCCGACCGGCGATCCGCGGGTGCACCTGCGGCCGATGTCGCGGCACGGCATGACGTACATCCCGCTGAGCCGGCGTCCGGGCGGGATCCAGGCGTACAAGCAGATCTACCCGCCGGGCTGGCCCCACGGCGAGTACGAGCAGCGCGCCCACGAGGGCTACGAATGGCTGTACGTGCTGTCGGGCCGGCTGCGCCTGCTGCTCGGCGAGCACGACGTGGTGCTGACGGCGGGCGAGGTGGCCGAGTTCGACACCCGCGTGCCGCACGCGTTCGCCAACCCCGGCCCCGATCCCACGGAGGTGCTCGCGCTGTTCGGCAGCCAGGGCGAGCGCCTGCACGTTCGCGCCCGCCCCACCACCGGGTGAGCCGCCGGTCAGGAGGTGCCGAAGCCGTCCAGCTTCTCGCGCTCCTCGGTGGTGGCGAGCTCCTGGAAGACGGTGATGTGCAGCCCGGCGGGCGCGTCGAGGCGGGAGTTGAGCGACTGCCAGGGTGTGAGCGTGGGCGGGGCGACCTCGGCCGCGCCGGCCGACACCAGGCGGGCGGTGGTCTCGCGGGAGTCGTCCACCTCGAACGCGACCCGGAGCCTCGGCGCCACCTGCCGCCCCACCTCCACGTCGTCGATCATCCTCTTCTGGGCCGGGTTCGCGATCTCCAGCGTGGCCCGGCCCGCGTCGAGGATGGCCACGCGGGCGCCGTCGCCGGAGGAGTAGGCGGCCTCCTCGGGCAGGCCGAGCACATCGCGGTAGAAGGTCAGCGCCGCCTCGTAGTCCTCCGCCTCGACGACCAGCCGGAGCTGTCGGACGGCCGGGGCGTCGGGGTGGTCGTTCATGGGTTCTCCTCATCGGGTACGGACGATCACCCCGGGCAACCCGCGTCCGGACCGGGAAATTCCGTCACAGGCGTTTGTCGGCCAGGGCGTCGCACAGCCCCTTGACGGCGTCGCAGACGCGGTCGAGCGGGCCTTCGCAGGGCAGCCCCGGCTCGCCGGGCGGCCGGGCGCCCGCACCCGGGCGGCGATCTCGTCCAGGGCGTCCGGCGCGGCCTCCGTCTCCGCCCGGTCCGGGGCGGGGCCGCCGGCGGCGGCGGCGATCGACGCGGTTCGCGGCGGCGTCGAGAGGATCACCGCGTCCGCCGTCGCCGCGCTGGGCCAGGACGTCTTCGCCGCGACGTTCTTACAGGGCGTAAACATCTTTCCTGACATCGCCGAAAATGCCGAATCGAACTTTTCATGAGTCCTGCTCGGGCCGGTGCGATCTTCTTCAGCGGAGGCGTCAGGCCAGGTCAGTGACCTGCCGGGGGCGGTGACGATCCTTCTCTGATCTCTTACTGGCGGTCAAAAAATCAGTATGACAGCCTCTTGCCCTCCTTACGGATTTTGTTCATATTTGCGGGCAAGTCACCCCACCTCAGGAGGCTCCAGTGAGCATCCATGGCTTACGGATCCGGCGCGCCGCACTGATCGTCGCCACCGCCGGACTTCTCACCGGCGCGTTCACGGGCGTACCCGCCCAGGCATCGCCCGCGCCGGCCCAGCCCGCCGCCGACCCGGCCGCCGCCGCGGCCAGGATGGAGGGGCAGCTCGGCGCCCGCACCGCCGGCTCCTACTTCGACCAGGCACAGGGCAAGATGGTGGTCACCACCACCGATCCCGCCGACGCCCCGGCCATCGCCGCCTCGGGCGCCGTGCCGCGTGTCGTGTCCCGCAGCGGCCCCGCGCTAGAGGCCATCATGTCCTTCCTCGACCGCACGGCCGCCGTCCCCGGCACCGCGTGGGCCGTCGACCCGGCCGGCAACCAGGTCGTCGTCTGGGTGGACAGCACCGTCGCCGGCAGCGCGCGCACCAAGGTCCAGATCGCGGTCCAGCAGGCCAACACCCAGGCGGCCGCCGCGCAGGGCCAGAGCGCCGAGGCGGCCACGCCCGCCGTACGCGTGGAGAACGAGCCCGGCACGTTCAGCCTCTTCATCCAGGGCGGCGACGCGATCTACGGCGGCCAGTACCGGTGCTCGCTGGGCTTCAACGTGGTCAGCGGCTCGACGTACTACTTCCTGACCGCCGGCCACTGCGGCAACATCGCCTCCACGTGGTACTCCAACTCCGGGCACACCACGACCCTGGGCAACACGACGGGCTCCAGCTTCCCGGGCAACGACTACGCGATCGTCCGCTACACCAACACCAGCATCGCCCACCCGGGCGGCGTGGACCTCTACAGCGGCTCGCGTGACATCACCAGCGCGGGCAACGCCTACGTCGGCCAGTCCGTGCAGCGCAGCGGCAGCACGACGCACGTGCACAGCGGCTCGGTGACGGCGCTCAACGCCACCGTGAACTACGCCGAGGGCACCGTACGCCAGATGATCAAGACGAACGTCTGCGCCGAGGGCGGCGACAGCGGCGGCGCGCTGTTCTCCGGCGGCATCGCGCTCGGCCTGACCTCCGGCGGCAGCGGCAACTGCTCCAGCGGCGGCACGACCTTCTTCCAACCGGTCACCGAGGCGCTGAGCGCCTATGGGGTGAACATCTTCTGATCGTCCCGCCCGCGACGCGGGTATGACGAATCTCTCGTGCGGGTCGCGTCCAGGCGCGGCCCGCATGTTCACGTAAAGAACCTGTACAAACCAGACAAAACGCCCTAATGTTGGCATCGCCCCAGTCGGAAACGACTGGGGCGCCAAACTTCCTCCGCCGGCGCGCGCGACGACCGCCCACGGCGCCTTCTCCCCGGACAACTCCCCCTCCGGGTGACGTTCGACCCCCTCGATTACGAATCGTAACGGCTGTGTTACTGTCCGCGTTATGAACAAATCGGCCACTGAGCGGCAGATCGAAATTCTCTGGCCCACCATCGGCGTATCGGTCACAGCAGACCTCGACGGACGCAACCGCGACCTAGCCGACGCGTTGTGGCACACCCTGCCCTACCGCAGCCTGCAAGGCCACGCCCTCGTGGCGGGCCACCACCTCTACCACCTGGCCCCGATGCCCGAGTTGCTGCACGTCCCGGGCGTCCACAAGATCGACCGGCGGATCGCGCCGGACGGCTCGGTGTTCTGCTCCCGCCTCCAGCACCTCGGCATCAAGTACGGCCCGCTGAGCGAGCCGATGCCCGCCACGCCCATCGGCACCGTCCGCGAGGAGGACCTCGACGCGCTCGCCGAAGCCGGGCAGGCGGTGTGGCAGTCGGTGTACTCCGGCGGCGAGCCCGTGATCGTCGAGGTGCGCAGGGCCGGCGACGGCGGCGGCCACCAGCTGCGGCGCCCGACGGCCCAGCACACCGAGGCCGACCGGCTCCTCGCCGAGCTGCACGACGAGATCGAGCGCATCTGGCTCGACCCGCCCCAGGAGCTCGTCGACCTGCACGAGGGCCGGATCGCCTCGGGCGCGGGCAGCTTCGGCACCACCCTGACCACGATGCTGTTCGTCAACGGCGAGACCCGCCCGCTCGGCTACTGCTGCTACTCCGGCCTGGTCAGGGCCGCCCAGCAGCAGCAGCTCCCGCTGGAGTTCCTGCAGCAGATGGCGCGCATCATGGCCGCCACCCCGGCCGAGTTCCTCGGCTACTGCGGGCTGAACAAGCTGCACCAGTTCACCGAGCGCGCGCTGGAGGTCGCCGACCAGCTCCAGGACCGCGAGGACTTCGTCGCGCTCATGAGCCACATGGCCCTGTACGTCAACTGCCTGGGCGCCTGGAACCTCCAGCTCTTCCCGTGGCAGGTGGACGAGCACCTGCGCGCGGACGGTTCGGTGGCCCCGGTCACCGGCTCGCTGCTGGCCCCCTTCGAGGGCGGGACGGTGGCCCCGGCATGAGCCAGGCCGACCAGGCCGAGGTGGTGGTCATCGGGGGCGGGGTGATCGGGCTGTCGATCGCGGCCCACCTGGCCGAGGCCGGGATCGAGACCGTCGTCCTGGAACGCGACGGGCTGGCCTCCGGCGCCTCGCGGGCCACCGCGGACGTGCTGCGCGCCTACTTCTCCGGCGACCCGGTCAGCTCGGCCATGGCGGTGCGCAGCCTGTCGGCCTACCAGTCGTTCCCGAGCTGGCCCGGCGCCGCGCTGCCGATGCGGCAGGTGGGCTATCTCGTGCTGTTCACCGAACGGGAGCAGGTGAACAGGTTCGAGGCCGAGCTGCCCGCGCAGCGGGCCGCCGGCGTGGACGTGTCGCTGATCGGCCCGGAGGAGGCCCGGCGGCTCAACCCGCTGGTCGAGGAGCCGTCGCTGCTGGCGGCCGCGTGGTCGCCGCAGGCGTTCGTGAGCGACACGTCCGCCATCGTGCAGGCGTACGCGGAGGGGGCGGCGCGGGCGGGGGCCACGCTGCGCACCGGCTGCCCGGTCACCGCCGTCGACCCGGCCACCGGGCGGGTCGAGACCGCGGACGGCACGCTCACCGCGCAGGCGATCGTGTGCGCGGCCGGGGCCTGGTCGGGGTGGATCGCGTCGGCGGCGGGCGTGGACCTGCCGCTGACCGGTCCGGCGGTGCAGGAACTGCTCACCACCGGGCCACTGCCCGAGATACCTGACATGCCGGTCACCCTGCACGCCGCCAGCGGGCTGCTGATCCGCCGGCGCGACGACCGGATCCTGATCGGCATGGGCAACCCCGGCACCGACCGGGACGCCTGGTTCGTCAGGGCCAGGTCGCAGCTCGCCACCACCTACCCCGGCCTGGACCTGTCCGGGCTGGAGACGGCGGTGCGCGGCCCCAGGGACGCCAGCCCCGACCGGTCGGCCTTCATCGGCCGGCTGCCCGGTTCGCCGGCGTTCCTGTACGCGACCGGGTTCTCCGGCCACGGGCTGTGCAACGCCCCCGCGGCCGGGGAACTGGTCCGCGACCTGTACCTGGGCCACGACCCGGCGGACGCGTTCGGCTTCGACCCGGCCGCGTTGTCGGCCGGCGCGCGGCGCCGCTCACGCTGAACCGCGCTGGGGGGAGACCACGATGACCACGAATCCGTACGCCACTTCGCCCTTCGGCTACGCGGCCGAGCCGACGGCCGCGCCGTACTCGATCGTCGAGCTCATGCCCGGCGCCCGCAACCTGGTGCACTACCTGCGGGTGGCGCCGGGCGAGCGGGTGCTGGTGCTGGCCGAGCACACCGTCGACCCGGTCGTCGTCCAGGCCATCGCGGCCGCGGCCGCCTACCGCGACGCCGACGTGCACATCCTGTCGGTGGCGCCGTTCAGCCCCGGCGGATGGGACAGCGGGGCCGGGCACCACGTCGAGCGGGCCGCCGTCGGGGCGTCCGACGTGGTCATCGCCTGCACCTGGTGGGGCGAGGTGCATACCGCGCCGCTGTTCTTCGACGAGATCGCGGCGCTGCCGGTCAGGTTCGCGTCCCTGCACATGAGCGCCACGGCGGGCGCGCTGCTCACCGGCGCCCGCCTGCCCAACGAGGTCTTCTACGCCCTGGCCCACCGCACGCTGGAGAAGCTGGGCGCGGCCACGAAGATCCGGGTCACCTCGACGGCGGGCACCGACCTCACGCTGTCCGGGCTGACCCTCATGCCGGACGCCGAGCCGCCGGGCCCCGGCCAGTGGCGGCCCTTCCCGTACGGGGGCGTCAACTTCTGGCCCGCCGACACCGAGGGTGTGCTCGTCGTCGAGGACTGCACGGTGACCGGCGTGCCCGAGGAGCCGCTGAGCGTCATCCTGGCCGGCAACGTGGTGCAGAAGATCGAGGGCGGGACGGCCGCCGACCGGCTGCGCCGCTTCTCCCCCGGCGGCTACTACCTGCGGCACGCGCTGATCGGGCTGAACCCGAAGGTGCGGGTGGCGGGCGGCACCCAGTTCGAGCGGGAGAAGCACGCCGGCGCGTTCTACTGCGGGCTCGACGCGCTCACCGACGGGGTGCCCGTCACCACCGCGCCCGGCTTCGCCCACTGCGACTGCCAGGTCGACCGGCCCACCCTGTACGCCGACGACGAGCCGCTCGTCCTCGACGGCCGGCTCCTGCTGCTCGACGACCCCGAGATCCGCCGGGTGGCCGAGCGCTTCGGGCCGCCGGACGTGATCCTCGACGACAACCCGGTCATGGTCCTGCCCCGCCGCTTCAGCGGGGCGACGGCGAGCCGATGACCGTCAGACCGTACAAGACAGACAGGATGACCATGGATCCCGAGTTCGTTCTCGACCCGGCCACCCTCGACCTGCACGAGAGCGACGAGCGGCTGCGCCGGGCAGGGCCGCTCGTCCCCGTACGGGTCGAGGGGGTGCGGGCCTGGGCCGCCACCAGCCACGCGACGCTGGAGGCGGTGCTGTCGCACCCGGCGATGACGCGCGACATCCGGTACTGGGACCCCGAGGCGCGTGCCGAGGCCCCCCAGGACACCTCGCTGATGCGGCTCGTCACCGACGCGTCCATGCTCAACGCCGACGGCGAGGAGCACCGGCGGCTGCGCGGCCCGCTGGTCAAACTGTTCAGCGCCCGCCAGGTGCAGCGGATGGAGCCGTGGATCACCTCCATCGTCGGCGACCTGCTGGCGGACCTGGCCGCCAGGCCGCCGGGCGAGCCGGTCGACCTGCGGGCCGAGTACGCCTACCCGCTGCCGCTGCGCGTCATCGTCGAGATGCTGGGCGTGCCCGACTCCCACCGCGAGCGCCTGCGCGCGCTCACCGACCAGGTGGTGCAGCTCGACCGGTGCCCGCCGGACAGCCCGCAGGGGCGCAGGGCGCTGTTCGAGCTGGTCGGCGAGATCATCGAGCTGCGGCGCGGCACGCCCGGCGAGGACCTGACGAGCGAGCTGATCGCGCTGCACGAGCAGGGGCGGCTGGACGACGCGGAGCTGCGCGACACCGTGCAGGTGCTGCTGATCGCCGGACACGTGACCACGATCAACCTGATCGCGCACGCCGTGCGCGCCCTGCTGGGCCGGCCCGAGCAGCTTGAGCTGCTGCGCTCGGGGGCCGTGCCGTGGAGCGCGGCCGTGGAGGAGGCGCTGCGCTGGGAGTCGCCCAACGCCTACTTCCCGATGCGCTACGCCATGGAGGACCTGGAGATCGAAGGCGTCCGGCTGCGGACGGGCGAGGCGGTGCTCGCCTGCTTCTCCGCCGCCGGGCGCGACCCCGGGCGGTTCGGCGAGAACGCCGCCGACTTCGACGTGACCAGGCCGCCCGTGCCGCATCTCGCGTTCGGGCACGGGCCGCACTTCTGCCTGGGCGCGCCGCTGGCCCGGCTGCAGGCCGAGGTCGCGCTGCCGGCCCTGTTCGCGACGTTCCCCGGCATGCGGGCCGCCGGGCCGCTCGACGACCTGCCCCGGCTGACCTCCCTGCTGGACAACGGCGTGCGAGCCCTGCCGGTGCTGCTCGGCCCGCGCGCCACCGGCTGAGCCCGTCCCGTACGGGCCGTCCGGCTTATCCGAGCGTGCGCAGCTTCGAGGGCCGGTTTCTCAGAGAGTGCCGCATCCGAACGGGTCCATTGCGGCGGCTACGCCGGGTGTTTTTAGCTGAATATCCAGGCTCGGGAACCGGATCGACCTCCAGGGGATATTCATGCAGACGCCCATTGCCCCCATAGGCGCGCACAGCATGCTCGTGTTTCTGCTGCAGATCGCGTTGATGCTCGCGCTCGCCCTGGGACTCGGGTCGCTGGCGGCCCGGTTCCGGCTGCCCGCCGTGGTGGGCGAGCTGTTCGCCGGCGTCGTGCTCGGGCCCTCGATCCTGGCGCACGTCGCGCCGGACCTCCAGCGCTGGCTCTTCCCCGCCGACCCGGGCCAGTTCCACCTCCTGGACGCCGTCGGGCAGATCGGCGTGCTGCTGCTGGTCGGGCTGACCGGCATCCACATGGACCTGAACCTGGTGCGCCGGCGGGCGGCCACCGCGGCCGGGGTCAGCGCGGGCGGCCTGATCATCCCGCTCGGGCTCGGCATCGCGACCGGGTTCCTGCTGCCCAGGACCATCGTCCCCGACGGCACCGACATGACGGTGTTCGCGCTGTTCATGGGCGTGGCGATGTGCGTGAGCGCGATTCCCGTGCTGGCCAAGACGCTGATGGACATGCGGCTGCTGCATCGCAACATCGGCCAGCTCACCCTCACCGCGGGGATGATCGACGACGCGTTCGGCTGGTTCATGCTCTCGATCGTCAGCGCCATGGCCGTCAACGCGGTCACCACGGGCACCGTGCTCACCTCGCTGGCCTACCTCGCGGTCATCGTCGTGCTGGCCCTGACGGTCGGGCGTCCGCTGGTGCGCGGCGCGATGCGGCTGGCGGCCAGGTCGCCCGAGGCGGGCCCGACGGTCGGGACGGCGATCGTGCTCCTCGTCCTGGCCTCGGCCGGGACGCACGCGCTGGGCCTGGAGTCGGTCTTCGGCGCGTTCGTGATGGGCATGCTCATCGGCAGCGCGGGCCGCGTGGACCCGGCCCGGCTGGCGCCGCTGCGCACGGTCACGCTGTACGGCTTCGCTCCCGTCTTCTTCGCCACCGCCGGCCTGCGGATGGACCTGACCGCGCTGACCCGCCCGCCGGTGCTGCTGGCCGGGCTCGCGGTGCTGACCGTCGCGATCGTCGGCAAGTTCGTCGGCGCGTACGCCGGCGCCCGGCTGAGCAGGCTCAACCGCTGGGAGGCCCTGGCCCTGGGCGCCGGGCTCAACGCGCGCGGCGTGATCGAGGTCGTGGTCGCCATGGTCGGCCTGCGGCTGGGCATCCTCAGCGTCGAGGCGTACACGCTGGTGGTGCTGGTCGCGATCGTCACCTCGCTGATGACCCCGCCCATCCTGCGCGTGGCGATGGCCCGGGTGGAGCAGACCGCCGACGAGGAGATCCGCGAGACGGCCCACCGGGCCTGGACCACCACGGGCAGCAACACCTCCGCCTGACCGTTCCCGGCCGCTCGGGCGGGCCGCTTCCGATGACAGGCCCTAGTGTTGCCCCATGTCCGAAATGCCACCTCGGGTCGAACTGCGCCCGCTCACCCGCTCCGACCAGGACGAATTCTGCTCGCTGGTACGGGCCAGCGCCGAGCTGCACCAGCCGTGGATGCAGCTGCCCTCGACCGCGGAGCAGTTCCAGACCTGGATGCACCGCTTCGACGACGGCCTGAACCTGGGCTTCCTGATCCGCGTCCGGGAGACCGGCGCCGCCGCCGGCACGGTCAACATCAACTCGATCATCCGGGGTCGCTACCAGGGCGCGTCCCTCGGCTACGCGGCCTTCGCCCCCTCCGCGGGGCAGGGCTACATGACGGACGGGCTCACCCTCGCCCTCCAGCACGCCTTCACCGACCTGCGGCTGCACCGTCTGGAGGCCAACATCCAGCCGGCGAACAAGGCGTCCCTGGCCCTGGCCCGGCGTCTGGGCTTCCGTCACGAGGGGCTGTCGCCCGCCTACCTCTACATCGACGGCGCCTGGCGCGACCACGAACGCTGGTCCATCACCGCACCCACCCCCTGGACGCCCGATCCCTCCCTGCCGGAGGTGTGAACCACCCGAGGCCGCTCGGAGTGATCCCGCCCGAGCGGCGCCCGCCTGAGGCGCCTCGCCGTCGGGGTTCGGCTGCTGCCTCGGCCCCACCACTCCCCCGCGCCGACGGGGACACTCACTCCGGGGCCGCGCGCGGCCGTCTCCACGGCAAGCCCCGCCCTTGACATTGCCAGTCATTTCAGTCACGGTTGAAACAACTAGCAACTTGGCTCACGCGCAGGACCCGGCTGCCGGCACACGATCGACGACGAAGGACGGGTGACGATGAGCACCGAGGAACAGAGCGACCGGTTGCTTCGATGGGTGGAGCGGGTGACCGCCTTCTGCGTCGAGGAGTGGGGACTGCCCCCCATCACCGGACGCATCCTCGGCTGGCTCATGATCTGCGACCCCGCCGAGCAGTCCGCCGGTCAGATCGCCGAGGCGATCCGGGCCAGCCGGGCCTCGCTCACCTCGAACATGCGCTTCCTCACCGCCATCGGCCTGGTCAAGAAGACACGCAGGCCCGCCGACCGCACCTCCTACTACCGCATCGAGGACGACGCCTGGCAGAAGGTCATCCAGCGCAAGCTCGACAGCCTGAGCGCCTTCGGCGAGATCGCCGACGAAGGGCTCGGCCTCGTCGGCGGCGAGGGGCACCGCGCCGAGCGCATCAAGGCCGCCCACGACTCCCTGACGTGGCTGCAGGACCTCGCGGCCCGTCGTCCGCCACGCCGTTAGGACAACCCGTGCACCGCCTACGACCCGAACTCGGGCTGATCCAGGAAACGCTGCTGCTCACCCTCCACGCCAGGGCCCTGGACGCCGGGCTGCCCCGCCCGATCCTGGGCGACGAGCTCTCCGCCGACCTGGCCGCCCGCATCGACTACGACTTCGGCAGGCTGAAGGTCAAGCCCGACCTGGTCGCCACCACCGCACTGCGCGCGAAGAAGCTCGACGACGCCGTCCGCGCCTTCGTCGCCGGCCATCCCGGATGCGTGGTGATCGACCTGGGCTGCGGCCTGGACACCAGGATGTCGCGCTGCGATCCCCCGCCGGGCGTCGACTGGTACGACGTCGACTTCCCCGAAGTGGTGGACCTGCGGTCCGAGTGCCTGCCCGGCGGCTCGCACCTGGTGGGAGCCGATCTCACCTCGTCCGGCTGGCTCGCGGCCGTCCCCGGCGACCGGCCGGCGATGATCGTCGCCGAGGGGCTGCTGCCCTTCATGCCCGGCGACTCCTTCCAGGCGATGACCCGCGGGCTGACCCGCCACCTCCCCTCGGGCGAGCTCGCGATCAACGGCTACACCCGCTTCGCCGCCTGGGCCATGAAGTACCACCCGACCATCAGGGTGCTCGGCATCAAGGCGGCCCAGGGCTTCGACGCCCCCCGCGAGCCGGAGTCCTGGGGCGCCGGTCTCGACCTGGCCGAGGAACAGATCCTCACCCGCGCGCCGGAGGTCGCCCTGTTCCCGCAGCCGCTTCGCGCGCTCACCCGGCTCACCGCCCGCAGCACGGCCCTGTCGCGGCAGGGCGTGCGCATCCTCCGCTACCGGTTCTGACCGGCGGCCTCCCTCGGCCGCCTCCGGAGGGCAGGCGTCAGGGCGAGGGCACGACCCGGGTGGCCGTCACGAGGTCGTGCAGGGCGGCCCGGTCGCGGCGTACCAGCACCAGCGCGATCGAGGCGCCCGCCAGGGCGTACGCCGCGATCAGAAGGGGCATGGCGACGGCCGGCTCCTGGTCGCGGACCAGCCGGGACACCGCCATGTGAGCGCACTGCCACGGAAGCAGCTTGACCAGGCCGCGCGCCACGATCCGCGCCGTACCGGGCCGCCCGCCACCGGCCAGGACCACGACGAGCCCTGCTCGCCGCTTGCCCCACGTGGCCTGACGCCGCCCCGCCTCGCCCATGGTCAGGTACGCCACCACGGGCAGCACGCTCAGCGCGGTGATCAGCACATCGGTGCCCACCGTGCCGAGCCCGTCGAACACCCCCACCCCCGCCAGGCGCAGCGGGACGAACACCACGGCCAGCAGGACCAGCCACGCGACGATCACCAGGTAGTCCCGGCCCGCCGCCACCAGCCTCGGACGTAACCCCACCCGGGCACCTCGCGTCGTCTCCCGCTCGTTCAGCACGCGTCGCCTCCAGTCACCACAGCACCTGCAAAGGGAGCCCGATCCTCGCACGCCGCGGCCACGAGCCCCGCCCCGCCCCGGCAGCGGGACGCAGGCCGAGGACGTCCACGGGGGTGGCCGGGCCGCGAGCCCACAGGGCCCGGCACTCGGTGTGCCGGCCGGCGCCCGCGGGATCGATGCCCCGGTGACCGGATCGCGCGGGCGGGACGTGACAGGGGGCGGTCGTGACGTGCGCCACAACCGCCCCTGCCGGGATGGGCGGATCAGCCGGAGATGGAGGTGATGGCGCCGGTCCAGCGGTTGGCCGCGTCCCGGTAGACCTGGAACAGCGCGCTGTCGAAGTACGGGGAGATGCCGGTGTCGTACCTTTCGTCGCCGTCGGTGTCGGCGACGCTGATCGTGAGGCCGGTCAGGTAGCCGGTGCGGGTCTCACCGTCGTACCCGCTCACCCACGCCGACCCCAGCGAGCCCTCGCCCGTGAACGGCGAGTCCACGCCGACGGGCCGGTCGGCGGGCAGCCCGGCGGTGCGCACGGCGAACGCCGGCCCGGTCGAGAGTTCGAGGGTCTGCCCCGTGTACGGGCCGGTGCCGTCGGGGTGGACCCCGGCGGGGTAGCCGAAGACGTCGACCGCGGGCGACAGCGGCTGGTTGACCGCCAACCCCAGTCCGCTGACCTGGTCGCCCAGGCGGCCGACGTGGGTCAGCACGTCCGGGGCGGACAGGACGACGCCGCTGTGGACCGTGGCGAAGGCGTAGTCCCGGTCGAAGTCGCGGATGTCGTCGAAGTCGTAGTGGGAGATGCCCTGTTTGCCGACGTACAGGCCGAAGGGGGTGGCGCCGTCGGAGTACGCCGGGACGAAGACCCACTTGCCGAGCGCGCCGGCCGGGGCCTCGATGTCGAGCACGCAGTGGCCCGCGGTGGCGACGAGGTTGCGGTAGTTCGACTGCACCGAGGTGCCGCTGCACCAGTGGGTCCGGCCGTCGATCGTAAGCACGACCGACGGCGGAAGCCCACGGCTTTTAGATCACATGTTCGAAACGGAGTTGTGGGGGACGGAAGCCTCGCGGGAGTCAGGATCGCTTGCGGCCCACCGCGCACAGGTGGTAGTCGCCGTCGATCGGGGACGGGTCGGTGTCCGGGTCGGGACGCCACTCGCGGGTGTTGACGATGCCCGGCTCCAGGAGGTCGAAGCCGTCCAGGAGGGAGGCGAACACCGACCGCCTGCGGGCCGTGAACGGCGAGGTCGCGTTGCGGTAGACGGCGCTGACGTCGTCGGCCTTGGTCGGCATGGTGTCCGGGGCGACGTGCGTCAGGACGATGTGGCTGCCCGCCGGCAGCAGGTCGCGGTAGCGGTGGACGATGCCCACCGGGTCCTCGTCGTCGGTGACGAAGTGCAGCAGCGACACCACGAGCAGCGCGATCGGCCGGGAGAAGTCCAGTACCTCGGCCGCCCGCTCCATGACGGCCTCCGGCCGCCGCAGGTCGCCCTCCTGGACGGTGACGTCGGGCGAACGGCCGAGCAGGGCGCGCGAGTGGGTCAGCACGACCGAGTCGTTGTCTACGTAGACGATCTTCGCGTCCTCGATCACCTCGTGGACGTGGCCGGCGGTCGGCAGCCCCGACCCGATGTCGAGGAACTGGTCGACGCCCTCCTGCCGCAGGTGGCGTACGGCGCGCTGCAGGAAGGCCCGGCTGTTGCGCGCATCGCCCCTGATCTCGGGGATGATCGACAGCACCTTCTCCGCGGCGTCCCGGTCGGACGCGAAGTTGTCCTTCCCGCCGAGGTAGTAGTCGTACATCCGCGCCACGTTGGGCACCGCGGCGCTGACGCCCGGCGGGACTCGGTCACTCATCATGCCCCAAACCTAGACGATCTAGGGCTGACGTTGGGATGATCTCTGCCATGTTAGGTCTCGACGCCTCGACGGGCATCAGCAGGACCAACCTCTGGGCATGCATGGGGCTCGGCCTCCTGGGCACGGCGGTCATCACGTTCCTGCCGGCCGCCCAGCCGTACCTGCTCACCGACGCGCTGGGGCTGTCCGGCGACGAGCTCGGCCGGACGACCGGCTACCTGCAGATCGCCGCCGAGGCGGCGCTCATCCTGAGCCTGGTCTGGTACGGCGCGCTCGCCGACCGCATCGGCCGGCGGCCGGTCGCCGTGGCGGGGCTGCTGCTGTGCGCGGCCGGCGCGGCGCTCTACCCGTTCGCGGGGAACGTCGCCGTCCTGGTCGCGCTGCGGGTCCTGTTCGCCCTCGGGATCGCCGCCCTGAACGTCACCATGTCCGCGATCACCGCCGACTACGTGCGCGACCACGCGCGCGGCAAGGCCTACGGCTGGCTCGGCCTGTTCAGCGGCATCGGCGCGGTGATCGCGGTGCTGGTGCTGGTCCGCCTGCCGAACATGCTGGAGAACGGCGGCATGGACCCGTCCACGGCGGCCCGGGTGGGCTTCCTGGTGGTCGCCGGCCTGGTCCTGCTGGGCGCGCTGGCCCTGCGCGGCACGCTCGCGTCCGGCCCGGCCGCGCCGGTCGAGCAGCGCGTCGGGCTGGCGCGGCTGGTCGGCGAGGGCGTGCGGCTGGCCCGCGACCCCGGCGTGGCGTTGTCGTACGCGGCGTCCTTCGTGGCCAGGGCCGACCTGGCGCTGGTGGCGAGCTTCCTGTCGTTGTGGATCGTGGACCACGCCAAGGCCGTGCGCGGCATGTCCGCCACCGAGGCCCTGGCCAAGAGCGGCGCGATCGTCGGCATCGCGTACATGGTGATCGTGGTGGGCGCGCCGCTGTTCGGCTGGCTCGGCGACCGGATGCGCCGGCAGGACGTGGTGATCCTGGCCCAGGCGCTGGCGGCGGCCGCGTACCTGTCGACGCTGCTGGTCGGCGACCCGCTCGGGCCGGGGATGATGCTGGTGGCGGCGGCCATCGGGCTGGGCGAGATCGGCGTCATCACCACGGCGGGCCCGCTGCTGGCCCAGCAGGTGCCGGCCCGCTACCGGGGGTCCAGCTTCGGCGTCCAGACGCTCTGCGGCGCGATCGGGATCTTCGTCATCTCCGGCGTCGGCGGCTGGCTCTACGACCTGTGGCGTCCCGCCGCGCCCTTCGCGCTGTCGGGCGCGTGCGGCCTGCTGGTCGCCCTGTTCGGCCTGGCCGTACGCCGCCGCGTCACCGCCCACCCGGAGACCACCCCGGACCTCGCGCAGGAGCGCACGGCCTGACCGGAGACGAGGGCGCCCCCCGCGAAGGAGGCGCCCTCGTCGCTGGTTCAGGCGACGAGCCGGCGCTCGGCCGCGTGCACGGTCTCCCGGACGACGCGGCAGATGCCGGCGATGTGGCCCGCGTCCACCGTGGGCCCGGTCGGCAGGGACAGGACGCGGGCGGCCAGCCCCTCGGCGCGCGGCAAGGGCAGCGGGAAGTGCCGGGCCGGGTCCGACCGGTACGGCTCGACCTGGTGGCAGATGGGCGAGAAGTACCGGCGCGCGTGCACGTTCTCCACGAGCAGCGCCTCCAGCACCGCGTCCCGCGAGACGCCGGCGACGGCCTCGTCCACCTCGATGACCAGGTACTGGAAGTTGGCCCGCTCGCCGGGCGCCTGGCCGCGCACCACGACGCCCGGCAGCCCGGCGAGCTGTTCCTCGTAGACCCGCTGGTTGCGCCGGTTGGCCTCGACGACGGTGTCGATGGCCTCCAGCGAGGTCAGCCCCATGGCCGCGTGGAACTCGCTCATCCGGGCCACCGTGCCGGCCCCGGAGATGTGCCCGGACGCGTCGATGCCCTGGTTGCGCAGCTCCCTGACCCGCGCGGCCAGCTCGTCGTCGTCGGTGACGATCGCGCCGCCCTCGACGCTGTTGACGAACTTGGTGGCGTGGAAGCTGAAGATCTCGGCGTCCCCGGACGTCCCGATCGGTCTGCCCCGGTAGGTGCAGCCGAGCGCGTGGGCCGCGTCGAACAGCAGGACGAGCCCGTGCGCGCGGGCCAGGCGGGTCAGCGCGTCGACGTCGCAGGGGTAGCCGAAGACGTGCACGCCGAGGATGCCGCGGGTCCTCGGGCCGATCAGGCGTTCGACGTGGTCGGGGTCGGCGTTGCCGGTGATCTCGTCGGAGTCGCAGAAGACCGGGACGATGCCGATCCACTCCAGCGCGTGGGCGGTGGCCACCCACGTGAAGGAGGGGACGATCACCTCGTCGCCCGGCCGCAGCCCGGCGGCCCTGGCCGCGATCTGGATGCCGGTGGTGGCGTTGCAGGTGGCCACGGCGTGCCGGGCGCCGGTCAGGTCGGCCAGGCGCGCCTCGAACTCGCGCACCAGCGGCCCGTTGTTGGTCAGCCAGAGCCGGTCGAGCACGCCGCCGAGCCGTTCCAGCAGGCGCGCCCGCTCCCCCGCGTTCGGCCGGCCGACGACGAGCGGGTCACCGAAGGCCATCGCCGGCCCCCTCCTCGCGCACGCCGACGAACAGCCCGGGACTGTTGGGCCGGCCGTCGGCCAGCTTGAACGCGGGCCGGAACTCGGCCCGGCAGCCCGCCTTGGCGAACGCCTCCAGGTACTGGTCGCAGGTGAACAGGCTGGAGTAGAGGACCTCGGCGAACTCCTTGAACCCCGAGGCGTCGGCGACCCTGAAGCGCACCTCCAGCCGGCTCTTGTCGCCCTCCCTGCGCGAGTGCGTCATGCGGGAGATGACGAGCCCCTCCTCCACCAGCGTGTGGCCGCCGACGTGCCCGTCGAGGAAGTTCTCCGGGAAGTACCAGGGCTCGACGACCAGGACGCCGCCGGGCGCCAGGTGGGCCGCCATGCGGCCGACGGCCTCCACCAGCTCGTCGTAGGAGCCCAGCTCGCCGACGGCGTTGCCCATGCAGGTCACGGCGTCGAAGGTGCGTCCGAGGTCGAAGTCGCGCATGTCGCCGGCGTGCAGCGGCACGCCGGGCAGCCGCCGGGCGGCCACCTCCCGCATGTCCGGCGACAGCTCGACCCCTTCGACGCGGTCGAAGATCTTGACGAACGTCTCCAGGTGGGCGCCGGTGCCGCAGGCCACGTCCAGCAGCGAGGACGCCTGGGGCGACCGGCCCTTGACGATGTCGGCCAGCTCCCGGGCCTCACCCTCGAAGCTCTTGCCGCGGCTGCGGAAGACGCGGTCGTAGTACTCGGCGTGGTCGGATCCGTATTCCATGCAGATCTCCTTCAGGCCACCGCCGGGACGGGCTCGGCCGTCACGACCCTCGGCTGGGGGATGGGGATGATGAACTTGCCGCCGCGGCGCAGGAAGTCCCGCTCCTTGCCGATGATCTCGTCGGCGTAGTTCCAGGCGAGCAGCAGGTAGTAGTCGGGCTGCTGGTCGCGGGCCTGCTCGGGCGAGCGGCACGGGATGCGGGTGCCGGGCAGCAGCCTGCCGTGCTTGAGGCTGGTGGTGTCGCTGCAGAAGCGCACCTCGGCGGGGCCGAGCTCGCAGAACTGCAGCAGGGTGGTGCCCTTGGAGGGCGCGCCGTACCCGGCGACGGTCAGGCCGCGGCCGGCCAGGTCGCGGACGAGGTCGCCGATCTCCTTGATGACCTGGTGGGCGCGGGCGGCGAACGCCAGGTAGGCGTCGTCGGTGTCGAGGCCGCTCTGCCGCTCCAGCGACAGCAGCCGGTTCACCGAGGGGCGGGTGGGGTGGGCCGATCCGTCCCTGGCGGCGAAGACGACGATCGAGCCGCCGTGCACGGCCGCCCGCTCGACGTCCACGATGCGCAGGCCGTGCCGCGCGAACAGATGGGTCAGCGTGGTGACCGAGTAGTACGACAGGTGCTCGTGGTAGATCGTGTCGAACTGGTTCTCCTCCAGCAGGTCCAGCAGGTACGGGACCTCGATCGCGACCAGCCCGTCGGGGGCCAGCACGGCGGTGGCGCCGTCCAGCACGTTGTGCACGTCGTCGATGTGGGCGAAGCACTGGCGGCCGAGCACCAGCTTGGCCTCGCCCTGCTCGGCGTGGATGCGGCGGCCCTGGTCGGCGCCGAAGAACTCGGGCAGCGTGCGCACGCCGCGGGCGTTGGCGATCTCGGCCAGGTTCTCGGCCGGGTCCACGCCGACGACGCGCTGCCCCTGCTCCTGGAAGAGCGCGAGCTGCAGGCCGACGTTGCTGCCCAGCTCGACGACCAGCTCGCCCGGCGCGAGCCCGGCCCGGCGGGTGCACCAGCCGACGATGCGCCGCATGTGGCCGGTCATCTGGTCGGACTCGGAGGTGACGTACACGTAGTGGCGGAACAGCACGTCGGGCCGGATCACGTGCCGGATGGCCATCAGCCGGCAGTTGCGGCACACGATCACGTCCACGGGGTAGGCGGGCTCCTCGGCCGGGAGGTCGGCGGGGTCGAGGAAGCCGTTGGCCAGGGGCACCGACCCGAAGGAGGTGACCTCCAGCCAGTCGTCGCGCCCGCAGACCCGGCACGTGTCAAGACGTCGGACAATGTCCTGCATGGCTTCTCCTCATGCTCTTCAGTGGGCGGCCACGGCGAGCTCGCGGTGCTTGAGCGGTTCCCACCAGGACCGGTTGTCCCGGTACCACGCGACGGTCGCGGCCAGCCCGGTCTCGAAGTCGACCGCCGGCGCGTAGCCCAGCTCCCGCTCGATCTTGGAGATGTCGAGGGAGTAGCGCAGGTCGTGCCCCGGCCGGTCGGGGACGTGCTCGACCATGTCCCAGCCCGCCCCGCACGCCTCCAGCAGGCGGGCGGTCAGCTCCAGGTTGCTCAGCTCGCTGCCGCCGCCGATGTGGTAGACCTCGCCGGCCCGGCCGCGGTCGAGGACCATGCGGATGGCCCGGCAGTGGTCGGAGACGTGCAGCCAGTCGCGCCGGTTGCCGCCGTCGCCGTACAGGGGGACCCGGCGGCCTTCGAGCAGGTTGGTGACGAACAGCGGGATGACCTTCTCGGGGAACTGGTAGTGGCCGTAGTTGTTGGTGCAGCGGGTGATCACGACGTCCAGGCCGAGCGTGCGGTGGAAGGCCAGCGCGAGCAGGTCCGAGCCGGCCTTGGACGCCGCGTACGGCACGTTCGGCGCGAGCGGCGTCTCCTCGGTCCACGAGCCCTCGGCGATGGAGCCGTACACCTCGTCGGTGGAGACGTGCACGAAGCGGCCGACGCCGTGCCGCAGGGCCGCCTCCAGCAGGGTCTGGGTGCCCAGCACGTTGGAGCGCACGAAGCCGGTGGCGCTGACGATCGACCGGTCGACGTGCGTCTCGGCGGCGAAGTGCACGATCGCGTCCTGCCCGGCCACCACCTCGTCGGCCACCAGCGGGTCGGCGGTGTCGCCCTGCACGAAACGCAGCCCCGGGTGGCCGGCCACCGGGGCGAGGTTCTCCAGGTTGCCGGAATAGGTGAGCTTGTCCAGGACGGTGACCCGCGTGCCCGGCGAGTCGCGCAGCGTGGCTCTGACGAACTCCGAGCCGATGAAACCGGCACCGCCGGTGACCAGGATCCGCAACTGTCCGCCTCCTGTCTGAGGGGTCGACGGCTACCGGGCGGCGGCGGTCAGCCGCTCCAGCTCCGCGACGATGTCGGTCGGGCTCGGCGTGGCCAGCCACTCCTCGTGGATGGCGGCCGCGCCCTTGGTGAACGAGGGGTCCTTCAGCACGCGCAGCAGCTCGTCGCGGATCTCGGCCGCGGACTGCGTCTGGTGGTTGATCCGCACGCCGGCGCCGCGCGTGGTGACGTACCGGGAGGTGCGGGTCGAGGTGAGCTGCTTCTGGCACTGGAGCCGCCAGTCGATGCCGTCCTCGACGGGGGTGCCGACGAGCCGGTTGTGCTCGTCGGTGTCGCAGACGATCTGCGGGACGTTCATGGCCGAGGCGGCCGCGAAGGTGCCGATCGAGCCGTGGTGGACGATCGCCGAACAGGTCGGCAGGAGCTGGTCGAGCGGCACGTAGTCGAACACGCGCACGTTGGCCGGGAGGGGGCCGTCCAGGTCGAGGAGCTGGTTGGCGTCCAGGGTGGCGACGACCTCGGCGTCCAGGCCGTCCACGGCCTCCATGAGCTTGGCGGTGCGGCCCCAGTCGCCCTTGAAGAACGTGCGCATCGACACGCCCAGCGAGATCGCCACCCGCGGCCGGTCCGGCGGTCGCCGCAGCCACTCGGGGACGACGCTCGCCCCGGTGTAGGGGACGTACCGGACGGGCAGGCGGCGCACGCCGGTGGGCAGGCTCATCCCGGGCGGGAACGGGTCCACCGTCCAGTCGCCGAGCAGCAGGTTGTCGTCGACCGTCACGCCGTACCGGTCGGCCAGCGGGCCGATCACCCCGGTCATGGGGTTCTCCTCGCCGCTGCCGGCGAACTTCTCCGCGGCCCAGGCGGTGTAGTCGGGCGCCAGCAGCGTACGGGCGTGGGCGGCGCCGCTGACCCGGGCCGCCACCGCGCCGCACGGGAACCACGGGTCCCACAGGACGAGGTCGGGCCGCCACTCACGGGCGAACTCGACGACGGCCTGGACGTCCTGGCGGGGCGCCGGCGGATGGTAGTTACGCATGGTGAGCAGCGCGAAATGGTAGAAGACATCCCAGGGCGGACGTTCGGCCTCGGTGAGGCCGAGCGCGGCGACCAGACGCTCGGACTCCTCGATCGTGGGGATCAGCCCGGCGAACCCCGGGTAGCCGCGGTCGTGCACGGACAGCGGCTCGGGCGCGCCGCAGGAGACCGCGGTCAGCCCGGCCGCGTTCACCGACCGGTGGAAGTCGGGCACCGAGACCCCGGTGTCGACGCCCGGCGGGGCCGCCACCACCACCTGGTGCCCGGCCGCCTGCAACGCCCAGGCGTAGGGCACGATCGGCAGGAAGTGCGCCGTCGCGGGGAAGACCGTGAACATCACGCGCATGGCGGTCACTCCAGGGGGGAGTCGGGGGCGGCCAGGCCGGCGCGCAGGATCTCGCCGAAGTCGGCCACCATCGTCGCGATCGTGCTCTCCAGGAACAGGTTGCTGTTGTAGGCGAAGTTGCCGAAGATCTCGCCGGAGGGGGCGATGTCGAAGGTGAGCAGCGCGCCGTCGGGGATGTCGGTGCCGTTGGGCTGGTCCAGCAGGCGCTCGCGGACCTCGGCGATCTCCAGGTCGCCGACGCGCTCGCCGTCCATGCCGGTGGCGAACTGCCAGACCTGGAGGGCGCACAGCGCCTTGCTCTCCAGCGCGGCGTCGGCCATCAGCTCGGGCGCCTCGGCCACGATCTGCAGGAACGGGATCTCGTTGGCGTAGGAGTCCATGCAGGTCCTGCGGGAGCGCTCGACGACCTGCCGGAAGGTGGCGCAGCCGTCCAGGCCGGTGCGCAGTGGCAGGAAGTTGAAGAACGGGCCCACGGTCTCCTGGAACTCCGGCTGCCCGCGTCCGGAGCTGATCACCGGGACGACCAGGTCGGTGGCCCCGGTGATCCGGCTGAGCAGCACGTTGTAGGCGGCCAGCAGCACCATGAACGGCGAGCTGCGCATCGTCCTGGCGTAGCCGATCACCCGCGTGGAGACGTCCTTGGGCAGGGAGAACCGGTGGACCGGGCAGACCTTGGCCAGCCCGGCCGACCGCGCGTGGTCGGTGGGGACGGCCAGCATGCGCGCGCCGCGCAGCCGCTCGCCCCAAAAGTCGCGGGCGGCCTGGGTCTCGGCGCTGCCGGCCTGCTCCTGCTGCCGGCCGGCGTACTCGTGATAGGGCCGGGGCTCCGGCAGCGGCGGCACGGCGTGGCCGCGGCGCTCGGCGTAGCGGGTGACGATGTCGCGGATGAGGAGCTGCATGGACCAGCCGTCGCCCGCGGTGTGGTGCACGATCAGCGCGAGCACCGCGTCCTCGTCGTCGAACCGGCCGAGGATGGCGCGCAGGTGCGGCAGCTCCTGGAGGCTGTAGGAGCCGGCCTCGACCTCGGTCAGCAGCTCCTCGGCCCGCGGCGCGCGCTCCTCGGGGGCGGTGGCCGGCAGGTCCACCACGAGCAGCCGGGCGGGCGCGGACGGCTGCCGCACCTGGTACGCCTCCCCCTCCCCCCGGGTGATCGTCATGTTGAGTGCGTCGTGCCGGTCGGCCACGTCGTCCATGGCGAGCTGGAGGGTGTCGACGTCGATGCGGCCACGCAGGCGCCAGCCGACGACGATGTTGTAGCGGGCACTGAAGGGCCCCTGGGCGTCGCCCTGGTCGAACAGGCGAAGGAAGTGCTGGGTGTAGGACAGGGGGTACCGGATCGCCGGCGGTGAAATGGTCATGCTGCCGCCTCCGTGCGGGCATCGCGTTGGCCGCTGCGCTGGAGCTCCACGGCCCGGTAGAGGGCGCTGATGTTGCCGCTGCCGAAGGAGCGGGCGCCCAGTCGCTCGATGAGTTCGAAGAAGAAGGTGTCGCGGGGGTGGGTCGAACGGGCGAAGATCTGGTAGAGCTGCCCGTCGTGGTCCTCGTCGACCAGAATGTTGAGCCGTCCGAGGTCCTCCAGCCGGTACTTCACCGGCCTGACCCGTTCGGCGAGCAGGCCGTAGTAGGCGTCGGGGGCGGTCAGGTACTCCACCCCGCGGTCGGCGGTGGACTGCACGGCGGCCACGATGTCGGCGGCCGACAGCGCCAGGTGCTGCACGCCCGCGCCGCCGTGATCGCGCAGGAACTCGTCGATGTGGCCGGGTGTCCTGGTCACGTCCGGCTCGATGAGCGTGAACGTCACCTCGCCGCCGCGGCTGCGGACGACCTTGGTGGTCATGGCCTGCGAGCCGACGGCGATGCGCTCGGCGAAGGTGAACTCGAAGCCGAGCACCCGCCGGTACCACTCGACGGTGGCGTCGAGCTCCCCGGCCGGGACGCACACGGCCAGGTGGTCCACCTCCAGCAGCCCGGGGCCGGAGCCGGCCGGCCGCGTGGCGGTGCTCCGGAAGCCCGGCAGAACGCGCTCACCCGCCCCGGCCGGCCGCTGCACGAACGTGTGCAGCACGTCGCCGAAGCCGTGGATCGCGGCCGTGACGACGCCGTCGCGTCCGGCGGGGGCCGAGACCGGGCGGGCGCCGCGCCGCACCGCCTCGTGGTAGGCGCCCGCGGCGTCGGGCACGCCCAGCGCGACGTCGCACACGCCGTCGCCGTGCCGGTCGAGGTATCCGGCGCCGGGGTGGTCCGCGGTGAGCGGCTGGGTGAGCACGAGCCTGATCCGGTTGGCGCCCAGGGCGGCCGAGCGGGCCCCGTCGTCCTCGGCCACGGCGTACGCCGTCAGGCCCAGGGTGTCGCTCAGCCGGGCGGTCTCGGTCTCCAGGTCGCCGACGTAGAAGCCGATGTGGTCCAGGCGCAGGTCGTCGAAGATCATCGTGTCGGTCATGGGCTATCCGGCGTCCGTCCGGACGGCGAGACCGCGCGGGCGCAGGTCCGTCCAGTGGGTGGTGACGTACTGCACGCAGGCGTCGCGGACGGCCGGGCCGAAGGCGACCTCCCACCCCGCGGGCACGTCGGCGAAGGCGGGCCACAGGCAGTGCCGGCCCTCCTGGTTCACCAGCACGCGGAAGGCCGCGTCCCGGTCGTCGAATGGGTTGCTCATCTCGTCCCTCTCACTGGGTGCGCGCGCCGGCCTCTAGCCATTCGTCCAGGCCGGCCACGGTCGCCGCGTCGAACAGGTCGCCGATGGACAGGTTCACGCCCAGCGCCGCGCGGATGCGGCTGACCAGCCGCATCGCCAGCAGCGACTGGACGTCCAGGTCGAAGATGCTGTCGTCCACGCCGACCCGCTCGACGCCGAACACCTCGGCGAACACCGTGCACAGGACCTCCTGGCGGGGGTTCCGCGGCGCGCGGTAGGCCGAGCCGGGCTCGTTGTCGGGGTCGGGCAGGGCGGCGCGGTCCACCTTGCCGTTGGCGGTCAGGGGCAGCGCGTCCAGCACGACGAACGCCGTGGGCACCATGTAGTCCGGCAGCGACGTCTTGACGTGGGCGCGCAGCGCGGCCGGGTCGGGGGCGTCGGCGGCGGGGACGACGTAGGCGACCAGGCGTTTGTCGCCCTGCCTCGACTGCCCGGCCACGACGGCGACGTGCGCCAGCCCGGGATAGGCGGCCAGCACGGCCTCCACCTCGGCCAGCTCCACCCGGAAGCCCAGGATCTTGACCTGGTCGCCGGCCCGCCCGATGAACTCGATCTGCCCGTCGTCGTTGCGCCGGACCAGGTCGCCGGTGCGGTACATGCGCTCGCCGGGCCCGCCGAACGGGTCGGCGACGAACCGCTCGGCGGTCAGGTCCGGACGGCCGTAGTAGCCCCGCGCCACTCCCCTGCCCGCGATGTACAGCTCGCCCTCCAGGTCGCCGGGGACCGGGCTGAGGCGGTCGTCGAGCACGTAGAGCCGCACGTCCCGCATCGGGCCGCCGACCGGCACGCTCGTGCCCAGCTCGGTCCCGGCGGTCAGGGGCGCGTGGGTGGAGAACAGGGTCACCTCGGTGGCGCCGTACATGGCCCGCACGGTCGTGCCGGGGCAGGCGGCCAGCACCTGGCGCACGGCGGCGGGGACGATGACGTCGCCACCGGTGAGCACCTCGCGGACGCCGGCCAGGCAGTCCGCCCCCTCCTCGGCCACGACCCGGAACAGCCCCGCGGTCAGGTGCAGCCCGGTGATCCGCTCCTCGCGGATCAGCCGGCGCAGGGTGTCGAGGTCCGGCTCGCCGGGCGGCGCCACGACGGTCGTGCCGCCGTGCAGCAGCGGCACCCACAGCTCGTACGTCGAGACGTTGAACGCGTACGGCGCGACCATCAGGACGCGCTCGTGGGCGCCGGTGTCCCAGCAGGGGTCGAGGGCCAGGCCGAGCACGTCCCGGTGGGTGACCGCCACGCCCTTGGGGTGTCCGGTCGAGCCCGAGGTGTAGATGACGTAGGCCAGGTCGCCGGGGTCGGTGACGACGCCGGGATCAGTGGCCGGTTCTGTGGACGTGGCCGGGTCGTCGTCGGCGAGCAGGACCGCCGGGGCCGACGGCAGGCCCTCGGCCGCCTTGGCGCGGTCGGCGACCAGGACGGGCGTCCCGGACGAGTCGACGATCCACTGCCGGCGGTCGGCCGGGTAGGCGCTGTGGACGGGCAGGTAGCAGCCGCCCGTCTTGAGGATCGCGAGGAGCGTGACGACCAGCTCGGCCGAGCGCTCCATCAGCACCGCGACCGGCGTCTCGGGGCCGGCGCCGAGCCCGCGCAGGCGGTGGGCGAGGCGGTTGGCCCGCTCGTCGAGCTCCCGGAAGGTCAGCCGCACCGGGCCCGCCGACACCGCGACCGCGTCGGGCGTGCGCCTGGCCTGCTCGGCGACGTGTCCGTGCACAGTTGTAGGCGACATCAACGGGTTCCTCAGTCGTCGTGGAAGATGGCGTGGATGCCGGAGACGCCCGAGAGCATCGTGGCGAAGTCGATCTTGCGGGGGCGGAGCTTGCTGGGGTCGAGCGTCTTCTGCGCCCTGTCCCAGTACTCCTCCTTGTGCTTGGTGCGGTCGTAGAAGAAGCGGACGAAGTCCAGCAGGGAGTCCAGGAACTCGCGGTAGTCCTTCTCGTAGCGCGCCAGCACGGCCTCCTCCGAGGCCGGGTCGTTCAGGATCTCGTCCACCGCGCCGGCCAGCCCGTGGGCGCCGCGCAGCGCCAGGCCGACGCCCGTGGACAGCAGCGGGTCGATGAAGGCCGCCGCGTCGCCCACCAGGGCCCAGCCGGGGCCGTGGAAGCTGGTGCAGGTGTAGGACCAGTCGCGGATGCTGCGGAAGCCGCTGACCCGGGTGGCGCCCTCGGTCAGGGCCCTGACCTCCTCGGCGGCGGCCAGCTCGGAGGCGTACAGGTCCTCCAGGCTCTTGCCGGACTTCTTGTACTCCTCGATGGGCGTGACGTAGCCGACGCTCACCGTGCCGTCGTGCAGGGGGATGAACCAGAACCAGCCCGCGGGGCGGTTCTCGGTGACGGTGTCGCCGAAGCGCGTGCCGCCGTAGCGCTTGCAGCCCTGCCAGTACGACCAGACCGCGATGTTGCGCAGGTCGTCGTGGTACTCGATGAGGTCGAAGCGGCGGGCCAGCAGGTGCTGCTGCCCGGTGGCGTCGATCAGCAGGCGGCAGCGGGCGGTGCGCTGCTCGGTGTCGCCCTTCACCGTGTACACGACGCCGGTGACGCGGTCGCCGTCGAACACCAGGTCCTTGACCGTGGCCTCCTCCAGCACCGACGCGCCCAGCTCCCTGGCCCTGGCCAGCAGGAGGGAGTCGAAGTCGGCGCGGCGGACCTGGTAGGCGTACTCGTAGTTGGACGCCTCGGCGAAGCGGAAGTCCCAGGTGCCCTGGTTCTTGCCCCACAGCAGGGTGCCGCCGTACTTCTTGACGAACCCCATCTGGTCGAGCCTGTCCTTCAGTCCCAGCTCCTCCAGCGTGGGCATGGATCCCGTGATCAGCGACTCGCCGATGTGGTAGCGCGGGAACTTCTCCCGCTCCAGCACCAGAACCCGGTGCCCGCGCTGGGCCAGCAGTCCCGCCGTACCCGAGCCGCCAGGGCCTCCGCCGATCACGACAACGTCGAACTCGTCATGAGTATTGATCACCGTGCTCCTCCGTTTCGCCGCTCTGCGACTCGGAGTCAGGGTCACATTCACGTCGAGGGGCCCACATCCTTTGAATTGCTGTCTGAGCTGACGAAACACCGCATTTCACAAGATGTGCGGCGGGGTGGCCGCGCTCATCATGAGGCGAATGAGAACGGTCATCAGCGTCTGGATCGCCGAGCATCCCCTGCCGGACTACCTGGGCCCGATCAGGAGGATGGCCGCCGACTTCGAGGCCGCGCACCCGGACCTCCGGATCGAGATCACCGGGCACGGCTTCCGCGAGCTGCCCGCCGAGGTAGCCGCCGCGGCCGGCCGCGGCGAGCCGCCGGACCTGGCGGAGTACTACGCCACGGCCACCCGGCTGGCGCTCGACACCCGGTCGCGCTCCGGCGTGCCGCTGTTCACGCCGATCGAGCGCGCCGTCGCCGGCCGCGCGGAGATCCTCGGCGAGCCGGTCGTGCTCGCCGACCTCGAACCGGCCGTACGCGGCCACTACACCTACCGCGGCGAACTCGTCGCCGCGCCCGCGACGGCGACCACGGCGGTGCTGCTCGGCAACGCCACCCTGCTGCGCGCGGCCGGGATCGACGCGCCGCCGACGACCTGGGAGGAGCTGGAGCGCGCCTGCGCCGCGGTGCGGGCGCTGCCCGGCGGGCCGCCGCACGGCGTCTCCTGGGCCAACCACGGCTGGCTGTTCCAGCAGGCCGTCGCCGGGCAGGGCGGCCTGCTGGCCGACCGGGACAACGGCCGCTCCGGCCGGGCCGGACGGGTGGACCTCGCCTCCAAGGAGTCGCTGGCCTACGCCTCCTGGTGGCGGCGCCTACACGACGAGGGCCACTACCTGCGCGCGGGCGAGCCCGGTGACTGGGGTCCGGCGCTGGGGGCGTTCCTGGAGCGGCGGGTGGCGTTCACGGTCGCGTCCTCCGTGGTGGCCGGCATGATCGCCGAGCGCGGGCGGGAGGCCGGGTTCGAGGTGACGGCGAGCCCGCTGCCGCACAACGAGAGCCTGCCGCGCGCCGGGCACCTGGTCTCCGGCCAGGCGCTGTGGCTGACCGACGGGCTGCCGCCGGAGCGGCGGGACGGCGCGCTGGCGTTCGTCCAGCATCTGCTGAGCGCGGGCAACGCGGCGCAGTGGCACCGGGCGGCCGGGTTCCTGCCGGTCACCCGGGCCGCGGCCGGCCTGCTGGAGGAGGAGGGCTGGTTCGAGCGGCACCCGGTGCACCGGGCCGCCACCGCCCAGCTCCGCGCGGCCGACGGCTCCCCCGCGGCGCTGGGCGCGGTGCTGGGGGACTTCGCCGGGATCCAGGACCTGATGACCGGGGCCATGGCCCGGGTGCTGGACGGCGCCGACCCCCACGACTGCTTCACCGAGGCGTCGGAGCGGGCGCAGGGCCTGCTCGACGCGTACAACGCCGACTGCCTGGACGGGCGCACCCCGCGACGCCTGTCCGTGGGCTGAACCACCGCCGCCTCCCGGGCGGCGGCACCGCTCCCACGGCATCCGCCCGTGAAGTGAGCACTTCAGAAGAAGACCGTGCCGGCGGGCGATGCCACGCTCGGACATGGCGATGGGAGTTCCCGTATGTTAAGCCGACGGCGCTTGATCGTTCTCGGTGGCCTGGCAGGAGGCGCCGCGCTTACCCCGGTGACCCGGGGGCTGTTCAGCGAGCCGGAGCAGCAGGCGCAGCCACAGCACATGATGCGCATGCACGACCACGGGGGCCGGGTCCCCGCGGTCCGCACCGGCGCCACCGCGGCGCCCTTCAGCGTCGCCATGCCGGTGCCCCCGGTGCTGGCCCCCGTGGCCACCCTGCCGGGCATCGACTTCTACCGGTTGTCCATCCAGCAGGCGACCACCGAGATCCTGCCCGGCGTGAGCACGCCCGTACTGACGTACGGCGGCCAGTTCACCGCCCCCACCATCCGCGCCCGGCAGGGCCGCAGGGCGCTGGTCACCTTCGACAACAAGCTCGGCCACGAGGCGAACGTGCACCTGCACGGCGGCCGCGTGCCGGCCGCCAGCGACGGCTACCCGATGGACCTGATCGCCGACGGCAAGTCGAAGACCTACGACTACCCGAACGCCCAGGCCGGCGCCACCCTGTGGTACCACGACCACACCCACCACATGGAGGCCGAGCACGTCTACCGCGGCATGCACGGCTTCTACCTGGTCGAGGGCGCCGACGAGCAGCAGCTCGGCCTGCCGTCCGGGGCCTACGACGTGCCCATCCTGCTGCGCGACGCGCTCTTCGACGACCAGGGCGGGCTCGTCTTCGACCCGGCCGACCCCTACAACCGGCCGACGCTGATGGCCAACGGCAAGGCGCAGCCGTACTTCAGGGTCGCGGCCCGCAAGTACCGATTGCGCCTGCTCAACGGCTCCACGCACCGGATCTTCGAGCTGTCCCTGAGCAACGGCGCCCAGATGACGCAGATCGCCACGGACTGCGGGATGCTGGCGGCGCCGGTGCCGACGTCCAAGCTGGTGCTCTCCTCGGGCGAGCGGGCCGAGGTCGTGATCGACTTCGGCGCGTTCCCGCTGGGCACGCAGGTGACCCTTGAGGACGTGAGCGGGTCCGTGCTCCGCTTCGACGTCGTACGGCGGGCCGTCGACCGCAGCCGCGTCCCCAACCAGTTGCGCGCGATGGTCCCGCTGGCCGCGGCCGCGCAGACCCGGCAGCTCACCCTCAGCCTGGACCCGGTCAACATCCAGGCCCTGATCAACAACCGGGCGTTCGACGCCAACCGGGTGGACATGCAGGTCAGGCGGGGATCCAGCGAGATCTGGGAGGTCACCAACTCCGACACCGACGTCGGCGGGTCGGGCTTCGGCGTCCCGCACAACTTCCACACCCACCTCGCCCAGTTCCGCATCCTGGACCGCGACGGCACGCCGCCGCAGCCGGGCGAGGCGGGATGGAAGGACACGGTGCTCATCCAGCCGGGCGAGACCGTGCGCTTCCAGGCCAGCTTCGGCGACTACCTGGGGCGATACGTCTACCACTGTCACATGTTGGAGCACTCGGCCATCGGGATGATGGGCCAGATGGAGATCGTCAACTAGTTCCTCAGGGAGGACTGCATGAGCACCACGAACAGCACGACCGCCGTCGGCCGGTCCACCGGCCGCGGCGTCAACATCGCCCTCTGGGTCGCCCAGGTCCTTCTGGCGTTCCAGGTCGGCCTGGGCGGCGTGCTCAAGCTCGCCGGCGACCCGACCATGGTCACCATGTTCGAGGACATCGGCGCCGGCCAGTGGTTCCGCTACGTGGTCGGCGTGCTGGAGATCGCCGGCGCGATCGGGCTGCTGATCCCGCGCCTGAGCGGCGTGGCCGCGCTCGCGCTGATCGGCCTGATGATCGGCGCGGCCGGCACCAACGCGATCGTGCTGGGCGGCGTCCCCGTGATCGAGGCCGTCCTGCTGGTCATCCTGGCGCTGGTCGTCTGGGGCCGCTGGTCCCGGGTCAGGGCGTTCTTCGGCGCCAAGTGAGCTCACCCCCGCCCGGTACGCGATCGGCGTACCGGGCATCGACCTGTCCCGTGGAGGGAACATGACCGAGACAGCGAACCCGCAGAACCGGCTCCCCACCCCCGACCCCTCGCTCCAGACCCTGCAACCGCTGGTCGGGACGTGGGAGATGACGGGCAAGGACTTCGGCACCGGCGAGGCGACCGGCGGCCGGCTCGTCTTCGAGTGGATGGACGGCGGCTTCTTCCTGATCCAGCGCGTCGAGATGAGCCACGGCGGCGGCACGATGACCGGCGTGGAGTACATCGGCCACGATCCCGAGAGCGGCGCGCTGCGGTCGCACTACTTCGACAGCACCGGCAACTCCTTCGTCTACGTGTGGAAGCTGGACGGGCGCGAGCTCGACATCTGGTTCGGCGCGGAGGGCTCGCCGGCCGGGTTCAGCGGCGCGTTCAGCGAGGACGGCCGGACCATCAGCGGACGCTGGGAGTGGCCGGGCGGCGGCTACGAGGCCACCATGACCCGGGCGGGCTAGCACTCCGGCCTGATGTCGTGACGTCCTGGCCGCCCTCTCGCGGTGGCCGGCCCGGGTCGGCTACCTCGCCGTTCTGTCCTGTTCCGCCTTGGGTCTGTCCTGTTCCGCCTCGGGGCGCCTGCCGAAGGCCAGGCGGTAGTCGCGGGGCGGCAGGCCGACGTGGCGGGTGAAGTGGTGGCGCAGGGTCAGCGGAGTGCTGAATCCGCAGCGGCCGGCGATGGCGGCGATGGGCAGATCGCTGACCTCCAGCAGGTGCTGGGCGGCCAGGACGCGCTGGGTCAGCAGCCATTGCAAGGGGGTGTCGCCGGTGGTCTGGACGAAGCGGCGGGCGAAGCTGCGTTCGGACATGTGAGCCAGGTTCGCCAGCTCCGGGACGGTCCAGGGATGGGCCAGATCGTCGAGCATGCGTTCGCGCAGCCCCGTCAGGCTGTCGGACGTGCCCCGGCCGGTCGGGACGGGCCGGGTGATGAACTGCGCCTGGCCGCCCGGCCGGAACGGCGCGGTGACCATGGTGCGGGCGATCTCGGCCGCGGCGGCGGCGCCGTGGTCGCGGCGGACCAGGTGCAGGCACAGGTCGATGCCCGCGGCCACGCCCGCGGAGGTCCACACGGTGCCGTCTCCGACGAACAGGACGTCGGGGTCGACGGTCACCTCGGGATGGCGGCGTGCGAGCTGCTCGGCGTCGAGCCAGTGAGCGGTGGCCTTGCGGCCGTCCAGCAGGCCCGCGGCGGCCAGCAGGAACGCGCCCGAGCACAGGGACGCGACGGTCGCGCCCCGACCGTGTGCGGCGCGAAGCGCGGCGACCACGTCCGGGTGGACGGGCCGGGCCGGGTCCTGGACGCCGGGAACGACCACCAGGTCGCACTCGTCCAGGCCGTCCAGGCCGTGATCGGGGACGCAGGTCACGCCCGGGCCCATGGGCAGCGCGGGGCCGCGCGGCCCGCACGTGCGCAGGTCGAACGCCGGGACGCCGCGATCGGTCCGGTCCAGGCCCCAGACTTCGGCGGCCACGGCGTAGTCGAAGACGCGGACGTGCTCGGTGACCAGGATCCCCACACTGCGCATGGCGGAAAACTATCCCACATGGGCGTTTCTGCCACTCACTGTTCGACGGGCCCGGCGGCCAGGCTGGAGGCGTTCGTCCCGATGAGATGAGGAGCGCAATGCCATGCCGCTGGCTCTGTTGGCCCTGGCCGTCGCGGGTTTCGCCGTCGGAACCTCGGAGTTCGCCATCATGGGCCTGCTGCCGCAGGTCGCCGCGGGGGTCGGGGTGTCGATCCCGGCCGCCGGCGTGCTGATCAGCGGGTACGCCGTCGGCGTGATCGTGGGCGCGCCGTTGCTGACCGCGCTCTCGGCCCGCCTGCCGCGCCGCACGACCCTGCTGATCGTCGCGGCGCTGCTGACGGCGGGCAGCGTCCTGTCGGCGGTCGCGCCCGGCTACGGCACGCTGATGGTGGCCAGGGTGGTCGCGGGTGTCCCGCAGGGCGCGCTGTTCGGGGTGGGGGCGGTGGTGGCGGCCGGGCTCGTTCCGCCGGAACGGCGCGGACGGGCGATGTCGATCATGTTCGGCGGGTTCACCCTGGCGAACGTGGCCGGGGTGCCGCTGGTGACCTGGCTGGGGCAGGCCGCTGGCTGGCGGGCCACGTTCTGGGCCGTCGCCGCGCTCGGCGCGCTGTCGCTCGTGGGCATCGCGGCGCTGGTGCCCCGCCGGCTGCGTCCCGAGGCCGAGGCCGGGCCGCGCTCGGAGTTGTCGGCCCTGCGCCGGCCGCAGGTCTGGCTCGCGATGGCCGTGACGACGGCCGGTTTCGGCGGTGTCTTCGCCTCCTTCACCTACGTCGCCCCGATGATGACCCGGGTCGCGGGTTTCAGCGGCTCCAGCATGACGGCGCTGCTGGTCGTCTTCGGGCTGGGCATGGCCGCGGGCAACCTGCTGTCCGGCCACTTCGCCGGACGGCGGCTCATGCCCAGCCTGTACGTGTTCCTCGCCGGGCTCACCGTCGTGCTGAGCCTGTTCGTGGTGACGGCGCACAGCAGGGTTCTGGCTGCCTGCACGCTGTTCCTGCTGGGGTTGTTCGGCTTCGCGACCGTCCCCGCTCTGCAGATGCGCATCCTGGACAAGGCCGCCGGCGCCCCCACCCTCGCCTCCGCGCTGAACCTGTCGGCGTTCAACGTCGCCAACGCGCTCGGCGCCTTCCTCGGCGGGCTGGTGATCAGCGCCGGGTTCGGCTACACCGGTCCCAATGCCGTCGGCGCCGTGCTGGCCGCCGCCGGGCTCGCCCTCGCCGTCTGTTCGGGAGCGATCGACGCGCGCGCCAAGGAGGCGGTCACCCCGGCCGACCTGGTCATCCGGTTTCGCCCCTGATCCACCGCAGCCGTCAGACCGGGACCCGCGGGCTCTCGGCCGTCCGGCGTGGCTCGGCCTCGGCGCGCCGGGCCACCAGGCGTTCGCGCAGCCGCATCGCGGGCAGCTCGACCAGGTAGTAGCTGACCGTCGCGACGGCCACCGTGCCGACGAGCACGACCGCCAGCAGCTCCCAGAAGCCGGACTTGCCCATCACCACCGGCATCGGCACCGGGGCCGCGCCGAAGACGCTGCCGTTCTGGAGCCAGAGGTACTGCAGGATGAAGTGCCACAGGTAGACGCCGTAGGAGATGCGGCCGAAGAAGCGCATCGGGCGGTTGGTGAGCACCGCGTCGATCACCTTCGAGTGCACGCCGGGCACCACCACCGGGGCGATGACCAGCAGCGCGAAGATCAGGAACAGCACCATCTCGGCCATGGCCTCGGGCACCGTGGCGTAGTCGGCCATGCCGGGCTTGCCGAACGGCCGGATGCAGTTGATCACGTAGACGACGGCCGCGCCCAGCCAGAACAGCAGCGGCCGCCGGGCCACCAGACGGTAGAAGGCGGGCGTGGTGTCCTTGGCCTCCGCGTACGCCGACAGGATCGCCAGGCCCATGCCGATGGCCAGGAAACCGGTGAAGCCGATCACCCAGAAGTACTCATAAGGGAAGGGGCCCATCGACTCCAGGTGCGTGTACGCCGTCCAGGCCAGCCCGACGAGCACGAAGACGCCCAGCGGGACCAGCAGGCGGCGGGCCTTGGCGCCGGGGTCGGCCGCCTTCCTGGCGTACCGGTCGAAGATCCAGGCCAGGATCGGCAGCGCCAGGTAGAAGGTGACCTCGGCGGGCACGGTCCAGGTGGGCTCCAGCCCGGCGTAGCCCGCCTCGGGGCCCGGCACGTAGTAGTGCATGAGCAGCAGGGGGCTGAGCACGTACCACAGGCCGTCCACGCTCTTGAGGTTGAGCAGCAGCAGCGCCGCCACGGCCACCAGCCAGTACGCGGGCAGGATCCGCAGCATGCGCTTGATCAGGTAGCCCTTGAGCTCCGGGCGCGGCGTGCCGACGATCGTCGCCCTGGCGAACGGCCGGTACAGCAGCAGGCCGGACATCACGAAGAAGGGCGGCAGCAGCACGTTGAGGCCCTGGATCAGCACGGGCCAGATGCCGACGGACGGTTTGTCGTAGAAGCCGATGACGCCGGCGGCGAAGGCGACGTGCACGACGATCACGCCCAGTGCCAGATATCCGCGCAGCCCGTCGAGCCGAGGGGCCCGTTTGCCGGCGCCGCTCCTCTTGATGATCTCCGGTGAGGTCATGGCATGTTTCCTCGCAGTTCGCTCGCTGATGGGGCTCGGCACCCCCTCGGCGCCATCGTCACGCGGGGTCGCGGGCGGCCGCATCTCGTGTCGTGCTGAAGTCACGCGTGCCGCCGGACGGCCTTTTCCACATCTTCCGTCATGCGATCCCGGCGAATTGCAGGAAGCGGTCCCGGCGGGGCAGGTAGCTGCCCGGGAATCGCCTGGTCCCCTTTCCGGCGGGCGCGCATCGTTGAGGCCATGAGAGAAGACACTGTCCTGACGTACTCGTCCTACCTGGCGCTGGAGGAGATCCTCACGGCGCAGCGGCCGGTTTCCGAGAGCCACGACGAGACCCTGTTCATCATCGTCCACCAGGTGTACGAGCTGTGGTTCAAACAATTGCTGCACGAATTCGCCGAGCTGCAGCTCGAACTCGCCGGCGGATTCACCGCGCACGCCATGCGAACTTTGCACCGGTCGTTGAAGCTGATGAGACTCGCGGTGTCCCAGATGGACGTCATGGAGACGATGACGCCGTTCCAGTTCGCCGCCTTCCGCGGCAAGCTGGGCACCAGCAGCGGCTTCCAGTCGGCGCAGTTCCGCGAGATCGAGGCGGTGCTGGGCCGGCGTGACGAGCGCATGCTGCTCGGCCAGGCCGAGGGCACCCCGGCCCGGGCCCGGATCGAGGCCGCGATGGCCAGGCCCACGCTGTACGACTCGCTGCTCACCTACCTGTACCTGCGCGGCTACGAGGTGCCGCAGGACCGGCTGCACCGCGACGTCCGGCTGCCGCTGGAGCCGTCGGAGCCGGTGCAGGACCTGCTGCTGCGGGTCTACCGGGACGACACCGGCGCGGCCCAGCTCTGCGAGCGGCTGGTGGACCTGGACGAATGCCTCCAGGAGTGGCGGTACCGGCATCTGAAGATGGTCGAGCGCACCATCGGCGCCCGTCCGGGCACCGGCGGTTCCAGCGGCGGGGCGTACCTGCGCGCCTCCCTGGCGCCGTCGTTCCCCGACCTGTGGGCGGTCAGGAGCCGGGCATGAACGACATCTCCGGGCGCCTGGCGCCGCACTACTCGGCCTTCCGGGCGCCGGACCGGCTGCTGCTCACCGGCCACTCCCACCAGGCGTGGCCGGACGTGGCGCTGGCCGGGCAGATCGAGGCGTTCGACGACGCCGCCAGGGACGTGGACGACAAGTGGGCCGCCGCCTTCGAGAAGGCCGACCGGGTCAGGGAGGGGTTCCGCCTCTTCCTCGGCGACCCGTACGCCGAGCTGGCCCTCGGGTCCAGCACGCACGAGCTGGTGCTGCGCTTCCTGTCGGCGCTGGACCTGCGCGGCCGGCCCCGGCTGGTGACCTCCGGCGGCGAGTTCCACACGCTGCGGCGGCAGCTCGCCCGGCTGGCCGAGGAGGGCGTGGAGGTGGTGGTCGTCCCGCCGGAGCCGGCGGGCACGCTGGCCGCGCGGCTGGCGGAGGCGGCCGACGACCGCACGGCCGCGGTCCTGGTCTCGGCGGTGCTGTTCGAGACGTCCAGGATCGTGCCGGGGCTGGACGAGCTCGCCGCCGCCTGCCGCCACCGGGGCTGCGAGCTGCTGGTGGACGCCTACCACGCGCTGGGCGTGGTGCCCTTCTCGACCGCGGGGCTCGACTCGGCCTGGGTGGTGGCCGGCGGGTACAAGTACCTCCAGCTCGGCGAGGGCAACTGCGTGCTGCGGCTGCCGGGGCACGCCGACCGGCTGCGGCCGGTGGTGACCGGGTGGTACTCGGAGTTCGCCGAGCTGGCCGAGGACCCGCGGGCGGGCGGGCGGGTCGGCTATCCGTCGGGGGCGGCCCGCTTCGCGGGGGCGACCTACGACCCGGTGAGCCACTACCGGGCGGCCCGCGTGTTCGACTTCTTCGCCGGGCAGGGGCTGACGCCGGAGGTGCTGCGGGCGGTGTCGCTGCGGCAGCGCGGGCTGCTGGCGGCGCGCTTCGACGAGCTCGGCGCGCCCGCGCGGGTGATCAGCCGGGACCTGGACGCCGCGCCCGAGGAGTTCGGCGGGTTCCTCGCGCTGCGCTCGCCGTACGCGGGGCGGCTGCGGGCGGGGCTGGCGGCGCGGGGGGTGCAGGCCGACAGCCGGGGGGAGTTCCTGCGGCTGGGGCCGGCGCCGTACCTGTCGGACGCGCAGCTCCACGCGGCCATGGACCGGCTCGCCGCGGAGGTCCGCGCCCTGACGGCCGGCGAGGGCGCCGCGGTACGGCGGGCGGCCTGAGCGGAGGCGGAGGCGTGAGCCGGGCAGGGGTCAGGGGCGGAAGAGGGACGGGTCCATGGGGACGAGCGACGGGGAGAGGCGGACCGGGAAGCCGATCTGGTCGAGCACGTCGCGCCGCAGGTCCACGCCGGGCGCGAGCTCCACGAGCTCCAGCCCGCCGGGGACGACGTCGAAGACGGCCCGCTCGGTGACCACGCGGGCCCACTGCCCGCGCCGCACGCCCTCCCCCAGCCGGTACGTGATGTGCCCGGCCCGCGGCACCAGTTTGCGCACCCGCCCTTCGGCCAGGACCCGCAGCTCGCCGTCGGTGCAGCTCACGCGCAGGCCGTCGGTGGTCAGCGTGCCGGCGAAGACCAGCCGCGTGGCGTTGTGCGCGATGTCCACGAACCCGCCGGCGCCCGGGTTGGCCGCGCCGAACCGGCTCACGTTCACGTTGCCCTCGGCGTCGATCTCGGCGAAGGCGAGCGCGGCGAACGGGCAGCCGCCGCCGTCGATGAAGTCGAACTGCGAGGGCCCGTCGAGCAGCGCCCGCGGCGAGTAGTTCGCCGAGAACTGCCAGCCGCTCATCACGATGCCGCCGAAGGAGCCGTGCTCGGTGGTGAACAGGTGCTCGGCCAGGCGGCCGTCGTCCAGCAGGCCGTCCTCGGCCATGGCCAGGACGGCGTCGGACGACGCGCCGAACCCGAAGATCGAGGTCTCCCCCGGCCGGACCTCCCTGGCGACCCGGCGGGCGATCACCTTGTCCGGGCCGGACGGCAGCCGCGGCACCCGCGCGACGACGTCGGGCACGTGCCGCAGGTAGCCGGGGTCGTGCCGTACGCCGGTGGTCATGGGCGCGTCGGGGACGACGACGACCCGGTCGACGAGCGCCCCGGGCACGCGCATCTCCCGCGCGGGCGACGACCCGGCGGGCACGATCCGCGACACCTGCGCGATCACGGTGCCGCCGCACGCCTTCACCGCCAGGGCGATCGCCAGCGCGCTGGAGAACAGCGGCTGGTCCTCGAAGGACAGGTTGCCGTCGGGGTCGGCGGCGCCGGCCCGGACCAGGCCGGCGTGCAGCGGCCAGGAGGGGTAGAACAGGTACTCCTCGCCGCCCAGCTCGACCAGCTCCACCAGGTCGTCCCGGGCCAGGCCGGTGAACTTGCCGCCGCCGTGCCGGGGGTCGGCGTATGTGCCGAGGCCGACGCGCGTCAGGTAGCCGGGCCCGCGCCGGGCCACCTCGCGCAGCCAGTGCATGGCCGCGCCCATCGGCCAGCTGTACGCCTCGACGAGGTCGTTCTGGATCAGCTCGGTCAGGGCGGGGCGGGCGCCGGTCACGGGGTGGCGGGGGTTGACGAAGGAGGCGGACACGATGCGGCGCATCAGTCCCTTCCTGGCCACGTGGTCCATGCCGCCGATGCCGACGGCGTCCCCGGTGGCGCAGGGGAAGTAGAAGGTCAGCTCGCGCGGGCCCCCGGTGGTGGCGAAGCGCTCGCCGAGCGCGGCCAGCAGGGCGTCGGGGGTGAGCCAGCCGATGACGCCGGTGCTGGCGACGGCCTGGTGGTCCTCGATGAGCGCGACGGCCTCGGCCACCCCGCACACCTTGCCCGGGCCGGTCATGGGCGGGCTCCGAAGCGGGACAGGCTCTCGCGGGCCGTGGCGGAGGCGCAGTCGGCGCCGAACATCCAAGCGGTACGCGCGTCGAGCGTCTCGGCGGGCCCGCCCACCGAGTCGGCCAGCGCCCGCTTGGCGGAGGCGACGGCGTGCGCAGGCAGGGCGGCGAGCCCCGCCGCCACCTCCAGCGCGCAGGCCAGGGCCTCCCCGGGCGCGGTCAGCTCGTCGGCGCCGCCGAGCGCGTGCAGCTCGCGGCCGGTCAGCGGACGGGCGCCCCAGACCAGCCGGCGCGCGGCGACCGGCCCGACCCGGGCGGCCAGGCTCTGGATGCCCCACGGCGGCACCCAGCCGAGCCGCACCTCCGGCAGGTGCCAGCGGGCGTCCTCGGCGGTGACCACCACGTCGCAGCCGGTGGCCAGCAGGAAACCGCCGCCGAGCGCGAAGCCCTCGACGGCGGCCACCACGGGGATGCCGAGATGCTGGACGCCCCTGGCCACGCGCCCGGTGTCGGCCTCGTGCCGCACCATGCCCTCACGCGTCATCCCGGCCAGCTCCTTCAGGTCCGAACCCGCGCAGAACCCCGGAGGCGCGCCCGTCAGCACTGCGGCGCGCACCCCGGGATCGTCGTCCAGCGCGGCCAGCGCGGAGCCGAGCGCCGCGACCAGTCCGGACCCGAGCGCGTTGCGCATGTGGGGCCGGTCGAGCCGCAGGACGGCCACCGCGCCGCGGCGCTCGCACGCCAGGCCCCCGTCCGACGGGCGGTCCATCAGAACGGGGTGGGCCAGGGGGCCAGCCAGGCGACGTCCACGACGCCGGGACGCACGTGCGGCCAGGACGCCACCTCGCGCCAGCCGTGCGCCGTCATGTGCTCGGCGATGCTGTCGAGGGTCGAGCCGCCGCTGTAGCGGGCCGTCTCGCTGCCCTCGATGACGGCCAGCCGCAGCCGGCTCAGGTCGGTCCCGGCCAGCACCTCCAGCTCGGCGCCCTGGGCGTCCACCACCAGCACGTTGCAGCCGTGCTGCACCTCGCTGACGGGGATCACCGGGACGACGTCCTGCCGGACGACGGCCATGGGCAGCAGCGGGGGCAGCATGCTGGACTGCTTGTCGTAGGGGGTGACGTTGAGCGTGGCCTGCCCGCGTTCCCGGCCGGCGCACGCCGCCACGACCTCGCGGGCCAGGTGGCCGAGCTCGGGCTCGGGCAGCCCGGCGGACAGGTGGTGCAGCCGGAGCTGCTCGCGCAGCGCGGGCAGGTGGTCGCCGTTGGGCTCCATCATGACCAGGCGGCGGAACCCGCACCTGGTGAGGGCCTCCACCTCCTGACCTCGGTGCGCGCCCACCTGGATCGCCCCTTCTGCCGGCAATCCCAGCTTGTCCAGCAGGTCGGGCAGGTGATCCTCCCATCGGGCGCTCACCCGCTCCGGTGCGACAGTCTGGTTGCGCATCTGGTCGTCTCCTCCCGGTGAAACGCTCAGGGCAGCGTCATCGTGGTCATCGTCGGTCGCCGCCCCGCGCCGCCGCATCTCGTGGATTGCGCGGTACGCGGTCCCGCCGTCCCCGGCCCGTCGTCCGGTGAGCAATCCGCGAGGTGCGGGCCGCCCGCGCGGCGGACCACGATGGACGCGGCGACCGAAGGGAGGGCCCATGCGGCGAACTCGCGACCGTGTCCTGAACGCCTATCTCGACCGGCTGGACGTCGGCGACCCCGGCGAGCCGTCGCTCCCGGCGCTGCGCGCACTGCATCGCGCGCACGTGGAGCGGGTGCCGTACGAGACGCTGGAGGTCCAGCTCGGGCGGCCGACGACCGTGGACCCGCGCGAGTCGGTCGAGCGGGTGCTGCGCGGGCGCGGCGGCTACTGCGTGCAGCTCAACGGGGCGTTCGCCACGTTGCTGACCGCGCTCGGCTACGACGTCACCTGGCATCGGGCCGGGGTGCAGGCCGCCGTACGGGCGCCCGCCTCTCCGGCGTCGTTCGCCCCGCACCTGGCCCTCACCGTCGCGCTCGACGGGCAGGACTGGCTGGTGGACATCGGGCTCGGGGACGGGCTGCACGAGCCGCTGCCGCTGCGGGCGGGGACCTACCGCCAGGGGCCGTTCGAGTTCCGGCTGTCCGCCTCGGACGTGGAGCCGGGCGGGTGGCGGTTCGACCACGACCCGCGCGGATCGATCGCCGGGCTGGACGTCGAGCGGGCGCCCGCCGCGCCCGGGGACTTCGTGGAGTGGCATCCGTACCTGTGCACGTCGCCCGAGTCCCGCCTGGTGCGGGCCGCCGTCGTGCTGCGGCGCGACGCGACCGGGGCCGACTGCCTGGTGGGGTGCATGCTGCGCCGGATCGGCGCGGAGGGCAGGACCGAGCGGGAGCTGTCCACGCGCCGGGAGTGGTACGGGGCCTTGGAGGAGGTGTTCGGGCTGCCCCTCGACGACGTCGGCGGCGCCGAACGCGAGGCCCTGTGGACCAGGGTCCACGACGCCCACGTCTCCTGGCAGTCCCGCCGCCGCACCCCCGCCGCCTGACCCCGCCCCCCTGACCCCGCCTCCTGACCCCGACTGATCAGCGGGCGGACCTGGCCACGGCGGCCGGGGTGACCGGGGTGAAGAAGTTGACGAGATTGCCGTCGGGGTCGCGGAACAGCAGCGACCGGTTGCCCCAGGGCATGGTGGTGGGCTCGTTGACGAAGTCGGTGACGAAGCCGGTCAGGTTCTCGTACACGCGGTCCACGTCGTCCACCAGGAACTCGACGATCACGCTGTGGTTGTCGGCCGGCGTCTGCTGTTCGTTGGCTTTGGCGCCGGTCAGTGCGAAGGCGACCGGCAGTCCGCCGAGGGTGCAGACCAGGTGCAGGCGCAGGCCCCAGAAGTAGCGTGAGTGGCTGGCGCAGTAGCCGTACTGGGCCCATCCGGCCAGGTCGGAGCGGTTGGCGGTCTCCCGGGAGCGTCCGCATTCGACGGGGGTGGAGTCGATCACCCAGACGTCGTCGCTCCACAGCGTGGTGTCCATGGCCAGTGCCCGGACGACATGCCGGATGAGGCCGGCTGCTCGGCGCAGGCGCTTGTTGTAGCCGCTCTGCTGGGGCAGGTACGGGAACAGGTGTCGCAGGTGGGCATGGGCGTGGCGCAGCCAGCGGGCCTCGAAGGTGAACCCGAGCAGGGCCTGCATCACTGCGAGGGTGACCAGCTCGGCATCGCTGAGCCTCGGGGAGATCCCGATCTTCGGCCGCCAGGGTGTGAGCTGTGGCGAAGCTTTCAACAGGTCGTCGGTCTTGACGTACAGTGCCGTAGCGAGGGTGTCCAATTCGGTCGTCACAAACTGACTTTGGACGCCCTCGCCCCGCCTGCGCAGCCAATTCGCCAACAACGAGTGGGGCCCGGACGGTCAACCGCAGGGCCGGTGCCTGCCGGGGCGAGGACAGGGTCATGCCTGCGTTCATCCACCGGCCGGTAGACCTTTGAGGCGCGTTGTCTGTTCTTCCTGGACCTGGCGGGCCGTCTCCAGGAAGTCGATGATCACGGCGATTTGCTGCTCGTCGTAGCGTCGGAGCGCCAGCATCCCGGCCTCGCCGACGGGTCCGTACACCTCGTTCTCGGCAGTTCGGGCGGCCTCGGTGGCGGTGACCAGAACCCGCCGCCGGTTGGCGGCATGGCGGCTGCGGGTGACGTAGCCCGCTCGTTCGAGGCGGTCGATGGCGGTCGTCGTCGCGGCCGGGCTGAGCTTGGCCGCAGTGGTGAGTTCTCCGGCTGACATGGGCTCTTGGGCCAGGATCAGATCCAGGCAGCGCAGGTCGGTGCGGTTCAGCCCCAGCGCGGCCGCGGCTGCTTCGTCGAAGGCGTCGAAGCTCTGCTGAAGCGTTCTCATGCGCACGGCGACTTCGCGCATGTCATCATCTTTCGACATTCGAATCTTTCTGTTATCGTAATATTCGATAGTCGAAATTATAGCTCAAGGAGGCTGCCATGCCCACCAGCGACGAACAGATCACGCAGTTGTTCGACCGGTTCATGCAGGCGTGGACCGCCAACGACGCCGTCGCCTTCGGCGCCTGCTTCACCACCGATGCCGACTACGTCTCCTATGACGGCACCCACGCGACCGGCCGGCCGGCCCTCCAGGACAACCACGACCGGCTCTTCCGCGGCGTATTGGCCGGCTCGGCGCTCGTCGGCGACCTGGAGTCGATCCGCCACATCACCGCGGACGTTGCCATCGTTCACGGCATGGCATCGGTACTGATGCCCTGGCGCTCCAAGTTGCCCAAGCGCCGCCTGTCTCGGCAGACCCTCGTGGTCGTCCGCACCGAACAGGGCTGGCGGATCTCCGCCATCCACAACGGACGGGTGCGGCCGGTGACCATCCCCGCCCCCGATGCCTTCCCGTCCCGCATGTCCCAGGCGATGAGCCGGATCGGTCGGCGCCTGGGTATGGGTCGCCCGGCTCCCGGCGCTGCACGGACAACCTCGTCCGCGACCCAGCCCTGACACCGCGACGGACCGCTCAGCCTCATCCCTTTAGGCGTCGGCGCTGCCGCCGAGCGCGGTGTAGAACGGGCGGCCGCCCCCGAACCCCTGGCGCTAGACGAGTGGATAGTCCGCGCCACAACCCTTGGACTCATTCATCTAGTGCGGGATGGTGTCGATCAGTTCGCGGGCGCCCTGGCGGAGCAGCGCGACCGCGACGGAGGTGCCCAGTGTCGCCGGATCGAGCGGGCCGGCCCACTCGTGGGCGTCCAGCACGCGCTTGCCGTCCGGGGAGAAGACCCGGGCACGCAACGACAGCCGGCCGTCGCGCTCGGCACGGGCGTGACCGGCGATGGGAGAGTTGCAGTGGCCCTGGAGCACGTGCAGCAGCATCCGCTCCGCCGTGATCTCCCGCCACGTGTCGGCGTGCCCCAGGCCGGCGACGGCGTCGGCGGTCGCCGGGTCGTCCTCGCGGCACTGCAGGGCGAGGACGCCGGCCCCGATCGGCGGGCACATCGTCTCCAGCGACAGCGCCTCGGTGATGCGGTCCTGGCGGCCGATCCGCTCCAGCCCGGCCACCGCCAGCAGCAGCGCGTCGGCCTCGCCCGCGTCCAGCTTCTCCAGGCGCCGGTTGGCGTTGCCGCGCATCGGCACACACCGCAGGTGCGGATGCGAGGAGGCGAGCTGGGCGACGCGCCGCACCGACGACGTGCCGATCCGCGTGCCCTCGGGCAGCGCGTCCAGCGTGACGCCGCCGGGGTGCACGAGCGCGTCGCGCAGGTCGTCCCGCTTGAGGAAGGCCGCGAACACGGTCCCGGCCGGAAGCGGGCGGTCGGCGGGCACGTCCTTCATGCAGTGCACGGCCAGGTCGGCCCGGCCCGCCAGGAGCGCCTCGTCGACCTCCTTGGTGAACGCGCCCTTGCCGCCCAGCGCCGACAGCGAGCCCTGCCACCGGTCACCGGACGTGGTGACCGGGACGACCTCGGTGCGGATGCCGGGGTGACGTTCGGCGAGTTCGCGCCGTACGCGTTCGACCTGGGCGAGCGCCATGGGAGAGGAGCGCGTCACGATGCGGATCAGCTCGGGGACGGTCATCACCCGATCGTAGGGCGTCGCCTCCCCGCCCCGGGGGCGATCTCCCTGCACACCGAGGGCCTGCCGCCGCAGTCATGACCCGGGACGGTCGCCCGTTCAGGCGCCGGACCAGAGGGCGGTGAGCAGCGCGTTCAGCCGCTCCGGCGCCTCGACGTGCGGGTAGTGGGCGCTGCCGGGCACCTGCTCGTGGCGGGCGCCGATCCGCTCGGCCGTGACCCGCGCGCAGGCCATGAGAGGGACGCCGCCGCGCTCCCGGTACGGCCCGGGGGCGCCCTCCCAGGTGCCCGAGAGGACCAGCTTGGGGAAGGCCGCCGCCCGCAGCGCGGGCAGCGGGAGGCCCGCCTCCCAGCAGACGCGTTCGCGCAGTGCCGTGGCGGCGGCGCGCAATCGCCGGTCGCCCGTCCCCGGCTCCGGCGTGCCGGTCGAGGCGGCGGCGGCCCGCAGCCACTCCTCGGGCGTCAGGTCGGGCAGGTCGGCGTAGGCGGCGCGGTTGGCGCGCAGCGCCTCGGCCACGGCGGGGTGGTCGGCGGCCGCCTGGTAGCAGCCCGGCTCGACCAGGGTGAGCGAGCGCACCGCCTCCGGCCTGCGCGCCGCCGCGATCATGGCTCCGACGGCGCCGTAGGAGTGGCCGACCAGGTGCGCGCCGGCGCCGAGGAGTTCGGCGACGTCGTCGGCGTCGGCCAGGTAGTCGCCGGGGAACCTGTCGCCGGCGTCCGGGCTGTCGCCGTAGCCCCGGCGGTCCATCAGGAGCAGCCGGAACCGGGCGGCCAGCGGGCGTTGCGCCGCGAACCCGTGCACCGGGTCGTCGCCCCAGCTCGTGGAGCCGTGCACGAAGACCACCGGCGGCCCGGACTCGGGGCCGAGCGCGGTCACGTGCACGTCGCCCGGCAGCGGGCCGTTCGCGCGGAACATGCGCTTCCTCCTTGAACAGTGTTTAACAGTCTTGAACGTTGTATAAGGAATCGGAAGGCGACGTCAAGGCGGGTAGGGTGATCGCGTGCCGTCGTCAGAGTCCTCCGGCGGGTCCGTGTGGCTGCGTCCCGAGCGACCGCCGCGCGACCGCCGGCTCACCCGCGAGCGGATCGTCGGCGTGGCGGTCGCCGTCCTCGACGCCGAGGGTCACCGTGGCCTGTCGATGCGGCGCGTCGCCACCGAGCTGGGGGTGACCGCCGGGTCGCTGTACTGGTACGTCCACACCAAGGACGACCTGCTGGAGCTGGCCCTCGACCGCGTGCTGGCCGAGGTGAGCGCCGGGCCCGGCACGTCCGGCTGGCGGGACGGCCTGGCGGCGCTGGCCCGCAGCAACCGCGCCATGCTGCTGCGCCACCGGTGGGCCCTGTCCGAGCTGACCGTCAGGCCCAACCTCGGCCCGAACGCGCTCGCCCTGGCCGAGACCGGGCTGTGCCTGCTGGAGCGTGCCGGATTCGCCGGCTCCGACCTCGACGCCGCCATGGCCGCCGTCAACGACCACGTGGTCGGCGCGGTCATCGCGGAGGTCGCCTGGCGCGACACGCTGGCCCGCATGAGCGGGACCGGGTCCGGCTGGGACGAACGAGCGGCCGAGTACCTGCGCCAGGTCGCCGAGCGCCACCCGACGCTGGCCGGCCGGATGGCCGCCACGGGCGAGATCGACGTCGAACGCGAGAGCGAGCGGCGCTTCGCGTTCGGCCTCGGCTGCCTCCTCGACGGTCTCGCCACCCGGTGCGCGACCCCGTCCCCGTCATAGCCTCGTTGGAGGGCGGGACGGGCCGGGGCTCGGGGGCTGGCATGATGTGCGGATGGACGCTCCGACCCCGATCGATCTCGACACGTGGCCGCGCCGGCAGCACTTCGAGCACTACCGCCAGGTCCCGTGCACGTACTCGATCACGGTGGAGCTCGACGTCACCGCGTTCACGGCGGCGCTGAGCCGGTCGCGGCGCAAGTCCTACATCGCGCAGGTCTGGGCGCTCGCCACGGTCGTCAACCGGCACGACGAGTTCAGGATGTGCCTCACCGCGTCGGGCGGGCCGGCCGTCCGGCCCGTGGCGCATCCGGCCTTCACGGTCTTCAACCCCGAACGTGAGACGTTCGCGTGCGTGTGGGCACCGTACGACCCCGGCTTCGGCGCGTTCCACGACGTCGCCGCTCCCCTGCTCGCGGAGCACAGCGGTGCCACGGAGTTCTTCCCGCAGGGAGCGCCGCCGGACAACACGTTCGACGTGTCGAGCCTGCCGTGGGCGTCCTTCACCGGGTTCAACCTCAACATCGGCGGGAGCTGGGACCACCTCGCCCCGATCTTCACCCTCGGCCGGTACACCGAGCGGGACGGCCGGGTCCTGCTCCCCCTCGCGCTACAGATCCACCACGCCGCCGCGGACGGGTTCCACTCCGCACGGCTCGTCAACGAGCTGCAGGATCTCCTGTCGGACCTGACCTGGCTGGAGAGCTGACCGGCCGCGCGACAGGGCCCGTCGTTCACGAACGAGCCAGGGACTCCAGGATCGTGACGGCGTGGCCGCTCCCCTCCTCGGCCCGGACGCGCTGCCCCCTGGCGGCCCCCGCCGCCGAGCTCCGCGACGACGCCTGGCGGGGCGGCGTTCACACTGCCGGACGGTCCGGTGGTCCGCTCGCGGAGGCGGGAAGGGTGACGCGGAAGGCCGTACGGCCTGGCCGGCTCCGGACGGACACGGCTCCCCCGTGGGCCCCGGCCACGGCCCTGACGATGGCCAGCCCGAGGCCGCTGCCGCCCAGGGCCCGCGAGCGGGCCTTGTCGGCGCGGACGAACCGTTCGAACAGCTCCCCCTGGATCTCCTCGGGGACGCCCGGCCCGTCGTCGGTCACCGTCAGCTCCACCTCCCCCGGCAGGACGCGCACCGACACCGTCACCGTGGTCCCCGCGGGCGTGTGCAGTGCGGCGTTGCCGACCAGGTTGACCACCACCTGGTACAGCCGCGCGGCGTCACCGGTCACGGTCACCGGCTCCTCCGGCAGCTCCAGCCGCCAGAGATGTCCGGGGGCCGAGACCCGGGCGTCGCCGGTGGCGTCGATGGCCGCGCGGGTCAGATCCACCTCCTCGCGGGCCAGCGTCCGGCCCGCGTCGATCCTGGCCAGCAACAGCAGGTCGTCGACCAGCGTGCTCATCCGCGCCGACTCGGCCTCGATGCGTTCCAGGGAGTGACCGACCTCGGGCGGCAGCTCCGCGGAACGGCGGCGGGCCAGCTCCGTGTGGGCCCGGATGGTGGCCAGGGGGGTACGCAGCTCGTGGCCGGCGTCGGCGGCGAACGTCCGCATCCGCTGCTCGCTGGCGTGCCGCCGGGTGAGCGCGTCGCCCACGTGGCCGAGCATGCGGTTGAAGGCGGCGCTCAGCCGGCCGAGCTCCGTGCGCCGGTCCTCGACCGGCACGCGGTCGGGCAGTGCCACCTCGCCGCTGGACAGCGGGAGCGTGCTGACCCGCTGCGCCGTGGCGGCCATCCGCTGCAACGGCCGCAGGGACAACCGCACCCACAACGCCCCGGCCGTCCCCGCCGCCGCCATCACCACGGCGAACACCACCAGCTCGGCGACCATCAACCGGCGCACCGTGGCCTCGACCCCCTCCATCGGGAGCCCGTCGACGAGCACGTCGCCGTCCTTGCCGCGGGTCGCCATGACCCGGTAGTCGTCCAGCTCGGACAGCTCGACCACCTGGCCGCGCCCGTCCACCGGGACGGCGGCCAGGACGGCGACGTCCTGCCCGGACAGGCTGAGCCTGGTGACGGCCGCGCTGCGGGACCGGACCACGGCGGCGTCGGTCACCTGGCCGTTCACCATGCGCACGCCGAGGGTGCCGATCGACTGGCCGCGGCTGTCGCCGTGCTCGCGCTGCTCGCCCCTCTCCTCCCGGCGGTGTTCCAGGGTGACGGCAAACCGGCCGGGCACCATGGACAACTGCTGGTCCAGCCGGTCCACCAGGAAGCGTTCCAGCTCGACGGAGGTGCCCACGCCGATCGTGGCGCAGGCCAGCGCGAGCAGGACCAGCACCCCGGCCATCAGCCGGCCGCGGAGAGTACGAGGTCTCATGATGGTTTGAGTACGTATCCCACGCCCCGCACCGTGTGGATCAGCGGCGGGCGTCCGGCGTCGATCTTCTTGCGCAGGTAGCTGATGTAGAGCTCCACCACGTGCGCCTGGCCGCCGAAGTCGTAGGACCAGACCTGCTCCAGGATCTGGGCCTTGCTGAGCACCCGGCGCGGGTTGCGCAGGAGCAGGCGCAGCAGTTCGAACTCGGTCGGGGTGAGCTCCACCAGCTCTCCAGCGCGGGTCACCTCCCGGGCGCTCTCGTCCATGGTCAGGTCGCCGACGACCAGCCGGTTCCCCTCCGCGGTGTGGGTCATGCCGGCCCGGCGCAGCAGGCCGCGCAGCCGGGCGAGGACCTCGGCCAGGCTGAACGGCTTGGTGACGTAGTCGTCGCCGCCCGCGGTGATCCCGGCGATCCGGTCCTCCACGGCGTCCTTGGCGGTCAGGAACAACACGCACACCCGCGGGGCGTCGATCCGCAGGCGGCGCAGCACCTCCAGGCCGTCCAGGTCGGGCAGCATGATGTCGAGCAGCACCGCGTCGGGCCGGAACTCGCGGGCCACGGTCACGGCGGCGGCGCCGCCGCCCACGGTGCGGACCTGCCAGCCCTCCTCGCGCAGCACGGTGCCGAGCACCTCGGCGAGGTCGGGTTCGTCCTCGACGACGAGCACGCGGACGGGCGTGCCGTCCACGCGGCGCAGTTCGGGAAGTTCACGGGCACTCGGTCGCATGGTGCTGTCAGGATCCCCCTGTCCGCTGTGCGGACCATCTGTCTCGCCTATGAGAACCCTCTGAGCGGCTGAGATATGCCTGGTTCAGAGGGAAACGAGAAGTTTGGCTGGCAGTGTGGCTCGCGATCGAGAAGGGACACCGCGCAAAAGGGGGCACGATCGTGAGCATCGCTTCGACCGGACGCGTCGAGGCTGGAGCCGGAGCCGGGGCTGGGGTTTCGGGGCGCGGAGTCGTGCGGGTCCGTCCTGGCGCGGTCCTGCCGGTCGTCGCCGTGGGCGCGGCGGCCGTGCTGGGCCTGTGGTGGTCCGGCACTCCGCGCGTCGCGGGCCTCGGGGAGTGGCTCACCGGGGCCGGCCGCATCACCGGCCTGCTGGCCGCGTACGGGATGACGGTGCTGCTCGCGTTGATGGCCCGGATCCCCGCGCTGGAGCGCGGCGTGGGCTCCGACCGGCTCGCCCGCTGGCACGCGATGGGCGGCCGGTACGTGGTCGGGCTGTCGGTGACCCACACCCTGCTGATCATCTGGGGGTACGCGGTGACGGAGGGCACCGACGTGGCGAGCGAGACGGTGACGCTGAACCTCTCCTACCCCGATGTGCTCGCGGCGACGGTCGCGGTGCTGCTCCTGGTGGGCGTGGGCATCGTCTCGGCCCGCGCGATCCGGCTCCGCCTGCGCTACGAGACCTGGTTCCACCTGCATTTCTACACCTACCTGGCGGTGTGGCTGGCCTTCGGGCACCAGTTGTCGACCGGCAACGAGTTCGCCGACTCGCCCGTCGCGCGCGCCGCCTGGTACGCCCTCTACCTCGGGGTCGCGGCCGTGCTCTCCTGGTACCGGTTCCTCACCCCGATCCGCCAGGCGCTCCGGCACCGGCTCAGGGTCGACCGGGTGGAGGTGGAGGCACCGGGCGTGGTCTCCGTCCATCTCTCCGGCCGCCGTCTGGACCGGCTGAAGGCCGAGCCGGGGCAGTTCTTCCGGTGGCGGTTCCTCACCAGGGACCTGTGGTGGTCGGCCAACCCGTACTCGCTGTCGGCCGCTCCCCGGCCCGGCGAGCTGCGCATCACCGTCAAGGACCTGGGCGACCAGAGCGGCCGGCTCGCGCGCCTGCGGCCGGGCACCAGGGTCGTCGCCGAAGGGCCGAGCGGCGCGTTCACCCCCGGCCGGCCACGCCGTGGGCGCAAGGTGCTGCTGGTCGCGGGCGGGGTCGGCATCACCCCGCTGCGTGCCCTGTTCGAGACGATCCCCGCCGCGCCCGGCGACCTCACCCTCCTCTACCGCGCCCGCAGCGAAGAGGATCTCGTGTTCCGTACGGAGTTGGAGGAGATCGCCCGCCGTCGGGAGGCGGCGCTGCACTACTGCGTCGGCCCGCGCGACCAGGTCGGAGATCCGTTCGCGCCGGAGGTCCTCGCCGGACTGGTGCCCGAGCTGGCGCGGCACGAGGTCTACGTGTGCGGGCCCGCCGGGATGACCGGCGCGGCGACGTCCGCGCTCCGCGCCGCGGGAATACCGAACCGCCGCATCCACTACGAGTCGTTCGAGTTCTGAGGGATCATCATGCGCAGAGCGCTGTTCGCCATCCTTGTGACCGCCGTCGGCCTGGTGCTGCTGCTGTCGTTCAAACCCCACGAGCTCACCGCGGTCGCCTCCCCGCCATCCGCCGTCTCCCCGTCATCCGCCACCTCCCAGGCCCCCGCCGGCGAGCCCTTCTCCGACGGCCGTCAGCAGGACCTCGACGACGGGGACAGGCAGGCCGGGATCGGCCGCTCCGCGCCGCTTCCCGGGCGGGACGGCGCCGTCCCGCAGGCCGGCGGCTCCTGGAGCGGGCCGGGCGCCGCCGCCGGCGCCACCAGCGGGGACAAGGTGGTCACCGGCGACGCCGCCGACACCCGCTGGGGGCCCGTACAGGTCGAGCTCATCCTGTCCGGCGGCAGGATGGCCGGGATCCGGGTGCTCCAGGCCCCGGACGGCAATCACCGCGACCTGACCATCAACAGCCAGGCGCTGCCGACGCTCAACGACCGGGCGCTGGCGGCGCGATCGGCCGAGATCGACGCCGTCTCCGGCGCCACCTACACCAGCGAGGGCTACGTCCGGTCCCTGCAGAGCGCCCTCGACCGGGCCGGGCTGTGATGCGGCACGTCGAGCACGTCATGGGCACGGTCTTCTCCTTCGACCTCCGCCCACCGCTCGGCGACGCGCGGCAGGCGATCACCGAGGCCGTCGCCTGGCTGCACCACGTGGACGCCGTCTTCTCGACCTACCGCCCGGACAGCCCCGTCAGCCGCCTGGCCGCGGGCAAAATCGGCCTGGACGGCTGCCCGCCGCAGGTGGCCGACGTGCTCAAGCTGTGCGACTCGGTGAGCGAGGTGTCCGACGGCTACTTCACCGTCCGCCCTTCGGGACGTCTGGACCCGTCCGGTCTGGTCAAGGGGTGGGCCGTCGAGCAGGCGTCCCGTATCCTCACCCGATGCGGTGTCGTGAACCACTGCGTGAACGGCGGCGGGGACGTCCAGTGCGCGGGAAGGCCCGCGCCCGACCGGCCGTGGCGGGTCGCCGTCGCACACCCCCTGCGCCCGGGCGCGACGGCCACGGTGATCACCGGACCGGACGTGGCCCTGGCGACCTCCGGCACGGCCGAGCGCGAACCGGCCCTGGCCGTGGCGACCTCCGGGACGGCCGAACGCGGAGCGCACATCATCGACCCTCGCACCGGCCGGCCCGCGCGGCACCTGGTTTCGATCACCCTCACCGGGACCAGCCTCACCATGGTCGACGCCTACGCCACCGCCGCCTTCGCGATGGGCGCCGCGGCCCGGGCCTGGATCGAACGTCTTCCCGGCGTGGAAGCGTTCGCCGTCACCGCCACAGGCGCCACCTGGCGCACGTCCGGCTTCCGGGGCACGTCACCGCCCGTCTCCGAGGGCGTCGCGTTCCGGGGCGTCGCGTTCGGGGGCCTGCGACGCTCAGCCCTGGGCTTCCACACCGATGTCGTAGTCGCCTGGCAGCATCTTTCCGTGAGCGGCCGGGCCAACGACGCCGCCGAAGTCAGCCGCCGCTCCTCAACCCGAAGGGACACCAGATGGCCACCCATGACTTCCTCGCGAACAACGACGTCTGGGATCCCTTCGGCACGTTGCGCCGCGCATTGTGGATCGGCGGTGGCCAATGGGCCGGAAAGTCGACCGTGGCCCGGCTCCTGGCCGTCCAGTACGGCATGACCGTCTATCACTACGACTACCACGACGCACGTGGGCACAACGATCGCCGGATCGCCCGCCGGGTCAGCCTCGGCGAGCCCGCCATCGATCCCGACCCGGACCAGGTGTGTGTCCACTCCACCCCGGAAGAGATGGCCATCGAGACCCTGGCCGGCTTCCCCATCCGGTTCGAGTGGGCCCTGGACGACCTGCGCGCGCTCGTCTCGGGCCCTCCGATCATCGCCGAAGGCTGGGGGCTCCGCCCCGAACTCGTCGCACCGATCCTCGACTCACCGCGCCGGATGGTCGTCATGGTGCCCACGCCGGAGTTCCGCCTACGCCAGCTCCACGACCTCCCCCGGGCCTCCTCAGTCACGCATCGGGTCAGCGATCCGGCCCGAGCACAGGCCAACCGCGTGGCCCGGGACGGCCTCGTCGCGGAGGACGCCGTCCGCACCGCCCACCAGCTCGGCATCCGCGTGATCGAAGTCGACGGTTCCCGGAACGCCGCTGCGATCGCGGAGATCGTCGCCGACCATTTCAGCCCCTACCTCCCAGAGCAGGACCGCAGGGCTTGATGGCCCACAAGGTCGCCGACATCGAGACCAGACGAAGAGCGAACTGATGATTTCTTGACGATGATCCACGCGGCCATCGCGTCCTCCAAGGCGGGTAAACTCGCCGCGCGCCCGCCGGCGCAACGGACGGCGGCACACGGCCGGGCGGACGGAGCAGCGCGCCTGGCTCGACAAGATCACCTGGCGGTGATAGCAGCGTCTCTGGTGATACCGAGAATCCTCGTTCCAGCCTTGTGCATGCTGCCGCTGGCTCCCCTCCTCATCGTGCCCAAGACCGCGAACCTCGCCCTTGGCACGGCCGTCGCCGCGCTCCTGATCGCGCCCGTCGTAGTGCTGCGCCGCAAGCGGTGGGTGCCATGGCTGGGCGCCGCATTGCTGGCCCTGCTGGCCATGGCCGCCTGGGCAGTCACCACGCCGCCGATCGCCTCGCTCATCGGGCCACGCGAGAAAGATCTCAATCTGTACGCCCAGATTCAGTACTTCAGTACCGGACCAGCCGAACCTGGGGCCCTCGCGCCATGGTTCCTGCCGTGGAACAGCGACGACCTGCTGCTGTTCGCCCTCACATGTCTCGCGGAGGCGGCTCTGCTGCCGATGCTCGGCCGGAGCCGTCCATCAGGTGGAGCGACGTGAGCCGCTCGCGCCGTGCCGGCCGGTGCTGCTGTGGGGCGTCGCCCCGGCGCTGGTGAGCGTTCCCCATCCTCACCAACGGGCCACGTGAGTTCGCGATCGCGGGCGGCCACTGTTCCGCCGCCCTGGAGGAGGTTCTGTTCGGACGCGGCCGTTCGCAGTCATGATGGGCTGTGGGTTGCCGGCGTGCATCCATCAACGGCCCCTCGGCCGAGGATCTTTCCTCTAGAAGCGGTAGTGCTGGACGGCGGTGCCCTTGCGTGAGATGGAGGTGCTCCAGGCGGTCAGGAAGCCGGCCAGGCGGGTTGTCCACGGGTAGTCGGCGACCTCGGGCTCGCGAGCCAGGAAGATCTCGCGCACCAGCTTCATGCGAGGCTCCATGCGCTCGATGTCCTGCGGGGTGTCGAAGCCGGGAGACCTCAGGAAGGGGACGACGGACTGGGTGCCGGCGTACTTCCTGGCCGCCCAGACGTGGAACCTCGTGTAGCCGTTGAAGCAGATCTCGCCTGCGGGAAAGTGGCGGATGAGGCGGTCGAGAAGGGTGGCCAGTTCCTCCTTGGACAGGAACCCGATCAGGCCGTCGGCGACGATCACGGCGGGACGGTCGGCGGGGATCTCGCCGATCCATCGGGGGTCGTTGAGGTCGGAGCCGATGGTGTGGGCGTGGGGGCGCCCGGGGAGCAGCAGTTGCCTGGCCTTGGCCACGCCGGGCAGGTCGACGTCGTACCACTCGACGGTGGGGGGCGGGTCGACGCGGTAGACGCGGGTGTCGAGTCCGGCGCCCAGGTCGAGCCCGACCGCGTCGGGGTTGCCGGCGATGAACCGCCGCACGATGTTGTCCATGACCAGGGAGCGGTGCGCGATGCCCACGACGGGGCTGGCGGAGAGCTTGAACTGCCCGGCGTCGTAGTCGAGCTTCCTGACGATGTCGTACGCGGTCTTGTCGCGCAGGATCGGGCGCTTGGCCTGGTAGTCGAGCGCCTTGCCGGCCAGGGTGAGCCAGAGCGTGCTCTCCAGCGGCGTGAGTTCGGGGAGGGTGATGGTCATCGTGTCAGTCCCTTTCCTGTGGTGACTCGCTCAGCGCGGCCCGGGCCGCCTTCAGAGCGGCGTCGTCGGTGAACAGCCCGTGGGTGTAGAGCTCCAGCGTGGGCAGCGCGAGGCGGCGCAGCACGTCGGGGCCGAACCGTTCGTAACCCAGCGCCCGCGTCAGGGGCGGCGGCATGGTCAGCGTGGCCACGCTGTTGAGCACGGTCAGCACCGCCAGCGCCCGCACGTCCGAGGACGGCCGCATCGACCCGTCGGCGATCCCGGCTCGCAGGACCTGCTCGGACTCGTCCACCAGCGTGTTGACGAACGTGGCTGCGGCGGGTGTGTCCTCCTCGATCGCGCGCAGCATGTACTGCACCTGGAGGCGGTATTCCTCCGGGTTGGACAGGTATTCGCGAAAGAGGTCCTGCATGCCGCTCGGGCCGGCGTTGTCGGCCCGCTGGACCAGGATGCGCAGGACGTGGTCGTCGCAGACGCTCCGGAGCTTCTCCTTGCTGCCGAAGTGGTGAATGACCAGGCCGGCGCTCACTCCGGCGGTCGCCGCCACGGCGCGCAGGTTGGTCTTGGCGAAGCCGTCCCGGGCGAAGTGTGCGATGGCCGCGTTGCGGATCTTGGCCTGGGCGGTCAGATCCGACGATGCTGAACACATGTTTAGTAGATTAAACATGTGTTCAGCAAAACGCAAGTCGTACGGAGAAGCCCTGCGGAGAAGCTTCCTCGCCGCGACAGCCCGCCTCCGCGTGTCCGGCGTCTACTGCGGCTGCGGCTACGGCTACGGCTGCGGCTACGCGGAGCTGTACGAGGTTCTGGACGACGACGGGCAGCAGGCCGGCACTGCCGCGCCGAGTAGGGAGCAGTACGCCGACCGCACCAAGGCTCGCGCCGCCAGTTCAGCCTGAACGGCAAGGAGAACCCGTTCGACGACATTGCGCAGATGCTCCTGTCCCGCTGCGAGAAGAACCCGGACACCGACTGGGCGATGATCGCCGACGTGTACGCCAAGCCGTCCGTCCTCGCCCGGCTCTCCGACGCCGAGCGGGGGGAGATGCTGGGCGCCTGGTACGCGGTGATGCGGCGGTGCGCGGAGCGGCTGGAGAAGGTGTGGAAGACCCGCCCGCTCAACCGGCAGTCGATGGTGGTACGCCGCGGCGACGACTCCTCCACCTGGAACACCGTCGCCCAGGCGTACAACGCCGCCCGTGCCGGCTGGCTGGCCTGCCTTCAGTCGATGAACGCCCTGCCGCTGCTGGACGCGGCCTGCCCGGGGAAGGTGATGCGGCTCATGGCCGCGGACCTGGCCTGGTGGCATCAGCGGACCGGCGGCGATCTGGACCCGAACACGAAGGTGTGGGCGGAACTCCCCCTGCCGTGGGAGGTGCTGTCCGGGCGGCTGACGTGCACGCGCGCGGATGTGGAGCAGGCGTGCCAGGAGGCGGGTCTCGACCCGGCGGAAAGCGGCTGGACGGCCGGCCCCGCCAAGCACCGCGTGGCACAGTTCAACCCAACGCCGGAACTGGTGCACGGGGTGACGATCGCCGATCCGGTGTGGGCGTCGCTGCTGCGTAGTGCCGGCGTGTTCAGCGGCAAGCGGATCAAGCCCGACATGGCCGATGACGCCGCGCACGGCCTGGCCGCCGGCGTGGTCGTGTCGGATCTCCCGTTGCGCCCCCTTTCGGGCGGCGAGTAGGCGCCCTCATGCGCGATGATGGGGATGGCCTCGCTGTAGCTCAGTGGTAGAGCGCCCGGCTCTTCGGCCCGGGTGGACGCTGGTTCGAGCCCAGTCAGCGAGATTTTCTCATGTCCGAAGTACAGCGCGGCGAGTCGCGGTTGGCGTTTCCGCTGGTGCCCCTGTCCCGAGTTTGAACGTCTCCTTGCCCCAGACGACGATGTCGTCCAGGTCGTCCAGGTCGTCCAGGTCGTACCGGTTGACCTCGACCGCCTCCATGACGGTGTCCACGGGCTCGTACTGGCGAAGTCCACAGCCGTGATCAGTTCTCCGTTCCTGTGGTCGCGCGGTAGCCGTACCGGGCGAGCGCCCTGGTGCGCGGTCGTGGCGAGAAGGTCTTCCGTCGGATGGCGGCAAGTGCCGGCCTTCGCCGCATCGACAATTCCTCAACGCATCTTCAACCCGGCGCACTTCAGACTCGGCATGACGTTCGACTCAACTCCGATCAAGGCAGGGAGTGACCATGCACATCGCCCGTGCGATCAAGGTTCCGCTATCCGGCCTGACCTGTGCGGCAACGCTCACGCTGGGTGTCACCTCCTTCTCGACACCCGCGAGCGCGACCCAGACGCAGGCCGTTCCGGCGTCCGTGGCCGCCGCCAGAGTTACGGCACCGGGCTGCATCGAGCGGGATGTGAACAAGAAGAAAAGAACAGCCTGGATCTCCCGCGTCCTGCGCTGCATCGCCGCCACCACCGGCTGCACCACCAGCGAGCTCGCCCGCAGGACCGGCGCCTCGCTGTCGTCGGCCAGGTGCTGCAGCGGGCCGGGCTCATCACCAGCACCCGGCACGCCAACATGGTCATCCATCAGATCACCCGGCTGGGCGTCAACCTGATCCGCCGGCAGCAGTGATCGCATCCACTCGGAAGCCACGGGAGCTCGGGGCCATTCGGTCCTGGCCCTACCGGCCCCAGACCAACGGCCAGGCGGACCTCTATCGCACCCCTCGGGCCACGCGAACTTAGTCACCTCATGACACTTTTGTTAACAGAAGGTAAACGATCCGGATACCAGCAATCCTGCAAAAAAAGGGTGACGTATGATGCCTTTCGGTATTAGGCGGGTGAAAGGTGTTTTTGTGGCGGATGCGTTCGAGGCGGAGGTCAGCGCGCTCGCGGGCGAGATCAACCAGCAGGTGACCCGCGTACGCGAGGCGTTCGGAGAGCTCTCCGCCCTGGAGCACACGGCACGGTCGGCGGACGGCATGGTGAGCGTGACCGTCGGCCGCCACGGTCAGTTGCGCCGCGTCGAGCTGAACCCTCGGGCCTATCGGAACCTGTCCCCCAGCCAACTGGCCGACGCCATCATGCGGCAGGCCGACGCGGCCACCGCCGCGGTCTCCGAGCAGAGCAGGCAACTGCTGAACCCCCTCATGCCGGACGGCCTGCCGTACGAGGAGGTCTTCGGGGAGCGGGCCACGCTCGACGCGTTCTTCCCCGGCCCCGTGGAGCCGGCCCCGTGAGCGGCTACCACGTACGGCGGGAGGCGCTGTACCGGGAAGCCAGGACGTACGAGCTGTTCGCGGGGAACGTGGAGCAGGTGCTCGCCGACCTCCGCGCCGCCTTCAACCGGGACAGGAACACGCTCGGCGACGACGAGTACGGCGCGGAGCTGGCCAAGAAGCTGCCCGAGATGGAGCGCGGCATCTTCGACGCCCTGACGACGTACATCGACGAGCTCGAAGAAGTCGCCTTGGGGCTGAGCACGAGCGCCCGTAACTACCAGGCGGCGGAGCACCCTCCCACCGTCGCGCGAGACTGATCGTCCATGGGCTTCGACGGGTTCCTCGTGCCCGAGTTCGCCAAGCCGTACATCGGCTGGGTGGTCGGCATGGACTGGCCGGAGGGGGACGAGACCGGCTGCTTCCGGCTGGCCGACGCCTGCGTGATCGCCGCACACCGGCTCGTCGAGGGCACGGTCGCCGACCTGCCGGGCAGCGCGCGCAGGATCGGCAAGGACTGGGACGGGGAGGCCCATCTCGCCTTCGCCGCCCACGTCGACAAGGTGGCGGGCGGTCAGGTCGCCCTCGCGGTCAAGCGGCTGGTGGACGCCGCTGTGGCGCTCAACGGCGTGGGCGTGCAGATCCAGTACGCCAAGTACATGATCGAGGTCACCGTCTGGCTGCTGATCGTGCAACTGGGGCATCTGCTGGCCGCCGCCCTGGCCAGCGGCGGGGCGAGTCTGGCGCTCATTCCACCGCGGCTGCAGCTCGCCCGGCTGACGGTCGCGCAGATCGCCAGGCAGTGCCGGCGCAACATGCTGCTGTTCGCCGGGATCGTGACCGGGATGGACCTGGGCATCCAGGGCACCCAGATGTTGCAGGGCCGCAGGGACGACATCGATGTCCGTCAGCTCGCGATCTCGGCGGCGAGCGGCGCCGCCATGGGCGGGCTCATGGGACTGGTCTCGGGCGGGCTGAGCCGCCTGGCCACGCCCACGCTGCGGGCCGGTCTGACCAGGGCCGAGATGTCCACGGCCGAGAAGCTGCTGGCGGCGGCCCACTCCTCGTTGTACGGCCAGGCCGGGCAGTTCGCCCTGACCGGCGGGATCACGACGGCCGGCACCATGCTGGCCCAGGGGAACTTCAGCTGGGACCTGCTGGCCAAGGGCATCACGTCCAGCGCGCTCGGCGCGGATGGGCAACACCTGGCCTCACCCCTGCCTTCCGGCCCGGACGGAGGGCCGGGGCACGGGCCCGGGACCGGCGCGGACGGAGGGCACGGGCCCCGAACCGGCGCGGACGCGGTCCAGGAGGCGGTGAACCACAACCGGAAGACCATCGAGTCGCCCGCCTGGCACAGCCCCGACCTGCCGTCCGACGTGCTCCAAGGTCTGACGTCCCGGCTGGCGTCCGCCGACACGGGGATGCCGCGGCCCGAGATCCATCCGCCTCGCGTCGTCGAGATCGGCGCCCTGGGCGAGACGGCCGTGCACGACGTCAGGGTGCCGGTGGACCCGAGGGCGGCGGCGCAGGCCATGACCGCCGGCATCACGGGCATCGTCCCGCGGGAACGAGCCGTGATCCGCCTCTGGCTGACGGAGGCGCTCTCCAGCAGCGATCGCGACGTATGGACCAACCACCTCCAAAGAGGCGTGGCGCTCGGCGTCGGGGACAAGGTGATCTACCTCAAGCTCAGGCCGAGCGAGTTCACGCACGTGGAGCAGCCGAGCCTGGCCCCGGAGAAGCCGGTCGCCTTCGGCGGGGACGGCGTGGAGGGCAAGTCCTCGCGGGGCTCCTCACTGGATCGGACCGCAGGGCTGATGAAGGGGCTCTACCACTCGCCGGACGAGGCCGAGGCGAACGCCCTGCCCCGTTCGGGCATCAGCAGCACGACACGGACGACCCACACGAACGGCGTCGAGGTCATCAGCGGGCACAAGGCCATCTCCCCCGCCCATGACTACTTCGCCACGGACATCTCCTTCGACGTCTACCGTGACGGCGAGAAGGTCACAGAGACCGCGGCTGTCCCCGACCTGTCGTTGACCATCCCCTTCCCCAAGCAGTTCACCCGGGAAGGGCCGCTGCTGAGCGCCGACCACCCCTCGCCGCTCCCCCGCCACGAGGTGCCGGAAGGGGCGGGGCACAGGTTCCGTGACCACGGGATCGCCATCACCGGACTGGACGTCACGCCTCTCGTGCTGGAGGTGCAGCGCCGGGGACTGGCGGCCGGGCTGCCCGCGGGCGAGGTCGTCAGGATCACCGACCATCTCACCTCCAGCCTGCTCAGCGAGCAGGGGATGAAGAACCGCAGCCAGTCGGTGTTGTCGAGCGGGGTCTCGTCCGAGGCGATCCGGTACAAGACCTCGCTGCTGCGGTCGGAGGAGGACTCCGTCAGGATCACCAGCGAGATCACGCGGGTCGAGCCGATCGACGGAACCGGGCGCTCGCCGGTCGAGACGATGTTCCGGGACGACCTGGGGCGGCGCGAGAGCGAGGGCACGTCGCATCGGCAGGGCGCGAGCGTCGGCGTCCACGCGGGCGGCAAGATCGGGTTGCCTCTGGGGGACGGCGCGGAGGTCGCCGCGAGGGCCGTCGGCGGGCTCGGCTTCGGGACGGACCATGTGACGTCCACCAACAGGTCGCACGGCAACCACACCGTCCTGACCAGGCTCGGCGACGTCACCATGTACGACGCCCGGATGCGGATGCAGGTCGAGACCGAGAGGCTCGGCACCTTCGAGGTGGAGGTGAACGCCGAGCTGATCGTCCCGACCCGCGACGCGTCCCGGATGGAGCAGGACGTCTTCGGGCACGACCTGCGCCCGCTGGGAGAGTTCAACGACATCCAGCGCAAGCTCGCCGATCTCCATCGGGAGATGGACGAGGTGCGGGCGGAGTTCACACGCAACGAACCGGCCAGGGGCGAGCACCCGAACCGCGGCTACGACCCGCACGTCCTGGAGCCGGAGACGCTCGCGGCCGGCCGCGGGACGGGGCTCGGCAGCGGCGTCCGCGTCCATGCGGAGACGCTGCTCAGCACGGAGCTCCGCCGGGCCGTCGACCAGGCGCTGCCCGACCTCCCGCCGGAGATCGGACGGCAGGTCGTGCGGGACGTCGAGAGCCGCTTCGGCGGCGTGGCACTGGAAGCCGACCTGACGCACGCCCTCCACGGCATCAGGTACGACAAGACGATCGGCGGCTACACCTTCGAGATCCTGGCCGAGGGCACGCTGGGCCGGCGGCACGAGGTCGGCGCGTCCGACCTGACGGTCAACGAGCGCCGCATCACCTCGCGCACCGACACCAGCCAGCGGGAGAGCTCCCGCACGGGCCGTGCGGAGGTGCGTGGTGTCGCGCGCCTCGACGTGAACGACCGGCTCAAGATTGACCCGCTGAACCTGTCCCTCACCGGGAGCGGCACGAAGTCGGACAGCACCGGCTTCTCCTCGGGTCACACGCGGTACGACCGCACGGAGACCGGCGGCGGCTTCACCGTCACGCGGGATCTCTCCTTCGACGTCAGGATGAGGATCTCGCGGGATGGCACGGAGGCGCTGAACACCTCGTGGGAGGTGCACGGCAGCAGGGCGGAGGTCCTCGTGCCGAACGTCCACCTGCCGGAGAGGCCGGTGCTCGCACAGGACGTCGCGCATCTCGGACGCATCGAGTCGACGACCGAGCGGCCCGCTGACCTGTGGCGGCCCGGTGCCGACGAGTTGTCCGCCATCGTCCGGATGGGGGCCATGCCTGACCTTCCCTCGACGCTGGCCGAGGTCTACCACCGATGGGCGGACCTGCCGGCGCCCGCGGAGCGGCTGGACGTGCCGCCGGTGTTCGAGACCGCCACCGACGTGATCAACCTGGAAACCATGATCACGTCTCATCCCGACGGCCTGCACTACACCGTGTCGGACCATGCGGGGTCGCGGCACGACGTGCACGTGAAGGCCCACGTGGCCGGGGTGCGGCACGTCAAGTCGGAGACCGGGGTGGAACACGAGAGCTACTCCAGCAGCAACTCCAGGGCGCTGGACGGCGAGCGCGGCCGGCGTACGGTCGGCGGGCACGCCAGGACCGGCCTGCGCGTCACCCTCAGCAGCGACGGCGAGGCCGCGGGGGCCGCGCGCGGAGCCGGGGAAGCCGGCGGAACCGAGCGCAAGGTCGTGGCGCGGGCGGGCGTGCACGGCGCCGCGAAGCGCAGTGCCGTGGAGAGCTCCTATCTGGGCAGCAGCGACGTGTCCCGGGTCACCTACTCCGACGGCAGCACCTCCCACTGGTACCGCGCGGACCTGGTCCTGGAGGTCACCCCCACCAGGACCGGCGGAGGAACGGTCGAGCAGGGCCCGACCACGTACGTCCGGGTGGACGAGATCATGGACCTCGTGCTTCCCGACGAGGTGGCACGCCGTCACGGGCTCGACGGTCCGGAGGCCGTGGAGCCCGCCGGGCGGTCCGGGGACACGACGCGCGCCTACACGGCGCCCGAGGCGGCCTTGAACACCGCCTTCGTCCAGCACCTCGACGCGCAGGCCGTGCTGCCGGAGATCCTGGAGCTGCTCCGCCGCGACGGCCTCCTCCGTCCCGGCCAGGAGCTCACGAACCATCCGGTGGCCGAACACCTGCGCGGCAACTACGGCCAGGGCGCGCTCGGCACCAAACTGGGCGAACTCCGCGGGAACGGCGTGTCCTCCTGGCTGTTCGTCACGGACGAGAACGGCCGGGTCACCGAACGCGTGGGCATCCGGGTCACGGCCGAGATCGGCGACGGCGTCCACGTCGGTGAGCGTCCTGACACCGGCCTCATGCTGCGCAACGAGCGCCTGAGCGGCGACCTGAGCGTGCGCGAGGCGGGAACGGACCGCGGCGCGGAGGCGCTCGCGCGTTACATGGAGTCTTCGGACGGCGAGCTCAGGGGAGCCGAGGCGGGGTTCGCGAACTACCGCGACTCCCACACCGTGGACGGGCGGGGCACGATCGCGAAGGAGATCAACCGCTACCAGACGCGCGAGGCCCCGCAGGAGTTCAAGCACCCGGTCAGGTACGAGATCACGCTCGAACGCGTCCCCGTCCGCCCGCTCCTGGAGCCCGTGCAGAACGCGGCCCGCAACGTGCTGCTCAAGGTGGGCGAGGTGACCGGGCACGACGGCGCCGGGAGGCTGTTCGACCGGCATGCCGGGGTCACCTCGACGTCCCGGGCGGTCGCGGACGGCGAGGTCGGCGTCCTGGTGCCGGGCCACCTCACCACGGAGGTGCCGCAGGGCACGCCGGTCACGGGGCGTACGCCGGTCGTCGCCGCGGATCCGCGCTGGGCGGACACGGCGGGGCCCAACCCGATGTCCGCCACCCTGGGTGACGGCGTGCCCAAGGGGGACGTCAGCCAGGTCGCGTTCCCGGCCGCCACGCTCGTCGAGCAGTGGGCGCCGATGAGCGCGGTGCGGCCGAGACTCCGGGGCGAGGTCCCGTCCCTGGCCGACCGGCCCGACGGATTCGAGCTCTCCCGCCCGGCCGGCATGTCACTCGCCGAAGCCACCAAGGAACGGACCATGCGCGCCCATCTGGAGCAGTTGCTCGCGCATGACTACGAGATCCCGGGGATCGGCAGGGTGGGCATCGACGTCACCGGAGCGCGTGAGATCACCACCGCGCTGGTCAAGCAGCGGGTCTACGCCCAGACCATGAGCACGGTCGGGCACGGCCAGGAGCAGGGCCGGGGCGTGGCGGCGCGAGCGGGCGGGTCCGCCGGCTCGGAGGACGGAGCCCTCGGCTTCGGCGGCGTCGGCGGCAACACGAAGACGGCGGACGAGGCCGCGTCGCGGAACGCCAACATCGTCGAACGCAACTTCCTGGAGGAGCAGCACGACAACACCTACCTTGAGCTGGATGTCTCCCTGGTCTTCTACGGCAAGGACAAGCCCCTGATGGTGGACGTCGCCGGTGGCCTTCATCTCAGGCTCACCGCCGAAGGGCTCGCCGCCTTCGAGGCCGCGCATCCCGGCGTGATAGCGCGCTGATTCCGGCGAGTTGACCGACTTTGGGCCGCGCCGACGTTCTCCTCAAGGTGGGCGAGCTCGCCATCGACCGTCGCGTCCACGCCGCCTACGACCTCGACCTGACCAGCACCTCGCCGCGCCCGTGGCTGCTTGCCCAGTTTGCTCGGCTTCGCAGGGAGAAGGCTGCTGCCCGGCGCCCGTGCGGGCAGCAGCCCTCCCGCACCCGACTCGGGTGGCGGCCCGCGTGCCTAGGACGTCGGGCAGTTCTCGCCGCGGCGACCGCCTGGCTCCTGCGGCTCGGACCCCTCGTACACGTTCAGGGTCGCCTTGCCCGGCTCCGTCATGGAACCGTTCTCCACCAGCCCCGAGTCCGGCACCGACTGCTTCGTTCCACCGGCCTCGGGGTGGCACAAGAAGGACGCCACGCCGAGCCCGTACCGCTACGACCTGGTCGACTACCGCACCGGCGGAATTCCGGACGACCTGTCGTACGCGGGTCCACGACCGTCATCCCGGTGAGCCTTCACCGCAACCCCGGCGCCTCCGCACCGCGCGCCACGACCATCACGCTTGAGACGTCCTTCGACGACGGGGCGAACTGGCGGCCGGTCCGGCTGACCCGCGTCGGCTCCGGCTGGAAGGCGCGGATCGCGAACCCGGACGCCCCCGGGTTCGTCTCACTGCGCGCCGGGGTCACGGACGCGGCGGGTGACCGCGTGACACAGACCATCACCCGGGCGTACGCCATCGGGTGACGGACCCGCACTCCGGCCGCGCGGGCGCGAGTGCCCCGCGCGGCCGGCCGCGGCCCGCGCAGCGGCGCCGCTTCTCCCGATGCGGCCCGCGGACAGAACGGGCGGGCCGCAGCCGAACTGCGCCGCATGGGCCCCGATCCGGAGGCCGTCCGGCCGAGGGCCGTGAACGTATGAGACGGATGGTCGATCTCCTGCAGAAAGCCGACCTGCAGGCCCGCCGCTCGTTGGCAAGGCAGTCGATCGACTACTTCGAGTACGCCGATGTTCAGCCGTTGACCTCCAGGAGCCGGGTGCCGAGGGTGGTCAGGTGGTGGTGGACGGCCTGGCCGGCGCGCCGGGTGGTGATGAGCCCGGCGTTGCGCAACACGCTGACGTGCCCGGACGCGGTGGAGGCGCTGACGTTGAGCCGCCCGGCCAGTTCGTCGGTGCGGCAGCCGGGGCCGATGGCCCGGATCACCCGCGCCCGCGCTCGTCCGACCAGCGCCGCCAGCGTGTCGAAGGCCGGGGACGGCGCCGCCTGCCGGGCGCCGTCGAACATGGGGACGGTGAGCAGCGAGCTGCGCCGGTCGCGGGTGGTCGCGATGCCCAGGTAGCGGGGCGAGGCGCCGAGGATCGGCTGGAGCTGCAGGCCGCGCCCGCCGAGGTCGACGGCGACCGGCGGGCCGCCCTCGATCACCATGCCGCGCCCGTCCCAGGTCAGCCGCGGGCTGAGCGTGCTGAGCGCCGAGCCGAGCCCGATCCGGGCGACGGTCTCCTGGTAGGCGGCCAGCCGGGCCTCCAGCCTGCGGCGCATGCCCGGCCATTCGGGGGCGAGGAAACGGTGGAAGAACACGTAGACGCTGTCGGCCAGGGCCCGGCGGAACCGCTGAGGGTCCAGGTCGAGGTCGGGACGGCCCGGCACCCCGCTGAAGCGCCACAGGTCGCCGCCGAACTCCCGCTCCCCCGGCGGAGTGTCCAGGGCTGCCAGGACGTCGAGTTCGTCGGAGAGCGCGGCGGTCTCGATCGGCGGGGCCACCTCGGACGTCACCAGGCCCTCGTGCAGGGTGACGCGAGACGCGCCGCGGTTGAGGATGTCCAGCAGGGGCAGCGTCCGGCTCGGCACCGTCCTGGCGATGTCCCGCCACACCGAGCCCTTCTCGGTCAGTTCGGGATGGTGGACGCTGAAGGCCGCGAAGATCGCGTGGCTGAGGGGCGAGACCGTGAACCGGGTGGCCGCGAGGTCGGCCACCTGGAATTCCAGGCGCATGCGCCCATCGTCCATGGAAGATCGATTTCAGGCAATCGGCCCGGTTGACTTGGCGACTCTTCGGTGCCCGGCCGAAGAGATGGTGCGGACGTCGGCACGACTGGTGCTGGTCACTCGCCGATCGGATCGATCACCGCTGGTTGGCGGGTACGTGCCCGCCTTCCATGACAACGGTCACCCCATGGGGCGATCTTCCCGCCGCCGGCGGTTGTGATTGGAGACCAGGCGTAAGGAAGTGGTGAGAACTTTCCGGCCAAGGGCCCCTTACGTTGATCACGACACCGTTCCGCACCTCCCGAAGGGACGTTCAGCATGCGTCGATCCCTCCGTCCTCTCATGGCCACGGCCCTGACCATGGCCGCGCTCACGTGCTCGGCGCCGCTCGCCTCCCCGGCAGCCGCAGCGGCCGACACGGCGGCCGACACGGCGGCCGACACGGCGGCCGACACGGCGGCACCGCTGCGCGCCACCCACCTCGGCACCCTCGGCGGTACGTGGAGCGTCGCCCGAGGCATCAACAACCACGGCCACGTCGTCGGGGACAGTTCGCTGGAGTCCGGGCTCAGCCACGCTTTCCTCTGGAAGAACGGCAAGATGACCGATCTCGGCACGCTCGGTGGCCAGGGCAGCTTCGCCTCCGACATCGACGACGACGGGCGCATCGTCGGCTGCAGCGAACTGGACTCGGGCGAGTGGAGTCCGTTCTTGTGGCAGAACGGCAGGATGACCGATCTCGGTGCGCATGGCGCCCCCGGCTTCTGCAGCGCGGACGTCGCCCGCGGGCACGTCATAGCCACCTACGCGCCCTCCCCCGGCTTCACCGAACAACGAGCCTTCCTGCTGTCCGGTGACGTCAAGACCGTCATCGACCGCCGTCCCGGTGTGACGGCCAACGCCGTCAACGACCGGGGCCAGGTGGTGGGCGCCGACAACTACACGGTGAGTGACGCCGGCTTGCCGTTGTCGACGTACCGGGCGTATCTGTGGCACGACGGGACGGGACGCGAACTCGGCACGCTCGGCGGTCTGAGCTCCCCCGGCTCGATCAACAATCTGGGCCAGGTGGTCGGCAACTCCGACACGACCGACGGCCGCCGCCGCGGCTTCTTCTGGGACGGCTCCGCCATGACGGCCCTCCCCGTGCCGGCCGGCTCCTCCGACTACTCCGGCGCCGATGCCATCAACGACAGCGGCCAGATCGTCGGCTCCTACAGCAAGGCCGGCGAGGTGTACGGCTTCGCCGCCCTCTGGGCCGGCCCCACTGCCCTGCCCCGCAGGCTGCCGCTGCCCGCCGACGTGAGGGTGGACTCCTCCCAGGCTTTCGACATCAACAACCGGGGCTGGGTCGTCGGCTTCATCGATTACTACTGGAACACCGGTCTCGGCACCCAGGCCGTCATCTGGCGCTGACGGGTGGGACGCAGATCCGGGACTCGTTGTCGACCCGCCGGGTGTGACCCTGGGCGTCGAGGTACTCCAGGAGCGGTACGGCGACGCGGCGGCTCGTTCCCAGGGCTGTGCGGGCCTGGCTGACGGTGAAGGGCGCGGGCAGCGTGCTCAGCACGGCTACCGCCAGCCCCGGCGCGTCCGGCAGGAGGACGACGTTCCTCCCGATGGGCAGCAACGCCGCCGCCCGCACGGCCGCGGTGAGGGCGGCGCCGGTCAGTTTGAGCTCGGCCAGGCGCTCGACGGTGGGGGCGTCGAAGGGACGGCCGGCGAGGTCGGTCCGCAGCCGGGCGACGGCCTGCTCGACCGGCGGCGGCATCGGCGCCCGCGCCTGGTCGCCGTTGACGATCACCCCTGCTCTGATCGTCAGGGGCTCGGCGACGAGCGCCCGTGCCAGCCGCCGGTCGGGCAGGCCGAGCAGCCGGGCGGCGGCCTCCACGGTGATCCCCTGGTCGCGCTGCGAGACCTGCTCCGTCAGGCTGCGGCGCAGCTCGGACCAATGGCCGGGGTCGGCGAACCAGTCGCCCGCCACCGGCGGTCCACCAGGGGCGGCGCCCATCGCGGTCAGCTCGGCCCGGCTCAGCAGTCCGTGCCAGCGCAGCAGGTCCGCGGCGGTGGGCACGGTCACTCCTGCGAGCGCGGCCCCCCTGACCGCCGCGGCCCCCCGTCGCCGCAGGGGTATGGGCCGCACGTCAAGGACGCGCACCCCCGCCGCGATCATCCGGCGGCCCGGATCGCGGAGCAGGCCGTGGTCACCGGCCCTGAGCGGCAAGGGCCGGGCGAGGGTGAGGCGAGCCGTGCCCGCGCCCAGAGGGCGCAGCCGGACCGGAACGGCGGCGGAGCCCAGGTGGAAGACGAGTTCCCGGCCGACGTCCGCGCCGGGCTCCAGCCGCACGTCCGCGGACTGGGTGGTGATCCAGGCGTCCGGGGTCAGCAGCGGGGTGCCCCGGGGCAGCGTGTCGCGATCGGCGCCCCTGACGTTGACGGCGACGCGAGCCGTCGCCGGCACCGCGTCCCGCCGCTGGTTGAGCGTCTGAAGGCCGCGGACCTGGAGCCGGTCCGACCCGGCGAGCAGTTCGTCGCCCACCCGCAGCGTGCCGTGCGTGAGCGTGCCGGTGACGACGGTTCCGGCCCCGGTGACGGTGAACGCCCGATCGATCCACAACCGCACCGGGCCGTCCCGGCGCGGTTCCGGGAGCCCGGCCGCGAGCCGGTCGAGCGCGGCGGACAACTCGGGCAGGCCCTGCCCGGTCCGGGCGCTGACGGGGACGGCGTCGATCCCCGACAGGCTCGTCCCTTCCAGGTGGAGGCGGGCCTCCTCCAGTGCCGGTCCGGGCTCGGCGAGGTCGGTGCGGGTGACCACCAGCAGGCCGTGCCGTACGTCCAGGGCGTGCAGGGCGGCCAGGTGCTCGGCGGACTGGGCCCGCCACCCCTCGTCCGCCGCCACCACGAACATGACCGCGGGGCACGGGCCGACGCCGGCGAGCATGTTGGTGACGAACCGCTCGTGCCCGGGAACGTCGACGAACGCCAGCTGCCGGCCCGAGCCGAGCGTGGTCCAGGCGAAGCCGAGGTCGATGGTCATGCCCCGGCGTCGTTCCTCGGCCCAGCGGTCAGGTTCCATCCCGGTGAGCGCGCGGACCAGGGCCGACTTGCCGTGATCCACGTGCCCGGCGGTGGCGATCACCCACATGCGCGCTCGGCGGCCGTCAGCCTCGTGTCCGTGCCTGGTTCGCCCGGACCGCGCGGCCGGGCGAGGGCGGCGGGACGGCTCACCCGCAGCCCGGCCGCGGTCCACGCCTGGAAGCCGCCGACCACGTCGGTGGCGTTCGCCAGCCCGATCTGCCTGAGGGCCGAGGCGGCGAGGCTGGAGGAGTATCCCTCGTCGCACAGGATGATCCAGCGGATGTGCGCCGAGGTGGCCTCGGGGATCCGCGCGTCGCAACGGGGATCGAGCCGCCACTCCAGATGGTTGCGTTCGATCACGATGGCGCCGGGCACCTCGCCGCCGCTGCGCCGCTGGAATTCCGGCCGGGTGTCCACGATGAGGGCGTCACCACGGCTCGCCGCGGCGAAGGCCTCGGCAGGCGACAGGCGGCGCAGCCCGGCACGCGCCCGAGCCAGTAACGCGTCGATGCTCAGAAGGACTCCAGGGGTGAGGGCTGGCGGAGGCGGACGGGAATCGAACCCGCCGCGCCGAGTTGCTCGGCGCCATCGGTTTTGAAGACCGAGAGGGCCACCAGGCACCCGGACGCCTCCGCTGGTGATCTTAGCCCTCTCCGGGGCTCCGACTGAAGATCTTTCTTACGCCGAGCCGCTCACTTGCAGACGGTGACCACGGCGTCGAACAGGCCCTCGTCCTCGACGGCCACGGCCCGCAGGTCCAGGAGGCGGCGGTCACGCTCCGGGCTCACACCATGATCGACATATCTGTACATTACGATCATGCAGCGATTGACGCACTACGCGCAGGGCGGCGGTTGTGCCTGCAAGATCCCCGCGGGCGAACTGGAGAGCGTGCTCGCCGGCTTCGGCTCGGAGCCGCCCGGCGATCCGCTGGGCGAACTGCTGGTCGGCACCGAGACCGGGGACGACGCGGCGGTCGTCCGGATCGAGGGCGGCACCGCGATCGTGAGCACCGCGGACTTCTTCACGCCGGTCGTCGACGACCCCTACGACTGGGGCCGGATCGCCGCCGCCAACGCGCTCTCGGACGTCTACGCCATGGGCGGCCGGCCGCTCGTCGCCCTCAACGTGCTGTGCTGGCCCCGGGACGGCCTGCCGTACGAGATCGCCAGGGAGGTGCTGCGGGGCGGCGCGGACGTCGCGCGGCAGGCCGGGTGCCACGTGGCGGGCGGGCACAGCGTGAACGGGCCGGAGCCCATGTACGGCATGGCGGTCACCGGGCTGGCCGACCCCGCGCGGCTGATGCGCAACGACGCGGGCCGCCCCGGGCTGCCGCTCTCGCTGACCAAGCCCATCGGCTCCGGCGCGCTGAACAACCGGCACAAGGCAACGGGCGAGGTCTTCCCTCAGGCGATCGAGGTCATGACCCGGCTCAACGCCGACGCCGCCCAGGCCGCGCTGGAAGCCGGCGTCCGCTGCGTCACCGACGTCACCGGCTTCGGCCTGCTGGGCCACCTGTACAAGCTCGCCCGAGCCTCCGGCGTCACCGCGGTGATCGACGCGGCGGCCGTTCCGCTCATCGAGGGCGCCCGCGAGGCCGTGCGCGACGGCTATGTGCCGGGCGGCTCGCGCCGCAACCTGGACTGGGTGGCCCCGCACACCGACACCGGGACGGTGGACGAGCAGACCCTCCTCCTGCTCGCCGACGCGCAGACCTCCGGCGGACTCCTGGTCGCCGGGGAGATCCCGGGGGCCCCGGTGATCGGTGAGCTGATCCCCCGCGGACGGCACGCCGTCGTGATCCACTGACGTCTGGCCACCTCCGGCGACGAGGTGTACAACTGGATAATGATCTTCAAAGGTGTACGCAGGGGATCGACCTGGGCGGCGCTGGTGGCGCTGCTGCCGTCCTTGACCGCTTGTGCCGCCGGGGAGGCCGACGCGCGAGCGGCGGCGCAGACGTCCGGGCGCCCGGGAAGCCTGGAGAATCCGCGGGTGCTGAACTGCGGCAACCGCAACGGGGAGTTCCCGGGAGAGAAGACCGCGAGCCGCACCGCCGCGCCGGACGACCTCGTGGTGGGGCCGTTGCTCATCCCCGGGCTGCTCGCGTGGGGCGACGCCCGGGCCGAGCAGTACGGAAGCGACCACAGGTTCAAGGTCGGCGCGCTGGTCAGGAAGGGCAAGACGATCACGGTGTCCATCCCGGCGAAGTTCCACGACAGCGCGGGCCTGCTCTACTCCGAGCCGTCCAGGAACGCCCGTACCCCGGCCGATGCCGATCACTCGGTGTCCTTCACCGCGTGCTCCGACCACGACACGATGTTCGTGGGCGGCTTCTACGTGAAGGAGCCCAGGTGCGTTCCGCTGGAGTTCCGGGTGCCGGGCGAGCCCGTCGTCCGGCGTGAGGTCTCCTTCTTCAACGGCGCCTGCTGACCTGTGACGCGCCGCCCGCGCGAGCGGCGGGCGGCGCGTCAGCCGAGGAACGACGAGGCGACGACGCTGGCGAACGCGACCGTGAGCAGGCCCAGCGCCAGCCGCCTGACCGGCTTCTCCTTCTCCATGAGCCAGTCGATCAGCCACATCGGCTCAGGGATCTCCACCAGGTCCTTCGACGGTGGCACGATCGCGACCAGCGCGAAGCCCGGCCAGGTGAAGCCGATCGCGTAGGCCAGACCCGCCCACCACGGCACCAGCCCGAACAGCGTGACGCCGAGCGCCGCCCAGGTGAGCGAGGTGACCCTGAACGTGGTCAGGACCAGGCCGGTGTCCAGCCCCCACAGGAGTGCTCCCCTGGCCGGGCCGAACCGGTAGAAATGCTGCTGCGGAGTCTGGCGCCGCCACATGGGCGTGCGCAGCCCGAACAGGCCGGAGTCGATGACCAGGCAGGCGAGCATCACCGTCGCCGCGGCGAGCTTGGCGCCCGTCCCTGACGCTCCACCGAACAGGCCGGAACCGAGCAGGCCGGAACCGAGCAGGTGCACCAGCCCGTACGCGAGCAGCGCGGAGAGGCTGAAGCCGAGCATGAGCATGAGGATCGGCCGGTACATGGGCTTCTCCCCGGGAACTCTCCCCTGGACCAGGGGGCGGAGATATCCGACGAAGGAAAGGCCTCAAAAGCTGAACAACTGCGCGAAGCCCGCGCTCGCGATGAGCAGGAGCAGCGCGAAGGTCAGCCAGGTGTCAAAGGACACGACATCCTCCATCCGGAGTGGCCGGCCGCGGCCATCGCTCCCGGCCGGCCACCCGGTCGCTGTCAGCAGCCGTTGGCGTTGACGGTCCAGCCGGCCGAGCAGATGAACGGGCCCGAACCGCAGTCCGCGCCCTTGGTGCACTCACCACAGGCGTACTTCCGCTGGTACGGCGCCGAGCCGCTGCAGCACTGCCACACCTTCATGCTGTAGCCGGACGGGCAGACGTACTGTCCGCTGCTGTTGGTCTTGCAGAAGGTGTTGGGGAGGGCGAGGTTGCAGCAGCGCCAGTTCGCCGCCGCCGCCGGCTTGGTCATCACGGTCGCGCCCGCGACCGCGCCGATCGCCGCGACACCGACCCTGCCCATCCAGCCGAGGAATCCTCGCCGGTTCGACGCGTCCGGGCCTTCCGACATTTTGTGGAGATGGTCCATCTTGGCCTCTCTGGCCGTGGGGTGAAATCGGATCAGTGCCGTACGGAGGGCTTGCCGGCCAGGTTGTGCTTGTAGGGGACAGGGGCGGCCGCGTACATCTGCCTGACCGTCGGCACCGTGTGGGCCCGTGTCAGCTTCCCCTCGGTGACGTGGAGCGCGACGGGTGTGATGTCGAGCCCGATGCTGCCGACGATGCGCTCGTCCTCGTCGAGGATGACCCGCTCGCCGTACAGCCCGAACTCGGCGATGAACTCGTTGCCGTCCCCGGACACCGGGACGACCACGACCCACATCGATGGCGGCACCGCTCCCCCACGTAGCGCCGATGCCAGGTTGTGGCAGGTCTCGCACTTGTTGGAGAGGAACAGCACCATGGCCCGCTCGGCCTCGTCGAGGGCCGCCGGCAGGCCGAAGCGGCTCGGCGGGGCCCCCTCCAGGGTTCCCAGCTCCACCGGGGTGGGCTTGTCCTCCATGTCGAGGTAGCCCCGGATCTGCTTGACCTGCTGGAAGAGCTCCACCTGCGCGCCGATCTGGACGAACAGCACCACGGCCAGCAGGCAGATCACGATGAGCAGCACCGTCGTCATGCGGCGTGCACCTCCGCTTCGGGTTGGGTGGGGTCGGGAAGCACCATCCGGTCCTCCCGCAGCGGGCGCATCAGGCGTACTTCGGCCCTCAGCTTCCAGACGACCATGGCGAGCAGCGCCACGGCCAGGCCGAGCAAGCCCTCCTGCCCGGTCCAGGTCGGCGGGTTCACCTCGGCCAGCACCGCAAGCGCCAACCACAGCGGGAGGTACAGCACCTGGCGCCAGCCGAGCACCGCGCCGCCGTTCCCGAAACAACCGCACTTGATCTTCTCGCCGCGGCTCAGCGCGCGGATCCCGGCGCCGGCGAACGCCAGCGCCAGCAGCACGATGAGCACTCGGGGCCACAAGGCGGACGGCGCCACCGTCAGGCCGATCACGGCCAGCATCTCGGCGGCGATCACCGCGATCGCGGCGTGCCTTCCCAGAGCCGCCGGACCGAGTTGTGCGATGGTCCGGCCGAGTTCGCGGTGGGTTATGGTCTTCGACAGTGTCGCTATCAGGAAAACCACGATGAGTACGACCTGAGCAGCGGTTCCGGTCACAACTGCCGCATTCAGATTCATCCGTCGCTCCCGTCAGGGTCGGATGAACGAAAAAGTATGGTACTGGCCTTAAATGATCAACTCTTGACAAGATCGATTTCGCGGGATAGCCGAGAACGGCGCCCGGCCGGTCGTGCTTTGAGCAAGTGCTGACCGGCGCCGAACCGAAACGGCGGATGTTGTGTCTTGCCGGTAAAGGCGTCGAAGGTGGGAAGCGACGCTTTTCCGTAGTTGTGCTGCCTCTCACCGGCTCGTGCGGTTCCACTTACCCTGAAGGGCCTGTTACCCCGATGCAAGAGGGGGTGATCGTCTTGGCGTTGTGGCGCAGGGTGCGGCCCGAGCAGGCCGAGGTGCGCGAGCGACCGCAGATCCGGCTGGACGGGTCGGCCGAGGCTCTGGTGAAGATCGTGGGCCGCATCGCCAGGTGCGACCTGCCCACCCAAGGCGGGCTGTTCGGTATCGGTTCTGTAGGCAGGAGGAGGCGTGCGAGACCGGTCTGAGAGGAAAGAAGGCATTATGACGATCACGAAAGAGTCGGAGCTCGTCGAGGTCCCGTTCTGGTTCGATCCGCTGTGCCCCTGGGCGTGGGTCACCTCACGCTGGCTGCTGGAGGTCGAGAAGGTCCGGCCGGTGCACGCCGACTGGCGGCTCATGTCGCTGGCCCACCTGAACCTCGTCCAGCGCAAGGGCGAGGGGCTGAGCGAGGACTACCGGAACCAGATGGAGGAGGCCTGGGGGCCGGTGCGGGTCTGCGCGGCCGCCGCCGAGTACGCCGGCCGCGAAGTCTTCGGCCGGCTGTACACCGCCATCGGCGCCCGGTTCCACAACCAAGGACGTCGCGATGACCCCGCAGTCATCCCCGAGGCCCTCACAGAGGCGGGCCTGCCCGCTGCGCTCGCGGCAGCCGCCGGCAGCGAGGAGTTCGATCAGCTCATCAGGGACTCCCACGACGAGGCCTTCAACGAGGTGGGGCTCGATGTCGGGACTCCCGTTCTCCGCATCGGCGGCATGACCCTGTTCGGCCCGGTGATCAGGCAGGCCCCCCGTGGCGAAGCAGCCGGCCGGCTCTGGGACGGACTGGTCCTGGTCGCCGGGACCGAGGACTTCTTCGAGCTCAAGCGGAGCCGCGACCGGAGCGTCAGACCGTCCTTCGACTGAGGGGCACCGCATCTGGCCGACGCCTGCCGCGGCCGCCCCCGTTCGAGGCGGAATGGCCTATGACCCGGACGGCATCTCGACGATCGACGCGGAGTGGACGGACCAGCTCCCACCCGGGTGAAATGTGCTTCTGCTCCCTTGCAGGAGCGGGCCCGTGGCGAGCGACGCGCCCGCTGTCCGATGGTCGTCGGCAAGGAACCACAGCGTGTTCGAGGAGCGGGCTTCGAAAATGGGAGGCACTCGGCGTGCCGGCCATGGGGATCAAGCGAACCCGTCAGCGCGTGCGGCACCCCGGCCGCGAGGGTGGCGCCGGTCAAGGTCGGCGGCCGGCCTGCCCAGCGCGCACGCCGCGCCGCCCTGCTGCCGGAGGACGTCGGCATGGCGAGCCGCGGGACCCGCAGAGTCGCCGGGCTACGCCGCGAAGAGGGCTTCGTACTCGGCTGTGCGTTGTTCGACGTACCGGCCACCCAGTCCATGACGAGCGCCTCCAGCGCGGCGTCCAGGATCCGCCTGCTGCGCTGCGGATCGTACCGCCGCGCCCGGCGCCCCTCGCGACCTGCGGTCTCTTGTCCGTCGGGCGTTCCCCATCTGTCCATAAGAACAAAAGTTGTCAAACGCCCCTTACGTGCGGCGAAAAGCTCACCGGCCAGGTCGCCGGGGGTTCCATGTGCTGCGACTTCAGCCGATCCCGACGGACGCGCCCACGGTCAGGCGGTCGTAACGGGGCCCGATGCCGGAACCGTCGCCGCCCAGGAAGCCGCCGACCATCGCGGTGCCCACCTCGTTGAGGGCGCCGTCGTGGACGGCGTAGGACTGCCGTAGGGCCACCGCGCGCACGTAGTCGATGAGCTGTCCGGTGGTGGACCAGGGGCCGTGCACGGGAAGCAGCAGGGTGTCGACCGTGGCGTCCGGGACGGTGAGCGCGTCTCCGGGGTGGAACAGGGCGCCGTCGAGGAGGAAGCCGATGTTGCCGACGCGCGGGATGTCGGGGTGGATGAGGGCGTGCCATGTCCCGTGGACCTTCACCTCGAAGCCGGCCGCGGCGAAGACCTCCCCCTCCCCTACGGGGGTGACGCGCGCGCCCAGACCGTCCAGCCGCCCGGCGACGGAGGTGTTGGTCCAGATCTTCAGGGCCGGGTTGCCCTCAGCGGCTCTGCGCAGCGTCTCCTCGGAGAAGTGATCGAAGTGCTCATGGGTGACCAGGATCGCGTCGGCGCCGTCCAGCGCCTGCGGTTCGGTCAGGCCGCCCGGATCGATGACCAGGCGGCGGCCGTCCTTCTCGACGCGGACGCAGGCGTGGCCGAACTTGGTGAGATGCATGTCCCCACCTTTCAACTATACAATCAAACTGTACAACCTGATTACATAGTAAGGGTAGGATGAGGCCATGGACGACGACGCCTTGGCTGAAGACCTGCGGCAGGTGATCGGGGACCTGGTCCGCGCCGTACGGGCCGCCGACACCATGCCCCCCGGGGAGGCCGCCATCCTCGGCCACCTCGATCGCGGCGGCCCGCGAACCACGGCCGACCTCGCCCACCTGCGCGGCGTGACCCATCAGTCAGCCGCCAAATCCGTGAAGGAACTCCTCGGCGACGACCTGGTGCGGGCCGAGCCTCATCCCCATGACGGCCGCAAGCTCCTGCTGCACATCACCGACCTCGGCCGCGCCCGCCTCCAGCGGGAACGCGCCCAGCGCGCCGCCTCGCTCGACACCGCCATCCGCGACACGCTCAGCTCCGACGAGCAGCGGCGACTCCAGGAATGCGTCTCCCTGCTGGCCCGCCTGACCAGCCACCTGACCGGACGGTGACAGCGGATCCGTGCGGCGCGGCGTTCCGACCTCGCCCAGCTCAGCCGACGCCGCAGCCACCCCAGCCACCGCCAAGGCTTTCGAGCCGCGGGAGGGGTGTCCGGTTTCCGCGAGCCGTAGCCGCCGTAGTAGCCCCCGTCGGGTGAGACAGGCGGAAGAGTCATGGCAGGTCCTTCGACAGGAAGGTGGTGCGCGGAAAGCGCCTGGCCTAGAGGTGGCGGTCGGGGGAAGGGGCCTCCCGCGGCCAGGCACTTTCCGTGCCGGACCGGCGTGAAGGCGGCCGGCGCGGTGCTGCGGGCCATCGCTGGGGGCCGGCCCGCAGCCGAGGGGAAGACAGTGGCTCGCCCCCGTTCAAGGCCCGATCTGGTGCAGAATCACCAGATCCCCGTGACCGTACCTCAGGTCCGAGACCTTTCACAGGGGCCGCGGGTGGCCAGGACGGCTACTCGTCACCCGTATCCCCCGTTCATCCCCCGGCTGATGTGCCGCCTGAGTACGACGGCTCGTACGGCTTCACCCGGGTGAAGACCTGGGCCGGCGTGGTCTGTGTCGCGGCCGACCCGACCTCGGCTCACGGCCGCAGTTGCTCTTCCAGGGCCGACTGCAGCCGCGCGACCTGCTCCGGTGTGGCACGTGGGACGACCACGGAGGCCAGCTCGGACAGCGGCAGGCGCAGCCCACGAGCGGCCAGGGCCGCCGGATCGCCGATCACGCCGTGGGCGGTCATCACTCGTGTCAGGCGCTCCCCCAACCGAGCGTCGTCGACGGCGTCCGCGATCACTTCCGGCGACGCCGGCGGCGGCAGCTCGGCCTTCCACTGATGATGGCCCGGCCCGGCCCGGAACGGTTCCCGCCCCGGTAGGTGCACGATCGCTTCGGTCCCCGGTGGGACCCGCGCTTCGAGGATGAGGGTGCCGCCGCTGATCCGCCACGCCACGCCCGCGTTGCCGTACGGAGTCTCCAGATCCGCCTCTGCCCAGGTCAGCCCGTATCCCGGCAGTGGGCGGACCTCCATCTGCCGGTAGCCGGGGGCGTCCGGCGGGGCGGCCGGGTCCAGCCAGTCGCCGAACTGGAACCGGCCGGCCCACAGGCCGTCCTCCCCCGCGAAGGCGTGCAGCCGCTCCACCCACGCCCGCATGCTCAGCGGGGTTTCGCGGACCAGCCAGGAAAGGGCGAAGACGGCCGCACCGAGAAGGACGGCGCCGAGAAGCATGACGTGCAGGCCGTCGGTGACGGCCAGCCGTACGGCATCCGCCGTCTGTTCGGGGAGGCCCGGGAGCAGAGCGGGGGTGAGTTCGCCGCCCGTGGTGAGGCGGTCGGCTTCGGCCGGGCCCAGGCGGGCGGCCAGACCGTCCCTCATCCGGGCGGCGTACAGGCTGCCCAGCAGGGCGATGCCGAGCGAGCCGCCGATGGTGCGCGCCAGGGTGAGTGTGCCGTTGGCGGCGCCCATGTCGCGGGGATCGGCGCTGTTCATGGTGATCAGGGTGGTGCTCTGCATCACCAGCCCGATTCCCGCTCCGATGGGGAGGGTGAGTGCTGAGGCGAGGGCGGTAGGGGTGTCGCCGTCGAGGAGCAGCAGGGCCGGCGCACCCGCGGTCATGAGCGTCCCGCCCAGGATGGGGTAGATCCGGTAGCGGCCGTTGGCGCTGATGAGGCGGCCGGTGACCAGTTGGGTGCCGAGCATGCCGAACATCAGCGGGAGCAGCAGCATGCCGCTGGCCGCCGGGGAGGAGCCACGCGCCGGCGAGCATGTACGCGGTCACCACCCAGGGCACCTGGTCCGGGCCGCCGAGGTCACCGGCGATCGTGGGCAGCGCGGTGCCCACGATCAGGCCGTCGAGCATGGCCAGGAACATGCCGATGAGCAGTCCGAAGATGCCGAGTCGGGTCATGGCGGTTCAGGCGACGTAGGGGCGGGCGGTCCTGGCCTCGCGCAGCGAGTGCGCCCACCAGGCGAGCCGGTCCAGCATGACCTTGGCCGCGGCGTCGGCGGCCGGGTCGAGGGCCTTGCCGTCGCCGTCGAACTGCGCCCAGGGGTGCTGCAGGCCGACGCTGTCGCGGATGGTGACGGCGTGCAGTTCGGCCAGGACGAGCCGCAGCTGCTCCACGGCGCGCAGCCCGGCGGAGAAGGCGCCGTAGGAGACGAACGCCACGGGCTTGGCGTGCCACTCGGTGCTGTGCCAGTCGATGGCGTTCTTCAGCGCCGCCGGGAAGCTGTGGTTGTACTCGGGCGTCACGATGACGAAGGCATCGGCCGCCGCCATCCGCGGTGACACGGCCGCCAGCAGGTCCTTGGCCTCCTGAGCGGCGGGCGGCTGCCCGAGTACGGGGTAGACGGTCGGCAGCGGGGTCTCGACCAGGTCGATCAGGTCGGCGTTCATGTCCTCCCGCTGGGCCAGGTGGTCCATGATCCAGCCGGCTACGGCGGGGCCGAAGCGGCCATCACGGGTGCTGCCGAGAAGGACGGCGATGTTGAGCATGTCGTTCCTCGATGTGTACAACGTATTGGCGAGAGACAATGTACGCCTCAATGTGTACATTATCTACTTCTGATACGTTGTATCTGTCATGCCAGGAAGGGAGGCCCTGACTGTGGCCACGGATGAGAACGTGTCACTGTGGGAGCGGCTGGAGCGGCCCGCACCCACGCCCCGGCAGGTACTGTCGCCGCGGCGCATCGCCACGGCCGCCGTCGCGATCGCCGACGCCGAGGGCCTGGAGGCGGTCACCATGCGCCGTCTCGCGGCCGAGCTGAGCGTCGCGCCCATGGCGCCTTACCGCCACGTGTCCGGCAAGGATGATTTGCTGGAGCTGATGGTCGATCATGTCTACGCCGACCTGAGCGTGCCCGACGGCCTCGGCTGGCGCGAGAACCTGCGAACGCTCGCCGTGCGCACGCGCGAGCTGATGCTCGACCACCGATGGCTCGCCCAGTTGCCCCCGCAGGCCAAGCTCTCCCTCACACCTCATCGGATGGCCGTGGCCGAGAAGACCCTGGCGGCCCTCGACGGCCTGGGGCTCGACGCTGACGCGATGATGAGCGCCTTCCGAACCGTGGACGCCTATGTGCACGGCTCCATGAACTACGAGAGTGCCGTCAGCACCCTGATCGCCGAGCAGAACCTGTCCGACGGGGACGAACTGCGCGACACCCTCGCCCCGTTGATGATGTGGCACATGCGAACCGGCCGTTATCCCACCTTTCAGCGGTACCTGCACACGGCCGCCCGCAAGGACGACGCCCAATGGCAGTTCGAATTCGGCCTCGACTGCGTTCTCGACGGCATCGCCGCCCGCCTGAGCCTTTAGAGCCGCTCTGGGGTCGCTTGTTCTCGCAGGTCCTGCTGAGGAGTGGTCACCGGATCGGAGGACGTCGACCTCATCCCGTACGTGGGCACCTACCGCTCCGACCAGCTCCGCGTCGAGGTCACCGTCATGGGCCTTCGAGCGTTGAGCATGAGCACGGCGGGGAGGGTGCGGCTGCTCGTACCGTCACGCACCTCCAGCGCACCCATGATCCGAAATTCCCATGGCCAAATCCTCGGACGGCAAGCGGAAGATCGACACAGGACCCAGAATTCCAGACATGTCGCCTGTTCCGCTCACCCCTTCGGATCCGCGTCGGCTCGGTGGCTACTGGCTGGCGAGACGGCTGGGCGCTGGTGGGCAGGGCGTGGTCTACGAGGCCTACGGGGAGTCAGGCCGGCGGGTGGCGGTCAAGGTGCCCAGGCTGAGCGACGCCGCCTCGCGCGCCCGGCTGAGCAAGGAGGCGGCGGCCGCCCAGCGGGTGTCGTCGTTCTGTACCGCCCGGGTGATCGAGGTCAGAACCGACGTCGCCGAGCCGTACATCGTCAGCGAGTACGTGCCCGGACCTACCCTGCGCCAGGTGGTCGCGGAGGCCGGGCCGTACGAAGGCGACGCGCTGCGGCGGCTGGCCATCGGCGTCGCGACCGCGCTGACGGCCATTCACGAGGTGGGCGTCGTCCATCGCGATCTCAAGCCGGACAACATCATCTTGGGCCCTGACGGACCGAGAGTGATCGACTTCGGGGTGGCCCGGGAGATCGGGCCGCTGACGACGACCGGTCCGATCATGGGCACGCCCAACTACATGGCGCCGGAGGTCTTCGCGGGGAGCGGGGTCGCGGCGGCCGCCGACATGTGGGCCTGGGCGCTGGTCGTCCTCTTCGCCGCACTCGGCCGCGACCCGATTCCGGCGCAGGAGCCGCTGTCGGTGGTCAACGCCGTGCTCGACTTCCGGCCCGATCCCGGCGTCCTGCCCGAGCCGCTCGGTGGCCTGGTCGCGGCGGCGACCTCCAGGAATCCGGACGAGCGGCCCTCGGCCAGAGCAATTCTGCTCGGCCTGCTCGACGTCCGCGACGACGACCGGCTGCTGGTGGAGGGCGGCAACGTCGCCGCGGCGGTGCGGGCGCCGCTACCGGCCGAGCCCGATCTGGGCACCATCGCGGAGGAGCTGTTCGGGGAGCTCTCCGACGGCGAGCGGACCCTCGCACCTGATCTCTTCCTCCGGATGGTGGGTCTCACGGAGGAGGACGACGAGACCGTCAGGCACGTCACCCGCGATGAGTTGGAGGCGACCGGACCTGTCGAGTCGCTGTTGTCCCTGTACGTAGCCGCTAGTCTCATCACCGAGGTCGACTCCGCTTACACCCTGGCCAGCCCGGCCCTGATGCAGGCCTGGCCGCGGCTGCGGCACTGGGTGGCGGACAACCGCGAGGGCCTGCACCTTCATCGGCGGCTCACCGCGGCCGCCCGGTTCTGGGACGAGCACGGCCGCAAGCCCGCCGACCTGCTGCACGGCTCCGGCCTCGACAGGACGCTGAGCTGGGCTGCCACCGAGCGCCGGGACATCACGCTGCAGGCGCTGGAGCGCGAGTTCCTCGATGTCTCGGCCAAGCAGGCCAAGCGGCAGTCCAAGCGCCGTGGTCTGATCGCGGGCACGCTCGTCGTCCTGCTCGTGGCGACGCTCGGCGGGCTGGGCCTGGCCGAGCACCTGCGGGAAGTCTCCAACGGCCAGCGCGACGAGGCGACGGCTCGATCGCTCCTGGTGCGCGCGGCCGACCTGCGCCGGCGTGACCCCCGACTCGCCATGCGGCTGAGCGTGGCGGCGTGGCGGCTCAGCCCCTCGATCCCCCAGTCGCGCGGCGGTCTGTACGACTCGCTGTCGGACGATGGACTCGACTCGTTCACCGATCCGGATGTGACCGCCGACACCGTCTACGCGACCAGCCGGGACGGGCGCACGCTGGTGAGCATCAGGGCCGGTCTGGTGAGGCTCTGGGACGTACGTGAACACCGGAAGGCCGGCGAGTTCTCGGGCGTGAGTCCTACGGCGGTGATGGGGGCGCTGAGTCCCGGTGGACGGATCCTGGCGGTCCAGGATGACCGCGAGGTGCGGTTGTGGGATGTCGCGACCGGTACGGCGATGGGGAACGGCTTCGCGAGCGGCGCGAGCCAGGGCAACACGGGCAGACTGGCGTTCGACCCTGCTGGACGGTTCCTCTTCGTCCCCGACCTTTCCCGCAGCCGCACCGGCGCGCACTGGTGGGACCTGGCCACACGTCGCCAGATCCGCGCCGGATCCGGCGCGGGCGTGGACGCGGTGAACGCCGACGGGACGCTGGGCGTCGTCTTCTCCACCGGAGACGGACGGGCGGAGCTCTGGGAGCTGAAGACGAACCGAGCGCTCCCGGCGGACTGGCTGCCTCAGAAGAAGGACGTCCAAGATGCCGTGTTCGGCGAGAACGGCCGGACACTGGCCGTCACGGCATCCGTCCCTCCTCCGCCCGGTCAGGGTGGTGTGGCGGGACACAAGCTCCTGTTGAGAAGGGTGCCCTCGGGAGCGGCGCTCAAGGGGGACGGAGCGGGACCGGTGGGGAAGATCTACTCCTTCGGCTACAACGAGCGGCTTCTCGCCTACGAAGGTGAGGGCTCGAAGAGCCTGACCGTGCTGCGACTCACTGATGGTCAGGTAGTCCTGGATCGCGAACTCGGCGCGCCGATCGACCAGGTCCGTTTCGACGAGCCGGACCACGTCATGAGGGTCCGCCTGATGAGCACCGTGTCGACGATGGATCTGAGGAGCTTGCACGACCGCCCAGCCCTGCCCGGAACAGCCGGGGGGCAGGCCCTCCTCGGGCCGGGGGGCCGGATACTCGCCCTGTATGGAGCCGGCCAGGTGCGGTTATGGGACGTGGCCGGTCGGAGAAGTCTCGGTCAACCGGTTGAGGTGGGCGAAGGCTCGTTGCACCGTCCCGCGCTCGCTTTCAGCAGGGATGGGAGAAGACTCGCCATAGGCGGCATGCTGCGCACGGCCGAATCCTCCGGGTCCCACGCCGGGGTGGTGATCGTGGACACGTCCACGGCCCTGCCGATCAGCTCTTTCCGGGTCGCGAACAAGCAGGCGGACAGCGTCGCCGGTCTCGCCTTCAGTCCTGACGGCACCACGCTCGCGGTCGCTCCCGCTCATTGGGCCGTGGACGGGGCCATGTCCTTCCCGCTCGAACTGTGGACGCCGGCCTCCTCCACAGTGAGGACGGTGAAGGATGTGAACGGATCGGAGAACATGGCCTTCCGTCCTGACGGAAAGCTGCTGGTGGCCGGATTCGCACCTGAGATCACGCTGGTGGATCCGCTGCGCGGCGCCCGGTTGCCGCGGGCGGAAGGGGCGGGAAGCCTGCCCACCGGACCGTATGCGTTCAGCCCTGACGGTGGACACGTGGCCGTCAGCATGGGCTCCGAGCCGCTGTCGCTCTGGAATCCGGATTTCACCGGCACCAGCGGCTTCCGGTTTCCGGCCGTGGGTGATGGTGGGATCTACACCCTCGCATGGTCTCCGGACGGACGGACCATCGCCACGTACGCGGCCGGCGACAGAATCCGGCTGTGGGACGTGGACACCCGGCAACCCCTGGGGATGATCTTCGACGGCCATACCGACGTGGGCTTCGAGAGCGGCGCGACGCTGGCGTTCAGCGCGGAGGGCCGGACGCTGTTCAGCGCCACGCCGGACGGCGTGGTGCGCGCGCATCCCCTCGACGGTGAGCGAGCCGCCGCGGCGGTCTGCGACCGGGCACGCGGACCGTTGAGCCCTGAAGAATGGAAGAGATACATCCACGAGGTCGAGTACGTCAACACGTGCGACTAGGCCACCGGCCGATTGGAATACTTCGACCGCATTCGTCGTGTAGTGGCGCGGTGCCGGAGTCTGGTCCGATCCTCGATCGCCACCAGTCGTGGAGGCCGTCCGGTTTCCTTCCATGTCGCGCTGACACAGCACGCGGAAGCTCGTAAGGATGGAGGCATGAGTTCATCGCAGCCCCTCGCCGCCCCCGGGTCCGAGCCGGACACAACCTCAGGCGGGGCGCTGAACACCGCCGGCGCGAGGTCCGGCCCCCCGCACACCCCTGGGTCCGCCCCGGACCACCGCTACCTGCTCGACAACGCCCGGGTGGAGGCGGGCGAGCGGTTCACCTGGCTGGCCGAGCTGTTCGACGGTGTCACACGGAGGCATTTCGACCGGCTCGGGGTGCAGGCAGGCTGGCGCTGCTGGGAAGTCGGCGCCGGAGGCCCCAGCATTCCCCGGGCACTCGCCACGGCCGTCGGACCAACCGGTCACGTGCTGGCCACGGACATCAATCCGGCCTGGTTGGACCCGCACGGCGGGTACGAGGTGCTCCGGCACGACATCGTCGCGGACCCGCCGCCGCAGCCAGGCACGTTCGACCTGGTACACGCCCGGCTCGTGCTCGTCCACGTGCCCGACCGTGCCCGGGCGCTGGCGACGATGGTGGCGGCGCTGCGCCCCGGTGGCCGGCTGTTGATCGAGGACGCCGATACCGAGTTGCAGCCGCTGGCCTGCCTCGATGAGGTCGGCCCGGCACAGCAGCGCGCCAACCGGCTGCGGCGCGCCGTCCGGGAGTTGATGACCCGCCGCGGCGCCGACCTGCGCTACGGCCGTACGCTGCCGCGGGCGTTGCGTGCGGCCGGCCTGGTCGATGTCACGGCGTCCGGCTGCTTCCCGGTCGGCGGGCCGGCCTGCGACCGGCTGGAGACCGCGACGGTGCGCATGGTCCGTGCCGAGTTGCTCGCCGCCGGGTTGGCCGACGACGCCGAGATCGACGCGCACCTGGCCGCCATCGACGCCGGCGAGCTCGACCTCACCCTCGCGCCGCTGATCTCGGCATGGGGACGCCGCCCGGGGTAGCTCGCGACGTCCGGTCCACCTTGACATCATGTTGCGTCGAGCATCCCGATCTGGACAACAGCCGGTCGCCGACGCGCCGGGGCTCGTGCCGTTCGGCCGGGGGGCGGCGGGCGGTGGCGTCGGCCCGGTTGCGGTCGCGCCACCGTAAGCAGGACTGACAGCCCGGCATCCCCGCCGTCACGGCCAGGCCGATCAGCACTTGTCCGCTCTCGGCGCGTACCGGCCGCCAGGTCAGCCGTGCTCCGGTGCGGGAAGGCCCTTCGCTGTGTGCGAAAGGTTCCGATTCCGATGGACCCCCCGGTCGGGCAGCTGAAAGCGCGCTGCAGGCGGCCTGCCGCTCAATGGTGGCAATTTCACCGTCGACCACCGCGTCTTCCTGACCGTCAAGTTCAACAACGGCGTCACGAAGTTTCTCCAGGTGGGCGATCGCCCGCACCCACCCCGTCACGCCCGGCGGCGCCATCTACGTGGAGACGACCATCGCTGCCCCCTGCGCCGGAGGCAACAACGGCTACGCCCAGGCCTACGACGAGGCCACCCGTACCTGGTCGCCGCGTCTGCCGGTGACGATCTGCCAGCGCATCGACTGACGGCCGGTCGTCGGGGGATCGGCCGGGACGCGCGGCCGTGGCTGCAGGAGCTCCGGTGTGTACAGAAACCAGGGGTAACGCTGCTCTACACCGTCGTGGCGCTGACGGTCGGGATGCCGAGGCAGGCCGTGGTCCGGGAGCGTAGTGCATCGCCGAACTCCACATGCTTCAAAGATGTCCGGACCCTGAGCAAGGCCAGGCTCGCGCCCCCGCCTAGGGAGGCGAGCCTGGCGCGCGTAGGCATGAGACGCCGCGCGTACCGGACCGTCGGGCCAGGGATCTGAGGCGGAGTGGTTGCCTGAGTGGGGCCGGTCAGTTCACCAGTACGATCTTCCCGCGAGCGTGGCGGCTCTCGCTCAGCTCGTGCGCTGCAGCCGCCTCAGTGAGCGGGAACGCCGCTGCGACCGGCACGCGCAGCCGGCCCTGCCCGGCGAGCTCGACCGCGATGCCGAGGCCGTGCACCGCCAGTGGGTCGGCGGCTCCAACGGCCGCCGCTGTGTCGCCGGCCGGCACGCCGTGCGACAGGTGCACGCCGAGGGCCGCCGCGGTGAGGTCGGGAGCGATCGTCACCACGCGCGCCGGGTTCCCGGTGATGGCGATCAGGTCGGGCAGCGCCCCTCCTGCGCAGTCGAACACCGCGTCCACCCCGCGCGGTGCCAGCGCGCGGACCCGTTCGACCAGGCCCGCCCCGTACGTCGTCGGCTCGCAGCCAAACGTGCGCAAGAAGTCGTGGTTGTGCTTCCCGGCCGTGCCGATGACGGTGGCGCCGCGGGCGACCGCGATCTGAACGGCGACCGCGCCCACCCCGCCGGCCGCGCCCTGCACCAGCACAGTGTGCCCGGCGCCGACCGCGAGCCGGTCGAGCACTCGGGTGGCCGTCTCGACGCTGCCCGCGGCACCGCCGGCCTCCTCCCAACTCCACACGGCCGGTTTCGGCGCCCAGGCGACCAGGACCGCGTGATCGGCGTTGGCGCCGCGCGCGGTCGTCGCGGTCATGCCGAACACCTCCTCGCCGAGCCTGACATCCGTGACGCCGTCGCCGACCTCGTCCACCACGCCCGCGGCGTCGAACCCGGTCCGGTACGGGAACGTCACAGGCACCACGTCACGCATCTTCCCCGAGCGGATGGACGTCTCTCCCGTCGACAATCCGGAGGCCCGCACGGCGATGCGGATCGTCCCCGGCCCGGCATGCGGCTCCTCGACCTCGGCGACATGCACCACACCGGCCGGGCCGTACTCCGAAAACTGAACAGCTCTCATGTGCCGCACCGTAACGGAACACCCCGTCCGTTTGACTAAAGTGAGAGCGGTGACGGCCGAAGTGAGTCAGAAACTGCGCTCGGACGCCCGCGACAACCGTGCGCGCATCCTCGCGGTCGCCCGCGCGACCTTCGCCACCGAGGGCCTCGATGTGCCGATCCGGGAGATCGCCCGGCGCGCGCAAGTCGGCGCGGCCACCGTCTACCGGCACTTCCCCACCAAGGAGGCGCTGCTCAGCGAGGTCTTCGCCGAGCCGATGGCCATGTGCTCGGCGGTCGTCGAGGACGGGCTGGCGCAGGCCGACCCGTGGCATGGGTTCTGCCTGGTGATCGAGAAGCTCATGGAGGTGCACGCCCTCGACCGGGGGCTGTCCGGCGCGTTCAGCTCGCGGCTGCCGTACTTCACCGCTGACCGCGACCGTACGATCCGGCTGCTGACCGAGCTCGTCCGGCGCGCGAAGGCAGCGGGCGGCCTGCGGCCGGACTTCGTCCTGGAGGACTTCATCCTGGCGATGATGGCGAACGAGGGAATCCGCGCCGAGTCACCCGAACAGCGAGTGTCGGCCTCGCGCCGTTTCGCAGCTCTGATGATCCAGTCGTTCCGTGCCGCCCCCGTCCGCGGGCCGCTTCCGCCGGCGGTCCGGCTGCTGCCGGCCGTTCGGTAGCACCTCGCCGGGGTTCCTGCTGCCCTGACGCCCCCTGTACTGCCCGCGTTCCCATCATGGTCGCGCCGCTCGTGCATCGTTACGTGACCAGGCGCTCGGGCCCCAGCGAGGAGGCCGAGGGAATCCGGCCCTCGATCTCGTAGAACTTCAAAATCAATGCGTAACCGACATCCCGATCACCATCGGAAGGTCCGAGGGTTACCTGAAGGTATGCCACCTCGTTGACCCTCAGGACTGACCGGGGTGGCGGCTCACCGTTGCCGCGGGAGGTCCGGGCCTTCACCGACACCCCGATCGAGCGCGCCTGCTGGGCCTCAACCCGGACTCAACAAGAACTCAACGCGCGCCGGCCTACCTTTCCCATGTCCACGACGACCAGCGAAAGGAAGCACGATGAGACGTCTGCCACCGATCCTGGCCGACGGCGCCCTCACGGCCGGCACGCTTCTCGCCCCCGCCGCCCAGGCGGCGACCGCCGTCTCCGTCCAGCAGGCGAGCCAGGCCCACTGGTTCACCATCTGGGACGGCGGGGACGGCGGGGACGGCACCAAGGCCACAGCCGCCCTGCGCGAAAGGGGGCGCAGTGCTATCGGCGCAGGTGGTGGGTGGGTCAAGATGAAGCGCGACCGCGGTTACTGCGTGGGCGGGAAGATGTACACCCGTATCCACAATGCGAAGGTCGGCGAGAAGTGGAGGGCCACCGTCACTCTCAGCCCCAAGTCCCACACGGTCAGGGTGTGGGTTCAGAACTACGGCTGATCGGCAGCCGTCTGGGCCCCCGTTCCCGTAGGCCAACTAGGGGTGCCGTCAACCAATGCGACACCACCCGCCTGAGCTGTGAAATCAGATTTCTGCTGCCGATTCGGCCCGTAGCACCCGGTGATCGGGGCCCTCGACCTCGACTGCCGGCGAGTGCCCCCTTCCCCACGTACGCATCCTGCGGCTCCACTCGGCCCGTCCCGCAAACGGATACGCCACCAGGCGTCCTCCCGCGTCACGCCGGCCTTGCACTCCCCCGGAGCGCCGCGAACTATGCACTGTTTTTGATCGTTGTCCGGGTGTTGCCGATTCCAAGGGGACCGCGGTGGAGCAAATCTTCGAGTACCTGCCCTTACTGTTCGTGGCGTTCGGCGCCGTGATCGTGCTGGTGTCGGTCAGGGGGATCGTGAACGGCAGGCGGTTCGTCCGCGGGGCGCGGCGGGTGCCGGGCGTGGTCACGGACGTGGCCACCACGTTCACAGGACACGGCGAGCATCTGAGGTCGAGCCGGCGTCCGGTGCTGACCTTCACGACCGCGGAAGGGCGGGAGGTGACCACCGAGTCGTGGGCCGAGTCGCAGCTGGGCGTCGGCAGGAAGAGCGACGTCCTCTACGACCCGGAGGACCCGACGAAGGCCGCGCCCGCCGGCGACGTCGGCGTCGGCGGCGGTTACGGCGGCATCGTCATCGGGCTCATCGCCGCCGCCATCGGCCTGGCCATCTTCGCCGCCTCCTCCGGACATTCCAGCCCGTTCGACGGCGTGGAGAACGGCTGCCGGATCGAGCACGCCGACGGCACCTCCGAGCCCGTCGAATGCCCTCCGGGCGTGGACGTCGGCTGACGCATCCCGCCGCTCCCGAAGGCAGGAACAGCGAAGGCCCCCGCCGGTCGGCGAGCGACGCCAACGGGTCGGGCGAGTTGTCCATGAGGGGCTTCCTGCCTGCAAGAACGGGCTCGATGCCCGTGTCAGTCAGTCCTTTTCATCCTGAAATGACAGGTCATAGCGGGGTGGACGGCGGACGAACAAGACCTGATCAAAATCGTTTCGCCTCGACCGCTGGACGACAGATAGCGTGTCCGCCATGCGAGACGAGGTCTACCACTACAACCAGGAACGCTGGGAAGCCCTTGCGGAGGCGGACGCCTTGTTCACCCGTCCCATGCTCCACCTGGACGCAGAGGAGGCGCACGCTTATCTCGGCCTGGACAGGCTGGGCATCCCCCGCGACCTGGCGGGCCGAAAGGTGCTCTGCCTGGCAGGTGGGGGCGGGCAGCAGTCCGCGGCCTTCGGCCTGCTCGGGGCTGACGTGACGGTTCTCGACATCTCCTCCGGACAGTTGGAGCGGGACCGCTTGGCCGCTGAGCACTACGGCGTCGGCATCCGCACGATCCAAGGAGACATGCGGGACCTGTCCGCCCTCTACGGCTCCACGTTCGATCTGGTCTGGCATCCGTACTCGCTGACCTTCGTCCCGGACTGCCGGATCGTTTTCCGCCAAGTCGCGAGAGTCGTCGGAAGAGGCGGCCACTACTACCTGATGTGCGCCAACCCGTTCTTCGCCGGGCTCACCCACGACTCCTGGAACGGGGAGGGCTACACGCTGAAGCAGCCCTACATCGACGAGGCCGAGACCAGCTATCCCGACCAGGACTGGGTCTACGACGGGGAGCTGGCCGGTGACCGCATCCGCCAACCCAGGGAGTACACGCAGACACTGAGCCGGATCGTCAACAGCCTGATCCAGGAAGGCTTCGCGCTGACGCGCCTGTCTGAAGTCCGAAGCGACTACCCGGGTGCGGAACCGGGCAGTTGGTCGCACTTCACGGGGGTGGCCCCGCCGTGGCTGGAATTCGTCTGGCAGTACCGGCCCGGCGTCACGTCCTCGGAAGGTGAGGGCGTCCAGGGGCACGGGTGACCGCGACCCTGCGATGAAGAACAGCGCGAGACAGGCCATGACCACGATCTGGACGGGCACCGAGATCGGGAAGGTTCCGGCATTGGCTCCGCTCCGAGAGCTGTGGCTCGAGGACCATGCAGCGCCGCGGTACGGGCCTTCGACAACTGAGCGGGCGCATCTAGCTGCTGGGACGGCAACGACCCCAGCCCGGCCACCTAGGTGAGCAGGTCGTTGCGCGGGATCACCCGCCTGGTGTGACCGAAGGCGCCGTCGCCCAGCGGTGCGAGCCGCCGGCGCCTGTCGTCCGGCAAGAAGAAGACCGGCCGGCTGCGGACTGTCCGCCCCGCCGAACCGGACACCCTCGCACCGCTTCCTGTGGCCCAGGCGCCTGCGGCACCTGGCAGAAGGACCACTTCGTGGACCTCGGCCACGACGACGCCATCACGCCCGCGTCGACGATGCAGGCGATCGAGCCTGGGAGGCGCCCGGAACGCTGGGCTCCTGACCTAGGGGCATCACTGGTGAAGCCTCCAGCCGAGGGCTGGGACGACCCTCATCATCAAAGGCGCCCAACCTCCGGTGCCCTGGACACGCGGGCCATGTCGAGAGCCAGATGCGAGCGGCGCAGGCGGCCAGTCCTCACCAAGTGCCCCAGGTCGGCGCGGGTGTCATGCATGAGCTGCAGATGGAAGTAGTTCACGTGCTCCAACAGCGCGAACACCCACAGCGCCGCCCCCGGCCAGACCTGCGCGCCGGAGCCGCCCATGACCAGGCCGGCACCCACCACGACGGCCCCCGCCACAAGCAGGCCGACATTGATCCGAGAAATCATGCGATACATCGCCATCCCCGCCGGAACGGGTGCTCGCGAAGAGAGCTGGGCGAACTTCAGCCACCAGTACACGCCGCCCTCAGCCAAGACGAGCAGGACCAGCACAAGCCCTGCCGAGTTGGCTACGGTCAGGGGCATGCCCAGTATGCCGGTCAGCACCCCGGCGATCAGCGGAATGTTGACGAACTCCAGAACTGCCAGAGTCCTCGTTCGGCGAAGCACGGACGCACGGGGAGAAGGCACGAAAGCCATTCTCTCCGACTTGCGCTGAGAACCGGGTCCAGGCGTCCCAGCAGCGCGCAAACCGGTTCCTGGCAAGTTCGCCTCCCGGTGCGGGACGGTACGCGGATGGCGATGGCGATGGGATCGTAACGAGCGAGGCGGTGGAGATGCCTCCGTCACGCCATGGCGTGACGGAACGCAGAACAGCAGACCGTCACCCATGAGAATGACCTCCCCGACGGTGGCGGCGTGAACGAGGAGCGGGGATGGACCTCCGGGCTCGCGGGCCACGACAAGCGTCCTGGTCCCGATGCTTTCCTCGCACGCCCGATGTGCGGGCCGGCGTGGTGGAGCGCTGATGCCGCCTGCGGTCACGGCGCGCGGTCGGCTAACGCGGCGTGACCAGGTGGGCCTCGTAGGCGGCGATGACGAGCTGGGCGCGGTCGCGGGCGTTGAGCTTGGCCAGCAGGCGGCCGATATGCGTCTTCACGGTCCCGGGACTCACCTGGAGCTGCACACTGAGCTCGGCGTTGGACAATCCGTGGGCGACGAGGGCGAGCACCTCGCGCTCCCGGTCCGTCAACGTGTCGAGCCCGTGAAAGAGTTGCTGGACCGGCCGCCGTACGAACTCCGCGATCAGCCGGGTGGTGACGGTCGGCGCGAGCAGCGTCTCACCCGACGCCACCACCCGGATCCCCTTCAGGAGGTCGTCCGGAGGCGCGTCCTTGAGGAGGAATCCGCTGGCGCCCGCCCGTAGCGCCGAGTAGACGTACTCATCGAGGTCGAACGTGGTCAGGATGAGCACCCGAGTGTCGCCGGCGATCTGCCCGGTCGCGGTGATGCCGTCCATCTCGGGCATTCTGACGTCCATGAGCACCACGTCGGGCGACTCCGTACGCGCGAGCGCCACCGCCTCCCGCCCGTCGCCCGCCTCCCCGACCACGGTGAGATCGTCCTCGGAGTCGATCAGCAGGCGGAAACTGCCCCGCAGGAGCGCCTGATCGTCGGCGATGAGCACCCGGATCACGAGACTTCCCCTGCGGCGTCCACCCCGACCGGGCCCGGCACGGGCCACGGACGCCCTGTCCGGACCCGCCGACCCCGCTTCCTCCGGTTCACGCTCGTGACCCTCCTCATCACGTCCATCATGACCGATCCGCGCCTACCACTCGCATCACATCGACGCGCTCTCGGAACGCCGGCCGTATGCGCCACTGCGGCACTCTGCCGAATGGCCTGCCGTTCGCGCACGCCCGCGCTTCGCCGGAACGTGTCCGGCGCCGCCCCTCTCCCTCCTTCGACAGGGGGGCGGAACTCCCCGGCGGGTCAAGGAACCTCCCATGACGCATGCACGCCGAACCCCTTTCCCGGAAGCGGACCGGCCTCGAAGGTGCCGCCGTACAGCAGGGTCCGTTCGCGCATTCCCACCAGCCCGTGCCCGCCCGACCCACCCGGGCGCCCTGGTAGCACCCGCCGTCCGGGCCCGTCGTCGACCACGGAGATTCGCAACCGCCCATCGGCGACCGACACGCTGGCCTGGCAGTGGGCGGGAGCCGCGTGCTTGACGACGTTGGTGATCGCTTCCTGAACGATGCGGTAGACGGCCGACGCCATACTGTCGGGCACGGTTCCCTCCACCGAGAGATCGACCAGCACGCCGGCCTCCGCCGCCCGGTGCGCCAGGGACGGCAGGTCGGCGAGCCGGGCAACCGGCGTGCTGCTGGGCGCGCTCCCGGGTGCGCGCAGCACGCCGAGAAAATGGCGCATCTCCGCGAGCGAGCCGCGCCCGATCTCCTCGATGGCCCGCAACGCCTTGCGCCCTTCCTCCGGATGCTTGTCCAGGACCTTGGCCGCCACCCCCGCCTTGACCGTGATCACGCTCATCGAATGGGCGACGACGTCGTGCAACTCGCGCGCGATCCGCAGGCGTTCGTCGGCCGCCGCCTGCTCGGCCTGCCTCCTGGCCTCGCGGGCGGCGAACTCACGGCGGGTGCGCGCCGCCGTGCCGAGACTCCAACTCGCTCCGATGGCCAGCCAGACCATACCGAGGATGAAGACAGGGTCGGGCCAGCCGTTCGAATATCGTGGTTGGCCCGGCATCGAGACCAGCAGCGAGCCTCCGTTGACGAGCAGGCCCGACACCAGGGCGATCGCCGATCGCCACACCGGCCGGCCGGTCGCCACCGGGTAGATGGTCAGGGCCACCACGGCCGTCGGCATCAGCCAGTTGCCCTGCAGCGCGGGCACGGCAAGGCCGATCAGGAGCGCACCGTAGTAGGCGGGCTCCGGCCATTTCCGCCGCACCGCCACGGGCACCGCGAGCAGCCAGCAGAGCACGGTGATCACGGCGTTCGTGGTCAGCTCCGGCGGGCTCGCCGTGGACGCCAGCGCGAGCAGCACCGCGACCACGGTGTCGGCCAGGTTGAGCAGCCAGGGTGGAGGCCGTCGGGCGAGCAGATTCACATCCCGACGTTATCGAGGAACGGCCGGGGGCGAATCGGAGCACGGGCCGTCAGACCAGGGTCGTACTCCGCCCACGTACGCCCGTACCGTATGACCCTGGTCCGATCCCCAAGATCTGATCTGGCTCCGATGTGCGGACCCACCGCCGTACAGCATCGTTGCCGCCATGAACCGACGCAGACTCATCGCCCTGTGCCTGGCGGCCTGTCTCGCCGTGCCGCTCGGCGGTATCGCGCTGGCCTCGGCGCAGGCCCACGGCCTGGTGTGGAAGGACTGCGGTGACGGCCTGCGATGCGCCAACCTGGTCGTTCCCGTGGACTGGGCCGATCCCAGCGGGCCCAGAACCTCGGTGCATGTGGCCAAACTGCCTGCGACGGGCAAGAGCATGGGGCCACTGGTCATCAACCTCGGCGGCCCCGGCACCACCACGGCGATACTCAGGCCGAAAAACACCGCCGACATCCCACCCGAGTTGCCCATCCTGCTCAAGCAGCTGCGCAGCCGGTTCGACGTCATCGCCATCGATTCGCGCGGAATGCCCGAGCCAGGCAGCGGAGCGAAGACGGTGAGCTGCGCGGAGCCCGACGCCTCCATCTACGGACTGCTCCTGGCCAGGACGAAGCAGGACTGGGACGCCCACGCCGCCAAGAACGCGGCCCATCAGGCGAGCTGCCGCAGCATGGCCAAATCGGCCTGGCGCGGGATGACGGCATGGAACATGGCCCACGACATCGACGCCCTGCGCGCCGCACTCGGCCAGGACAAACTCATCTACGCGGGCAACTCCTACGGCACCGTCTACGCCCAGGCCTACCTAGAGCTGTTCCCGCAGCGGGTCGGCCGCCTGTACTTCGACGGCACCGCCGATCACACCCAGCAGGAGTTCGAGCCCTGGATCCGCAACTACGCGCTCACGCAGGAGCGCCATCTCACCCGCTTCCGCGACTGGTGCGCTCGCCGCATCGACTGCGCCCTGCACGGCAGGGACGCGGGCAAGGCGTGGGACGAGCTGGTCGCGAGGGTCCGCCGCGCGCCACTGCCGGCCTCCGCCGGCCGGAAGGTGACCGAAGGACAGCTGTACGCGGCCGCGCTAAAAGGCATGAACCCGCCGAGATGGCCGCTGCTCGCCACTGCCATCCGCAAGGCCCTCGACGGCGACGCCGGCAACTTCCTAGCAGCAGAGCTCGCGCCGGACACGGGCAACTCGTCGGTGGGCCACGACTCCTTGTGCAACGACTTCATGCCGAAGCTGCCGACGTACGAAGAGTTCCAGGGCATCGAGGCCAGACTCCGTGAGATCGCCCCGAGGTTCGGCTGGATTGAGGGACGCTTCGAGCTCGGTCGGTGTTGGGGCCGCCGCGGGGGCGCGTCCTGGGCGCCGCACCCGCTGCGCGTGAAGAACGTCCCGCCGGTCCTGTTCGCGATCGGGGAGCTGGACAACAACACCAACTATCTCGGGCAGCAGCACGTGGCCGAGCAGATTCCTTCCGCGCGCGTCCTGTGGCACGGCGACGGCCACGCGTCGTGGGCGAGAAACAACTGCCTGCGGCGACACGTCAACACCTACCTGACCACAGGGAGGTTGCCCGCGCCGGGCACACGCTGCCCGGCCGAGATCATCCAGAAGGTGGGGAAATGATCGAAGCCACAGAACTGACGAAGCTGTACGGCTCCACCCGCGCGGTGTCCGGGCTCACGTTCGACGTCAAACCCGGACAGGTCACCGGCTTCCTCGGACATAACGGCGCCGGCAAGTCCACCACCATGCGCATGATCCTCGGCCTCCACACGCCCACGTCGGGCGAGGCGTTGATCAACGGCGTCCGCAAGCGCGACCTTCGGCACCCCATGCGCGAGGTCGGTGCCATGCTCGACGCGTCCGAGGTGCAGGGCGGGCGCAGCGCGTTCGCTCACCTGCAGGCGCTCGCCCACGCGGGCGGGATCGGACGCCGCAGGGTCGCGGAGGTGCTGGAGGAGGTCGGCCTGGCCGGGGCGGCCCGCAAGCGGATCGCCGGATTCTCCCAAGGGATGCGCCAGCGCCTCGGCATCGCGGCGGCACTGCTCGGTGACCCGGGCGTGCTCATCCTCGACGAGCCGGTCAACGGCCTCGACCCCGACGGCATCCGCTGGCTCAGGACATTGCTCAGATCCCTGGCCGCCGAGGGGCGCACCGTCCTGCTGTCGAGCCATCTGATGACTGAGATGTCCCTCACCGCCGACCGGCTCATCATCATCGGCCAGGGCCGGCTGATCGAGGACGCCTCGATGGCGGGCCTGCTGGCCCGTTTCCAGAGTGGCGTACTGGTCCGATCGCCCCACGCGGCCCGCCTGTCCAGGGCACTCGAAGCGGCCGGCGCAACCATACGCCCCGCCCAGGACGCCAACGCCGGAGAGAGGCCGGTGCCCGGTCGGCCCGCGGGGGCCGGAGCCGATGCGCGCCCCGTGCGGGACGCCGGCGCCGGAGAGGAAATGCTGGTGACCGGTCTGACCTCAGCCGCCATCGGCGACATCGCTCTGACGAACGGCTGTGCCGTTCACGAGCTGGTGCCGCGCCGGACATCACTGGAGGAAGCCTTTGTGGAGATCACCCAATGATCGACGTCGTCGCATCGGAATGGCTCAAGCTGCGTTCGCTCCGAGCCACTTACTACGTCCTGGCCTCCACGCTCTCGGCCCTTGCCCTCACCGGCTTCGCCGCCTACTCGATCTCGCACGCCTTCGACACCAACGGCCCCGACGGCGATCCCGTCGGCACGGGTCTCGGCCTCAGCGCCGACATTCCGCCTGTGCTCTTCGGCATGCTGGGCGTGTTCGCCATCTCCGGCGAGTACGCCACCGGCATGATCAGACTCACGCTGACCACGATCCGGAGCCGGTGGACGCTCCTCCTGGCCAAGGCCGCCGTGGTGGCCGCCGTGGCCGCCGTCGCGGGCCAAGTGCTGGCGTTCGCCACCTACTTCACCGCACAGGCCGTGGTGGCCGGGCGTCCGATCGGCGCCTCGTTCGCCGAACATGCGGCCCTGGCCGAGGTGCTGACCACCGGCGCGGGCTCCGCCGTCGCCGCGGTGCTGGGGCTGGGCCTGGCGACGGTCCTGCGGTCGACACCGGGAGCGCTCGTCGCGCTGGTCGTCCTCCCACTGTCCCCGACCGTGCTCGAGCGCTTCCTCCCGGCTCCGTGGAACGACTGGATCGGCTCCCTGACGATTCCGTCACTGGCCAGGCAACTGGCCGCCGTACCCGACGCCGGAGCCTTCGGTCCCTCAACGGCCGCCGTCATCCTGGTGGGTTACGTCCTGATGTCCCTCCTGCCCGCGACCCTGGCGATCAACCACCGCGACGCCTGACCGGCCCTTATGGGCGGCAGCCGCGGTGGCCGCCCGCCGTCCTTTCGACGCGGCCGACCACCGCGCCCGCTCGGCCGTCGAGTGCGGCATCAACCGGCTCGAACGCCATCGCGGCAGTCCCACCCGGCACGACAAACCCGCCGTCCGCTACGAAGCCACCGTCCACATCGCCGCCATCAAGGACTGGCTCACGATCCTTTGAGGCACGGCCTAGGCGGGGACCCAGGAGCGCGTCGGCACCGTCGCGGCCAGCTCGAACCACTCGCCGTCCCGGGCCAGGTCCAGCCGTCCGTCCAGCTCGGCCAGGCGCGTGGTCAGGTTGCCCATGCCGGCCGAGCCCCGGCGGATCGGCTTGGCCTGCGCGCCGTCGTTGCGTACGACCATTCGTACTTCGCCGTCGCGCGTGTTCGTGCTGATCGCGCAGTGGCGGGCGGAGCTGTGCCGCAGCACGTTGGTGACCGCCTCGCGCAGCACGGCGCCGAGCGTGGTCTCCACCTCGGTGCCGAGCATGCCGTGGCCGAGTTCCACCGTGACCTCGATGCCCGCGGTCGCCAGCACCGAGCGCGCCGAGTCCGCCTCGCTCGCCAGCGACAGCCTCCCCCGCTCGCCGGAGACGGTTCGCAGGTCGCCCATGGCCTGCTCGGTCATGGCCAGCACGTCGTCCAGTTCGGCGCGGGCGCGTTCGGGTTCCAGCCGCCTGGCCAGCTCGCTCTTGAGCAGGATCGCCGCCAGCGTGTGCCCGAGCAGGTCGTGCAGGTCACGCGCGGCCCGCAGCCGCTCCTCCACCACCACCGACCTGGCCAGCCCGTCCTTGGCCGCGCTCAGCTCCCGGTCCAGCCGCGCCAACGTGAACAGCCCGTAGATGACCACCCCCGTCACGAGCGTGCTGACCGTGTAGTTCACCACCAGCGGGTACGGCAGGCCGATCACCAGCCCGGCGCCCCCCACCGCCGCCATGACGGCGGCCACCAGCGGCACCGCCGCCCTCAGCCGCAGGGCCAGCAGCAGCGGCCCGGTCAGGAATCCGGCCGTCACCAGCCAGGCCTGCTCGAACACCGGAATCGGGGCGAGCGTCAGCACGCCCATGACGATCAGCGCGATCGGATGCCTGCCCTCGATCGAGCGCAGGTGGATGAAAATGATGACGACCAGCAGGGGAAGGGGCCACCACGAGCCGGCCAGCAGCAACGCCTTGGCCGAGAACCCGACCAGCACCGCCGCGAGCACCGCCGTCGACAGCTTGATGGACAGGGCGGGCGGGTCCGGCAGCGTGGTGCTGGGCAGCACCACCTCCACGAGGACCTGGGCGTTGTCGTCGACGCCGGTGGTGAGCGTGCCACCGGCCGCCGCGACCTGGGCGGGGAGATCGGCCAGGAATTCGTCCGTGGCGCTGGGGGTGCCGTCGTGGGCGAGGCTCAGCCGTACGGTGTCGGCTTCTGTGACGGACTCGATCACGCAGCGGGAGGCGGCGCGGCGCCGGACGATCTCGGTCACGGCCTCGCGCAGGACAGTGGCCAGCAGCGCGCCGGCCGGGCCGAGCGGTTCCGCGTGCCGAATCCGCACCTCGGTGGCGACTCCCGCGGCGATCAGCATGCCCTTGGCGGTGGTGAGTTCGGGGGCCAGCGACATCGCGCGGTAGCCGACGGCGGCGGCTCTGGCCTCGCTCAGCGAGTGCCGGGCCGATTCCACGTCAGGCATGCCCTTCCGGGCGCTGGCCGCGATCGTGTCGAGCGCGGCGCCCAGGCTCTGGTTGAGTTCCGCCGCGATGCGGAGCTGTTCCTCGGCCGCCGCGGTCATCGCCAGCGACAGGCGAGCGGCGGTGACTTCGTCGATCCGGTCCAGCATCGTGGCCAGGCCGTAGATGATCAGGGCGATCAGGATCATGCTGATCATCGGGTCGGCCGGTCCCAGCAGCAGCGCGCTGCCTGCCACCACCGGGGCGAGCGGCCAGGACCTGGTCAGCAGCAGTGAACCGGCGACGAAGCCGAGGATGCCGACCGAAGTGTCGAACGCGAACACCGAACCGTAGGCGGCGGCGGCCTGCAGCGCGATCAACCACCAGGACCGGCGTCGGATGAAGAGCACCTGTAAGCCGAGTACCGCCAGGGCCAGGGGTGACCCGGCTATCACGTAGACGCCTGCTAACCCGGCCAGCACCAGAAGGACGGTCCACTTTGCCCACGTTTGCACCCACGTAGCCTACGAGCGTCGCAGACCCTCATGCAGCCAAGAGCCCTTGCCGTCCTGGAGAACATGGCCGTTGCCTCCCACGCGTGGACGGTTACGTCCCCTACGCGGGCGACCTCAGCGACGGCCTCGCCCTCAGGACCACGATGGTCCCCTGCGGCTCCACCACTCTCCCGGAGTTCGGTCCACGGCCCGGCTGACCCTCGTTGCAGACCAGAAATTCCGGGAGAGCCACGCCAACGGCGGTGATCAGCGTGAGGAGACGGCGAGCGGTCCGGCGGCCAGGGCGCGGCCGTGACCACGGGACCGCCCTGCGCCCTCACCGCCGAGCCGTGCGTCACGCTACGGCCCTGGCGCCGCATCCGTACCGGGAGCCGGTGATCGCCTCGGCTGCCGGTGGGCAGCACCTCTCAAAGAAGCCTGCCCGACCTCCGCAGCCGGCGCTCCCTCAGTGCGAGGAGTGGGGGCAGGGCAAGCTGGGTCGCCACGTACGCCGTCACGGCAAGCGCCTCCCAGAACGCGGTCGAGCCGATCGCGCCGGCGCTCAGCCGTACCAGGCCCCACTGAGCGAGGGCGAGCAGCAGCGGCAGGGCCACGAGCACGAACATGCCGGCCATGACCACGACCCCCGCCACGTACAGCAGGGCGAACCAGCGTGCCACGCGCCGATCACGCTCGCCCGCCGAGGCCAGCTCGGCCGCCTCGGCGGGCGGCAGCCGGAAGAGCCTGGCCTTGGCGGTCAGCCAAGTGACCCGGTACAGGTTGTGGCAGCGCAACGCATTGGCCAGTACGGCGTAGCCGTCACTGCGCATCGGCACCGCGGCCCACTGCCAGGCGATCCCGACGAGCCGATACAACACCACCGCGCCGAGAAGACCGCTCAACGTCTCAGGCAGTGTGAGCATCCCGGCCCTGTCGAGCAGCCGCAGCCCCAATGCCGTCGCCACGACCACGACGTCGATGGCCATGCCCGCCAGGTAGGCCCCGTACCTGCGGCGGCGCGGCACGTTCACGATCTGGGTCAGGTCGGTCTCGAAGACGATGTAGAGGCCCCGGTAACTGACCCTGAAGGTGGCGGGGACGCCGAGCGCCCTGCCCGCGACCCAGTGCCATGCCTCGTGCAGGGCGCTGAACGCGATGTCGACCAGCAGGTAGGTGAGCATCGACAGTGCGGCGCTAGGGAGAAACCAGGCGTCCTTCCATGAAGGGCGTAACTCTGGCGCGAACACCAGGACAGTTACGACGAAGACCGCTGCCGCCGCGTAGCAGGCCCAGCCGGTCCTGCCGAAGAATCTGGCCGCCGTGTCCTGGCTGAGTCCCTCGATCCAGCCGCTGGGGGCTCGCTCCTCGGGAGGTGCGGGCGGGTCGAGCAGGCCGGCGCCGGTGAGACCTTCGAGGAAGTCGGCGCCGTCGACCTCCTCGCCCGCCACCTCGCTCGCCCGTCTCGCGGCCTCGGCGGCCGAGCCGCCTTCCTGCAGGGTGGTGACGAACACCGCGCCCGGCTCGGGCACCGCGACGAAGACTCCGAGGTCGGGGCGGCCCAGGATCCAGGCGTCACCGTCGAACGCGACGGTGAGCCGGGCGGCCCTTTCGCGCAGGTCTCGGTCAACGATGGCGGACATCCGTCCTCCTGGAGCTTGCGGAGCGACAAGGGGAGAGCGCACCCCGGCCTCGGCCGGGGTGCGCTCGCGATGGTCAGGAGTCGGGCGTGTTCAGCCCGGTCAGGCGGGTGTTCTCGATCCGCACGATCTCGATCTTCATGGTGGTCAACTCCTTCCGCAGGTCACACACTTGGGATTGCGGGACCACTCGGCCTGACTCATGGCGCAGGCGCCGGCGAAGTCGATGGTGAGTGGCCGACCGGCGTATGCCGGTGGCTCGAAACCGGTCAGGTAGCGCAGCACCTCGAAGGCGCCGAGCGCGCCGAGCAGACCGGCGACGGGGCCGATGCCCCTGTTGGGTTGCGGCCTGCTGTAGAACAGGCGGGCCGCGGCGATCTCGGCGCTCAGTGCGGGCTCGTCGGGATCGGCGTGGCCTTCGGGCCGGGTCGGATCGGCGGGGACGCAGGCCCTGCAGGCGCTCTCCCCCGGCGCGACCGACCAGACGATTCCCTTGGTGACCGTGATGCCGCCGCGCACGAACGGCACGCCCTGCCCCACACAGGCCGCGTTGACCCAGAGGTCGACCTCCTTGGGCTGGTCGATGCCCGAGGCGACCACGTCGGGGCGCGTCTCGTCGATGAGCTCGGCCAGTTGCTCGGCGCTCTCGACGCCCGTGTCGATCGCCTGGACCTTGACGGCCGGGTCGAAGGCGCGCACCCATTCCGCCGCCCGCTCGACCTTTCTGGCGCCGAGGTCCTCCCAGCGATAGAGGTACTGCCTGGCGAAGTTGCGCACGTCGACGGTGTCCCTGTCGACCAGCGTCATTCTGCCGACGCCCAGCCCGCTGAGATGCGGGATCGTGTTGGAGTTGAGGCCGCCGGTGCCGAGGACGAGCACGTGCGACTCGCGCAACCGGCGTTGCAGGTCCTCGCGGCTGCGTGTCAGCGTGCCGAACGACTCGAAGAAGGCCAGGTTACTGAAGTAGCGCTCGGCTTCGGCGGCGTCGAGGGTGCCCAGGCGCTCGCCGTCCTCCAGCAGTCGTTCGGCGTCGAGGGCCTCGATCGCGCCGAGGACGTCCTGGATGGGGAGCGCCAGTTCGCCGGCGAGCTCGCCGACGGTGCGCCCGCCCTCGTGCAGCAAGGCGAGGAGCTTCTCCACCTGGCCGCCGGGGTCGGTCAGGATCAACTGGTCACGCAGGTCGTACACGAGGCGGAGCTCGTCGCCCACCCGTTCCCAGGCGACGTTCTTGAGTCGTGGCCGCATACGTCCTCCGATGTGTCCGGTGAGCCGTCGTCCTGGAAGCTCGGTGCGCGAACGGCGTTGGGGGTGCCGCTGTGGTCCCGTCCGTGACGACCATGGCCGCTGCGTCGAACGTGTCGTGGAGAACCTCGTTCGGCGGATCCGACCTGGGCAGCATACGTACGGCGGATCATGGAGGTCGTTGGCGCAGCGCGCACTGTTCCTTGGCAACGGCGGCACGAACAGCGGCTCGCACCCCGTACCGGTCGGCCGGCGCGGCCTCAGAATGGCGGATGATGTGGTCGGCGGGGGCGCGCCGCGATCGCCGCATCGGCTGGGCTTCTCGTCACACCGGGTACGTCTCGAAAGCTCGAGATCATGTCGTGAGAGGTGAAATTGGGAATCGTCACCCTGCACAGCACGGACCTGCCGCCCGACCAGCGATTCGACTGGTGGTGCGACCTGATCAGCCACGACGTGGCACCCGTCCGGGTCGTCAGCACCCATGCCGCCGACTTCCGGGCCTCGGCGGGGGCGATCGACCTGGACACCGTACAGGTGACGACCATGTCGTTCCCCGCGCTCAGCTCGGTGCGCACGCCCGCGCTGATCCGCCGCTCCGATCCCGAGAGGTACGAGCTCGCCCTGATCGCCGGGAGCACGATGTGGATCTCCCAGGGCGGCAACGACACCCGGATGGGAACCGGCGACCTGGTGATGTGGGACACCTCCCACCCCTACGAGGGCGGCGCGTTCGACGGGCCGGGGCCGGCACGGGCGATCATCGTGCATCTGCCCAAGGCCGAGCTGCCCCTCCCCTCCAGCAACCTGGACGCGCTCCTGGCCCGCCGGATGCCCGCGCCCGGTGGCATCGGCGCGATCCTCGCCGGCTACCTCAAGACGCTGGTGCGCGAGGCGCCGTCCATGGCCGTCGCGGAGGCCAAGCGGCTCGGCGCCGCCACGGTGGACCTGGCCCTGGCGTTCCTCGCCCATCGGCTGAACGCGCAGGACCGCCTGACGCCCGAGACCCGGCAACTCGCCCTGATGGCGCGCATCCGGGCGTTCGTCGAGCACAACCTCGCCGACGCCGACCTGACGCCCCGCGCGATCGCCCAGCGGCACCACATCTCCGTGCGCTACCTGCAGTTGCTCTTCCAGCGTCAGGGCACGACGCTGACAGCCTGGATCCGCCGCCGCCGCCTGGAGCACTGCCGTGCCGACCTGGCCGACCCGAACCTCGCCCCGCAGCCCATCCATGCCATCGCCGCCCGCTGGGGATTCACCCGCGCCGCCGACCTCAGCAGGTCCTTTCGAGCGGAGTACGGCCTGCCGCCCAAGGACTACCGGCACGAGGCCCTGACCCGCGCCACGTCCGATGCGGACGACAGCCACGCGCGACGATGACGCCGGGGGCGTCCCCGACGTCCGCCAGTGAGCACCGCGACGGCCCTGGAAGACCGTGGTCCGCCGCAAGGGGCCCGACGGGGGCGATGCCGGTCATGCTGCCGGGCCTGACCGTGCTGGTGCGGTTGATCGGCGAGGTGCGGCGGGCGGAGAACGAGCGGCTGCACACGCCGCTGTCCGGCCGGTTGTCGGCCGAGACACGTGCCGCGCTGGTGGGGCTGTTGGGGGGTCGCCCGCCACCACCTATAATTTAGACCGGCATCAAATTAAGGAGTCGCGTCATGGCAGCCCCCGCCACCACCCCATGCTGTGCGCCGATCGCCCGCGAGCCGCTCAGCGAGGCCGAAGCCGCCGAACTGGCCACCCTGCTCAAGGCCGTCGCCGACCCGGTACGGCTGCGCCTGCTGTCGATGATCGGCTCCCACGCCGGCGGCGAGGCGTGCGTGTGTGACCTGACCGGCGTCTTCGACCTGACCGCCCCCACGATCTCCCACCACCTGAAGGTGTTGCGCACCGCCGGGCTGATCGACGGCGAACGCCGCGGCACCTGGGTCTACTACCGGATCATCCCCGAGACGGTGAACAAGCTGGGCGCGCTGTTCGCACCGCTCGCCGCCCCCGCCGGGGCGCAGAACGGCCCGGTGGACGTGGAACTCCTCACCGTATGACCGACGCGGCTCGCCTGGCCGATGTCGTGGTCATCGGCGCCGGGCAGGCCGGGCTGGCGGCCGGCTACCACCTGCGGCGGGCGGGCGTCGACTTCGTCATCCTGGACGCCGGGCAGGCCCCCGGCGGTGCCTGGCAGCATGTCTGGCCGTCCCTGCGGCTGTTCTCGCCCGCGCAGTACAGCTCCCTGCCCGGCCGGATGATGCCGATCCCGGCCGACGGCGGCTGTCCGGACGCCGCCCACGTCGTCGCCTACCTCACCGACTACGAGCAGCGGTACCGGCTGCCGATCGTCCGCCCCGCCGCCGTGCGGGCCGTGCGGCGTGCCGGTCCGCGTCTGGCCGTGGACAGCAGCGCCGGCACCTGGCACGCCCGCGTCGTCGTCAGCGCCACGGGCACCTGGTGGCGTCCCTACGTCCCGCACTACCCCGGCATCCGCGACTTCCGCGGCGAGCAACTGCACACCGCCGGCTACCGTGGCCCCGAGCCCTTCCACGGCCGCCGGGTGCTGGTCGTGGGCGGCGGCAACTCCGCCGCCCAGATCCTCGCCGAGCTCTCCCAGGTCGCCCAGACGACCTGGGCGACGCTGCGCCCGCCCCGGCTGCTGCCCGACGAGATCGACGGCCGCGCCCTGTTCGACCTGGCCACCCGCCGCCACCAGGCCACCCTGGCCGGACAGAACGCCGAAAGCATCGGCGACCTGGGCGACATCGTCGCCGTCCCGTCCGTACGCGAGGCCCGAGATCGGGGCGTGCTCAAGGCCGAGCCCATGTTCTCCCGCATCGCCCCCGACGGGGTGGCGTGGGCCGACGGCAGCACGGCGGCGTGCGACGTGATCGTGTGGTGCACGGGCTTCCGTCCCGCCCTGGCTCACCTGGCCCCGCTACGGCTGCGCGGCCCCGGCGGCGCGATCGGCACCGACGGCACCCGCGCCCTGGCCGAACCGCGCCTGCACCTGCTCGGCTACGGCGACTGGACCGGCCCCGCCTCGGCCACCCTCATCGGCGCCGGCCGCACCGCCCGCCAACTGGCCGCGGAAATCACCGCCCAGCTCTAGTGTGATGCGCCGGAAATTGCTTACTTAAGTACGCTGCTGATTTTCGGTGGTTGGCGGGTTGATCTTGTTGAGGTGGTCGGCGAGGGTTTTGAGGATCTCGTCGGCGGTCTTTGTCCAGGTGAAGGGTCTCGGGTCGTCGTTCCAGG
>NZ_JBIUBJ010000016.1:0-207472 GCF_044547985.1 Nonomuraea sp. NPDC052265
CAGGCCACCACTGTGGAGATCGCTGCTCGCGACGGCCGGGTGATCATGTTCCTGGACACCAAGCACGCCGTGGACCGGCTCACCGAACAGTTGCTGAACAGCGGAGTGCGCGCCGCCGCGCTGCACGGAGGCAAGTCCCAGCCCCAGCGCACCCGCACCCTCGCCGAGTTCAAGAGCGGCCACGTCACGGCGCTGGTGGCGACCAACGTCGCGGCCCGCGGCATCCACGTCGACAACCTCGACCTCGTCGTCAACGTCGACCCGCCGAGCGACCACAAGGACTACCTGCACCGCGGCGGCCGCACCGCCCGCGCCGGCGAGTCCGGCAGCGTCGTCACCCTGGTGCTGCCCAACCAGCGCCGTGACATGACCCGCCTGATGGCCGACGCCGGTATCGTCCCGCAGACCAGCCAGGTCCATTCGGGCGAGGCCGAACTGGCGCGTATCACGGGCGCCCAGGCTCCCTCAGGCATCCCCGTGACCATCACCACACCGGTTGTCAGTCGCCGGTCGGGACGGAACGGCCGACGATTCCGGTAGCAATGGATGACCGCCCGGAGGAACAGGACCTCGAAGACGTCGATCAGCGAGTGGAAAGCCCAGTTCCTGGGTCCGGCGGGCAGGGCTTGGCCGCCGCAGATGGCAGGGCGGGACCTTTGTCGCGGGAGCAACAATTGAAGGCGAGGGGCGCTTCGCGCCTACGGCCCGGGCTGTGCTTCTCGGGCGCAGGCCCCCGAACCCGCGCGAGGGGCGCCGCCCCTCGCGCTCCCCGACACCGCCGCTACGAGCGCCGAGCCGACCACTTCGCATCTTCGTCGCCATCGCCGCCGCCCTCATCTGCTACCGCACGCCTTTCCAAATGAGACGATGGTCGCCTTCAACGGATCGCGGGCCGTGTTTGCCGTGTTGAGCCGCGTCGCACCGCTACCTCCTACGTTCGTGGGCCACTGTCCGAGCTCGAACGTAAGATCTGCTGGAATTGGCCGAGCAGACCGGATTGAGCGGCCCTCAGGCCATGCAACGCCTGCTGCGCACCGCTCGCTGGGACGCCGATGCGGTACGCGATGACGCGCACGGTCATGTCGTCGAGCAGCTCGGCCAGGACGGGGACGGGCGCTGGTGGACCGGCGGCTCTGCCTGCCCGAGCACTCCTGACTGGCCGATCCCGACCGGTGCGCCCCGGCCGGGGTGCCCGAGGAAGCCGCCTTCGCCACCAAGCCCGCTCTGGCCGCCGCGATGATCGCCGCGCTGGACGCCGGACTGTCGGCACGCTGGGTGAGCGGCGATGAGGTCTACGGACAAGACCCGCGCCTGCGCAGCCTGCTGAAGCGACGCCGGGTCGGCTACGTGCTGGCGTTCGCGAGCAACCTGCGGGTCAACCTGGCTGGGCTCGACCGCAGCGCGGCCGACATCGCCGCCGGCGTGCCCGATCGGCACCAGCACCACTACCGCGCTGGTCAGGGAGCCAAGGGCCAGCGCTGGCACGCCTGAGCCTGAACCCGCATCGACGAAGCCGACCCCGAGTGCGAGGGCTATCGGTGGCTGCCGATCCGCCGCGACCCCTGACCAGCGGCGAGCTGGCCTTCTACCGCTGCTACGAGCCCACGCCGATGCCCCTGACAGCCCTGGTGAAGATCGCCGGCATCCGGTGGCTGGTGGAGGAATCCTTCCATGCCTGGCTGGTCACTGCATTCCGCGCAACTCCGGCGTCGGGGGGCAGTACTGGCTGCCCAGCAGAGATACGGCGTTAGCTGCGCTCCCGCTGGTCAACTGCGATGCCGGAAGACTGCCACGCCCGACACCGGAAATCTATGTTCGCCACAGTAGACATTCCTGACTGCTGGGGCTAGTGTTTCTCACATCGCAAGGAACGGATCGGCCGGGCAGCGGAAGTACTAGCACCACGATGACCTGCCCGGGGCTAGATGAAGTGGAAGTTGATGGCAGAAGGTCGGACGTGACGGGCCAGTGCAGTGGTTAGGGCCCTGATCGTGGACGCGCTGCCGAAGAGGAAGTTGCAGTTGGTTGATGGCAGAAGGTCGGACGTGACGGGCCAGCGCAGTGGTTGGGGCCCTGATCGTGGACGCGCTGCCGAAGAGGAAGTTGCAGTTGGTTGATGGCAGAAGGTCGGACGTGACGGGCCAGCGCAGTGGTTGGGGCCCTGATCGTGGACGCGCTGCAGCTGAAGTAAGTAGGTCCGGAAGATAGAGACGAAGGGAGTGTTGAACGCCATCGGGATCGCCCGTTGCTGGCTGATGTTTCGCCGCTCGGGTACCGCAGTCCCACAGATAGGCAGGTGGTCTCCGGTCACGCATTCGCGATCCTCGCATCACCGCCGCTCAGTACGGCGGATGCGGACGACAGTAAGCCGGCCAGGTGGCCGGTAGATGGTGTTGAACTCTTCGGGGCCCCGGCGCAACAGGCGCCGGGGCCCCCTGTGCGCGTGAAAGGGATCTATGCATCAACGTCGGCCGGCAGATGCACTCAAGGAGATGGGGCTCATGGGCCTGCACTTCCACGATCTTCACCACACGGGCAACACGCTGGCCGCACAGTCAGGGGCGAGCCTGGCCGACGTCAAAGCGCGGATGGGCCACGACAGCGATCGGGCCGCGCTCATCTACCAGCACGCGACCAAGGACGCCGACCAACGGATCGCGGACGCTCTCAGCGCGCGAGTGGAGGCGGACATAAGAGATCGCCGCCATGATGGTTAATGGCCCGTTAATGGCCCGAACACCCCGTCACAAGATCAGTGGCGGGGTGTTCTCCCTGGTGGAGCCTAGGAGATTCGAACTCCTGACATCCTGCTTGCAAAGCAGGCGCTCTGCCAACTGAGCTAAGGCCCCTTCGACGAAGATAGCTTACCGGGCCGACGAAGCCACCCGCGTCGTCCCAAGGTCCTCGCTCAGCACCAAGCCCGGGAAGTCCGCGACGGAGTCCAGGATGTGCGTGGCTCCGCCCTTGAGCAACCGTTCCCTGCTGTGCACGCCGGTCATCACCCCGGCCACCACGGACGCCCCGGCCCGGCGCCCGCAGAGCATGTCGCTCTCCGAGTCGCCGACGACCGCCACGTGCCGTACGTCCTCCACGCCGAGTCGCAGCACGGCGTGCAGGACCATGTCCGGCCAGGGACGCCCGCGGCCACCGGCGTCCTCAGGGGAGATGGCCAGGTCGACCTTGTCGTGCCAGCCGAGGACGCCGAGCACGCGGCTCAACGTCGTACGGCTGAACCCGGTGATCAGGGCGAGCTTGATCCCGGTGCCGCGGAGCTTGTCGAGCACTTCCAGGACCCCGGGCATGGGCACCAGTCCGGCACGTTCCAGCGCATCCTCGTAGGAGCGCTCGAACGTCAGGTTCGCCGCCTGGGCCTGGGCCTCGTTGCCGGGGAAGATGCCCCGGAAGACATCGATCTTGGGACAGCCCCGGGACCGGTGCACGTGAACCATGGCACGCGCGTACGCTCCGGTCCCGGGCACTATGCCCTGGGTGGCGATCGCCTCGGCGAAGGCGCGCTCGACCATGGCGATGTCACCGACTGTGGTGCCTGCCAGGTCCAGGCACACCAGCTCGATGGGGACGACGTCACTCATCGCCTCGCCGGTCGGTTAGTTCTCGCTGCCGGTCGCCTCGGTCCAGAGATCGAGCTCGGCGCGGTCGGCCTGCACCTTACGCCAGATCAGCAGCCCCCCAAGGGCGATCAGCGCAAGAACGAGCAGCTTCTTCACGGTGTGACCCCACTTCTTCGACGGTCTCACCTGCCGGGGTGAGACCCAACGGTTGACATGCAGCCTAGCAAGGGATGGCTGCGCTCCTTGTGTTGCGCACGAACCTGATGTGCGGCTTGTGCGTAGAACGAGCCTTCAGCCCGGCCTGGATCATCCCTTCGACCCCGGCCTATACCCATCCCGTCCTGGGCAACCTGCCAATCACTTCGGACAACATCCCGATCATGCCAAATATCCGGACGTCCCGCGCGCTCGACCGCCCCCCAGGGGGTACGTTACGTTCCCGCCGCTCTCGGCGATACCCCCGGGGTGATTCGGAGGAGGGGGCGTCATGACCGACAACAAACGGTGATGGTGCTGACCGCCGTCCAGTTCATGGTGATCACCGACACGTCCGTTATCCGGGTCGCTGGGTCGGCGGGCTGCAATGGGTGTGCAACGCCTACGTCGCGGCCTTCGGCGGGTTGCCGCTGCTGGGCGGGCGGCCGTCCGACCTGTTCGGGACGCGCGGAGTGTTCGTCACCGGAGGGTCGGTGCTGATCGGCGGGTCCTTGATCATCGCCGCGGCCGGCACGGCCCCGGGGAGAGAGAGCCGGACGCGCGGTGCAGGGCGTCCGCGGCGCGCTCATCGCCCCCGCCGCGATGACCCTGCCCATGATGCTCTTCGGGTACAACCCTCGCGAGCCGAGCAAGGCCATGGCCCTGTACGGCGCCGCGGCCCCCGCGGGCAGCACCGCCGACGTGATCCTTGACACCGCCGGCTGTTCCTCGGCACCGCCGGTGTGTTCCTGCGCGGCGTCATCGCCGAGTACCTGGGCCGGCCCTGGGTGTTCATCATCTAGATCCCGATCGGCCTGCTCCCGGCCGTCGGCGGCAGGCGCGGCGGCGTCGGCCTCGTGGGAGCCGTTTCGGTCACGGCCGGCGTTGCGCTGGTCGTCTATGCCACCGTCGCCGGAAACTGGAACGCCAGACTCAGGAGGATCGTCCGGGTCGCGCTGTTCCTGGTCGTCCAGCGGACCGACAGGCGGCCGCTCATGCCACCGGCCATCTGGCGGCACCTCGGGCCTGGGCACCGCCAATCTGGCGATGGGCCTGCTCGGCGCGGCCTGGATCCCGATGTGGGACTTCCTCAACCTCTACCTCCAGCAGCTCCGCGGCCAAGGCGCGTTTCCCAATGGCGCGGCGCTGCTGCCCACGACCGTGGCCATCATGATCTTCATGGTCGGCGTCACGGCGATGCTGCTGGGCAGGTTCGGGGCCAAGCCGCTGATCGCGATCGGGCTCGCCGTCCTGGCCTCGGACGTGGCGGGGCCGCAGTTCACCGGCAGCTTCACCACGGACGGGCTGCCGCCCAGCCTGGTCGCCGCGGTTGGCATGCCGCCGGCCTACATCCCGGCGATGATGTCGCCATGTCCGGCCCGCGTCCGGAGGGGGCCGGTCCGGCCTCGGGCATCGTCAACACCACCTGGCACTCGGCCTGACCGTCATGACGACCGTGACCACCTCAAAGGACCAGCTCACCGACCGTTCCAGGCCGCCTTCCTGGGGGCCGCGCCGGTGACCGCGCCGGTGACCGCGCTGATGACCGCGCTGGTAGCCGCGGTGGTGGCCGTCATCGGCGCGGGGCTCGCCGCCGCGCTCATGCCGCAACCCGCCCGTATGCGAAACCGTGAGCTGAATCTCACACCCCTCCGAAATACCCTAGGGGGGTACCGTGTTAGAGTATTCGGCAGGAACCGGAACAACGCTGAAGGAGACCGTAATGAGCACCGCCACCTACACCGTCAAGGGCATGACCTGCGGCCACTGCGTGAGCTCGGTGAAGGAGGAGGTCGGTGGCGTGGCCGGCGTCACCGGTGTCGAGGTCGACCTGGCCAGCGGCCTGCTCACCGTGACCAGCGAGAGCCAGGTCGAGGCCTCCTCGATCGCCGCCGCGGTGGAAGAGGCCGGATACGAGCTGGTCGGCCAGTCATGAACACCGCCGCCAAACTCGGCTCCTACGCCCTGGGGCTCGCCGTCGTCTTCGGCGGGGCCCTGGGCGTGGGCCGGGCGGTCGGCCCGGTGGCCCAGAAGCCGCCGAAGGAGAGCCACGCCGCCATGGCGGAGAGCCAGGAAAGCCAGGAAAGCCAGGAGAACCAGAAGAGCCACGAAAGCCAGGAGAGACAGGAGCACGACACGCCGAAGCAGGCGTCCAGCGACACCCCCGGGGGGCTGCAAGTGTCGGAGAACGGATACACACTCAATCCGCTGACCCCGATCGAGACCGGCAAGGCCACCGACTTCCGCTTCACGGTGACCGGGCCGAACGGCCGGCCGGTGACCGACTACCAGGTCGAGCACGACAAGAAGCTCCACTTCATCGTGGTTTCCCGTGACCTGACGACGTTCCTCCACGTTCATCCGGAGATGACCCCCGACGGCATCTGGTCGGTCGGGCTGACGCTGCCCGAGGCGGGAGCGTACCGGGCCTTCGCCGACTTCGCCCCGACGGGCGGCGAGAAGCTGACGCTCGGCGCCGACCTCCAGGCCGCCGGCGACTACCGTCCGAAGCCGCTGCCCGAGTCGAGCCGCTCCTCGAAGGTCGGCGACTACACTGTGAGCCTCGACGGAGACCTGGTCCCCGGGCGGGCGAGCAAGCTCACCCTCACGGTGAGCAAGGACGGCGAGCCCGTCACCGACCTGCAGCCCTACCTGGGCGCGTACGGCCACCTGGTCGCCCTCCGCGCCGGTGACCTGGCCTACCTGCACGTGCACCCCGAGCAGAGCGAGAAGGCCGGGCCGCGGATCACCTTCTACGCCGAGGTGCCGAGCGTCGGCGACTACCGCCTGTTCCTCGACTTCAAGCACGGGGACGAGGTCCGTACCGCGGACTTCACCGTCCGCGCCACACAGGGCGACGCGGACGCCGCGGAACCGTCGGCCCCCCACGGCCACTGAGACGCTGAGACGCTGAGACGCTGAGAAAGGAGAGATGATGTCTTCCCTCACCGAGGCAAAGGCCGTCGAACTCACGATCGGCGGAATGACGTGCGCGTCCTGCGCCAACCGCATCGAGCGCAAGCTGAACAAGCTTGACGGCGTGACCGCGACGGTCAACTACGCGACGGAGAAGGCGAAGGTCACCTTTCCCGACGGGCTCGACCCCCAGGCGCTGATCAGCGAGGTCGAGAAGGCCGGCTACACCGCCGCGCTCCCGGCCGCCAAGGAGCGGGAGGGGCAGGAGGGGCAGGAGGAGCAGGCCGAACCCGCCGACGAGCTGCGGCCGCTGCGCGACCGGCTGATCGCCGCGGTCGCGCTGAGCGTGCCGGTGATCGCGATGGCGATGGTCCCGGCGTTGCAGTTCACGAACTGGCAGTGGTTGTCGCTGGTGCTGGCGGCGCCGGTCGTGGTGTACGCCGGCTGGCCCTTCCACAAGGCTGCCTGGACCAACCTCCGCCACGGCGCCGCGACGATGGACACGCTGATCTCCATCGGCACACTGGCCGCGCTCGGCTGGTCGCTGTGGGCGCTGTTCTTCGGCACGGCCGGCACGCCGGGCATGACGCACCCGTTCGAGCTGACCATCGAGCGCACCGACGGCTCGGGCAACATCTACCTGGAGGCCGCGGCGGGGGTGACGGCGTTCATCCTGGCCGGTCGTTACTTCGAGTCGCGTTCCAAGCGGCGGGCGGGGGCCGCGCTGCGCGCCCTGATGGAACTGGGCGCCAAGGACGTCGAGCTGGCCGATGGGCGGCGGGTGCCGGTCGAGCAGCTCAAGGCGGGCGACACGTTCGTCGTGCGGCCGGGCGAGAAGATCGCGACGGACGGCGTGATCGAGGAGGGCACCTCCGCGGTGGACGCCTCGATGCTGACCGGCGAGTCCGTGCCCGTCGAGGTGCGGCCGGGCGACGCGGTCACCGGCGCGACCGTCAACGCGGGGGGCCGGCTGGTCGTGCGGGCCACCCGGGTCGGCGCGGACACCCAGCTCGCCCAGATGGCCAAGCTGGTGGAGGAGGCCCAGACGGGCAAGGCGCAGGTGCAGCGGCTGGCCGACCGCGTCTCGGGCATCTTCGTCCCGATCGTGATCGCGCTGGCAGTGGGCACGCTGGGCTTCTGGCTCGGCACCGGCAACGGCGCGGGGGCCGCGTTCACCGCGGCGGTGGCCGTGCTGATCATCGCCTGCCCGTGCGCGCTCGGCCTGGCCACGCCCACGGCGCTGCTGGTCGGCACCGGCAGGGGCGCGCAGCTCGGCATCCTGATCAAGGGTCCCGAGGTGCTGGAGTCCACCCGCCGCATCGACACCATCGTCCTGGACAAGACCGGCACGGTCACCGAGGGCAGGATGACGCTGGTCGACGTGCACCTGGCCGAGGGCGAGAGCCGCGAGGAGGTGCTGCGGCTGGCCGGCGCGATCGAGCACGCCTCCGAGCACCCGATCGCCCAGGCCATCGCCAGGGAGGCGAACTCCGACGCGACCGTCGAGGACTTCGCCAACGTCGAGGGCCTCGGCGTGCAGGGCATCGTGGACGGCCACGCGATCCTGGTGGGCCGGCCGAGGCTGCTGGCCGAATGGTCGCAGCACCTGCCCGTCGGCCTGGCCGCCACCCTTGAGGAGGAGCAGGCCAAGGGCCGCACGGTGGTCGCGGCCGGCTGGGACGGCAGGGCCAGGGCGCTGCTGGTGGTGTCCGACGTGGTCAAGGAGACGAGCGCGGAGGCCATCGCCAGGCTGCGGACGCTGGGCCTCACCCCGGTCCTGCTGACCGGCGACAACGAGGCCGTCGCCCGGCAGGTCGCGGACGAGGTCGGCATCGACGAGGTGATCGCCGAGGTGCTGCCCGCCGACAAGGTGGACGTCGTCAAGCGGTTGCAGGGCGAGGGCAAGGTCGTGGCGATGGTCGGCGACGGCGTCAACGACGCGGCCTCGCTCGCCCAGGCCGACCTGGGGCTGGCCATGGGCACCGGCACGGACGCCGCCATCGAGGCCTCCGATCTGACCCTGGTGCGCGGGGACCTGAGGGTGGCCGCCGACGCGATCAGGCTGTCCCGCCGGACGCTCGGCACCATCAAGGGCAACCTGTTCTGGGCCTTCGCCTACAACGTAGCCGCCCTGCCGCTGGCCGCGCTCGGCCTGCTCAACCCGATGATCGCGGGGGCCGCGATGGCCTTCTCCAGCGTGTTCGTGGTGAGCAACAGCCTGCGGCTACGCCGGTTCAAGTGATCGCCGGAGCCCTACGCCGGTTCGAGTGACCGCTGAGCCCATCGGACGGCCGGTGCCATCGCGGCGCCGGCCGTCGTGAACGCCAGGCCCAGCAGCAGCCAGCCCACGGTCCCGCCGTCGAGGACGAGCGCGGTGAGCACGGCCGGGCCGAGCATCCTCGCCACGGCCGTGCCGGTGCCGAAGAAGCCCTGGTACTGGCCCTGCCTGTCGTCGGGGGCCAGTCCGAAGCCGATCTCCCAGGCGCCCGCGGCCAGGAGCATCTCCCCCGCGACCTGCAGGCAGCCCGCCGCGATCAGGAAGACCCAGCCGTACGGGCTGAGGGCGAACACCGCGCACGCGGCGAACATCACGAACCCGGCCCTGCGGACGGCCGAGGCGGCGTCCCGCAGGTCGCGTACCCGGCGGGCCACGCGTACCTGGAAGAGCAGCACGCTGCCGGTGTTGAGCACGAGCAGCACCGAGACCATCCACGTGGGCGCGGACGTGCGCTGCGCGATCCACAGCGGCACCACGAGGCTGAGCAACGGCATGTAGAACAGCATGACCGCGTTGATCAGCGTGACCAGCGCGTACGGCCGGTCCCTGAGCACGGCCAGCTGCGGCCCCGGCGCGGCGGGCGCGGGCCGTACGGCGGGCAGCGCGAGCAGTACCAGCGCGGCCACCAGGAAACTCAGCGCGTCCAGCGCGAACACCGCGACGTATCCGGCACGGGTGCCGACGGTCAGCGCGACGCCGCCCAGCGCGGCCCCGACGGCCATGCCGCCGTTGAGCGTGGACTGCAGCACCGCCCGCACGACCGTGCGGCGCGCCGGCTCGATCAGCCCGGCCAGCAGCGCCTGCCGGGCCGCCGACAGGCCGGTCTGCGCGGTCCCGTAGAGGCAGGCGGCCAGCACGAACAGCGCGAACGAGTGGACGAACACGAACGAGCCGGCCGCCACCGCGGTCGTGAGCGCCAGCAGCACCGCCACGCCGCGCGGCCCGCGCCGGTCGGCCAGGTGCCCGAGCGGCACCCCCGCCACCGAGCCGACCGCCCAGCCCAGCGTGAGGCCGAGGCCGATCTCGGTCGCCGACAGGCCCACGACATCGGCGAAGTAGAGCGCCGAGGTGACCAGGTAGGCGCCGTCGCCGATGGAGTTGGCGAGTTGCGCGGCGGCGAGGACGCGCTGGTTCCTCATGACTTGTACGACTCCGGGGTCATGCGAGTGGCGACGCCCATCCGGTTCCAGGCGTTGATGGTGGCCACGGCCACGGTCAGCGCGGCCATCTGCTGCTCGTCGAAGTGCGCGGCGGCCCGCGCCCAGACCTCGTCGGTGACGTCGTCGGTGGACAGGCGGGTGGCGGCCTCGGTGAAGGCCAGGGCGGCGCGTTCCTCCGGGGTGAAGAAGGGGGCCTCGCGCCAGACGGCCACGGCGTGCAGCCTGGCGTCGCTCTCCCCCGCCTGCTTGGCGTCGGAGCTGTGCATGTCCACGCAGTAGACGCAGCCGTTGATCTGGCTGGCGCGCAGCCGTACGAGTTCGAGGAGGGGCTTGGGGAGGGTGCTCTGGGCCACGAACCGGTCCAGGCCGGCCATCGCCCTGTACGCCTCGCCGGCGAACTTTCCGAGTTCCATGCGTTCGGTCATGCGCCCATTTTGGCCGCCCCCTTGTCCCGATATAAGCTCCAATTTCCGCCAAGTTGATTGGGCCAAGTTGGACGTGCACATCAGCCTTCAAGGGCGCGGTGACCTGGCCGCACAGGTCTACCGGCAACTGCTCGACGCCATACTCGACGGGCGGCTGCGCTCGGGCGAACGGCTGCCGCCGACCAGGGAGCTGGCCCGCCGGCTGGAGATCTCCAGGAACACGGTGGCGGTGGCCTACGACCGGCTGGTGGCCGACGGCTTCCTGGTCGGCCGGGCGGGGGCGGGCACGTTCGTGTCGGCCGAGCCGGTGCGCGGCCGGGCCGCGCCCAAGGGGGTGGTCAGGCCGCGGGCGTTCTGGCGGGAGTTCGGGACGCCCCTCTGGGTGCCGTCCGCCCGGTACGACTTCCGCGTCGGCGTGCCGGACGCGCGGCTGTTCCCGATGGAGACCTGGCGCAGGCTGGTGGCCGGGGAGCTGCGGGTGGGCCTGGCGACGTACGACGATCCGTCCGGATATGAACCTCTACGTGAGGCTATTTCGCGTCATATCGGGATCAGTCGGTCGGTTCATGCGGGGCCGGACGACGTACTGATCACCAACGGCGCGCAGCAGGCCCTCGACCTCGTCGGACGCGTCCTGATCGAGCCCGGCACGACCGTCGCCGTCGAGGAGCCCGGCTACCCGCCCGCCCGCCGCCTGTTCAGCTCGCTCGGCGCCCGCGTGGTCGGCGTCCCCGTGGACGCCGAGGGCCTGGACGTGGCGGCCATCCCCCGCTCGGCGAGCCTGGTCTACGTCACGCCCTCGCACCAGTTCCCGCTGGGCACGCCCATGTCGCTGGCCCGCCGCGCCGCCCTGCTCGCCTGGGCGGAACGCCGCGCCGCCGTGGTGATCGAGGACGACTACGACAGCGAGTTCCGCTTCGGCGAACGCCCGCTGGAACCCCTCCAGAGCCTGGACCGGGCGGGTCGCGTGATCTACGTGGGCTCGTTCTCCAAGACCCTGCTCCCCATGCTCAGGCTCGGCTTCCTCGTCGCCCCCGCCTCCCTCGGCCCGGCCCTGCGCGCCGCGCGGCAGCTCTCCGACTGGCACGGCGACGTGCCCACGCAGGCCGCCCTGGCCCGCTTCATCGACGAGGGCCTGCTGGCCAGGCACATCAGGAAGGCGACCCGGGAGTACGCCGCCCGGCACGACCTGGTCACCACGACGCTGGCCGGGGAGGACCGGCTGCGGCTGATCCCGTCCGCGGCGGGGCTGCACGTGTGCGCCCGCCTGGCCCCCGGGGTGTCGCTGCGTCCCGCGCCGGACCTGGCCGTCGAGCAGCTCGACGCCTACTGCGGCGAGGCCCCGGCGCAGCGGGGTCTGGTCCTGGGCTACGGCGCGATCGGGCCGCACGACATCGGGCCGGGCCTGCGCCTGCTCACCGGCAGCCTGACCGGCCCGTGAGGCCGGGCGACGGCCCGTCAGTAGTGCCGGCGGCCTGCTCAGTAGTGCCGGCGGCGCGTCAGTAGTGTCGCCGGCTCCAGAACCGCCGCGCCCGATCCCCCGACAGCTCCGGATCGTCCGGCGGCGAGGGTTGCTGCACGATGACGACGGTCGTCTTGGCGTGACGGGCGCAGTACATGCTGGTGGAGGGCAGCAGGACCCGGCTGAGCAACCTGCGCCTGCCCCGGCCGAGCACCAGCAGGTCGCCCTCGCGGGCCAGGTCGACGAGATGGTAGCCGGGGTCGCCGACCTTGCTGACCGTCGCCACGCGCAGGTCGTCGGGCATGCCGCCGGCGACGTCCTCGAACACGCCCGTGATCACCTCCGCGCAGCGGGTCTCCTCGCCCTGCCGGATCGCGTGCTGCACGGGCAGCGCCTCGGGAAAGGGATGGACGGGCGCGCGACTGACGTGAACGGCCACCAGAGCCATCCGGTGCAGCCTGGCCGCGCCGATGGCCCAGGCGAGTGCCCAACGCGAGGCCGGGGACTCGTCCACCCCCACGATCAGCCTCACACCGCCAGGCAGATCCTGTTCCACGGTGCCTCCTGGAAATGAAGTACGACCATAGTGCGCCAACCGGCCAGTTACCGGGAGGTGGCACTTTGCGAACTCTGGAGTCCCCCGCGAGCCCGGGCGTAGCATGCGGGGGTGGAACGAGGGTGGGTGCAACCCCGTCCCGCCCTCGACCGGCGGCTCGACGGGGCGCTTACGCACAGGCTCACCACGCTCGTGGCCTCTACAGGCTACGGGAAGTCGATCGCGCTCGCCGGTTGGAGCCACGCCGTCGGCGCGGTGCTGCACCTGCTCGGGCCCGCCGACCGCGACCTGCCGACACTGGCGGGCTCGGTGGCGTCGGCGCTGGCCGAGGCCGTCCCGGGGCTGCCCGCCGACCTGCTGGCGGCGGCCGGCGCGCCGCTCGGCCCCGGCGCCGACGAGCTGTCCAGGGCCGCCGCGCTGGCGGGCGCGCTGGCCGAGGCGCTGGCCCGGCGGCTGTCCAGGGGGCTGGCGCTGGTCTTCGACGGCGTGGACGCGATCATCGGCGCACCCGGCTCGGTGCGCTACGTCGAGACGCTGGTCCGCGCCGCGCCCCGGCACCTCCACCTGGTCACCGCCTCGCGGTCGCCGCTGCCGTTCCCGACGGCCCGGCTGCGCCAGGACCACGAGGTGCTCGACCTCGACGCCACCGACCTCGCGCTCACCCCGTCCGAGACCGCCGCCTGGGCCCGCGAGCGGCTGGGCGAGCAGGGCGCGGGCATCGCCGCCAGGCTGCACGAGGCGTGCGCGGGCTGGCCGGCCGCCGTCCAGGCCGCCCTCGACACGCTGGCCCGCGAGGAGCCGGCGAGCTGGCCGCGCACCGCGGCGAGCCTGACCGCCGGCTCGGCCACGCTCGAACACCTGACGCTCGCCGCGTTCAATGACCTGCCGCAGGGCATGCGCGAGCTGCTGCGCGCGGCGACCGTCCTGCCGGTGCTGACGTCCGGTCTGTCCGCCACGCTCGGCGCGCCGCCCGACGCGCTCGCGGCCCTGACCAGCCGCGGCCTGTTCGTCGAGGCCGACCAGGACGGCCACCGGCTGACCTCGACCAGCAGGCACGTCCTGACCAGGCACGCCCCGCTCGACCGGCACGAGGCCCACGACGTGGCCGCGGTCGCCGCCCGGTGGTACGTCGAGCACGACCAGCCCGAGCTGGCCCTGCGCGCCGCCGTCGCGACCGCCCATCCCGAGCTCGCCGCGTCGCTGCTCAACTCCCACGGCCCCCGCCTGGCCGAACGCGGCGACGTGATCGCGGCGCTCGACCTGCTGCCCGAGCAGGCCAGGGGCTCGCCGCCGATGCTCCGGCTGGCCGGCATCGCCGAGCAGAACCGCGGCCACTGGACCCGTGCCCACGACCTGCTGGCCCGGGTCGCGGGCAGCCCCGCCTTCGACGCGTTCGTGGCCAGGCGGCTCGGCTTCATCGACCACCTGCGCGGCGACCTCGACGCGGCCATGGCGATGTACGCCAAGGGCCACGAATACGGCTCGCCGCCCGCCGACGCCGCCATGTGCACCGCCTCCATGGCCTCGGTGTTGTGGCTGAAGGGCGACCAGACGGGCTGCGCCGAGCTGGCCGACCAGGCTCTGGAGCAGGCCGGCGGCCTCGGCGACCCCGGCGCGCTGGCGATGGCCAACACGGTGCTGGCCATGCTGGCCGCGCTCGACGGCGACCGCCGCGCCAACGACGCCTACTACCTGCGCGCCCTGGAGTACGCCGAACGCGCCGGCGACATCGTCCAGCTCATCAGGATCCGGGCCAACCGGGCCTCCCGCCATCTCGACGAGGGCGCCTACGCCGAGGCGCTGGCCGAGACGGAGGCCGCCGGCCGGTTGTGCGACCTGGTGTCGTTCGCGCCGTACGCCGCGCTCAACGTGGCGAACCGGGCCAAGGCGCTGGTCGGGCTCGGCCGGCTGGAGGAGTCGGCGATCGACGCCGCCGACGCGGTGGCCAGGTGGGAGGCGATGGGTTCGCGGCTGGTCAGCGTCGGGCTGGTCAGGCTGGCCGAGATCCACGCGCTGCGCGGCGACCGCGGCCAGGCGGCGGCCGTCTACCGCCGGGTGATCGCCGAGACGGGCCCGCTGGGCGAGGTGCAGACCCGCTCCAACGCGCTCAACGCGCTGGCCGAGCTGCTCGCCGAGGAGGATCCCGAGGAGGCCGCCAAGGTGGCCGAGCAGGCGCTCGTGCACGCCGGTGGCATCGCCGGGGTCACCGCGCGGGTGGCGGCGGCGTCCGTGGCCCTGGCCGCCGGGCGCCGCGAGGAGGCCGTCCGGCTGCTCGACGAGACCGAGCCGGTCGCCGTGGAGCGCAGGGACCACGCGGCCCAGGCGGTGATCTGCGAGCTGCGCGCCAGGCTCGACGGCGATCCCGCGCAGGCCGACGAGGCGGTGCGCAGGTGGGCGGCGCTCGGCGACCCGATCGGACGGGCCAGGGCCGAGCTGGTGCGGGCGGCCCTGGCCGACCCGGTGAGCGGGGGTGAGGTGGCCGTACGCGTGCGCGAGCGGATGCACGCGATCGGCTGCCGGGCGCTCGACGACCGGATCGACGAGCTGATCGCCCGCGCGGCGCCCGTACCGGGGGCGGCGGTGGTGATCGAGACCATGGGAACGTTCCGGGTGCTGCGCGGCGCGACGCCGGTCCCGCGTACGGCCTGGCAGTCGCGCAAGGCCCGCGACCTGCTGAAGATCCTGGTCAGCCGCCGGGGCGGCGCGATCAGCAGGGAACGGCTCGTGGAGATCCTGTGGCCCGAGCAGCGGGACGACACGGTCGGGCTGCGGCGGCTCAACGTCATGGTGTCCACGTTGCGCGCGGTGCTCGACCCGGCCCACGAACGGCCCGCCGACGACCTCGTGGTCTCCGAGGAGGGCGCGCTGCGCCTGGACCTGGCCCACGCCGACGTCGACGTGGAGCGCTTCCTCGACCTGGCCGCCGGGGCCGTACGGCTGGAGCAGGCGGGCCGTGCCGCCGAGGCGCTGGAGCTGTGGACGGCGGCCGAGAGCGCGTACGGCGGCGAGTTCTGCGAGGAGGACCCCTACGCCGACTGGGCCGTGGGCCTGCGCGAACAGGCGAGGCTGGCCTACGTCCAGGCCGCCGCCCGGCTGGCCGCGGCGCGCACCCGCGAGCGGCGCCACGACGAGGCCGCCCGCTACTGGCTGCGCCTGCTGGAGCGCGACGGCTACGACGAACGCGCCCACCTGGGCCTGGTACGCGTGCTCGACCTGGCGGGACGGCGCGGCGACGCCCGCAGGCGCTACCACCTCTACGCCGAGCGCATGCGCGAGCTGGAGGTCGAGCCCGCGCCCTACCCCACCTGAACCAGACCTGAACCGTCCGGGGAGATGGTGCTCCGATGAGGACGGTCATCGTACGGCTGGTCGAGCCCGAGCAATCCGGCGGCCAGCTCCGCGGGCTGCTCGAAGAGGTGGGGGGCGAGCCGGTGCCGTTCAGCGGGGCCGATGCCGTGATCACCCTGTTGCTGAACGCGGCCGGCCTGAACCGCGATCCCGCCTGAACCTCGCGCGAACCTCGGCTCGCCACCATCTGTGGTGAGAGGAGGCGCGATGAGCGAGCAGCTGGGGAGCGGATGGCCGTTCGTCGGGCGAGGGGGATCGATCGCGACCGTGCGAGAGGCGCTGCGGTCGGGAGCCGGCGCGATGATCGCCGGTGAGGCGGGCGTCGGCAAGAGCAGGCTGGCCGCGCAGGCGCTGGCCGGGCTCGACGGGTACGACGTCGTGCGCGCGCTGGGCACGGAGACCGCGTCGATGATCCCGTTCGGGGCGTTCGCCCACGTACTGACGGGTCCGCCGCACGGTGGCGAGAACCTGCTGCGCTGGGCCGCGCGGCACCTGCGCAGGGGAGAGGGAGAACTGCTGGTGAGCGTGGACGACGCCCACCGGCTCGACGCCGCGTCGGCGGCGCTGGTGCACTACCTGGCGGCGGGTGGGGAGGCCAGGGTGCTGGTCACGGTGCGTACGGGCGGCCCGCTGCCCGCGCCGGTGGCCGCGCTGTGGAAGGACGAGCTGCTGACCAGGATCGAGCTGCCGCCGCTCGGCCGCGACGAGGTCGGCCAGATGCTGGCGGGCGCGCTCGGCGGCGAGGTGGCGGCGGGGACCGTACGGCATCTGGCGGCCGTCACCGGCGGGAACGTGCTCTACCTGCGCGAGGTCGTGCACGCCGGACGCACGTCCGGCTGCCTGGCCGAGAGCGGCGGCGAGTGGCGCTGGCGGGGCGAGCTGTCGATGACGACCCGGCTGCGCGAGCTGGTCGGCGCCCGCATCGGCCACCTGGACCAGGACGAGCGCGAGGTGCTGGAGCTGGTGGCCTTCGGCGAGCCGGTGGGCGCCGAGCTGCTGGTCGCGCTGACCTCGCCGCGCGCGGTCGAGCGGGTCGAGGCCCGCGGCCTGGTCACCGTCACCGGCGACGGCAGGCGCGAGCAGGTACGCCTCGGCCACCCCCTGTACGGCGAGGTGGTCCGCGGCGACTGCGGCACCTTGCGGGCCAGGCGGCGGCTGCGGACGCTGGCCGAGGCCCTGGAGGCCAGCGGCCTGCGGCGGCGCGAGGACGAGCTGCGAGCGGCCGTCTGGCGGCTGGACAGCGGGTCGGCCGCGGCGCCGGAGATGTTGCTGTCGGCCGCGGAACTGGCCTGGGCCAGGCGTGAGCCGCGGCTGGCCGCCCGGCTGGCCAGGGCCGCGATCGAGGCGGGCGCGGGCGTGGCGGCGGTCGCGCTGCTCGGCCAGGTGCTGATGGTGCTGGGCGACCCGGACGCCGCCCTGACGGCGCTGCGGCAGGCGGCCAGGAACGCCGTCACCGAGGGCGAGCGCGCGCAGCACGCCTTCAGCCTGGGCATGAACCTCGCCTGGGCGGGCGCGGACGCCGAGGCGTGCCGGGTGCTCGACCTGGCGGCCGAGGCGCTGGCCGACCCGGCCTGGCGGCAGGAGGCGCACATCTACCGGGGCGTCGCCGACTTCTTCGCCGGGCGGCTGACCGGGGCCGCCGGGTCGCTGGCGCGGGCGCGCGCGGGCGCGCCGATGACCGTGCGAGGCGCGGCGCACGCGGCCGGGCTGGAGGCGTGGACCGACGCCTACGCGGGCCGTACGGAACGCGCGCTCGCCGTGGCCGGGCGGGCGCTCGCGGACATGGACGACTGGGACGACGACGCCCCGCACGCGCTGCCGACCCTGCTGGACGCGCGCTGCGCCGCCCAGGTGTTCTCCGGCCGGCTGGACGCGGCGGCGCGCACGGCCGCGGAGGGCATGGAGCCGGCGGCGGCCGAGCTGTCGGTGTCGGGGTTCGGGGCGTACCGGGCGATGGTCGGCAGGCTGCGCGGCGACGCGTCCGGGGCGGCCCGCTGGGCCAGGGAGGACGCGGCCCGGCTGCCCGCGCGCACGCCGTACCGGGGGCGGTGCCTGGCCGAGCTGGCCCACGCGCGGGCGTTGCTGGGGGAGACGGCGGCGGCTCGGGCCGTGCTGGCCGAGGCCGAGGAGTCGGCCTCGCGGTGGGCGTTCACCCGGCAGCCGGTGCTCCAGGCCGCGGTCTGGGTGGCAGCCTCGGCGGGTGACCTGGAGGAGGCGGTGAGCCTGTGCCTGTCGGCCGCCGGGCTGGCCGAGCAGCACGAGCAGTTCGGGCAGCTGATGTTCGCGCTGCACGACCTGGTGCGGCTCGGCGTGCCCGCCCTGGCGGCCCGGCGGCTGGGCACGCTCGCCGAACGGGTGGACGGGCCGCTGGCGGGGCTGTTCGCCCGGCACGCGCGGGCCGACGGCGACCCCGCCGAGCTGCGGGACGTCGCCGCCGAGTTCGAACGGCTCGGCCTGATCCTGTACGCCGCCGAGGCCCTCGCCCAGGAGTCGGCGGCCCATCGCCGGGCCGGCCGGGGCACGCTGGCCAGGGGGGCGCAGACCAGGGCGTGGGCGCTGGCCAAGCGGTGTCCGGGGGTCTCGACGCCCGCGCTGGTCGAGCTGGCCACGCCGGGGCTCACGCCGCGGCAGCGGGAGATCGTCAAGCTGGCGGCGGCCGGGCTGACGAACCGGCAGATCGCCGACCGGCTGACGCTGTCCACCCGGACGGCGGCCAACCATCTGCAGGCGGCCTACGAGAAGCTGGGCGTCAACGACCGCACGCAGGTCGGACGGCTGCTCGCGGCACTCTAGACGAGACCGAGGAGGCCGTCGTACAGGGTCTGGCGGGCGCCGTCCGTCATGGCCCTGTACGGGTCGGCGGCCCGCCGGTTCGTGTCCGCCTCGATCGCGTCCCGCAGCGGGCCGCCTCTCAGGGCGACGATCCCGGCCGCGGTCAGCCCGGCCGCGCGCCAGGACTCGGCGTGCGCGTCCGCCCGGTGGTAGCGCAGCACGGCGAGCCGGTTGAACAGCAGCAGCCCGGCGGGGGCGCCGTCCGGCTCGTACGGCGGCGCCATCATCTCCAGGGCGCCGCCCGGCACGCGTACGGCCCGGTCGAGCACGCCGCCCGCGGACGCGGCGAGTCCGGTCACGTCATGGCCCGCCCAGACGCGGCCGGCCGCCTCGGCGTGCGCGGCGTACAGGCCGTCCACGAACGCCCGGCCCTCGGACGTGAGCCGCAGCGCCCCGTCGGCGTCCCGTTCGAGCGCGCCTTCGCGCAGGTGGACGTCGACGCTTTCGGTCACGTCGCCGTACCGGTGGACGGCGGCGAGCGCGGCCGTGGTCACCGGGCGCAGCGGAAGCACGAAGCGCAGGTCGTTGAGCAGGCCGCAGGTCAGGCCGGAGCGTTCGCCCAGGTCCAGGAGGGCTCTGCCGGCGGCGGCGTGCACGTTGACGTGGGCCGCGTCGATGACGGGGGCGATCGCCGCCGCAAACTCCCCTAACCCCTGAAATTTCGGCATTGAGCGTCATTATGACGCTGATTCCGTAGCCCATCAGCAGGAAACCGTAATCGCCTGACTCCAGGGTGAGGTCAACCGTCCGGCGCCCGCCGGTGTTCTCCCACCGCCCGGTTCCTCCCTCCCCTGGAGTCCCTGATGTCCCTCCGTCCTCGCTGGGCGGCCCTGCCCGTGCTGCTGGTCGCGGTGTTCATGACCACGCTCGACTTCTTCGTCGCGAACGTGGCCGTGCCCTCGATCCGCGCCGACCTACGGGCGGGCGACGCGGCGATCCAGTTCGTGATCGCCGGGTACGGGCTGGCGTACGCGGCGGGCCTGATCGTCTCGGGACGGCTCGGCGACCTCTACGGGCCGCGCCGCCTCTTCGCCGCCGGGCTGGCCCTGTTCACGCTCGCCTCGGCGGCCTGCGGTGGCGCGCCGGACACCGCCGCGCTCGTGCTCGCCCGGGTGGCGCAGGGCGTCGCGGCGGCGCTGCTCGCGCCGCAGGTCCTCACGCTGGTCGGGGCGTTGTTCCCGGGCACGGACCGGGCCAGGGCGTTCGGCTGGTACGGCACGGTGGTGGGCCTGGCCGGGATGAGCGGCCAGGTCGTGGGCGGGCTGCTGGTGGCGGCCGATCCCCTCGGGCTCGGCTGGCGGGCGTGCTTCCTGGTCAACGTGCCGATCGGCCTGGCGGCGCTGGCGCTGACCGGGCGGCTGGTCCCCCGCGTCGCCGGGGCCGGGGCGCGTACGGGGCTGGACCTGGCGGGGGCGGCGCTGGTCGCGGCGGGACTGGTGGGCGTCGTGCTGCCGCTGGTCCAGGGCCGGGAGGAGGGCTGGCCGCAGTGGACGTGGCCGTGCCTGGGCGGCGCGGCACTCACGCTGGCGGCGTTCGTCCGGCGGCAGCGGCGGCTGGCGGCGACCGGCCGTGCGCCGCTGCTGGACCTGGCGGTGTTCCGCGAGAAGGGGTTCGCGGCCGGGCTGGCGGCGGTCGCGCTGCTGTTCGGCACCTCGGCGGGCCTGTCGTTCGTGCTCGCCCTCCACCTCCAGGACGGGCTCCGCCTCGGCCCCCTGGCCGCCGGGGCGGTGTGCACCGCGCTGAACGCCGGCTTCTTCCTGGCCTCGCCGCGCTCGGCACGGGCGCCGCGCCCGGTCGGCCCGTTGGCGCTGCTGCTGGGGCTCGGGCTGCTGTACCAGGCGGGGGAGTCGCCGTACCTGGTGGCGGGCGCGCTGCTGGTGGCGGGCGCGGGGATGGGCCTGCTCATGTCGCCGCTGCTCTCCTCGGTCCTCGCGTCCGTACGCCGGGAGCGCGCGGGCGCGGCGGCCGGGGTGCTGGGGACGGTGCAGGAGACCGGCGGCGTGCTCGGCGGCACGATCACCGGCACGGTGTTCCTCGGCTCCCTGGACGCCGGCTGGCCCGCGGCCACCAGGGCGGCCCTGCTCGTGCTCATCGTGGGCGCGCTGGGCGTGCTGGTCCACTCCCTGCGCCGGACGCGGTGCGCCGAGCCGGCCCCGGCGATGTCCCTGGAGCCGCACCGCTGATCGCGGGGCGCGTACGGTCAGCCGTACCGGCCGGTCGTGGGCGGGCGCAGGGCGGCGGCCAGGTCGTCGGCGAGGCGCGGCAGCTCGTCGGGCGTGAGCGTGGAGACCGTCAGGCGCAGCGCGGGCGGCGTCCGGACGCGGTTGCGGGCGCCGGGCGCGGCGGCCCAGCCGAGGGCCAGCAGCCGGGTGACCGCGGTGGTCTCGTCGGCGACCGGGACCCAGACGTTGAGCCCGCTGCGGCCGTGCGCCCGTACGCCACACGCGGCCAGCGCCTCGATCAGGCCGTCCCGGCGCCCGGCGTACGCGGCGGCGACGGCCGCGGTGTCCACAGCCTGTGCGCGCCACAGGTGGGCGACCGCGCGCTGCAGCAGATGGCTGACCCAGCCCGCGGCCAGCCGCTGCCGGCCGCGCAGCCGGTCGAGCGTGACGGGGTCGCCCGTGACGAGCGCCAGCCGCAGGTCAGGGCCGAACGCCTTGGCCGTCGAGCGGGTGAGCAGCCAGCGGGTCGTCACGCCGGCCAGGGGATGGAGGGGGAGGTCCACCAGGCTCGCGCCGTGGTCGTCCTCGATCAGCACCACGTCTGGCCGGGTGGCCAGCAGGGCACGCAGGTCCGCGGCCCGTGCCGCGGTGACGGCCGCGCCGGTGGGGTTCTGGGCGCGGGCGGTGATCACCACCGCTCGTACGCCCGCCCGCAACGCCCGGTCGAGCTCGTCCGGCAGCGGGCCCTCGTCGTCCAGCCGCATCGGGACCGGCCGCAGCCCCAGGGCGGCGACCAGGTCGAGCAGGGCCGTCCAGCCCGGGTCCTCGACGCCGATCGGGTCGCCGGGACGAAGGTGGGCGATCAGGACTCGCTCCACCGCGTCGAGGGTGCCCGAGGTGATCGCGAGCGGCGCGGCGGGCACGCCGTCGGCACGCAGGCGGGCGGCGGCCAGCGAGAGGAGGTCGTCGTCGTCGCCCGTGCCGTACATGGCCGGGCGTTGCTCGTGCGCCCTGGCCGCGGCGGCGAGCGCGTCGTGCAGCGGCGGCAGCAGAGCCGGGTCGGGATTGCCGTGCGACAGGTCGCGCACACCCGGCGGCACCTCGATCCGGATCTCCTCGCGGGTGGTGGTGGCCGGCCGCGGCCTGACCCGGGTGCCGCGCCGACCGGCCGTCTCGACGATCCCGCGCTCCCGCAGCAGCCGGTACGCGGCCGCGGCGGTATTAGGGCTGACCTCGGCCATGGCGGCCACCTCGCGCACGGGCGGCAGGTGCGTCCCGGGAAGGAGCAGCCCGGCGGACACGGCGGCCTCGACGCCCGCCGCGATCTCGCTGGCCGTCCCCCCAACGATCGTGTATGTTCCTGACACAAAAACCATTATGTACTAATACAAACTCCGACGGGAGGGTTTCGCGTGCTCATTCACCCCTGGGACGCGGCACGGGACGACGACGAGTGGCGCGCCTGGCTGGCCACCCGCGACTTCGGCCAGCTCGCCGCGAACGGCGTCGACGGCGGCCCGCCCGTCGTCGTCCCCACCCACTTCCTCTTCGACGGCGCCGCCGAGGTGCTGCTCCACCTGGCCAGACCCAACCCCGTGTGGGCGGCGATCGAGCGCGATCCGCTGGTCCTGCTGAGCGTGCACGACGACTACGCCTACATCCCCGGCGGATGGCGCAAGGGCGACCCCGAGACCGGCGTGCCCACCAGCTATTACGCCTCCGTCCAGCTCACCTGCCGGGCCGAGGTGGTGGACGACCCCGAGGACAAGGCGGAGATCCTGCGCCGCCAGCTCGCCCACTTCCAGCCCGACGGCGCGCACGGCGTCGTGGCGGCCGGCGAGGGGCCGTACCACCGGCACCTGCCCGGCCTGCGCGGGCTGCGGCTGGCGGTGGTGGAGGCGCGCGCCAAGTTCAAGTACGACGGCCACTACCCCGCCGAGGCCCGCGAGCGCGTGGCCGGCCTGCTGGCCGAGCGCGGCCTGCCGGGCGACGCCGGAGCCAGGGAGCAGCAGCTCAGACGGATGGCAGGGCGGTGAAGCAGGTGCGCAGGGGACCAGAGGGAGGAGCGGCAGCGGCCACATGACGACGATCATGGATCCAGCGTCAGCAGCCCGCCCTTCGTTACTCTTAGTATTTGACGCCTCACACATGGCGATGTCGATGGAGAGGGTCCCACATGCAGTCGCCGGACGGTCCGGGCCGGGAGCAGGTGCTCGACTGGGTGGAGAGGGTGGCGGACTTCGTCTCCGAGGAGTGGGGCCTGGCTCCGATCACCGGCCGCGTCCTGGGCTGGCTCATGGTCTGCCAGCCGCCCGCGCAGACCGCGTCCGACATCGCCGACGCCATCGGCGCGAGCCGCGCGTCGCTGACGACGACCATGCAGCTCCTGACGTCGATCCGGCTCGTCCACAAGCTCCGCAGACCGGGGGAGCGCAACGTCTTCTACCGGATCGAGGACGACGCCTGGTCGAAGGTCCTGCGCCAGAAGCTGGCCGCGTTCACGGCGTTCGACGCGCTGGCCGAGGAGGGCCTGCGGCTCGGCTGGACGGACGACGATCAGACCGCCCGCATCCGCTCCGCGCACGAGTCCATCGCGGCCGTCGCCACCGCCCTCGACAGCCTGTGGAAAACCGACGCGCCTGTGGATAACTAGCCCTCGGGCTCCGGATACTGGAAGACGTCGTCCAGAGGCACCCGGAACACCCTGGCGATCTGAAAGGCCACCTCAAGAGTGGGTGAATAGCGGCCCTGCTCGATGGCGATGACGGTCTGCCGCGTGACGCCGATCCGCTGGGCCAGTTCGGCCTGCGTCATCTCCCCGTGCGCGAACCGCAGAGCCCTGATGGAGTTGGTGACCTTGGTCGGCTTGCCCATCCCTACAGGCCCCTCCGATAGGCGATGAGCCTCAACGGGGTGGCTACCAGTGCGGACAGGACGAGTGCCGCGTAGATGGCGTTGGCGATCCAGAAGTGGTCGGCTTCCGCCATGGTCAGACCAAGGGGGACCATCATGGAGACCCCCAGGACAACGCCCCCGACATGTTGGGCGGAACGGTTGATTTCCCGGTCTCGCACGTCGCTCTGGTGACTCTCGCTGGGCTTCACGATCTCGACCACGATACGGCCCGCGATCGACAGGCCGACGCTGATCCCGATCGCCCACGACATCGGCGCGACGTAGGGGACGGCGCTGAGCGGACCGCCGCCGGCCCGGCCCAGGATGACGATGACGTAGGCCGCATAGGTGCCCACCGTCGCCACGAGATAGACCCAGGCGCCCTTTTCCTCGTACGACATCACAAGCAGGGAAGGTAAAACAATACAGACATCATGTCAATGATTTCAGACTTCTCCACCGCTGTGGACAACTATCCCCATCCTGTGGATAACTTTGCGCCGGAGAGCCTGCGGACGCGAAAGAGCCTCCGCCGGGCGGACCCGTCCATCATGCTTGCTCCTGTCCCAGGACAGGAGGCCGACCGTGCGCTACTTCCTTGAGGTCCCCCTCGACGACGGCGGCACCGTGCTCGTGGAGGTCAACGAGCGGCCCGGCGACGAACCGCTCCCCGCCGGACGGGCGCGGGCGGCCGTCGAACGCATGCCCGAGGCGCTGGGCGCGGGCCTTGAGCGCGTCCAGGCCTTCGCCAACGACGTCCTGCGCCGCATGCGGTCGTGCCCGGAGCCGCCGGACGTGGTCACGGTGGAGTTCGGGATGAAGCTGACCGCCAAGGCCGGCGTGGTCGTCGCCGAGTCGACGGGCGAGGCGCACCTCAAGGTCACCGCGGAATGGCGGAAACCGGAAGGCGGCTGACCCGCTCACACCTCCGCATAAAGCCGGGCCCTACGCCTCCGCGTGAAGCCGGGCCACCCGCGCCTCTGGCGCGAGCGGGCCGGTCCGCCGGGTCATCCCTTGATTGCCGTACCCTGCGCCGAGACGAGCCGCCAGCTCCCGTCGGGGCCGGACGTGTACACGTGCGTGTACCGGCTCCCCGCGCTGAACGTGCTGCCGTCGGCGTTCGTGAAGTTCATCCCCGTACGCCCCACGACGATGCCCACGTCCCCGATGACCCGCACGATCGCCTCGTCCGGGAACGAGTCGATCTTCGGGAACCGGAGGCTCCCCGAAGCCACCAGATCGAGCAGGACGCCCTTGTCGGCGACCGTCCCGTCCTCGACCCCCACCAGGACGAAGTCGTCCGTCAGCAGGTCCTTCAGGCGGTCGTGGTCGTTGGCCACCAGGGCGTCGAAGAAGCTCTGGTCGAGCTCGACAAGGGTCGTGCGATGCGTGGTCACGGGCGTGGTCCGTTCTCTTCGGTGGGCGGGCCACGAGGGTAGACGTTGACGCCGGTGACAAGGTCAAACCGTCAGGTCGCGAACCGCTTCAGGAGCAGCTCCAGCCTGCGGTCATGATGCTCGGGCGGCAGCCGCTTGCCTCTCGTGAGCGTGACGAGCCCGTGCAGGGCGGCCCAGTAGGTCTCGGTGAGCAGGGACAGGTCCTCCTCCTTCCCGGCATGCGGGCGCAGCCCTTCGACCAGCTCACCGAACGCCGCGTGAAGGGCCGCCGGAGCCTCCTGCGTGGCGAACGGCAGGTCGACGTTCTGGTTGAAGATGACGTCGTAGAGCGCCGGACGCCGCTCGGCGAAGGCCGTGTAGGCGGCGCCGACGCCCGCGAGGACACTGGCCGCGTCCGGCGCCGCCATCCGGGCCGCGCGCAGCTCCTCCGCGAGGATGACGCAGCCCTCCACGGCGACGGCCGCCATGATCGCACCCTTGCCCTTGAAGTGGCTGTAGAGCACCGGCTGGCTGTACTCGATGCGCTCGGCCAGCCGCCGCGTCGTCACCGCCTCCCAGCCCTCGGCCTCGGCCAGCTCGCAGGCGGCCGTGATGATCAGCTTCTCGCGTTCCGCACGTTCGCGCTCCCGGCGCGCCTGGATTGACATGCTCCCAACCCTAGCACCGCTAGCGCTTCTGCCATCGTTCTGCTAGCGTCATCCTCGTTCCTAGCAGCGCTAGATTTCTGGAGACGGACATGCTCACCACCCTTGCCTACGGCCTCGCCATCGCCCTCAACCTGCTGGTCGTGTTCATCGGCGCCCGCTTCCTGTTCGTCCCCGTTGCCGCGGCCACCGGCTACGGCGTCCCCGCCGGGCAGGACCGCGCCTACCTGACCATCAAGGGGCTGCGCGACGGCACGTACGGGCTGCTCGGCCTGGCTCTGCTGGCCTTCGTCGGCGCCCAGGCCGAAGCCTGGTTCATGCTGATCGTCGCGCTGCTCCCCCTGGGCGACACCCTGATCGTGCTGCGCAACGGCGGCACCAAGGCGGTCGCCTTCGGCGTGCACTTCGCGACCGCCGTCGCCCTCCTCGTCAACGCCGCCCTGCTCTTCGCCGTGTGATCCGGCTCCCGCGCCATCCCGCCGCCGCCGTCCGTACGTCCCGCTCGATCTCCCGCCGGGACGTGCGCAACGGCGAGAACCACATCACCACCGGACCGGCCAGCATCCCGGCGGAGAACACCAGAGGGGTGCCCCGTATGCCGATCCCGCCGGCAACGACGCGAACAACACGGGCAACCGCCGGGCCGCCGTCAACAGCCCGAGCTCCATCGGAGAGGCATTCAACAAAAGCCCCGCGACCAGGGGTAATGCCAAATAGGAGATCTCGTTCCCGAGCGAGCTGGTGGTCTGACTGCTCCACAGGAGCACGAAATCCCGCTGCCGCCACAACGACCCCGCCCTCGACATCCGCGAGATTCTGCCACCGCTCGAACTCCGACGTCCCCGAGAATCTCCGATTTCTCGGACATCGGCCGTTAGTCGCAGAACCCCCGCTGTGCCGAAAGCCTGTTTCCGGCGCTAACTCGCCAACCATGCGATATCCGGTGCCGCGACGTCGAGAACCGCACCTTCCCGAACGTGCCAGCACCAGGCCCGGCCCCGCTCGTCGGTGACCACGAACACTCCCCGCGGCCGATCGCCGTCCTCGTCGACCGGTGGCAGGGCCGCCAGTCGTTCGACCCGGGCCCGGATCTCGTGGAGCGCGCCCTCTCTGACGTCGCCCCCGTAGAACAGGTAGAGCGTCCAGTTGAACGGCTTCACCGGCCACGCCCAGCCGCCGGAGTAGTGGTCGTCCCCGATGACGCGTTCGGCGTCCGGCCTATGGGCGAAGTCCAGCTCAAGCCAGCCACGCACTGAGACGTACATCCCCATCCGGACAATCCTACGTACGGTCGTCGGCGACACCCCACGCCCGGCCGAAAAGCGCCAGTCACCCGGACAACAAAAAAGGCCACTTCCGATTGACGGAAATGGCCTTCAAACTATGTGGGGCTACCAGGACTTGAACCTGGGACCTCTTCCTTATCAGGGAAGCGCTCTAACCGTCTGAGCTATAGCCCCGCGCACACCGAACCTTATCGCATTCGCCTGTTGGAGGCGAACCGGTTGTTCGGACGAGAAAAGCTTACCGTGTCCGACGGGCTGCTCGTGCCGCACCAGCCACCCCGGTACGGCACGAGCCCCCGCCCGAACCTGCTATTCGGCCTCGCTGAACGTCACCTCAACGCCACCGACCAGGTCGGAGGCGATGTTGTAGATGACCGCGCCCAGCGTGGACAGAGCGGTGATCAGCACCACGTTCACGGCGCCGATCAGCGCGGTGTACCCGAGGATCCGCACCGGCTCGAACCACGAGGCGATGTCGATCGGGATCGAGCTCTGCCCCTGCTCACCCTTGCCGAGCTGGTTGACCAGGTCGACGAGCGAGTCGAACACCCCCAGGGCGGACAGCACGCCGTAAAGGACGGCGACTGCCACGAAGAGCACCACGAAGCAGACCAGGGAGACCACGAAGCTGAACTTCATGGCCGACCACGGCTCGATGCGGCGCAGCACCAGGTGTGCCTTGCGGGGAAGCCTGGACCCCGCGTTGTTCGACGACTTCTTCTTGGGCCTCTCGACGGGCGGAGGTGCCTCGGAGGTGAGCGACGGACGGATGCGCACCGTCTCGTTGCCCTCCGCCTGCGGCTCGTCCTTGGAACGAGGCTGAGCAGCGGCGCCCTGCCTGGGCGTCTTGTCCTGCTCGCCGTCGACCGAGTTGAAGATCTCCGGCTCAGTGGACTTCTTCGGCTGCTGTCCGTTACCCGACGCCGCCTGGGCTCTGGCGGTGCCACCCTGGGCGCTCATGATTTACTCTCCTCCCCCGTCTTCCTCATTCTCCACCGGAGTCTCCATTGACTCCGCGTTCCGGGCGAGGGCAACCACGCTGTCGCCTTCGGCGAGGTTCATCAATCGCACTCCCATGGTCTGGCGGCCGGACTGCTTGATCTCGCCGGCACTCGTCCGGATCACCCCGCCGGCGGACGTGATCGCGAAGACCTCGTCCTCTGGGTTGACCATGACGGCTCCGACCAGCTTGCCACGGGCACTCACGATTTTCGCAGTCAGCACGCCTCTACCGCCACGTCCTTGAACTGGATACTGCTCCACTGGCGTCCGTTTTGCGTACCCAGCCTTCGTGGCGATAAGCACGTCTTGACCGTCGGCAATCCGATTCATGGCGAGAAGTTCGTCCCCTTCGAGGAACCTCATGCCGATGACACCGCTGGTCGCGCGGCCCATGGGCCGTAGCGCCTCGTCGGAGGCGGTGAACCTGATCGACTGCGCGCCCTTGGAGACGAGCAGCAGATCGTCGGTCTCGGAGACCATGCGGGCGCCGATGACCTCGTCGTCCTCGCGCAGGTTGATCGCGATCAGACCGCCCGATCTGGGGGAGTCGTACTCGGACAGGCGCGTCTTCTTGACCAGGCCGCTGCGCGTGGCGAGCACCAGGTAGGGGGCGACGTCGTAGTCGCGGAGGTCGAGAACTTCCATGACTGTTTCGTCGGGCTGCATGGCCAAAAGGTTCGCGAGATGCATGCCACGGGCGTCACGCCCGGCATCAGGCAGCTCGTACGCCTTGACCCGGTACACCCGGCCCTTGTTCGTGAAGAACAGCAGCCAGTGGTGCGTCGTGGTGACGAAGAAGTGGTCGACGATGTCGTCCTGGCGCAGCTGGGCGCCGCGTACGCCCTTGCCGCCCCGCTTCTGCGCCCGGTAGAGATCGGTACGGGTCCGCTTGGCGTAACCGCCGCGGGTGATCGTGACGACGATCTCCTCCTCGGCGATGAGGTCTTCGATCGACATGTCGCCGTCGTAGGCGATGATCTCGGTCTTGCGCTCGTCGCCGTAGCGGTTGACGACCTCGGCCAGCTCGTCGCCGATGATCTCGCGCTGGCGGGCCTCGCTGGCCAGGATCGAGTTGTACTCGGCGATCTGGGTCATCAGGGAGTCGTACTCGTCCTGGATGGCCTGCCGCTCCAGGGCGGCCAGCTTGCGCAGCTGCATGTCCAGGATGGCCTGCGCCTGGACCTCGTCGATCTCCAGGAGCCCCATGAGGCCCTGCTGGGCGTGCGAGGCCGACTCCGAGGCCCGGATGAGGGCGATGACGTCGTCGAGCCGCTCAAGGGCCTTCAGCAGCCCGCGCAGGATGTGCGCGCGCTCCTCGGCCTTGCGCAGCAGGTAGCGCGTCCTGCGGACGATGACCTCGACCTGGTGGGCCACGTAGTGGCGGACGAACTGGTCGAGCCGCAGCGTGCGCGGCACGCCGTCGACCAGCGCCAGCATGTTGGCGCCGAAGGTGTCCTGGAGCTGGGTGTGCTTGTACAGGTTGTTGAGGACGACCTTGGCGACCGCGTCGCGCTTGAGCACGATCACCAGGCGCTGCCCGACCCGCGAGGAGCTCTCGTCGCGTACGTCGGCGATGCCCGTGAGCTTGCCCTCGCGCACGAGCTCCGCGATCTTCAGCGCCAGGTTGTCCGGGTTGACCTGGTACGGCAGCTCGGTGACGACGAGCGCCTGCCGCCCCTTGTCCTCCTCGACCTCGACCACCGCGCGCATGGTGATCGACCCGCGCCCGGTGCGGTACGCGTCCTCGATGCCCCGGCGTCCGACGATCAGCGCCTTGGTCGGGAAGTCGGGCCCCTTGACCAGTTTGATCGAGGCTTCCAGCAGCTCCTCGTCGTCGGCCTCCGGGTTCTCCAGGTACCACCTGACGGCGGCCGAGACCTCGCGCAGGTTGTGCGGCGGGATGTTGGTCGCCATGCCGACCGCGATGCCGCCCGAGCCGTTGACCAGCAGCTGCGGGAACCGCGCCGGCAGGACGTCGGGCTCCTGCGACTTGCCGTCGTAGTTGGGACGGAAGTCGACGGTGTCCTTGTCGATGTCGCGCAGCATCTCCATGGCGATGGGCGCGAGCTTGCACTCGGTGTACCGCATCGCGGCCGCCGGGTCGTTGCCCGGCGAGCCGAAGTTGCCCTGCCCGTCGACCAGGGGATAGCGCAGCGACCACGGCTGGGCCAGGCGGACCAGCGCGTCGTAGATCGAGGTGTCGCCGTGCGGGTGGTAGGTGCCCATCACGTCACCGACGACGCGGGCGCACTTGAAGTAGCCGCGGTCGGGACGGTAGCCACCGTCGTACATCGCGTAGAGCACCCGCCGGTGCACCGGCTTGAGACCGTCGCGCACGTCAGGCAGCGCCCTGGACACGATGACGGACATCGCGTAGTCCATGTAGCTGCGCTGCATCTCCGACTGGATGTCCACCGGCTCGATGCGCTCAGCCGGGGGAGTGGTGTTCACGTCCGTCACAGGTTCAGGTCCTTCTTAAACGTCGAGGAAGCGAACGTCGCGCGCGTTGCGGATGATGAAGTCACGCCGCGCCTCGACGTCCTCGCCCATGAGCACGCTGAACAGGTCGTCGGCCTGGGCCGCGTCGTCGAGCGTGACCAGGCGCAGCAGCCGGGTCGCCGGGTTCATGGTGGTCTCCCAGAGCTGGCCGGCGTTCATCTCGCCGAGGCCCTTGAAGCGCTGGACGTTGTCGCGCGGCCGCGGGTCGGCCTTGCCCTGGGCGATGCCGTCGTTGATGACGGCGTCGCGCTCGGAGTCGGAGTAGGCGTAGGAGGCGTCATCGCCCTTCCGGTCCCACTTGATCTTGTAGAGCGGCGGGCACGACAGGTAGACGTGCCCGGCCTCGATCAGCGGCCGCATGAACCTGAACAGCAGCGTCAGCAGCAGGGTGTTGATGTGCTGGCCGTCGACGTCGGCGTCGGCCATCAGGATCACCTTGTGGTAACGCAGCTTGGCGATGTCGAACTCGTCGTGCACGCCGGTGCCCAGGGCGGTGATGAGCGCCTGGACCTCGTTGTTCTTCAGGACCTTGTCGATCCGCGCCTTCTCCACGTTGAGGATCTTGCCGCGGATGGGCAGGATCGCCTGGAAGCGCGAGTCGCGGCCGCCCTTGGCGGAGCCGCCGGCCGAGTCGCCCTCGACGATGAACAGCTCGCACTTCTCCGGGTCGTTCCACTGGCAGTCGGCCAGCTTGCCGGGAAGGCCGCTGCCGGACTCCAGCAGCGACTTGCGCCTGGTCAGGTCGCGGGCCTGGCGGGCCGCTATGCGGGCGCGGCTGGCCTGCAGCGACTTGTTGATGATGTCCTTGGCCTCGCCGGGGTTGCGCTCGAACCAGTCGCGCAGATGGTCGTTGCACGCCTTCTGCACGAACGACTTGGCCTCGGTGTTGCCCAGCTTGGTCTTGGTCTGGCCCTCGAACTGCGGGTCGGACAGCTTGACCGAGATGATCGCCGTCAGGCCCTCGCGGACGTCCTCGCCGGAGAGGTTGTCGTCCTTGCCCTCCTTGAGGAACTTCTGCTCGCGCGCGTAGCGGTTGACGATGGTCGTCAGCGCCGCGCGGAAGCCTTCCTCGTGGGTGCCGCCCTCAGCCGTGTTGATCATGTTGGCGAACGTGTAGACCGACTCCGAGTAGGAGTTGTTCCACTGCATGGCGATGTCGACCGCGATGCCGTCGCCCTCCTCCTCGAAGGAGACGATCGACGCGTGCGCCGCCTCCTTCTTGGCGTTGAGGTGCTTGACGAAGTCGGCCAGGCCGCCCTCGTAGTGGTATTCGACCGTGAGGGGCTCGCCGTTGACGTGGTCGGGCCGCTCGTCGGTGAACGTGATCGTCAGGCCCTTGTTGAGGAAGGCCGTCTCCTGGAACCGGCGCGAGAGCGTCTCGTAGTTCCAGGTGGTGGTCTCGAAGACGTCGGGATCGGGCCAGAACGTGATCGTCGTGCCGGTCTCGTCGGTCTCCTCGCCCTGGGCCAGCGGCGCGGTGGGCTTGGAGTGCTCGTAGCGCTGCCGCCAGAAGTGGCCGTTCTGCTTGACCTCGACGTCCATGGCGGTGGACAGCGCGTTGACGACGGCCGAGCCGACGCCGTGCAGGCCGCCGGAGACCGCGTAGGACTGGCTGTCGAACTTGCCGCCCGCGTGGAGCGTGGTCAGCACGACCTCGACGGCCGAGCGCTTCTCCACGGGGTGGATGCCCGTGGGGATGCCGCGGCCGTTGTCGATCACGCGCACGCCGCCGTCGGCCAGCAGCGTGATGTCGATCCTGTTGGCGAAACCGGCCAGGGCCTCGTCCACCGCGTTGTCCACGATCTCGTAGACGAGGTGGTGCAGGCCGCGCTCACCGGTCGAGCCGATATACATACCCGGGCGTTTGCGAACCGCCTCAAGTCCTTCGAGTACGGTGATTGAGCTAGCGTCGTAGGACAACTGCGAAATCCTCCTGCCGCGGACACGCGGCGGGGGAGGCCATCAACCTGATGCTGCCCCTGCCGTGCCCGTCACCGTCGTGAGTGCCCCGATGCGCGGTCACCCGGGGGAGTCGGCTTGCTGCCGGGGTGACACGCAAGCGGACGTGTCCGGAATCCTTTTTCATTCTACCGCTTCCCGGAGCCCGTGGTGGCAATACACGCGCCTGTGATGCGCCCTAGCTCGTTTTGCCCCCCACTCAAGCATCCCCCCTTCGGAAAGGGGGCTTATCGCGTCTGCGGCGGTCTGATCGCCCCCGGCGCCCTAACCATAGGTGTCGCCGGGCCCCCTGCTTCCGGTCACCCGCAATCCCCCTGTGGGCCGGGGCGCGTTCTGCGGCCCCCTGACCTTGACCTTTGTCACGGCCCCGTCACCCAGCTCCTCGTTGAGCCTGCGTATGAGGGTGCGCGCGAGCAGCCTGACCTGCGTCGCCCAGGCCGTGGAATCGGCCGCGATGAGCACCTCGCCCTCGTCGAACGACTCCGGCCGGGTGTGGGCGGCCAGGTCGGGACCGACGATCTCCTTCCACCGGCCGAACACCGCGCCGACGGCCGCCGACCGCTCCCAGCCGCGGTCGGCCAGCAGGTCGGCGATGGCCCGGCCGAAGAGCTGGGGATCGCCGACCTCCCTGCGCGGGCCGGCCTTGCGCCTGGGCTCGCGGCGCGGGAGCTGGCCGCGCTTGGCCGCGTCGGCCTTGGCCTGCGCGAGCTTCTCCCTCGCCATGGCGGCCCCCCTGGCCGCCGCGTTGTGCTGCTCATCGGACACGGGTCACGCTCCCCTCAGCGACGTCGAAACGGGCTCCGGACAGCTCCTTCGGCACGTCGTCGGGCACGGCGGCGGTGATCAGCACCTGTTCGGCCGGCGCGACGATCTCAGCCAACCTGCGCCTGCGCTGGCTGTCCAGCTCGGCGAACACGTCGTCGAGGATCAGCACCGGGTCGCCGCCGTCGGCCCGCAGCAGGTCGTAGGCGGCCAGGCGCAGCGCCAGCGCGAACGACCACGACTCGCCGTGGCTGGCGTAGCCGCGGGCGGGCAGGTCGCCGAGGCCCAGGATCAGGTCGTCGCGGTGTGGGCCGACGAGTGTGACACCCCGTTCCAGCTCGGACTGGCGAACCTCCAACAGCCGGTCGCGGAGCTGCTGTTCAAGGGTTTTCCCCAAGTCTGTGGATAACGTCTGCGCATCGGGAGATCCCCGCTCACCGGCGACTTCGTCCTCCGCGGCGTCCCCACCTGTGGACAACGTGCTGCGGTAGGCCAGCGTCGCGGGGGCGCTCGTGGGGGCCAGCGCGGAGTAGGCCCCGGCCACCAGCGGGCGCAGCGCCTCGATCAGATCGAGCCGCGCCTGCAACAGCTCCGCGCCGTGCCTGGCGAGGTGGGCGTCCCAGACCTCCAGCGTGCTCAGCACGTCGCCGGCGCCCGCGGCGGTGAACGCGGTGTCGCTCTCGGCCCGCCGGGCGCTCCTGCTGCCTCTCCGGGCCTGCGCGGCCGTACGCAGCAGGGCGCCGCGCTGCTTCAGCACCCGGTCGTAGTCGGCCCGGACCCCGGCGAACCTGGGGGCCCTGGCCACCAGCAGGTCGTCGAGGAAGCGGCGGCGCTCGGACGGGTCGCCCTTGGACAGCGCGAGGTCCTCCGGCGCGAACAGCACCGTGCGCAGCAGGCCGATGACGTCGCGCGGCCTGGACACGGGGGAGCGGTTGAGCCGCGCCCGGTTGGCCTTGCCCGGGTTGATCTCCAGCTCCACCAGCGCCCGCCGGTCGTCCCTGTGGACGGCGCAGCGCACGATGGCCCGCGCGGCCCCCTGACGCACCAGCGGCGCGTCGTTGGCCACCCGGTGGCTGGAGTGCGTCGCGACGTAGCCGAGGGCCTCGACCAGGTTGGTCTTGCCCTGGCCGTTGGGCCCGACGAGAGCCGTGACGCCCGGTTCCAGACCGAGCTCCACGGACGCGTAGGACCTGAAGTCGGTCAGCGAGAGGTGGGCGACATGCACCCCACGAAGGTTAGTGCGCCGCGGGGGCCGCCCGCGTCACCGGCGTGCCGTCCTGTGGAAAACCTCGGGCCCGCCCTTGTCGCCTGTGGACTACTCGGCTTCGCGCGGCGGGGTCACGTCGGCGCCGGGCGAGTCGGCACCCTTGCCGGTGCTGCCCTCGGTCGAGGTGATCGCGTGGCCGCCGAACTGGTTGCGCAGCGCGGCGACGACCTTCATCGCGGGGGAGTCGTCCTGGCGCGAGGCGAACCGCGCGTAGAGGGCGGCGGTGATCACCGGCAGCGGCACGGCGTGGTCGACGGCCGCCTGGACCGTCCACCGGCCCTCGCCGGAGTCCTGTGCGTAACCGCGGAGCTCGTCGAGGTGCTCGTCGTCGTCGAGCGCCCGGACCATCAGGTCGAGCAGCCACGAACGGATGACGGTGCCGGTGCGCCAGCTGCTGAAGGAGCCCCTGACGTCCTTGACGACGTCGGACGCCTCCAGAAGCTCCCAACCCTCGGCGAACGCCTGCATCATGCCGTACTCGATGCCGTTGTGGACCATCTTCGCGAAGTGGCCGGCACCGACGTCACCGGCGTGGACGAAGCCGTCCTCGCCCTCGGGCTTGAGCGTCTCGAAGATCGGCATGAGGCGGTCGACGTCGGCCTGCTCGCCGCCGCACATGAGGGCATAGCCGTTCTGCAGCCCCCACACGCCGCCGCTCACGCCGCAGTCGACGAAGCCGATGCCCTTCTCGCGCAGCTCGGCGGCGTGCTTCTGGTCGTCCACATAGTGTGAATTACCGCCGTCGACGACGATGTCGCCCTCGTCGAGCAGCTCGCCGAGCTCGTCGATCGTCTGCTGGGTGGGCTTGCCCGCGGGAACCATGACCCAGACCGCGCGCGGCGCCGACAGCCGTCCGACCAGGTCTTTCAGACTTCCCACGTCGCTGACGCCGGGATCATGGTCGTAACCGACCACCTCATGGCCGCCGCGGCGCAGCCGCTCGGCCATGTTGCCGCCCATCTTGCCCAGTCCCACCATGCCGATCTGCATGACGCTCCTCTACCCCCTTGTCAGGCTTCCATCATCCCCGATGACGGGATCAGCCCGACAGGCGGATGGGCATGATCAGGTAACGGTAGTCCGTACCTGCGCCTTCGTCCACAGGCTTGCCCCCGGTGAGGATGGCGGGTTTGGTCGAGGTCGTCATCTGCAGTCGCGCCACGTCGGAGTCGATCGCGCCGAGCCCCTCCAGCAGGAACTGGTGGTTGAAGGCGATGTTCATCTCCTCGCCCTCGTAATCCACAGGCAGCGCCTCGACGGCCTGCGCCTCGTCGCCGCTGCCGGCCTCCAGCACGACCTCGCCGCTCCTGAACGCCAGGCGTACGGGGGTGTTGCGCTCGGCGACCAGGGCCACGCGCTTGACCGCCTCGACGAACGGGCCTGTGGACAGGTCCGCGCGCGCTGAGAACTCCGTCGGCAGCAGCGAGCGGTACTTGGGGAACTCGGGGTCGAGCAGCCGCGTCGTCGTGCGCCGGCCCGCGCTGGAGAAGCCGATCATGCCCTCGCCGGTGCCGCCGGCCGAGCTGAGCGCGATCTCCACCTCGGCGCCGGTGGTGCCGAGGGCCTTGGCGGTGTCGGCCAGCGTCTTGCCGGGGATCATCGCGATGGCGGCGAAGTCGGGCTGGCCCGGCTGCCACTTGAGCTCGCGCACGGCCAGCCGGTAGCGGTCGGTGGCGGCGAGGGTGACGGTCTCGCCCTCGATCTCCATGCGCACGCCCGTGAGCATCGGCAGCGTGTCGTCCCTGCCCGCCGCGACGGCGACCTGGCCGACGGCGGCGGCGAACACGTCGCTGCCCACCTTTCCGGCGGCCGGCGGCATGGCCGGGAGCGACGGGTAGTCCTCCACAGGCATGGTCAGCAGGGTGAAGCGCGCGCTGCCGCACGTGACGACGGCCTTGGCGCCTTCCACCACGAAGTCCACAGGCTGTGCGGGAAGCGCGCGGGTGATCTCGGCGAGCAGCTTGCCCGAGACCAGGACGACGCCCGCCTCACCGGTCTGGAGTTCGAGCGTGACCTCGGCGGAGACCTCGTAGTCGAACCCCGACAGCTTGAGCTGCTGTCCCTCCGTCACCTCCAGGCGCATGCCGGCGAGTACGGGCACCGACGGGCGCGCCGGGAGGCTGCGTGCCGTCCATGCCACCGCCTCAGCGAGGACGTCTCGCTCGATTCGGAACATCACGGTGATCAGCCTCCTGGGTTCGTCGTTGATTCAAGTGTTCACTCTCCCGCACCTCGGTTCGGGGAGAACCCCTCTATGGGTCTTTGATTTTCTTAGTAAGAGAGATAAGAGGTCATCACACTAGGGGCTGTGGGAACTGTGGACAACTGAAGTCCTTGCAGGTCAGCACCCGTATTTTCATCCACCGAGGGTGTGGGTGACGCCTGGGGGTAACTTCGCCGCCTGGGGATGAAGAATCGTTGCCCACAGGCCGTCCCCAGATCATGGTGTGTTCATCCACCGGTTATCCACGAGGTTTCCACAGGTTGTCCACGGGGTACGAGGGTGCCTTCTGGAGCCCCAGATCGACTGTTCACAGGCTGTCCACACGTTATCCACGAGTCATCCCCAGGTTCTCCTCAGGATGTCCCCAGATTCGTCCCCAGCCCTTGTGGGCGGATTTTTCCCGGCATTGGTGGTCGTACCGACGCGGCGATTTTGCGTTTCCGCTGGTCCACAGTGTTTTCCACAGGCTGTGCATGACCATCAAGATCCACGCTTGCTCTGTTTGATACGCATTGTCAGCTCGTTGACCTGGTTGTACATCGACCTGCGCTCGGCGATGAGCGACCGGATCTTGCGCTCGGCGTGCATCACGGTGGTGTGGTCGCGGCCGCCGAACTGCTGGCCGATCTTCGGCAGCGACAGCTCGGTCAGCTCGCGCGCCAGGTACATGGCGATCTGCCGGGCGTTGACGAGCGCGCGGCTGCGCGAGGTGCCGCACAGGTCCTCGATGCTGATGCCGAAGTAGTTGGCGGTCTCGGTCATGATGGCCGCGATCGTGATCTCGGTGTCGGACTCCGAGGTGATCAGGTCCTTCAGCACGACCTCGGCGAGCTGCAGGTCCACACCCTGCCTGTTGAGGCTGGCGAACGCGGTCACCCTGATCAGGGCGCCCTCCAGCTCGCGGATGTTGGTGGAGATCCGGCTCGCGATGTACTCCAGCACCTCGGGCGGTGCGGCCAGGCCCTCCTGGATGGCCTTCTTCCGCAGGATCGCGATGCGGGTCTCCAGCTCGGGCGGCTGGACGTCGGTGATCAGACCCCACTCGAACCGGTTGCGCAGCCGGTCCTCCAGCGTGATGAGCTGCTTGGGCGCGCGGTCGCTGGAGATGACGATCTGCTTGTTCGCGTTGTGGAGGGTGTTGAAGGTGTGGAAGAACTCCTCCTGCGTCTGCTCCTTGCCCTCCAGGAACTGGATGTCGTCCACGAGCAGGATGTCGATCGCCCGGTAGCGGCCGCGGAAGCCGTCGGCCTTGTGGTCGCGGATGCTGTTGATGAAGTCGTTGGTGAACTCCTCCGAGCTCACGTACCTCACCCGGGCGCCGTCGTACAGGCTCTGCGCGTAATGCCCGATCGCGTGCAGCAGGTGCGTCTTCCCCAGGCCGGAGTCGCCGTAAATGAAGAGCGGGTTGTACGCCTTCGCGGGGGATTCGGCCACCGCCACGGCCGCGGCGTGCGCGAACCGGTTGCTGGCGCCGATGACGAATGTCTCAAATGTGTACTTCTGGTTGAGTCTGGCCGGCTCGCTGGGCTTGTTGCTCTTGGCTTCCCAGCGATTCGGCGCCGGCTCCGGCGCTTTCTCCACAGGCGGCGTGTACGGCTGCACCTGTTCAAAAGAGAACGAAGGCTGTGGATATTCGGTGGACGCCGGTGGCTGCTCAGGCTGTGGAGAATAGAACTGCGGGGGCTCGGATACCTGGTAGTGCTGGGGTTGCACCGCCTGTGTGTAACGCGGCTGGCTATCCACACTCTGGGGATAGGGCATATTCACAGGCTGTTGATGGGTGTCTGGCAAAGGCTGTTCGGGGGCCGTGGTGTCGATCATCACGGCCAGCCGCATCGTCATCCCGAGTTCCTGCGACAGCGCGTGGGCCACCAGCGGGCGCAACTTGCCCTCGATGAGGTCCTTGAGGAAGTCGTTGGGGACGCCGAGCACGATCGTGTCGTCCGCGAGGGCGATCGGCCGGACCATCGACAGCCAGGTGCGCTGCTGGATGGGCACGTTCTCGTTGAGGAAGTTGCCCAGGGCCCTCGCCCATACCGTGCCGAGGTCGACACCACTCATGGTGCGGCTCCCCTCCTTCCTCTCGCGGCCCCCCGCGATCGTTTATCCACATGACCGTGGCCGCCCCGAGCGGTCGGCGACCCCTTCGTCCACAGCGTGGCGGCAGGGCTTCGTACCCAGGTCCTCCACAGGAGATCCACAGGCTGTGCACGGTGTTTCAGGTGGTCCAGAAGGGCCGACAGTATCCATGTGCACAGCTGTGTTCAAGACGTTGTCCACAGCCTAGTGGCACCCGGATGCACAAACTGTGGACGTGGGCCCGGCGGTGGAAAAGTCGCCTGTGGATCAGTGGATAACCCGTTCGGTTTGACCTGGGACGCCGTTGGCCCGTAACGTACGACGGTCGGCTTGCCACGCGACGGCTATTTCGCGTGCCCTCGCTCCCACGGCAGGCCGGCCATGTGTGTATAAGCGCCCCTGGGCGCACCTTCAAGCCTGGAGCCCACTCGTGAGCAAGCGTACTTTCCAGCCGAACAACCGTCGCCGCGCGAAGACCCACGGCTTCCGGCTGCGGATGCGCACCCGGGCCGGTCGCGCCATCCTCGCTGCCCGTCGCCGTAAGGGCCGCGAGAAGCTGTCGGCCTGATCGACCCGCGCCCGAAGTCCGGCCCGTCGGTGTACCTCGCCGACGGGCGTTAGGCGTATACGGTGCTGTCCCGTAAATCCCGCATGCGGCGCGGGGACGAATTCGAAGCGGCGGTCCGGCGCGGAAAACGCGCCGGCCGTCCCACTCTGGTGGTGCATCTCAACTTTTCTGGGGAAGAGACACCTCTGGTTGGTTTCGTGGTGAGCAAGGCCGTTGGTGGCGCGGTGACCCGGAACAAGGTCAAACGACGGCTCCGACACCTGATGCGCGACCGTCTCGACCGGCTGCCGCGAGGTAGCCTGCTGGTGGTACGCGCCAACCCACCGGCCGCGTCCGCGTGCGTCGAGCAACTGGCCGCCGAGCTCGACGCCGCGCTGGATCGTTTGCTCAGGCGGCGTGAGTCCTCGACGGGTGGACACAGATGACGGAGCAGCCGCAAGGGGTGCCGGGCCTCGCCGCCCGGGCGCTGATCATCCCCATTCGGTTCTACCGGGCGTTCATCAGCCCGATGCTCGGTCCACGCTGCCGGTTCTACCCGTCGTGCAGCGCGTATGGGCTCGAGGCGATTGCCGTACATGGGGCATTGCGCGGCACTTGGCTGACTGTCCGGCGCATCGGGCGGTGCCACCCATTCCATCCCGGAGGTATAGACCCGGTGCCCCCACGCCCGGTCCGGTCCCACGAAACGCAAGGGAGCTAGCTCGGTGGAGCTGTCCTGGCTCAATTGGCTGTACACGGCCGTCGCCCAAGTCATCACCTGGATCCACCAGGTCTACAGCACTTTCCTCGACCCCAACAGCGGGTTGACCTGGGCGCTGACCATCGTCACGCTGACTGTCTGCATGCGGATCCTCATCTTCCCGCTGTTCCTCAAGCAGATGCGGTCGTCGCGGAAGATGCAGGAGCTGGCACCGAAGGTCCAGGAGCTCCGCAAGCGCTACAAGAACGACAAGCAGCGCATGAACCAGGAGGTCATGGCGCTGTACCAGGGTGCGGGCGCCAACCCCCTCGGTGGCTGCCTCCCCGTCGTGGCGCAGTTCCCGATCTTCATCTCGATGTTCACCGTGCTGCGGGCCATCGCCGCCGACCAGGCCAAGTTCGGCATGTCGCAGGAGCTGGTCGACAGCGCCAAGCACGCGCTGATCATCAACGCCCCCCTGCCGGCCACGTTCTTCGAGGCTCCTGACATCGCCCAGAAGGTCGTCATCGGCTTCTTCGTGGCGATCAGCTCGCTGACCACGTTCCTCACCGTCCGGCAGAGCGTGACCCGCTCGATGGCCCAGATGCCGGACAACCCCATGGCGCAGCAGCAGAAGATCCTGATGTACATCTCGCCGCTGTTCGCCTTCTTCAGCCTCAACTTCCCGCTGGGCCTGATCCTCTACTGGGTCACCACCAACCTGTGGACGCTGGGCCAGCAGCACTGGTTCTACAGCCGGCACCCGATGCCGCAGTTCGACGCCAAGGGCAACGCTGTTCCCGTGACGCCCAAGCCCGGCCTGGTGGCAAAGATGCGGAAGACCACTCCGGAAGAGGAGGCACCTCCCGCACCGCCGGAGCCTAAGATCATTAGGCAGCAGCCCAGCCGCCAGTCCCGCAGCAAGCGCACCGGCAGCAAGAAGTCTTGAACACGAAGGAGAGGCCGGCCATGACCGAGGCCGAGCAGGAGAAGGCTCCTGATCTCAACGCGCTTGAGCAGGAAGGCGAGATCGCTGCCGACTACGTCGAGGGCCTTCTCGACATCGCCGACATCGACGGTGACATCGACATGGACGTCGAGGGCGACCGAGCCATGGTCTCCGTCGTGGGGCTCAAGGGCAACGAGCTGGTGGGTCCCGCGGGCGAGGTCCTGGAGGCGCTGCAGGAGCTGACCCGGCTGGCCGTCCACCGGCAGACCGGGGAGCGGTCGCGGCTCATGCTCGACGTCGCCGGCTACCGCGAGCGGCGCCGGGCCGAGCTGAGCAAGCTCGGCACCGAGGTCGCCACCCAGGTCAAGGAGAAGGGTGAGCCCAAGGCGCTGCACCCGATGACGCCGTTCGAGCGGAAGATCGTCCACGACGCGGTGGCGGCCGCCGGGCTGCGCAGCGAGTCCGAGGGTGAGGAGCCGCAGCGGTACGTGGTGGTCCTTCCCGCCTGAAACGTGCATTGTCAGCCGGTTCGGCCGTCTGTCGGCGCTTGGGTGCGCTGATGGGCGGCCGTTTCCGTATTTATGGCTGTATGTGCGGGGGTGTGGGCTTGCGTGGCCTGTTAGGGCGTTTGCTGATGGGCATCCAGACCTGTGCGGATTGCCGCTGATTCCTGGTGGTCGGAGCGTTCTACGGGGCTTTCGTGCGCTGGCGTGCGTGTTCAGAGTGGTCAGCGGGAGTGTGTGCGCTTTTGTGAGTTGACCTTGATGTTCGTCCGGAAGAGCACTCTTAAGGGCGCCTTGCGCTTATGTCGTTTATGGGGGAGTTGGCGTCGGTGGTGGGATCGAGAGGCGGGCGCGGCGCGTGCTCGACGGTCACCTACATGCCAGCCCGCTAGTCTTCCTGTGTGATCTCACATCTAGCCTTGGGTGGACAGCGCCCCTAGAACGTCGAGACACCCACCGTCGAACGCCCTCCGGCGCCATCGCCGAGCAGGCAACCTGAGTACGAACACCATCTGAGACCGAGAAAGGGCCAGCATCCAGTGAGCGAAGAGCTTCCGGCGCCGCCGGACATAGCGCGGGACGTCTTCGCCGGGGAGGCATGGGACCGCGCGAACGCGTTCGCCGAGCTGCTGGCGGGCCCGGGTGTCGTCCGGGGACTGCTGGGGCCGCGTGAGGTGCCGCGTATCTGGGATCGTCACCTGCTCAACTGCGCCGTCGTCGCCGAGGCCGTGCCGCCGGAGGTGAGCCTGGTGGACATCGGCTCCGGGGCGGGGCTGCCGGGGCTCGTCCTGGCCATCGTCCGTCAGGACATCGAGGTCACGCTGCTGGAGCCGCTGCTTCGCCGTACGGTGTTCCTGGAGGAGTGCGTCGAGACGCTCAAGCTGGACAACGTCGAGGTGCTGCGCGGGCGGGCTGAGGAGCTGGCGGGTAAGCGGGAGTTCGACGTCGCCAGCGCTCGGGCGGTCGCGCCGCTCGACCGGCTGCTGAAATGGGCCATGCCTCTTCTGCGGGAGGGCGGCGAGCTGATAGCCATGAAGGGGGAGCGGGCCGCCGGCGAGCTCGCCGAGGCGGAGTCCCAATTGCGGGCCATCGGGGCCCGAACGGCCGAGCTTGTGACCGTCGGGCACGGTAAGGTCGAGCCGCCTGCAACATTGGTTCGGGTGGTAGCGGGTCGCGCGCCGGAGCAAGCCAGGCGGCGACGAAGGAGGTGACGGCTGTGCCAGTCGCGTCTTGCGGTCTTGGCTGGCCGGACAGCCGTCGGTCCGAGAGCCCAGCCGGGGTTGGATGGCCCGAAATGGGCGTGTCGCAACAGCAAATTCCCGGCACCGGCACACCACTGGTTGAAAGGATGGCCAACGTGACCCAGACCCCCCTGAACCCCGGTGATTCGCCGTTGGTACGAGAGGCGCTCAGTTCAGTGGTTTCACGTGAAACGCCTGCCACCCAGCCGGCCGCCACCCAGGCACCCGTCGCGCAGCCACCCGCTGCGCAGCCCGCCGCCGCCCAGCGTGGCGGCACCAGCAGTGAGGGCGACGGCTCCTGGCCGCGTCCGGCGAAGTGCAGGGTGGTCGCGGTGGCCAACCAGAAGGGCGGCGTCGGCAAGACCACCACCTCGGTGAACATCGCGGCGGCCCTGTCGATGCATGGCCAGCGAGTCCTCGTGGTGGACCTCGACCCTCAGGGCAACGCCTCCACGGCTTTGGCGACCGAGCATCGCGGTGACGTACCGGATGTCTACCAGGTGCTCGTCGACGATCTGCCCATGGCGGACATCGTCAAGCAGGTCCCCGAGATGCCGAACCTCTACTGCGCCCCCGCCACGATCGATCTGGCCGGCGCGGAGATCGAGCTCGTCTCGCTGGTGGCGCGGGAGGCGCGGCTCCGGCGGGCGCTGGCGGCGTACGAGGAGGAGTTCGACTACATCGTCATCGACTGCCCGCCGTCCCTCGGCCTGCTGACGGTCAACGCCCTGGTCGCCGCGGAGGAGGTCATGATCCCGATCCAGTGCGAGTACTACGCGCTGGAGGGCCTGGGGCAGCTCCTCAGGAACGTCGACCTCATCAAGGCACACCTCAACCCGACCCTGCGGCTCTCCACGATCGTCCTGACGATGTACGACGGGCGTACCCGGCTGGCTTCGCAGGTCGCCGACGAGGTGCGGTCGCACTTCGGGGACACGGTGCTGAAGACGGTCATCCCGCGCAGCGTCCGGTTGTCGGAGGCGCCCAGCTACGGGCAGTCGGTCATGACGTACGACCCGGGGTCGAGCGGGGCGATGGCGTACATGGACGCGGCTCGCGAGATCGCCCATCAGGCTGCTGTGGCCTGAGCTGGTCGCGGGTCTTTCGCGTACTGGGCGAGAGGGCCCCTGGTGATGTCGTGTCGGCTGTGAGGCTCGTCATGCCTGTGTTCCGGGTGGCCTGTGTGGAATCACCGGTCTGCTGTCGTTGGCCGGGGCCGGCGGCCGGGTGGGTGGGCTCGTTCGTCGCAAGTCGCGGGTTGAGCAGATTTGTGGCCGTGTCGGCGTAAATCCCACAGGACTGTGTGTGGCGTGGGGGCACCCCGTTGGGCCTGCAACGGTAACCTCTCCTGGAGTGACCGGAATCGACCGGCTGGATTCGACCGGCTGGATGAGGAGACGCAGTGAGTCAGCAGCGGCGGGGATTGGGCAAGGGACTCGGGGCGCTCATCCCGACCGGACCCATTGTTGACGGCCCGGGTACGGCGCCCGCTCCCTCGAACGGTTCCACGGTCGAGGTGGGCCCGAAGCCGATCGCTGGAGCGTACTTCAAAGAGGTCGCCCTGGCCGCGATCGTCCCCAACCCGCGCCAGCCGCGTGAGGTGTTCGACGGGGAGCGCCTCCAGGAGCTCGCCGACTCGATCCGCGAGGTCGGCCTGCTGCAGCCGATCGTGGTGCGCTCTGTGGGCGGCGGCCAGTACGAGCTGATCATGGGGGAGCGGCGCTGGCGGGCGTGCCAGCAGGTCGGTCTGGACCCGGTTCCCGCGATCGTGCGGAACACGCAGGACACCGACCTCCTCCGGGACGCCCTCATCGAGAACCTCCAGCGCGAGCAGCTGAACGCTCTGGAAGAGGCGGCCGCCTACCAGCAGTTGCTGGACGACTTCCAGGCCACGCACGAGCAGCTGGCCAGCAAGGTGGGCCGCTCTCGTTCCCACATCACCAACACGCTCCGGCTTCTCAACCTCCCTCCGGAGGTCCAGCTCCGCGTGGCCGCCGGCACCATCAGCGCCGGGCACGCCCGCGCCCTGCTCGGCCTCAACAGTGCGGAGGAGCAGGTTCAGTTGGCCAAGCGCATCGTGGCGGAGCTTCTGTCCGTGAGGGCGGTGGAGGAGATCGTCGCGATGGGCAGCGCGAAGGCCGCTCAGAAGGCGCCGCGTGAGCGGCAGGTGGCCAAGCCCACGGCTCCTGGGCTGACGCATCTGGCGGACCGGCTCTCCGACCACTTCGAGACGAAGGTCAAGGTGGACTTGGGGCGGCGCAAGGGGCGGATCGTGGTGGAGTTCGCGACGATCGACGACCTTGAGCGCATCATCGGGACGATGGCGCCGGAGGCGGCTCGGGCGATGCGAGAGCGCGAAGACTGACCTGAGGTGTTTCACTGACCCGAGGTGTTTCACTGACCCGAGGTGTTTCACTGACCCGAGGTGTTTCACTGACCCGAGGTGTTTCACTGACCCGAGGTGTTTCACTGACCCGAGGCGTTTCACTGACCCGAGGTGTTTCACGGGCTGGCTTGACGTGTTTCACGTGAAACCCCTCGCTCTTTCACGTGAAACCACTCCGTGGCCCTTCTCTCCTCTCCTCGCCCGGCCTCACCTTCTCTCCTCGGCTCTCCTCTTCTGGCGGTCTTCTCTTCTCTCCGGCTCGCCGTCTCTCTTGCTGCCGCGTCATCACGATCGCTGAGTGGCGTCGTTCTTCTTGAACCAGCGTGTCCGCTGACTACGCCCGCCAGCGGTGGTCTTCATGGTGCTGAGCATCGGATGGTCTCGATTTCCTCGGCCTTCGTGTCCCGGTTCACGCCCTCAGAGCGTGCGCCGACGCTCTCTCGTCGTCGCTGGGAGGCGGTGTTTCACGTGAAACCCTGCGTGGCTCGGCGCGGTGGGGAGGCGGTGTTTCACGTGAAACGGGGGCGACGGGTTAGGGGGTGGCTGTCTTGTGGAGGGTGGCCAGGAAGTCGTCCACGTGTTCTTCGGTGGTGTCGAAGGCGGTCATCCAGCGGACGGTGCCTGCCGCCTCGTCCCAGTAGTGGAAGAGGTAGTGCCGGCGGAGGGATTCGCTGACGGCGTGGGGGAGCGTGGCGAAGACGGCGTTGGACTCCACGGGGTGGGTGAGGGTGACGCCGGGTACGTCTGCGAGGCCGTTCGCCAGACGGAGGGCCATCTGGTTGGCGTGCGAGGCGTTGCGGTGCCAGAGGTCGTCGGTCAGGAGCGCGGAGAGCTGGGCCGAGACGAAGCGCATCTTCGAGGCCAGTTGCAGTGACTGCCGCCGGAGGTAGGGCACCGCATCGGTCAAGGACGGATCCAGGACGACCACCGCTTCGGCGGCCATGGCGCCGTTCTTGGTGCCACCGAAGCTGAAGACGTCTACGCCTGCGTCCGTGGTGATGGCTTTCAGGGAGCAGTCGAGGTGGGCGGCGGCGTTGGCGAGGCGGGCGCCGTCAACGTGGAGGCGTAGGCCGGAGGCGTGGGCTGTCTCGGCCAGGGCGGCGATCTCGGCGGGGGAGTAGCAGGTGCCCAGCTCGGTCACCTGGGAGATGGAGACGACCGTTGGTTGGGGCTCGTGGTGCTGGCCAATGAGGTTCAGGTGGGCCTTGATGTCGTCCGGGTGAAGCTTGCCCTGAGGGGTGGGGATGGTGCGGAGCTTCACGCCCAGCAGGCGTTCCGTGGCGCCGGTTTCGTGGGTGGCGATGTGGGCGGTGTCGGCGCAGAGGATGGCGTCGTAGCGGCCGAGCATGAGGGCCAGGCCGACCATGTTGGCGCCGGCTCCGTTGAGTACGGCGAAGCCTTCTGCTGTGGGGCCGAACGCTTCCTTGATCTTGCGCTCGAAGGTTGAGGTCCAGGTGTCGTCGCCGTAGGCGGGGGCGTCTCCGTGGTTGGCGGTGGTCATGGCGTGGAGGATGTCGGGATGCACGCCTGCGTGGTTGTCGCTGGCGAAGCTCTTGGGGTGGGTGGGATTGATCGGCACACCGTAAGGCTATGCAAGGTCCTTGGGCGGGGTGGCTCCCGGACCGGGGGATGTCTCCCCGTGGCGTTGTCGAGGGTGCGGGACGGTGCGGATACGCCGGTTGTTCGAGCGTTTCGGCGACGGATGGCCCGGCGGCTTGGAAGGCGCGCCACTGGGAGAGGAGTTGGCGGAGGCGATGACGTGGCGCTCGGGGGTGGGCACGGCCGGAGAGCGCGCTGGGAAGCGGCGGGGTTCAGGGCGGACGCGGTGGCGCGCAGAGGGGGGCGGGGAGGGGCTGGGGCGGTGGTGTTCAGGGGAGGCGCGCTGAAGAAGTCGGGGGTGGTCTGTAGGGGAGGCGCGCTGAAGAAGTCGTGGCGAGCGGTCTACAGGGGAGGCGTGCTGGAGGAGTCGGGGGGCTACGGGAGCTGTGCTGAAGGAGTCGGGGTGGGCGGTCTGCGGGGGAGGTGTGCTGAGCAGGCACGGCTGGGGCGGGCGGGGGCTGGTTCAACGGCGCCGGTGGAGAGGTGGTGGCCTGCTGCCGGGAGAGGGGTGATCCGGTGTTGAGCCTCGACGGCGTGTTTCGCTGGTGACCTCTCGGGAGGATCAGGCCGCGAATGCGTCGGCAGCGTTGACCCGTTCAGCCGTGAGAAGCGGTGGGAGCCGACGATCCACCGCTCGTCGCCCCCGAGGAGGACCGGGCTCAGGGTCGGTGGCGGTCGGCGGCGTTCTGGAGGAGGGTGCGGCAGAGGTCGCCGAGGTCGCGGCCCGCCGCCTCCGCCGCCATCGGCAGCAGCGACGTCTCCGTCATCCCCGGCGCCACGTTGACCTCCAGGAAATGCGGGTCGCCGGCCGCGTCCACGATCAGGTCGGTACGGGAGATGTCCCGCAGCCCCAACGCCGTGTGCGCCGTCACGGCCATCTGGGCGCACGCCTCGGCGGCGGCCGGGGAGAGGCGGGCGGGGGCGAAGAACTCGGTGTGCCCGGCCGTGTAACGAGCCGCGTAGTCGTAGACGCCGGCGTCGGGGACGATCTCCACGGCGGGCAGCGCCACGGGCCCCTCGCCGAGGTCGACGACCGAGACCGACACCTCGACCCCCTCGACGTACCGCTCGATGAGGGCGGTGTCGCCGTAGGCGAAGCAGCCGACCATGGCGGCGGGAAGGTCTTCGGCCGTACGGACGATGGAGGCCCCGAGGGCCGAGCCGCCGCGGGCGGGCTTGACGAACAGCGGGAGGCCGAGCCGGTCGATGATGCGGCCGAGCACGACGGTGGCGCCGAGGTCGTGGAAGGTCTCGCGGGGGAGGGTGACGGACTCGGGGGTGCGCAGCCCGACCGAGCGTACGACGGCCTTGGCGGTGGGCTTGTCGAAGGCCACCCGGCAGGCGTCGGGACCGGCGCCGACGTAGGGAACGTCGAGGAGTTCGAGCACGGAACGGATGGCGCCGTCCTCGCCCGCGCCGCCGTGGAGGGTGACGAACACCGCCTCGGGCGGGTCGGCGAGGATGGCGGGCACGAGGGAGGCGTCGGTGTCGCGGGCCTCCACGTCGATGCCCGTGGCGCGCAGCACCTCGCTGACCCGGCGGCCCGAGCGCAGGGACACCTCCCGCTCATAGGAGAGGCCCCCGGCCAGCACGAGCACGTGGCCCAGATCGCTCATCACATCTCCTCCGCTGATCGTACGCGTCCAACCGTACCGGCGGCTGGCGGCGAATGGTGTAGGTGAGGCCCGCACACGAGTACGGCCGGCGTCCCCGTCCTCGGGGAGCGCCGGCCGTACCGAGGAAAGCTAGGCCAGTTCGGGCCCCGGCGTGTCAACGCCGACCCGGTCGGGACCGGAGCCGGTGCCGAACATGTCCCGGAGCTGCATCTCCTGCTCGATCACCCCGGACAGGCGCCGCACGCCCTCGCGGATGCGATCGGGCTCGGGGAAGCAGTAGGACAGCCGCATGTGCCGGGCGCCGCTGCCGTCGGAGAAGAACCCGGTGCCGGGTACGAACGCCACCCGCTCGGCCACGGCCCGCGGCAGGATCGCCTTGGAGTCGAGCCCTTCGGGCAGCGTCGCCCAGACGAAGAAGCCACCGGCCGGACGGGTCCAGGTGACCTCGGGCGGCATCAGGGCCTCCAGGGAGTCCAGCATGGAGTCGCGCCGCTCGCGGTAGAGCTCCTTGAAGGACTTGATCTGCTCCCGCCACGGCTGCGTGGTCAGGTATTGGCCCACGGCGAGCTGCGTGAACACCGAGTGCGACAACACGGCCGACTCCATGGCCAGGATCAGCTTGTCGCGGATGGCGTGCGGCGCGAGCGCCCAGCCGACGCGGAAGCCCGGGGCGAGCGTCTTGGAGAACGACCCCAGGTAGACCACGCCGTCGGGGTTGTCGGCCCGCAGGGCGCGCATGGGCTCGCCGTCGAAGCCGAGCAGCCCGTACGGGTTGTCCTCGATGATGAGGATCCCGGCGCGCTGGCAGATGTCGAGCACCTGCTGCCGCCTGGCCAGGTTGAGCGTGACACCGGCCGGGTTCTGGAAGGTCGGGATCGTGTAGAGGAACTTGACGGGCGCTCCGGCGGTCTCCAGCGCGTAGATGGTCTGCGCCAGCGATTCGGGCACGATGCCCTGATCGTCCATGGCGATGTGGACCACTTTGGCCTGGTAGGCGGAGAACGTCCCCAGGGCCCCGACGTACGAGGGGCCTTCGGCGAGCACGACGTCGCCCGGGTCGATGAAGATCCGGGTGATCAGGTCGAGCGCCTGCTGTGAACCGACGGTGACGACGACGTCGTTCGCCCCGGCCTCGATCCCCTCCAGCCGCATGACCTCGCAGATCTGCTCGCGCAGATCCGGGTCACCCTGGCCGGAACCGTATTGCAGCGCGACCGTGCCGCGCGTGGTGACCAGGTCGGAGACCAGCTCGCCGACCATGTCGAGGGGGAGCGCCGTGACGTACGGCATGCCGCCGGCGAGCGAGACCACCTCGGGTCTCGACGCGACGGCGAAGAGAGCTCGGATCTCGGAGGCGACCATCCCGGTAGCTCGTGCGGCATACCGGTCGACGTAGGCGTCGATGCGCGACCCTTGGGTCGCGGGTGTCTGACCGTGATCAAGCTCTTCCGTCACGGCCCACCTCCTAGGTGTCATATCGGACCGAAATACCAGATTACGCCAGTCGGACATGTCCTTCGTGACCGGGCTCGACCGTCGTGGTATCCGCTGGCTGCATCTTCACTGAGCTACCATGCCACCAACGGACGCGGTTTTCGCGCGCTTTTTCTGGGTCGACGATAGGGGCCGTAGTTGTCGCGCCGGCTGGTCAACATAACCCTGGACAATCTCGAAGATCTGCCGCGCCGCTGCCGGCGGTGCGTGTTCTGGGAGCTGGATCCCCTCAGTGGCGAGCGCGCCGTGCACTCGGGCGATTCCGGGCTGGAGAAGGAGGCCTGGATCTCGGGCACGCTGCTGGAATGGGGGAGCTGCGGGAAAATCGCCTATGTCGACGGGGTTCCGGCCGGGTTCGTCCTCTACAGCCCGCCGCTCTACACCCCGCGTTCGCTGGCCTTCCCCACCTCGCCGGTGAGCGCCGACGCGGTGCTGCTGATGACGGCCCACATCATCCCCGAGTTCTCGGGCGGCGGGCTGGGCCGGATGCTCATTCAGGGAGTGGCCAAGGATCTGACCAGGCGCGGGGTGAAGGCCATTGAGGCGTTCGGCGACCTCAAGTGGGAAGAGCCTAGTTGTGTAGTTCCTGCTGAATACTTGCTTTCTGTGGGTTTTAAGACGGTTCGACCGCATTTGCGATTTCCGCGGTTGCGTTTGGAGCTGAAGAGCGCCGTCTCGTGGCGCGAGGACGTCGAGGTGGCCCTTGAACGCCTTCTGGGGTCCATGAGCCCGGAGCGCGCCCTTCGTCCCGTCTGACGCCTCTTGAGAGCCTGAGAAGGGCAAGCGAAAGCCCCCGCGGGCACCGCCACGGGGGCTTCGACATGGGGGCGACTAGATGATGCCTTCGAGCTCGCGGAGCAGCATGGCCTTCGGCTTGGCGCCGATGATCTGCTTCACGACCTCGCCCCCCTTGTAGACGTTCATCGTGGGGATCTGGAGCACGCCGTACTCGCGCGGAACCTCGGGGTTCTCGTCGATGTTCAGCTTGACGATCTCAAGCTTGTCGCCGTGCTCGTTCGCGATCTCCTGGAGAATGGGCGCGACCTGACGGCACGGGCCGCACCACTCGGCCCAGAAGTCGACCAGCACGGGCTTGTCGCTCTTGAGGACCTCGGTCTCGAACGTGGCGTCGGTAACTGCCTTCACGGTGCGCTCCTTACTTCTCGTTGTTGGCCAGCCAGCGCTCGGAGTCGAGCGAGGCGGCACAGCCGGTGCCGGCCGCGGTGATGGCCTGACGGTAGGTGTGGTCGACGACGTCGCCGGCCGCGAACACGCCGTCGATGTTGGTGGCGGTCGACGGCGAGGCGACCTTGATGTACCCGTTCTCGTCGAGCTCGATCTGGCCCTTGACCAGCTCGGTACGGGGATCGTGACCGATGGCCAGGAACAGCGCGTCGGTCGCCAGCTCGCACTCCTCGCCGGTCTCGACGTTGCGCAGCTTGACCGCCTCGACCTTGGTGTCGCCGAGCACGTCGACGACCTCGGAGTCCCAGACGAAACGGATCTTCTCGTTGGCGAACGCGCGCTCCTGCATGATCTTGCTGGCGCGCAGCTCGCCACGGCGGTGGACGACCGTCACCATGCGCCCGAACCGGGTCAGGAACGTCGCCTCCTCCATGGCGGTGTCGCCGCCGCCCACGACCACGATGTCCTTGTTGCGGAAGAAGAAGCCGTCGCAGGTGGCGCACCAGGACACGCCGTGGCCGGACAGGCGCTTCTCGTTCTCCAGGCCGAGCTCGCGGTAGCCGGAGCCCATGGACAGGATCACCGACTTGGCGTAGTAGGTGTCGGTGTGGGTCTTGACGACCTTGGGGTTGGCCTCCAGGTCGACCTCGACCACGTCGTCGGCCACCAGCTCGGCGCCGAAGCGCTCGGCCTGCTTGCGCAGGTTGTCCATCAGATCGGGGCCCATGATGCCGTCGGGGAACCCGGGGAAGTTCTCCACGTCGGTGGTGTTCATGAGCGCACCGCCCGCCGTCACGGAGCCCTCGAAGACCAGCGGCTTGAGTTCGGCGCGCGCGGAGTAGACGGCCGCGGTGTAGCCCGCAGGGCCCGACCCAATGATGATCACGTTACGAACGTCGCTCAACGCTCCCACGCCTTCCTCGTCTGCTGTTTGCTTCGGGCTCAACAGATCCTAGGCCGAGCTGATTCCCGGCCTTGCCCGCGAAACGAAAGAGCCCGCCGAAGCGGGCTCTGACGTGGGCTTTCGATTACCAGCGGCCCAATGTGGGCTTCCGCAGGTTCTTGCAGTTGAACGGATCGACGATGTCGATGCGCAGCTTCTTGTCGGCCCGGTCCTTCCAGGAGGCCACGATCAGCGCCTCCTGGCCGTTGTACTGGCCCTGGTCGACCGCGAACGTCTGCAGCTTCGAACGGGCGGCCACCTTGCCGACGCATCGGTCGACCCTGGCGGTGTCCGGGGAGCCTTCGAGGGCGGCCGGAGCGGCGCCGAAGTACCCGAGTAGCGGCTGGCGCAGCTCCCGGTCGCTGTAGTTGTAGTTGCTGTCGGTCAGTGCGTAGGCCCTCGCCCGCTGGTGGGGCTTCGACGGCGTCGCCGGCTGCGCCACCGTGGGCCCGGACGAACCGCCCGGTCCGCTCCCGCCGGCCAGCAACCCGCCCGAGAGCGCCAGCGTGCCGACCACCACCGCGGCCGCCGCCGACGCCGCCACGGCGGGCATGGCCCACCTGCGTCGCCTGGACGACCTGGTCCGGGCCGGGACGATGGTGCCGTCGTCGGAGACCACGCCGAGACGCGCCGGCTCGGGGATCTCCGCCGCCGGCTGCTCCCACGGGGAGTCCCGCATGAGCCTGTCCCAGTCAGGTGCCTCCACGAGGTCGACACCCCCGCGGCGGGACTCCGCCTCGGCGGCCAGCGCCTTGTCGATGCGCAGTGCGACGCCCATCGGCATGGCCGGTGTAGGAGTCGCCGCGAGCACCTCACGAACCGCCGCCAGGTCTGCCAGCAGCTCCCCGCAGGGGTCGCAGACCGCGAGATGCTCGCGGACCCGGCGTGCCGTCGCGGCGTCCAAGAGATCCTCTGCCAGCTCGGCCAGGACCTCAAGATCGTAGTGCGTATCACCCGTCACGAAGTTCTGCTCCCTTCGCGGATGAGACGCGGTTGAGGTCCGAACGGTTCCGCAGATGCGAAAGAATTGGGGCAAGTTTCGCGCGGCCCCTCGCGCATCTGCTCTTCACGGTGCCGCTTGGCACCCCAAGCACCTGAGCTGCGTCTTCGACTGAATATCCCATCATGTCCACAAGCACGAGAGCCGCCCGCTGGTCGGTGGGCAACATTTTCAGAGCCGCCGAAACCTCCATCGAGACCTCGCGCTCGACGGTCTGGTCGGGGAGCGGGCTGTCCCGCTCGGCGGCCTCTATCAGTTCGTCGTCGGCCACCGGCCGGACGGACTTGCGCCGCATCCGGTCGAGGCAGGCGTTGACGACGATGCGGTGGAGCCAGGTGGTGACGGCCGCCTCACCTCGGAACGAGGCGGCCTTGCGATATGCGGAGACGAACGCGTCCTGAACGGCGTCAGCCGCCTCGTCAGGGTCACCGAGAGTACGCAGCGCAACCGCCCACATGCGGTCACGATGCCTTTTGACGATCTCGCTGAACGCGTGTGGATCCCCGTTGATGTGCGCGGTCAGCAGCTCGGCGTCTGTGATCGCCGGCCGCTCCGCTGGTGAGGGTGTCTCGGGTGGGGAGTTCACAAGAGAGATTCCTGATTTATGCCGATCCGGGAGAATGCACCACTACTTCATAGATGGTGCCACGAAACTGGCCTGCATCCGCCGGAACGCGCGTAAACCAGATCAAAACGTACCGACCGCTTGCCGGTTCCTCGGGAGTCAGGGTGGTCTTGCCCGAGGCGCTCTTCTGGGTCGCCACGGTCTTGAGCGAGCCGAGGTCGGCGGAGTCGCCGACCTTCAGCTCGACGCTCGACCCCTCGGTCTTGGCCAGCGTAGCCACCACGTCGCTGATCTGCACGGACTTGCCCATGTCGAGCAGCAGGCCGACGCCCTTCTTGAGGTTGCCCAGCTCGGCGCTGCCGTAACTCTGGGTCGTCCAGGCCGTGCTGGGCTTGCCGTCGATGGCCAGGCCGGCGATGTCCGACTTCTCGTCGCCGTCGTCGCCGAGCGGGTCGAAGCCCTTGGCCTTGTCCGGCTTGACGGCCTGCGCCGAGGCCGAGGCGGAGGACTTGCCGGTGGTCGGGCTGACCGACGCCTCCGGCGTGGCGGGGCTGCCGAGGCTGCGGCCGATCGTCCAGGCCCCGACGCCCACGGCGGCGATGACCAGCAGCACCACCAGCGTCATCAGCACCCGGTTGAGCACGCTGCCGCCACCCTGGTTGGGGGGACGGCGCGGCACGGACGGCGGGGGCGGCATGGTGCGCTGCTGCCGGTGGGCGACGTCGAGGCCCTCGGTGTGCGAGGCGGAGGCGACCGCCGGCGTCGAGGGGTAGGAGATCGCGATCGGCATGGGCCTGGCCACGTCGGCCAGCGCCTCGGCGACCTCGGACGGGCTCGACAGCGCGCCCTGGCCCTTGCGCGACTCGGGCAGGCAGGCGCGGACGGTGACCGTGTCCAGATAAGACGGGACACCGGCGGTGACCTGTCGTGGCGAGCAGAAGTGGCCGTCGCTCATGGGGGCGGCGGGCAGGCCGCCCTCCTCCTCGTCGCCGGGCCAGTGACCGGTCAGGCCGGCGTACAGCAGCCTGCCCAGCCCTTCGGCGTCGTCGAGGGCGGGCTGGTCGGTGGTGAGCCCGGACAGGGCGGCGTCGACGGCCACGCCGAGCACCTTGACCGTGTTGCCCGTCGTCCACACCAGGTGGGACGGGCGCAGGCACAGGTGGTAGAGCTTGGCCTCGTGGGCGTGCGCCAGCGCCTCGGCGGCCTCGGCCACCAGGCCGGCCGCGCGTTCGGGTTCCAGCGGGCCGGCGGCGAGCAGGTCGGTCAGCGTCTCGCCGGTGACCCACTCGCTGACCACGTAGGAGTGCTTGTCGTCCTCGCCGGCGTCGAACACCTGGGTCAGGCGCGGGTCGGTGAGCCGGCTGGCGGCGCGGGCGGCGGTGACGACCTCGTGCACGCGCGGGAAGTCGGGGCCGAAGGTGTGCACCGCCACCGGGCGCGCGAGGATCTCGTCGATCGCCTTCCACAGGGTCGCGCCGTCGGACTCGCTGACGCGGTCCTCCAGCCGGAAGCGTTCGGCCAGTCGGGTGCCGGGTTCCACGGCCGACGTGCTCACAGGCTCTCTCCGCTAGGCCGATCGGGCGTGCTCATGACTCGACTCACCTGCGTGGTGGTGTCCCACGTAGGCACGCTATGCCGGGTGGATCCGCCCACGCCCCTCCTGCTTCCATTCGCGCGCGTAGGGCACCATGGTAGTGCCGAGTCGATTCCGCCCGCGTTCTTTGCCAACCGGAAACTCGTCAGCCGTCGTGGTCAAGTCCGTCCATATGGCGGATTTCCCAATTACTACCGACCTACGCGTCTGGCGACCATACCAACGAGTGAGTTGACCTCCGCTATGCGCATCCTGTGGGCGACGGCGAGATAGAGCAACAGGCCCAGGCCGCCGCCCACCGCCAGGACGATCAGCGAGTTGACGAAACCCAGGCCGCCGAACACCTGGGTGACCACCCAGACCGTGAGCAGCCCCAGCACGGCCGTGGGCAGGGACGCCAGGTACATCCTGGTCAGCGCCGTGCCGATGGTCCAGCCGCCCAGGCCCTGCACGCGGCGGCTGGCCAGCGTCCAGGCGAGGACCGCGCCCATCCCGTAGGCGATGGCGTACGCGAGCGCCAGCCCCATCACCGCGTAGCGGGCGGGCAGCAGCATGAAGAAGACGATCATGAGCAGCGCGTTGACCGCGGTCGTGCCGGCCCCCACGAACACCGGCGTACGCGTGTCGCCGAAGCTGTAGAACACCCGCAGCAGGAGCTGGAACACCGCGAACGGCACCAGCGCCAGGCCGTAGACCTGCAGCACGTTCCCGATGTAGACGGCGTCGGCGACGCTGTTGGCGCCGTGGCCGTAGATCGGCACGGTGATCGCCGGCCCGAGCACCATCAGCAGCAGCGAGACCGGCACCATGAGCGAGCAGATGAGCCGCACGCTCGACCCGAACTCGGTGCGCACGTCGTCGAGCCGCCCCTCGCCCACCGCCCGGCTCATCCGGGGCAGCATCGCCGTGATCACCGACACGCCGATGATCCCGTACGGCAACTGGAAGAGCTGGAAGGCCAGCGTGTACGGGCTGATGCCGTGCCCGGCCACCTCGTTGCCCGCCGAGCTGGCCAGGTTGGTCGTCAGCATGAACCCGAGCTGGGTGACCACGACGTAGCCGATGGTCCAGATCCCGGCCCTGCCCATCTCGCCCAGCCGGGCGTTGCGCACGTCGAAGCGCGGCACGAACGAGAGGCCCACGCGCTTGAGCGCGATGATCAGCACCACCGCCTGGGCGACGATGCCCGCCGTGGTGCCGAGACCGAGCAGCGCGAGGTCGCCGGTGGTGACCCCCTCGATGTCGGACCCGCTGCCGACCACGGCGTAGACCAGGAACACGCAGATGACGACCAGGTTGTTGAGCACCGGCGCCCACATGGGGGCGCCGTAGCGGTCGCGCGTGTTGAGGATGGCGCCCGCGACCGCGCCGATCCCGAAGAAGGCGAGCTGCGGCAGGATGAACCGGGCCAGCGTGACCGCGGTCTCGAACTTGGGGGTGCCGTGGTCCCAGTCGGTGTAGAGGTCGATGAGCAGCGGCGCGCCCAGCACGGCGAGCACGGCCACGACGACCAGTACGGCCGTGGCCAGCGTCAGCAGGCGCTGCTCGTAGGCGCGCCCGCCGTCGGCGTCGTGCTGCTGCGCCCGGACGATCATCGGCACCACGACGCTGCTCAGCACGCCCAGCAGCAGCAGGTCGAGGATGCTGTACGGGATCGCGTAGGCCGCGTTGTAGGAGTCGCCCAGCGCCGCGGTGCCGATGGCGTAGGCCAGCACCATCGTGCGCGCGAACCCCGTGACCCTGGACACCATCGTGCCCGCCGCCATGACGGCGCTGGCCCGCAGCATGCGGCTCATACGGTCTCACTCTCCCGGGATCTGCCCGCTCGCGCGAGCCGTCGCTCCGACCGGCGGCGCAGGATGCGCGTCACGACGGCGGCGAGCATCACCGTCAACGCGGCGCCCACGATGACCAGGGCGATGCCGGTGTAGCCGGTGGTGCGGATGGTCAGTCGCTGGGGCTTGCCGTAGGGCAGGTTGTCGACCGTGCGCAGTTGCACGGTGACGGTGGCGTCGCCGCTGGTGGTGGCGTTCATGCTCACCTGGAGCGTGCCGCTCTGGTTGCCGCCGATCAGCAGCGGCTCGATCGGCGGTGGCGGCGGGAGGATCTGCAGCCGTCCGCGGTCGTTGGACTTGACGTCGATGTAGAGGGTGACGGGTTTGTCCAGCGAGTTCTTCACGCTGATGGGCACCACGCCGTTGCTGCCGGCGAGCGTGCGCGGCGCGTCGGTGATCTGGATCTTGTCGATCTGGCCGTCGACCGCCGTGCCGACCAGCTTGGTCACCACCCGGCCCGCGCGGGTGTTGTTGCGCCAGGCCGACGAGGTGAGCCTGAGCACCGCGGCGTCGAAGGCCGAGGGCGCCTTGGCCCCGGTGATCGACGCGGTGAGCTGCGCCTGCGACGCGATCTCCTTGACGGGGGCCAGGTATTTGGCGCTCAGCTCCTCCTTGCGGTCCTGATCGGTGTACGTGAGCCCGGCCCGCGGCGTCGCCGTCTTGCTCGGCTTGATCGAGTCGAGCGTGGTCATCGACAGCCACGGCAGCTTGCGGGCGGTCTTCAGCAGGCTGGTGACCAGCATCGGGTTGGGGTCCCAGCGGCGCGACGGCGCGACGACCAGCGACCGCGGCTCGACCTGCCCGGTCTCGGCGGCGATCATCGCGGTCTCGGCGATGAAACGCTGCGTGCTGAGCAGGACCGTCGTGGGCGCGGTCGGCTCGAACAGCCGGCTCAGCTCGGCGTCGGCGACCAGCGCCTTGACCGGGCCGGCGACGCTGTCGAGCATGGCGGCGGCGTCGGGCGTGTGGGTGACGGGCGGCTGCGGCGGCAGGTTGGTCGAGTTGAGCAGGACGGTGGTGACCTTGCCGGGGCTGACCGAGAGCAGGTCGAGCGCGTCGGCGTCGAGCACGCCCGCGGGCGGCCAGTTGATCGAGGTCTGCGCGTTGCGGTTGAGCAGCGCCCTGGCGGTCTGGCCGCCGAGCTCGATGGCCCGGCCGGGCTGCGCGTCGAGCCCCTGATGGGCCAGGGCCGTCACGTCGGGGTCGCCGTACGGGGTGGCGATGACGGGGGAGGCGGCCAGCGCCGTGCTCATGGTGGTCAGCCAGGTGCCGGCGGTGTCGTTGGCCGGTTTGCCTTCGGTGCCGTCCTTGGTCTTGACGTGGTAGCCCTTGGTCATCGCCTTCAGGTCGTCGAGCAGCGACGGCTCGACGAACCAGGTGACGCTCTTCGGCGCCGTCTGCGCGATGCGGGCCAGGTCGGCCAGGCGGCCCTTGCCGCTGAGCGACTGGCTCAGCTTGTCGTCGACGAACAACGTCTCGTCGGAGCCCCGGTGGGGCTGGTCGATGACGGGCAGGGCGACGGCGAGCTTGTTGCGCGGCAGCTTCGGCGTGGTCGGCGGGGCATAGGTGAGGAACGTGCGCTGCGCCGTGATCGGCACTTCGTTCTGGGAGACGTCGACGGCGATCCGGTAGACGCCGAACTCGCGGTAGCCGAGCTGGACCGGGGTCGCCGTGAACGTCCAGGTGGCCTGCCCGCCCACGGCCAGGGCCGGGATGTCCATGGCCGAGGTGCGGGACACGTTGCCGGGCAGGGTGACGTTGTTCTGGTCGCTCTGATAGGCGGCCATGGAGGCGCGGTCGAAGAAGCGTTCGCTCGTGTAGCGCAGGCGTACGCGGAGGGGGCCGAGCGCGGTTCCGGTGTCGTTGCGGACCGTGCCGGTGAACTTGATCACGTCGGTCGGGCTGGTCGTCATCTGTGGCGTGATCGACGTGATGGAGACGGAGAGCGTCTCGCGCGCCACCGCCACCGTGGCAGCAGAGCTCGGCGCCGCCGCCACCATGGGGGCGAGCGACGCGACGGACATCACGGCGAGCAGCGCGACCTTACGGATCACGCGCATGCCAGGGCTGGGGTACGACGGCGCACGCCCGCAATGGTACGGGTTCAGTGCCGCGGCGCGACCGCCTCGCGTGTTCCCCGCGGTCGCGCTGCACGCAGGTCGACCGTCTTGCCGGTGAGAAGATTCAGCAGGTCGAGCGCACGAAGACAGACCGCGGTGTGCCGTTCCCCGGTGGCGGTGAAGACGACCGCGTCGTCGGCGACGAGCCGGTCGTCGATGAGCACCGGCAACGTCTCCGGCAGCAGCAGCGGGCAGACGAGCCCGCCGGTGTAGTCGGTGGCCGAGTTGACCAGGAAGGCGGGGGCGGGCCGCACCTGGCGGGCCCCCAGCAGGCCCCCGACGACGCCGGGCTGGGGCGGGGCCGCCGCCGTGGAGACGACGGCGACGACGACCTCGCTGCCGATCCTGGTGGCGACGTCGAACACGGTGACCACGACGCACCGCCCGGGTGCTGCGGAGACCGTCTCCGGCAGTTCCTCCGCGCAAGTCATGGGGCGCGGAAGGCGTACGATCTCATGATGGACCTGGTGTGCGAGGAGCCAGCGGTGGATCGCGAGGGCGTCCTTCATGAAGTCCTCCTCCGTCTCGCCCTGTTCCATGGCCCCCGACGGTCCCCAGACCGACGGTAACCCGGACCTGATGTGGCTCGGGGGATATGTTCCGGAATCGAAGGACCGACAGGGTTTGTCCGACTCAACAATGACCGAAAGCCAGCAGCGGGCGATGCACGACCTGTTCCGCAAGATCGCACCGGTGGCCGACGAGCTCGGCCGCCTGTTCGCCGACCACGGGCACGAGCTGGCCCTCGTCGGCGGCCCCGTACGCGACATCCTGCTGGGCCGCGTCGGCAACGACCTCGACCTGACCACCGACGCCAACCCCCACAGGGTGCTCGACGTCGTCAGGGGCTGGGCCGACTCCGTGTGGACGATCGGCATCGACTTCGGCACCGTCGGCCTGCGCAAGGGCAACTGGCTGATCGAGATCACCACGTACCGGAGCGAGTCCTACGACCCCAAGTCGCGCAAGCCCGAGGTCGCCTACGGCGAGACGCTGGAGGCCGACCTGGAGCGGCGCGACTTCGCGGTCAACGCGATGGCGGTGCGCCTGCCCGGCCACGAGTTCGTCGACCCCTACGGCGGTCTGAACGACCTGCGCGCCAAGCTGCTGCGCACGCCGGGCACCCCCGAGCGTTCGTTCGCCGACGACCCGCTGCGCATGCTCAGGGCCGCGCGGTTCGCCTCGCAGCTCGGCTTCGGCGTCGACCGGGCCGCCCTGGCGGCGATGACCGCGATGGCCGAGCGCATCGAGATCGTCTCGGCCGAGCGCATCCGCGACGAGCTCGACAAGCTGATCTGCGGCGCCGACCCGCGCGAGGGCCTGCGCCTGCTGGTGGAGACCGGCCTGGCCGCGCACGTGCTGCCCGAGCTGCCCAAGCTGCGCCTGGAGATCGACGAGCACCACCGGCACAAAGACGTCTACGAGCACACGCTGACCGTCCTCGACCAGGCCATCGCCCAGGAGGAGGACGGCAAGCCCGACCGGATCCTGCGCTGGGCCGCGATCATGCACGACATCGGCAAGCCCAAGACCCGGCGCCACGAGGCCGCCGGGCGGGTGTCGTTCCACCACCACGAGGTCGTCGGCGCGCAGATGACCAAGAAGCGCATGGCCGAGCTGAGGTTCCCCAAGGACGTCGTGGCCGACGTCTCCCACCTGGTCGAGCTCCACCTGCGCTTCCACGGCTACGGCACGGGGGAGTGGACCGACAGCGCCGTGCGCCGCTACGTCCGCGACGCCGGCCCGCTGCTCGGCCGCCTGCACAAGCTGACCAGGGCCGACTGCACCACGCGCAACAAGCGCAAGGCGGCGGCGCTGTCGCGCACCTACGACCAGCTCGAAGAGCGCATCGCCCGGCTGGCCGAGCAGGAGGAGCTGGCCAAGATCCGGCCCGAGCTCGACGGCAACGAGATCCAGGCCGTCCTCGGGGTCGGCCCCGGGCCCGTGGTGGGCCGGGCGTACAAGTTCCTGCTCGACCTCAGGCTGGACAAGGGCGTGCTCGGCAAGGAGGCGGCCACCCAGGCGCTGATCGACTGGGCGAGGTCACACGACCTGGGAGCGTGACGACGACGTCGTGACCATCCGGTAGACCAGCGCCGCCACGGGGTAGCCGACCGTGATGATCACGACGGCCAGGTACGACTTGCCGTTGGGCGGCAGGATCGCCGCCGAGAGCGCGGCGGCCAGCACGTACATGCCGTTGAAGAGCATGTCGTAGATGGAGAAGGCGCGGCCGAGATAGGCGTCCTCGACGTCGCGCTGGACGGTCGTGTCGGCGCAGATCTTGACGCTCTGCCCGGCGACGCCCAGCACGAAGCCGGCCACCGGCAGCCCCCACGTCTGGAACGGCAGGACGAGCGCGCCCGCCAGCACGCCGGCCGAGGACAGCGCGATGACCACCCAGCGGCTGATCCCGAACCGCTCGGTCGCGTACGGGGTGATGATCACGGCGAGGAAGTAGCCGAAGCCGGAGGTGGCCACCACCAGGCTGATCCCGCGCAGTGCGGCGTCGGGATCGCCGTCGGTGAAGTAGTAGCGGTAGAGGATGATGCCGAGGGCGGTGGCCATGCCGTACAGGAAACGGTGGGCGGCCATCGCGCCCATGGTCGCGGCGGCGTCGCGGTGGCTCGCCAGGTGCTTGGCGCCGTCGACCAGGCCCACGACCACGTTGCGCAGGGCCTCGCGGGCCTGGGGCTGGCCGGGGTCGTAGGAGGGGCCGAGCAGCGCGCGGTCCATCGTGCGGGCGACCAGGGCGCTCAGCCCGAACATCACGCCCGACACGACCAGCAGCAGCCCGATGGCCGCGTCGCTGTCGCCGAACACCTCGCGCAGCAGGAACCCGACGCCCGCGCCGACGAACGTGACCACGGTGCCGCACGTCGGCGTCACCGCGTTGGCCGCCATCAGCCGGTCGGACGGCACCACGTGCGGCAGCGAGGCGCCGAGCGCGGCCAGGAAGAACCGGTTGACGCCGAGCACGCCGAGCGCGGCCGCGTAGAAGACGGGGTCGGGCGCGTCGGCGGCGACCAGCCCGGCGGCGACCAGCAGCAGCCCGCCGCGCACGAAGGGCGCGATGACGAGGATCTGCCGCCGCGACCACCGGTCGATGAACACCCCGACGAACGGCCCGAGCACGCTGTACGGCAGGAACAGCACGGCCAGGCCCGCGGCCACGGCCAGGGCCGTCGTCTGCTTCTCGGGACTGAAGAACGCGAAGTTCGTGACGCCGAACTGGAAGATCCCGTCGGAGAACTGGGAGACCAGCCGCGTGCCGAACAGCCGTCGGAAGTCACGGCCTTGGAGGACGACGCGGAGATCGGCGACGAATGACACCCCGTCAGCCTAGCCCCGAGCGCCTCCACTAGGATGCGCCGGAGGTTGGTACGGCAGGTGCCCGGCGGGTTACGAACGTGCGCCGGGATCTCGTACGCTTCACAGCGTGACCACTGAGGAACACGTTGTGCTGGTCGACCGCGAGGGGCACGCGCTCGGCACCGCGCCCAAGACGTCGGTGCACGGCCGGGAGACCCCACTCCATCTAGCCTTCTCCAGCTACGTCTTCGACCCCGAAGGCCGCGTGCTGCTCACCAGGCGGGCCGGCCACAAGATCACCTGGCCCGGCGTCTGGACCAACAGCTGCTGCGGCCATCCGCTGCCCGGCGAGAAGCTCGACCAGGCGGTCATCCGCAGGCTCTCCTACGAGCTGGGCCTTCACGCCGGCGGCGCCGACCTCATGCTGCCCGGCTTCTCCTACCGCGCCGTCATGGGCAACGGCATCGTCGAGCACGAGCTGTGCCCGGTCTACCGCGTCACGGTCGACACCCCGGTGGCGCCCAACCCCGACGAGGTGGGCGAGGTGCGCTGGATGCCGTGGAAGGAGTTCGCCGAGGGCGTGGGGAGCGGCCTGCTGGCGATCTCGCCGTGGTGCAGGGAGCAGGTGCCGCTGCTCAGCGAGCTGGGCGCCGACCCGATGGCCTGGCGGCCCGCCCCCGACGACGAACTGCCCCCCGCCGCGCGCGGCTGAGCCGCGGCCGCGAGGGGCTCAGCGGCTAGCGCTCGACCTCGCCCCTGATGAACTTCTCGACGTACTCGCGGGCCTCGTCGTCGGAGTACTGCTTCGGCGGCGACTTCATGAAGTACGACGACGCCGACAGGATCGGGCCGCCGACGCCCCGGTCGAGCGCGATCTTGGCGGCGCGCACGGCGTCGATGATGATGCCGGCGGAGTTGGGGGAGTCCCAGACCTCCAGCTTGTACTCCAGGTTCAGCGGGGTGTCGCCGAACGAGCGGCCCTCCAGGCGCACGTACGCCCACTTGCGGTCGTCGAGCCACGGCACGTGGTCCGACGGGCCGATGTGCACGTCGGCCTTGCCCATCTCGTGCGGGATCTGCGAGGTGACCGACTGCGTCTTGGAGATCTTCTTCGACTGGAGCCGGCTGCGCTCCAGCATGTTCATGAAGTCCATGTTGCCGCCGAAGTTGAGCTGGTACGTGCGCAGCAGCTCGACCCCGCGGTCCTCGAACAGCTTGGCCAGCACGCGGTGCGTGATCGTGGCGCCTACCTGCGACTTGATGTCGTCGCCGACGATCGGCACCCCGGCCTCGGTGAACTTCTCGGCCCACTCGGGGTCGGAGGCGATGAAGACCGGCAGCGCGTTGACGAACGCCACCTTGGCGTCGATGGCGCACTGCGCGTAGAAGCGGTCGGCCTCCTCCGAGCCCACCGGCAGGTAGGACACCAGGACGTCGACCTGGTTGTCGCGGAGCACCTTGACCACGTCGACGGGTTCCTCGTCGGACTCCTCGATGATCTCACGGTAGAACTCGCCCAGACCGTCGAAGGTGTGGCCGCGCAGCACGGTCACCCCCGTCGGCGGCACATCCGTGATCTTCACGGTGTTGTTCTCGCTGGCGACGATCGCCTCGGACAGGTCGCGCCCGACCTTCTTGGCGTCCACGTCGAAGGCGGCGACGAACTCGACGTCGCCCACGTGGTAATCACCGAACTTCACGTGCATCAGGCCCGGCACTCGCGCGGCCGGGTCCGCATCCTTGTAGTAGTGGACGCCCTGGACCAGCGAAGACGCGCAGTTGCCGACACCGACAATGGCCACGCGAACCGAACCCATCGCACTCGCTCCCTTACTCATCAGTTGACGTGGTATCTCTCTCGGGCCCTTCCGAGGCCCGCCGCTCCGTGGCGATCAGCTCGTTCAGCCAACGCACCTCGCGTTCGACCGACTCAAGCCCATGGCGCTGCAGCTCAAGCGTGTAGCTGTCGAGCCTTTCCCTGGTACGGGCCAGCGCCGTGCGCACGCTGTCGAGGCGCTCCTCCAGGCGGCTGCGGCGGCCTTCGAGGATGCGCAGGCGCACCTCGGCCTCCGTGTGCCTGAAGAAGGCGAAGTGCACACCGAAGCTCTCGTCCTCCCAGGCTGACGGGCCGGCCTGGGTCAGCAGCTCCTGGAGGCGTTCCTTGCCCTCGGCGGTCAGCTTGTAGACGATTTTCGACCGGCCGCCGACGATCGTGGCGGGAGCGGGCTGCTCCTCCACGATGAGGCCCTGAGCCAGTAGTGATCGCAAACAGGGGTACAGCGATCCATAGGAGAACGCACGGAACATGCCCAACAGGGCGTTGAGCCGTTTGCGCAGCTCATAGCCGTGTAGCGGCTGTTCGTGCAGCGACCCGAGCACGGCAAGCTCCAGAACTCTGCCTTGTCCGCTGGCCACTGGAACCGCCTCCTCTCGCGCCGATGTATCGAGTCGATACATCCAGAGGATACGTCGATTCGCTATAAGGCCGCAATCAAAGGATTTGCCAAGCCGTTGGGATGATTCGGTAAAACGCCGTAGTCTGGCGCTCATGTGGTCACAGCGAAGGGTGGTGGACTACGGCCTCGCCAAGCGGGCAGCGGTCCGCTCCCTGCAGGTGGGCCGTGCCTCGCGCGGAGACCTCTGTGACGCACAGCCGTACCTCCTTCGCGCGGCCCGCGTGTTCGGCGAGCCGACCGAACGTCTCTGCCCGGTGTGCGAGAGGGAGAACGTCACCAACGTGACCTATGTCTACGGCGATTCGCTCGGGCGGCATGCCGGTCAGGCAAAGGCCACGTCAGAGCTTGTCGAAATGGCCCATGATTACGATGAGTTCCGGGTGTACGTCGTCGAGGTCTGCCAAGGTTGTTCCTGGAACCACCTGACGGTCTCGTTCGTCCTCGGCAACGGACCGCCAGACCTCGTCGGCCAACCGTGAACACCGAGGGCGGCGAGTCACCTCACGCCCATACGCCGTTTTTATCCGACGACGATGCGAGGACGTGTGAGTAACAGCATGAATGAGGGGACGGCCCGCCCGGGAAGGCGCCGTCGCTCCAGCTCATCCCGTTCTGTGCCCCCAGGTTCTCCTCCCCAAACCGGTGATTCCGATTGGGGTGCGGCGCAGTCGCCGCGTCGTCCTGAAGCCGCCTATGAGCAGACCGGCGCGATGTCCGCGCAGCCGTACAGTGACCCCGCCTCCGGGCCGCAGCCCCAGCGCGGGGCGCCCCAGGGCCGTGAGGAACTGCCGCCGCGCGCTCGCTCCCGGGCGCGGCAGGAAACGCGTTCGACGAGCAACCAGGAGACGATGGTCAGCGACGCGCCGCCCAGGCGCTCGCGCCGGTCGAGCGGGCAGGACGAGCCCCCCGGGCCGCCCGGACCGCCGGACAAGAGGCGCAGCGGCTGGCGCCGGTTCGTGCCGAGTTGGAAGATCGTCGTGGCCAGCGTGGTCGTGCTGGCGGCCGGCATCTTCGGCATGATCATGGTCGCGTACAACCTCACGCCGGTGCCCAAGGCCCCCCAGGCTTCGGCGGTCGCGCAGCAGAGCACGCTCTACTACCGCAACGGCAAGGTCCTGGCCAAGCTCGGCGTGCCCCGGCAGACCATCGAATTCAAGGACATGGCCGACACCGTCAAGGACGCCACGGTCGCCATCGAGAACAAGACGTTCTACGACGACTCCGGCGTCTCCCTCTCGGGCATGGCCCGTTCGGTGTGGATGACCGCGACCGGCCAGCAGCTCCAGGGCGCCTCGACCATCACCCAGCAGATGGCCCGCGGCTACTACGACGGTCTCAGCCAGGAGGTCTCCGTCAAGCGCAAGCTCAAGGAGATCTTCGTCGCGGTCAAGCTCAACCAGGAGCTGTCCAAGGAGGACATCCTCGCCCGCTACCTCAACACCGTGAACTTCGGCCTCGCCTACGGTGTCGAGGCCGCCTCGCAGGCGTACTTCGGCAAGAGCGTGCACGCCAAGAACCTGACCCCCGAGCAGGGCGCCTACCTGGCCGCGCGCATCCAGCGCCCGAGCTGGGGCCCCGACGACCCCGGCCTGCGCGAACGGTGGAGCACGACCATCAAGTACATGGCCGAGCAGTGGCCCCAGAAGTACGGCGGCCTGCCGGCGAAGGCGAAGTTCCCGAAGGTCTACAAGGGCGACCCCAAGGAGGTCTACGCGGGCCTGCGCGGCTACATGATCACGCAGGTGCTGGAGGAGCTGAAGCAGCGCAAGCTCACCCCTGACATGGTCAGGAGCGGCGGCTACCAGATCACCTCGACCTTCGACGAGAACCTCATGAAGGCCGCCAAGACGGCGGTCGAGGCCACGACGGCGAACATGTCGAAGGAGTACCACGCCGGCCTGGCCGCCGTCGACCCGAGGAACGGCCGCGTCCTGGCCTTCTACGGCGGCTCGAACTTCCTCAACGACCCGTTCAACGAGCCCTTCGACGCCCAGAAGCAGGCCGCGTCGGCGTTCAAGCCGTACGTGCTGGCGGCCTGGCTGCAGGCCGGTTACTCGCTCAAGAGCTACGTGCCGGGCAACCAGACCGTCCCGAAGGTCATCCCGGGCGAGCAGAAGGGCGGTTTCCGTAACAGCCACAACGTCGGCCAGGCCGTCGACGTGGTCAAGGCCACGGCGCAGTCCGTCAACACCGCGTACGTGTCGATGGCGTTCAAGCTGCCCAGGCAGCTCGACGACGTGAAGGAACTCGTGGAGAGCGCCGGGTTCAACCAGGGGCGCATGGACCAGGACGTCAAGGAACATCAGTTCCAGTTCGCCATCGGCAGCGCCCTGGTGACGCCGGTCGAGCAGGCCGCTGGCTACTCGATCTTCGCCAACGGCGGCAAGTACACCAAGTACCACGTGGTGCAGGACGTCAAGCTCAACGGCCAAGTCGTCTACCCCGAGCAGCGCACCTCGACCAGGGTCATCGACCCCGACGTGGCCGCCGACGCGACGGTCGCCATGCAGGAGGTGCTGAGGAGCGGCACCGCCGCGGGCCAGGGGCTCGGCAACCGGCCCGCGGCCGGCAAGACCGGCACCAACAACAACGAGAAGGAAGCCTGGTTCGTCGGTTACACGCCGCAGATCTCCACTGCTGTGGGGTTCTACCGCGAGAAGTGCGTGACCAAGACGGGCAAGACCGTCCAGCCTCGCCACTCGAACTGTCCCGACACCCCGAACGAGAAGAAGCCGAGCAAGAAGTACGGCCCGAACAACCCGTACACCAGGGCCGTGGAGGCCCCGCTCGGGTTCGAGGGCGCCGGCCCGCCCACCGCGACCTGGCGGCGGTTCATGCTCGCCGCGCACGAGGGCAAGCAGATCGAGCAGTTCCCGCAGAAGGCCGACATCGGCCTGCCGGAGAACATCGTGCCGCGCCCGGTGCCGACGCCGACGCCGACCGCCACGAACCCGTTCGACGACGGCTCGGACAACCCCTTCGACGACGGCAACCAGCAGAACTGCCTGGTCGCGCCCTGCAACGACGACAGCGGTGACGTCACCGACGACTCCCAGCAGGACACCGGGATCCCCGAGGCCGACGACCACGGCATCCTGAGCGGCGGCGGAGGCGGCAAGGCGCCCGACTCCCGGCCGATCGGCACCTCTCAGACGAACGCCAGACACGAGGAGTGGTGACCACGACCGAGGCACGCGCCCCTCTGGCGGCGCGTGCCGTGCCGTTCCTCCCCCTGGGGCTGATCGCCGCCCTGGGGGCCGTCCTCGCCTACGTGGTGCGGCTGCCGTGCCGGACCGGCGGATGGAACGACCAGGTTCAGACGTACACGAATTTCTGTTACACCGACATCTACCCGCTGTACTTCGACCGGCAGCTCGCGACCCAGAACCCGTACTTCGCGGACGTGCCGTTCGACAAGCAGGTCGAGTACCCGGTGGTGCTGGGCGAGGTGATGCAGGTCATCGCCTGGATCTCGCGGAAGCTGGAGCTCGACCAGGTCGCGCAGGCCGTCAGGTTCTACGACATCACGGTCCTCCTGCTCGGCATCTGCCTGGTGGTCGGCGTCCTGCTGATGGCGGCGGTGGCCGGGCCCACCCGCCGGTGGGACGCGTTGTGGTACGCGATCTCGCCCGCCGTGATCCTGGCCGCGTACATCAACTGGGACCTGGTCGCCGGCGCGTTGTCGATGGGCATGCTGCTGGCCTGGGCGCGCAAGCGGCAGGTGCTCGCGGGCGTGCTGCTCGGGCTGGCGATCGCGACCAAGTTCTACCCGCTGATGTTCCTCGGCGCGCTGTTCCTGCTCACGCTGCGGACCGCCCGCTGGCGGCCGTTCCTGGTGACGCTGGGCTCGACCGCGGGGGCCTGGCTCGTGGTCAACGTGCCCTTCATGCTCTTCGCCTGGGACGGCTGGCGCCGGTTCTACGTCTTCTCCCAGGAACGCGGGATCGACTGGGGATCGCCGTGGCTGTTCTTCCAGCGCAAGGGCTGGGGGATCCTCGGCGAGGCCGACGTCAGCACGCTCGGCATGGTGGCGCTGGCCGTGCTGTGCCTGGGCATCGCCGTGCTCGCGCTCGCCGCGCCGCGCCGGCCCCGGCTGGCGCAGATCTGCTTCCTCGCGCTGGCCGCGTTCATGATGACGAACAAGGTGTGGTCGCCGCAGTTCGTGTTGTGGCTGGTGCCGTTCGCGGTGCTGGCCAGGCCCAGGTGGAAGCCGCTGGCGTTGTGGCAGCTCGCCGAGGTCTGGTACTTCGCGGCGATCTGGCTCTACCTGCTCGCCCAGGTGCCGCTCAGCCGCAACGACCTGGGCATCGGGGACGACACGTACTTCACCGCGGTCTGGGGACGGGTCATCACCATCGGCATCATGATGGCGTTCGTCGTCCGTGACATTCTGCGCCCCGAAGGGGACGTGGTGCGCCAGGCCGACATCGACGACCAGGCAGGCGGGGTGTTCGACGACGCTCCAGACCGGTTCGTGCTGAAGACACGATGATCACCCGCTCGGCCGCCCGGGACGCGCTGCTGCTGTGGCTCGGGTCGCGGGCCGGGCTCGTGGTGTCGACGCTGCTCGGCGTGACCCTCGCCGAGTACGCCGGCAAGTGGCGCCAATGGGACGCCGGCCTGTTCGTCACGATCGCCCAGTACGGGTACGACGGAGAACCGGGCAAACCGCACGACGACGGCCTGCCCGCGTTCTTCCCCGGCCTGCCGGTCGCGCTGCGGGCGGTGCATCTCGTGGTGCCCGACTGGGCGACCTGCGGGTTGCTGATCTCGCTGGTCGCCGGGGCGGTGGCCATGGTCGCACTGGCCCGGCTGGCCGAGTTCGAGGGCGCGACCGGCTGGATGGCGGTGCTGGCGCTGCTGCTGTTCCCGATGGCCGTGTTCCTGTCGGCGGGCTACAGCGAGTCGCTGTTCCTGACCTTCGCGATCCCCGCGTGGCTGGCCGCCCGGCTCGGGCGCTGGCCGGAGGCCGTCCTGCTGGCGGCGGGCGCGTCGTGCGTGCGGATCACCGGGCTGTTCCTGGCGGTCGCGCTGGTGGTGGAGTTCGTCAGGAGCAGGGAGTCGTGGCGGCGGGCTGGCTGGCTGGCGGTGCCGTTCCTTCCGCTGGCGGCGTACTCGTTCTACCACTACCGGCGCTCGGGGGACTGGCTGGCGTGGAAGCACGCGCAGGAGGCCGGTTGGGGACGCGACTTCGAGTGGCCCTGGCAGGCGTGGCGCACGACGTGGCGATCGGCCATGGGCACCGACGACTTCGCGGTGGCCTTCCGCATGGAGATCGCCGGGGCCGCGCTGGCGGTGGGCGTGCTGGTGTGGCTGCTGGCGCTGCGCAGGTGGAGCGAGGCCGTCTACTGCGGGTTGCAGGCGGCGGCGCTGATGACCTCGGCGTACTACCTGTCGATCCCGCGTTCGCTGCTGCTGTGGTTCCCGCTGTGGGTCCTGGTCGCGAAGGTGGCGACCAGGAAGCCGTGGGTGATCGTGCTGTACGCGGTGATCTGCGGGCCGCTCATGTATCTCAACACGGCCCGCTTCCTCACGGGCGCCTGGGCGGGCTGAAGTCTCTACCCGTTTCTTCGCCTCGGTAATCCAGGGAAGTTATCCACAGGCTGTGTGTTTTCGGTTCAGAGGTTCTTGCGCAGGAACGCGATGTCGTCGGCCTGGCCCTCGCCCGGCGTCTCCACCACGACCGGGGCGCCGGCCGCGCGGCAGACCGCCAGGATCAGCTCGGGGTCGATCTTCCCCTGGCCCAGGTTGGCGTGCCGGTCGGCGCCGGAGTCGAAGTCGTCGCGCGAGTCGTTGCAGTGGACGAGGTCGATCCGGCCGGTGATCGCCCTGACCCGCTCGACCAGGTCGACCAGTTCCTCGCCGCCCGCGTGCGCGTGACAGGTGTCGAGGCAGAAGCCCACGTCGAAGCCGTCGAGCGCGTCCCACAGGCGGGCGATGCGCTCCAGCTTGCGGGCCATGGCGTTGCCGCCGCCCGCGGTGTTCTCGATGAGGACGGGGATCGGGCACTCCATGCGCTCGAACACCTTGCGCCAGTTGTCGAAGCCCACCTGCGGGTCGTCGCTCTTGTTGACGTGGCCGCCGTGCACGACCAGGCCCTTGGCGCCGAGCCCCGCGGCCGCCTTCAGATGTTGTTCGAGCAGCTTGCGGCTGGGGATCCTGATGCGGTTGTTCGTCGTGGCGACGTTGATCAGATAGGGCGCGTGGATGTAGACGTCGACGCCCTCGATCGGCTTGTCCGGCAGCACCGGCTTGGCATAGCCCTGGGGATCGCCGAGGAAGAACTGCACGATCTCCGCGCCGACCCGTTCGGCGTGGGCGGCGGGGTCGTCCTGGTCGACGTGAGCTCCGATACGCACCATGTCAAGGAGCTTATCCGTTTGGCGGGACCGCCCCAGGGAAGACGCCCGGGCACCCCCTACCCCCGAGGAGAACGCATATGACACGCTGGCGGCTGCGGGCGCTGATCTTATTGGTCTATGTCATCGTCGGACTCTACGTCGCCTGGGTCTACGACTACATCACCCCGGGCCTCCTCCGGGACGTCGCCGAGGCTCTGCTCGCGGTGTTCCTCTGGTTCCTGGTCCTGCTCGGCATCGACCTGCACATCGGCAGGTGAGTCGCACATACACGACGGCCCCGGCGTCACCGGGGCCGTTCGCCGTGCGGGGGTTCGTCAGGGATGCGGCAGGAAGCCGCCGTGGGCGATGCCGAGCACGGCACCCACGAACGAGGCCACGAGACCGACGATGTTGACCGAGCGCTGAGGCGTGGTCACCGAGATGTACTGCGAGTAGAGACCGGTCCCGAAACCGAGCGTGCCGATCCAGGACGAGATCATGTGGGCGGCGGGGAAGAACGCGGCGACGAACGCCACGAGACCGCACGCCAGTGTCGCGACCGCCAGGCCGTTCTCCACCGGGTGAGAGCGTCCGTCGGTGTTGAGCGTGAGCCTGAACCGCTCCCTTTCGGAGGGATGAAGCACATGTGGCACAGCCACCACCCCCTTGCTTTCTTACATGCCTTCCCACCTACTCGTGGCTGGTAACCTGGGCAGCGCTGCGTTGTGATGGGTGACCCATCGACCCGGGGCGCCGAAATGGGGCGCCGCGGTCTGACGTCAGCGTCCTCCTGTCACGGCAGAGTGTCGTGACCGCAAGAGTCCAGAGGAGGTTGGAGTCCCGCATGCGTCGTTACGAAGTAATGGTCATTCTGGACCCTTCGCTCGATGAGCGCACTGTCGCGCCGTCCCTCGACCAGTTCCTCACCGTGGTCCGCAACGACGGCGGCACCGTGGAGAAGGTCGACGTCTGGGGCCGTCGCCGCCTCGCCTACGACATCGACAAGAAGTCGGAAGGCATCTACGCCGTCATCGACCTGTCCGCGGAGCCCGCGACGGTCAAGGAGCTCGACCGGCAGATGAACCTCAACGAGGGCATTCTGCGCACCAAGGTCCTGCGCCCGGACGTGCACTAGCAGCAGGAAGGCCGCGAAGCGGGCCGCCCCTCCGGGAGCGGGCCGACGAGCGGGTTTCTTGTTGACGACCACCGGCTTTTTGTCGGAGAGCACCCGTACTCTGAGCCAAAACCCAAGCGAAGGCGTGCAGGAAGGCGAGCGCTAGCCATGGCAGCAGGCGACACCGTAATCACCATCGTCGGCAACCTTGTCGACGACCCGGAGCTGCGCTTCACCCCGACGGGTCAAGCGGTGGCTCGATTCCGCATCGCGTCCACTCCGCGGTTCATGGATCGCCAGACCAACGAGTGGAAGGATGGCGAAAGCCTCTTCCTGACCTGCAACGTGTGGCGGCAGGCGGCGGAGAACGCCGCCGAGAGCCTCCAGCGCGGCATGCGGGTCATCGTGCAGGGGCGGCTCAAGCAACGGTCTTACGAGACCAAGGAAGGCGAGAAGCGCACGGTCTATGAGGTCGAGGTCGACGAGGTCGGCCCGTCCCTGCGCAACGCCACGGCCAAGGTCAACCGCACCACCCGCCAGGGTGGCGGCGGTGGCGGCGGCTTCGGCGGCGGCCCGGCCGACGACCCGTGGGCCTCTGCCTCGCCCGCCCCGCCCCAGGGCGGCGGCTTCCAGGGCGGTGGCGGTGGCGGTGGCGGCGGCGGCGGCTTCGGCGGCGGCGGCAACCAGGGCGGCGGCTTCGGCGGCGGCAACGACTTCAGCGACGAACCGCCTTTCTAACACCTGTCCACAAGCCCGAGTCCATTCCCGCCCGAAAGGCGGGGCTCTGAGAGGAGCACCACGATGGCTAAGCCGGCACTGCGCAAGCCCAAGAAGAAGGTTTGCCTGTTCTGCCACGACAAGATCTCATACGTCGACTACAAGGACACGGCGCTGCTGCGGAAGTTCATCTCCGACCGCGGCAAGATCCGTGCGCGCCGGGTGACGGGCAACTGCACCCAGCACCAGCGCGACGTGGCGACCGCGATCAAGAACGCCCGTGAGGTGGCTCTGCTGCCTTACACGAGCACCGCGCGCTAAGGAGGTCTGTCGACATGAAGCTCATCCTCACCAACGAGGTCTCCGGCCTCGGCGCCCCTGGCGACGTCGTCGAGGTCAAGGACGGCTACGGCCGTAACTACCTCATCCCGCGCGGCTACGCCATGCGCTGGACGCGTGGCGCCGAGCGCCAGATCGAGACCATCAAGAAGGCTCGCGACGCTCGCGAGATCCGCGACATCGGCACCGCCAAGGAGGTCGCCGGCCAGCTCGGCGCCCTGCGCGTGCGGCTGTCCACCCGCGCGGGCGACTCGGGCCGGCTGTTCGGCTCGATCACCACGGGCGACATCGCCGACGCCGTCAAGGCGGCCGGTGGCCCGATCCTCGACCGCCGTCGCATCGAGATCCGCAACCCGATCAAGAGCGTCGGGTCGCACAAGATCACCGTCAAGCTCCACCCCGAGGTGTCGGCGTCCGTCGACGTCGACGTCGTGGCCGGCTGACGAGCGCTGATCAGGCCCCTCTCCGCAAGGAGGGGGGCTTTTCGCGTGCCCGTGCCCGCCGTCCGTGGCCGGTGTCCCCCTTCCGGTCCTTACGGCTGCGCCTGGTTCGGCCACCCGCCGTACTCCGACTGAGGGCCTTCCAGGGGAACGGCCGCTGACCCTTCACCGGCGGGCCGCCGTGACGCGCGCCCACGCGTGACCGGCTGCCGTGGTGACCTGCGCACTTGGTTCCCGCGGTGGCCGCGTAGAATGCCTGCGTTCTTTGTGTGTGTTTCCCCCTGGAGGCTCTGCCATGGCCCGTTCCTCGATGCTGCTCGCGATCGGTGTGCTAGCGGTAGGGGCCGTCGCATGTGCCCCGGCGGACCAACCGGCCCCCGCGGCCACGGCGACCGGCTCCGCGGCGGCCGACACGTGCACCAAGGACCAGCTCAAGCTCGTCAACGGCGGCAAGCTGACCATCGGCACCGACAAGCCGGCCTACGAGCCGTGGTTCAAGGACGACGACCCGAGCAACGGCCAGGGGTTCGAGAGCGCGGTGGCGTTCGCGGTGGCCGGTGAGCTCGGCTTCGACCGGACCGAGGTGCAGTGGAGCACGGTCAAGTTCGACTCCGCGTTCGCGCCGGGGGCCAAGCAGTTCGACTTCGACGTCAACCAGGTCTCGATCAACCCCGACCGCGCCAAGGCGGTCGACTTCAGCAAGGGCTACTACACGGTCAAGCAGGCCGTCGTGGCGATCAAGGGCAGCAAGTTCGCCGAGGCCAAGAGCGTGGCCGAGCTCAAGGACGCCAAGTTCGGCGTCCAGGTGGGCACCACGTCGCTGGCCGGCGTCAAGGAGGTCATCAAGCCGTCCGCCGAGCCCAACGTGTACAACGACCAGGTCGACGCCGTGAACGCGCTGAAGAACAAGCAGGTGGACGCGATCGTCGTCGACGTGCCCACCGCGTTCTACGTGACGTCCGCCCAGGTGGAGAACTCCAAGATCGTCGGTCAGTTCAGCTCGACCGGCGGCACGCCGGAGGAGTTCGGGCTGGTCACGGAGAAGGGCAGCGCGCTCAAGCCCTGCCTGGACAAGGCCGTCGACTCCCTGAAGTCGAGGGGCGATCTGGCGAAGATCGAGCAGGAGTGGCTGGGCTCGGCGGCCGGCGCGCCCGAGTTGTCGTGAGCCCGACAGACAAGCCCGTGGGCGAGCACGTCCCCTCGCAGCGGCAGCTTGAGCGCGAGCGCGTCCGCAGGTCGCGGGCGCGCCGCTCGGGCTCGATCGCCACGGCCTCGACGATCGTCTTCATCGTCCTGGCCGGCGTCCTGGTCACGAACTCGCCCGGCTGGCCCCGGGTCCAGGAGGCGTTCTTCGCGCCCGAGTGGTTCGTCAAGGCGCTGCCCCACGTGCTGGACGGGTTCCTGCTCAACATCAAGATGTTCCTGATCGCCGAGCCGCTGATCCTGATCGTCGGGCTGCTGGTGGCGCTGGCCAGGGGCATCACCGCGCCCGCGTTCTTCCCGATCAGGGCCCTGGCCACGCTCTACACCGACGTCTTCCGCGGCGTGCCGACGATCCTGGTCATCTACCTCGTCGGGTTCGGGCTGCCGGCGCTGCGGTTGCAGGGCATCCCCACGGACCTGGCCACGCTGGGCGTGATCGGGCTGACGCTGTCGTACGGCGCGTACGTGGCCGAGGTGTTCCGCTCCGGCATCGAGTCGGTGCACCCGAGCCAGGTCGCGGCCGCCCGCTCGCTGGGCCTGAGCCACGTCAAGACCATGCGGTTCGTCGTGCTCCCGCAGGCCACCCGCCGGGTCGTGCCGCCGCTGCTCAACGACTTCGTCTCGCTGCAGAAGGACACCGCGCTGGTGGCCACCATCGGGCCGCTGGAGGCGCTCAGGCAGGCCCAGATCATCGCCTCCAGCAAGTTCAACTACACCCCCTACCTGGTGGCCTCGCTGCTGTTCATCCTGCTCACGATCCCGATGGCCAGGCTCACCGACCACCTGGCCGCCCGTACGCGCAGGAGGCGTGGCGCATGAGCCTGCTGACCATCGAAGGGGTGTGGAAGAACTTCCACGGTCACAGCGTGCTGCGCGGCATCGACCTGGAGGTGCGCCCGCACGAGGTCGTCAGCCTGATCGGCGCGTCCGGTTCGGGCAAGTCCACCCTCCTGCGCTGCGTGAACCTGCTGGAGACCGTGGACGACGGCGCCATCCACCTCGACGGCCAGGAGATCACCGATCCCCGCGTGGATGTCGACGACGTGCGCAAGCGGCTCGGCATCGTGTTCCAGGCGTTCAACCTGTTCCCGCACATGAGCGTGCTCGACAACGTCACGCTCGCGCCCCGTCAGGTGCTCAAGACGCCCAGGAAGCAGGCCGAGGAGGAGGCGCGTGAGCTGCTGGCCAGGTTCGGGCTGGCGGCCAAGGCCGGCGCGTACCCCGACCAGCTCTCGGGCGGTCAGCAGCAGCGGGTGGCGGTCATCAGGGCGCTGGCCATGCAGCCCAGGCTGATGCTGCTCGACGAGGTCACCTCGGCGCTCGACCCCGAGCTGGTGGTGGAGGTGCTGGGCATCGTCAGGGAGCTCAAGGAGTCGGGGATGACCATGATCCTCACGACCCACGAGATGAGCTTCTGCCGCGACATCTCCGACACCGTGTGCTTCCTCGACGGCGGGGTGCTGGTGGAGAAGGGCCCGCCGGAGAAGATCTTCGCCTCGCCGGAGCAGCCCCGGACCAGGGAGTTCCTGCGCAGCGTGCTCGAATCCGGACGGTTCTAGCGGCGGTGGCGGCCCCGGCCGGGTTCGGCCGGGGCGTCGCGCGGGGCGGCGAGCAGGCTGTGGCGGCGGCCGTACAGCAAATAGACCAGCAGCCCGAAGGCCATCCACAGGACGAACCACGCCCAGGTGAGCACGCGCAGGTTGAGCATCAGCCAGAGCGTGGCGACCAGCGAGAGCGCGGGCAGCAGCGGCGAGAGCGGCACGCGGAAGCCGCGCTCCAGGTGCGGCATGCGCCGCCGCATCACGATCACCCCCGCCGCCACGAACAGGAACGCGAACAGCGTCCCGATCACCACCAGCTCCTGCATGGTGAGCACCGGCACGAACTCGGCCAGCACGATCGCGATGACCCCGATCACCAGCGTCACCCGCGACGGCGTGTGGTACCTGCGGCTGACCGTGGCCAGCCCGCGCGGGATCAGTCCGTCGCGGGCCATCGAGAACAGCACCCGTGTCTGCCCCACGATCAGCACCAGGATCACGGTCGTCAGCCCGAGCACCGCCCCCGCGTCGATGACGTGCACCATCCAGTCCACGCCCACGGCCCGGAACGCGCTCGACAGCGGCGCGTTCCCGCTGATCCTCGTGTACGAGACCATGCCCACCATGACCAGCGCGACCGCGAGGTAGATGACCGTGGCGATCACCAGACTGCGGATCATGCTCTTGGGCACGGCCTTCGGCGCGTTGACGCTCTCCTCGGCCGAGGTCGCGACGATGTCGAAGCCGATGTAGGCGAACGCGATCGCCGAGGCCGCCGCGAAGATGCCGAACCAGCCGAAGGCCATGCCGTGCCCGGTGAAGAGCTCCATGACGGTCTGCGGACGTACGGGCAGGGCCTTGGGCTCGACGTAGAAGTCGCCGTAGTTGGCCACGTCGATGTGGGCCAGGCCCACGACGATGACCGCCCCGATGGCCAGCAGCTTGGCCGACACCATGATCCACAGAGCCCGCAGCCCGACCCGCGCGCCGAGGGCCACGATGCCCGTGAGCAGCACCAGGATGACCAGGACGAGCACGTCGTCCACGGATTGCGGCACCCGTAGGCCGAAGTCGGCGACCGCCTTGACCGCGATGGACGCCCACGCCCTGGCCACCACCGCGGCGGCGAACTGCAGCTCCAGGATCAGCGCCCAGCCGATGATCCACGCCCAGACCTCGCCGAAGATGACGTACGTGAAGGTGTAGGCGCTGCCCGAGGTCGGCATCGTGGACGACAGCTCGGCGTAGCACAGGCACGCCAGCAGGCACGCGATGCCGGCGATCATGAACGAGAGGATCACGCCGGGCCCGGCCGTGGTGTGGGCCTGCTCGCCGGCGACGCTGAAGATGCCGGCGCCGATGATCACTCCGAGCCCGAGCACCACGAGGTCGGCCGGGCGGTAGACCTCGGACAGGCTGTGGCGGGCGCCGGTGCGTAACCCGGTCGCCTCTGACGGTGGCAGTCGTCGCAGAATCGTGGACACGGAACACCCCGCTCAGGGAACTCGCCCATGCTGTCTCACCACTTGGACAACGGCAAGCACGAGACGATTACGGTGGCCCGTATCCCAGTCGTCCGGAGGGGGAACCCGGCAGGTCGGATCGGCTACGCGCCGGTCACCAGCCATGCCGTGCCGGCCGCGCGCCGCGTGAGGGTGATCAGCCGGGCGATCATCCACACCCCGAGCGCGCACCAGAGCGCGACCACGCCGAACTCGGCGGCCAGGAACGCCGCGGGCAGGTAAGCCAGCGTCGTCCACACCCCGGCCCAGGCCAGGTAACGCTGGTCGCCCGCGCCGATCAGCACGCCGTCGAGCACGAACACCACCCCGCAGATCGGCTGGAACAGCGCGACCGGCCACAACACGGCCAGGAGCTCGCCGGTCACGGCCGGGTCGGCGCCGAACAGGCCGGGCAGCAGCGGCCTGGCCGCCAGGACCGCCACGCCGAGCGCCAGGCCCGACCACAGGCCCCACTGCATCATCCGTCTGGTCGCGGCCCTGGCGGCGACCGTGTCCCCGGCGCCGAGCGAGCGTCCGGTGATGGCCTGGCCGGCGATCGCGATCGCGTCGAGGGCGAAGGCCGTCAGGTTCCACACCTGGCCGGCGATGGCGTACGCGGCCAGTTCGGCCTGGCCCATCCTGGTGGCGACCACCGTGCCCACGATCAGCACGATCCGCAGGCACACCGTACGGATGAGCAGGGCGAAACCGGCCGTACCGGCCTGCCGGACGCCCGCGAGGTCGGGCGTGAGCGGCGTGCCGAGCCGCCGGGCGCCCCTGACCACCACGACCAGGTAGACGGCGGCTCCCAGCGTCTGGGCCAGCGTGGTGCCCCAGGCCGACCCGGCGATGCCCCAATGCAGCCCGAGCACGAACCAGGCGTTCAGCGCCGCGTTGAGCGCGAACGAGCCCACGGCCACCACCAGCGGCGTGACCGTGTCCTGCAGGCCGCGCAGCACCCCGGTGCCCGCCAGCACGACCAGCATGCCGGGCGCGCCGAGCAGGCTGATCCGCAGGTACGTCACGGCCAGCGCGGCCTGGTCGGGACCGGCTCCGAACAGGTCGACCATGGCCGGCGCGAGCGGCCAGCCCAGGGCGATGAGCACGACGCCGATGGACAGGGCGAGCCAGATGCCGTCCACGCCGTTGCGCATGGCCCGCGTGTGGTTGCCGGCGCCGCTCTGCCGCGCCACGGACGCCGTCGTGCCGTACGCCAGGAAGACGCAGAGGTTCACCAGCGTCGCCAGGACCGCCCCCGCCACGCCCAGGGCCCCCACGGCCGTGGTGCCGAGGCCGTGCCCGACGATGGCGTAGTCGGCGAGGAGGAAGAGCGGCTCGGCGACCAGCGCGCCGAACGCGGGCAGCGCGAGCCGCAGAATCTCCCGGTCTCGGGGTGTAATGGGCATTTGTCTATTATGGCCATTACACGGCGTGTCGAGCCAACTTTCTTTCCTCCACAGCCGGTGGACACTGTTTGCCCAGGTCAGGGGTCGATCGGTGGATATCCGAAAGAGTTATCCCCAGGCTCGTCCACAGAGCTTTCACACCCTGGGCGCGCTAGTGCACAGCTCACCCACAGCGTTGTCCACAGGCCGCGTTGCCCTCGCGCGCCGAACCAGCGAAACTGTCACACCGGTCGACTACAAGTGGGGGTGGTGCGACCGCCTGCAAGGTTGTTCGAGGGGGCGCGGTGAGCATTGACGAAGAGGGCGGCGGAGGCCCCGGTTTCGAGCGCACCCCGCCGCACAACATCGACGCGGAGCAGTCGGTGCTCGGCGGCATGCTGCTGTCGAAGGACGCCATCGCCGACGTCGTGGAGATCCTGCGGTCCGACGACTTCTACCGGCCCGCCCACCAGATGGTCTACGAGGTCATCACCGACCTCTACGGCCGCGGCGAGCCCGCCGACGCCGTCACCGTCTTCGACGAGCTGCAGAAGCGCGGCGAGATGGCCCGGGTGGGCGGCGCCGCCTACCTCCACACGCTCACGGCGGTCGTCCCCACGGCCGCCAACGCCGGCTACTACGCCAAGATCGTGCGCGAGCAGGCGATCCTGCGCCGCCTCATCGAGGCCGGCACCCGCATCGTCTCCTTCGGCTACGGCGGCCAGAACGAGGAGGTCGACGACCTCGTCGACCGCGCCCAGGCGGAGATCTACAAGGTCACCGAACGCCGCACGTCGGAAGACTACGCGCCGCTGGCCGACATCATGCCGGGCGCCCTCGACGAGCTGGAGGCCATCGGCAGCCGCGGCGGCCAGATGGTCGGCGTCCCGACCGGCTTCCAGGACCTCGACCAGCTCACCAACGGCCTCCACCCGGGCCAGATGATCGTCGTGGCCGCCCGCCCGGCCATCGGCAAGGCGCTGGCCCTGGACACCGCGCTGCCCACGCCGACCGGCTGGACGACGATGGGGGAGGTCGAGGTCGGCGATGAGCTGATCGGAGCCGACGGCAAGCCGACCCGGGTGGTCGCGGCGACCGACGTGATGTACGACAGGCCGTGCTACGAGGTGGAGTTCAGTGACGGCACGGTGATCGTCGCGGACGCCCAGCACCAGTGGCGTACGTCCACGCGCGCGGCCAGGAGAGCGGGCAGGACGCTGCCGTCCCTCCACTGGACGGCAACGGCGGTCCGGCGGGTCGAAGAGGCCCGCGACGCGGCGTCCGAACATCCGGACAGGCTGGTGACGCGTCGCGAGGCCCTTGAGGCTGTGGGGGAGGAGTTCCGTAACCTCCTCCACACCGGCCAAGGGCAGGTGGGCCCTGCGGGTAAGGTCCCCACCGCCGTCGGCGGCCCCATGAGGAGCTACTCCTGGCATGCCCCCGCCTACCGGGCGGCCGACCTCTACAGCGCTCTGTACACGCGGGTCACCACACCGAGGAACGCCGTCACAACCGCGGAACACCGGCATGTCGTGACGACGGAGGAGATCGCGGCCACCCTTCGCTGCGCGACGGCCGACGGGCGGCCCAACCACGCGGTGGCGGTGGCGGCGCCTTTCGCGCTGGAGGAGCGGGAGCTCCCGCTGTCCCCGTACGTGCTCGGCGTGTGGCTGGGCGACGGCCACAGCGCGGGTGCGCGGTTCTCGACCGTCGACCCGGAGATCATCGAGAACATCGAGGCCGAGGGCGTCCGCGTCACCCGAGAGGGCTCGTCGATCTCCTACCAGATGACCCTTCCGGAGCCGGCGCCGTCGTCCCGGCGTACGTGCGTGGTGTGCGGCGCCGGGTTCGTCCCCAAGACCTCGCAGGTCCGCACCTGTGGACGGAGCTGCGGGGCGAAGGCCCGTTCGGTCTCCGCGCCGGTGGCCGCGCCCACGTGTCCCGACTGCGGCGGCCGCTCAAGCGGGCTGCGGCGGTGTCAGGCATGCCACCTCGAACACGGCACCGTCCAGGGCCTCCTTCGTACTCTGGGCGTTCTCGGTGACAAGCACATCCCGGTGAGCTACCTGCGGGCCTCTGAGAGGCAGCGGCGAGCCCTGCTGGCCGGGCTGCTCGACTCCGACGGCCATGTCAGCGCCGCGGGGCAGATCCAGTTCGCCGTCACCAGCCGCAGACTCGCCGCCGATGTGCACGAGCTGGTGCTGAGCCTCGGCTACAGGGCAACCATGCGTACCAAGCCGGTCAGAGGCAGGTCCGAGGAGAGCTCGACCTGCTACATGATCAATTTCACGACCTCCGACAAGCTCTTCCGGCTGCCGAGGAAGGCGGCCAGGCAGGCCGATGCCACGCATCCCAAGACTCTGGTCCGTGACATCGTCGATGTGCGGAAGATCGAGAGTCGTCCGGTGCGCTGCGTCGAGGTCGACAACGCGGATCACATGTACCTGGCGGGCCGGGCCTGCATTCCCACACACAACAGCACGTTGGGTCTGGATTTCGCACGTTCTGCGGCGATCAAGCATGGGATGACCACTGTCATCTTCTCGCTGGAGATGTCCCGCAACGAGATCACCATGCGTCTGCTGTCGGCCGAGGCCAGGGTCGCCCTGCACGCGATGCGCTCGGGCATGATGGGCGACGACGACTGGACCCGCCTCGCGCGCAGGATGAGCGAGGTGGCCGAGGCGCCGCTGTTCATCGACGACTCTCCCAACATGTCCATGATGGAGATCCGGGCCAAGTGCCGGCGGCTCAAACAACGCAACGACCTGCGGTTCGTGGTCATCGACTACCTCCAGCTCATGAGCTCGCCGAAGAAGACCGAGAGCCGCCAGAACGAGGTCTCGGAGATCTCCCGTGCGATCAAGCTGCTGGCCAAGGAGCTTGAGGTGCCGGTCATCGCCATCTCCCAGCTCAACCGAGGGCCCGAGCAGCGTACGGACAAACGCCCCGCGGTCAGCGACCTTCGCGAATCGGGATCTATCGAGCAGGACGCCGACATGGTCATCCTGTTGCACCGCGAGGACGCGTACGAGCGGGAGTCCCCCCGGGCCGGTGAGGCCGACCTGATCGTGGCCAAGCACCGAAACGGCCCCACCGCCACGGTGACCGTGGCCTTCCAGGGCCACTACAGCCGCTTCGTGGACATGGCCCAGCATTAGCCCCAAGCGACGGTCAAGGTGTGACAAACCAGACAGCTTGGACGGGATGGCGATCGATCATCAGGGCGCTTTACCCGATGACTGAAGCAAAGGGGAGAACGCCATGACCATCCTGATCGCCTACGACGGCTCGGCAGACTCGCGCAGCGCCATCGAGTTCGCCGCCAAGCACCTGGCCGCCCAGCCGACCATCGTCGTCACCGTGTGGGAGCCACTGCTCGTGCAGCTCAGGAAGTACCCGCTGGCGGCGGGGGCGATCTCCCCGGAGACCGAGACCGAGGCGCAGGGCCAGGCCGAGTACTACGCCAAGGAGGGCGCCGAGCTGGCTGTCGCCGCCGGGCTGCCCGAGGTGACCTACCGCGCGGTCGCCGACAACGAGTCCATCTGGAGGACGATCGTCGACGTGGCCGACGAGGTCGACGCCGCGCTCATCGTGACCGGTTCGCGGGGCCTGGCGGGGGTCAGGTCGGTGCTGCTCGGCAGCGTGTCCAACCATGTGCTGCACCACGCCCGCCGGCCCACGCTCATCGTGCCGCCGGTTGCGCAGCCGAAGGCGTGACGCAGCAGAACGTGGGCGGGGAGAGCTGGGTGTCCATGCGACGGGCGCCCGGTCCCTCGTCGCCGAGCCGGTCGCGGGGGTTGGCCACCGGGCACCGGTCGAGCGACAGGCAGCCGCAGCCGATGCAGTCGGTCAGGTCGTCGCGCAGCCGCTGAAGCTGCTCGATTCGGTCGTCCAGCTCGCCGCGCCAGGCGGCCGACAGCCTGGCCCAGTCCTCCCGGTTGGGGGTACGCCCGTCGGGCAGCTCGGACAGCGCGTCCTTGATGGTCGCGAGGGGGATGCCGAGCCGTTGCGAGAGCCGGATGAAGGCGACCCTGCGCAGGGTGTCGCGGTGGTAGCGGCGCTGGTTGCCGGCGGTGCGGCGGCTGGCGATGAGGCCCTTGGTCTCGTAGAAGTGCAGCGCTGATACGGCCACGCCGCTGCGTTCGGCGAGTTGTCCGACCGTCAGTTCTTTGCTGTTCCAGGAGATCATACCTGAAGCTTACTTGAGGGTTCGCTCGAAGAACGTCTCCAGCACGACGACCGTCTGGGTGCCGGTCACCCCGTTCACCTCGAAGATCTGGCGCAGGACGTCCTGGAGCTCCTTGGTGCTGGACGTGCGCACCTTGAGCAGCAGCGACGCGGGCCCCGCGATGACGTGGGCCTCCTCAACGGCGGGGATCGCGGCCAGTGGGCCGGCGCTGTCGCCCATCCAGGTCGCGCCGTCCACCATGACGTAGGCGGTCACCGTGCGGCCCAGGGCGTCCTGGTCCACCTCGATCGTCGTCCGCCTGATCACGCCGCGCTCGCGCAGCTTCCGTACGCGTTCGTGCGCGGCCCCGCTGGACAGCCCCACCGCCTTGCCGAGTGCCGCGTACGACTGCGTCGCGTCCTCCAGCAGCAGGCCGACCAATGTCCTGTCGATCTCGTCCATTACCGAATACTATACGGCCAAATATCGTGATGACCGAATGCCGTATGGTGGGCGTCATGGACACGATCCCCACCGAGTTCGAAGCCCTCGACGAGCGTTTCGCCGCGATCGGCGGCGACGACCGGATCGAACGCCTCCACACGGGCACCCGATGGGCAGAGGGCCCGGTCTACTTCCCGGCCGGCCGCTTCCTGGTCTGGAGCGACATCCCCAACGAGCGCATGCTCCGCTGGGACGAGACGACCGGCGCCGTCGGCCCGTTCCGGCAGCCGTCCGGCTACACCAACGGCAACACCATCGACCGGGAGGGCCGGCTGATCTCCTGCGAGCAGGGCAACCGCCGCGTCACCCGCACCGAGCACGACGGCTCGATCACCGTCATCGCCGACCGCTGGCGGGGCAAGCGCCTCAACAGCCCCAACGACGCCGTCGTGCGCTCCGACGGCTCGGTCTGGTTCACCGACCCCCCGTACGGCATCACCAGCAACTACGAGGGCGTCGTGGCCGAGCAGGAGATCGACGGCTGCCACGTCTACCGCGCCGACCCGGTGACCGGCGAGGTGCGCAGGGTGGCCGGCGACTTCGTCCGTCCCAACGGCCTGGCCTTCTCCCTCGACGAGAAACTCCTGTACGTAGCCGACACCCGGGCCAGACACCTGCGCGTCTTCGAGGTCGGCGAGGACGGCACACTGTCGGGCGGCGAGGTCTTCGCCGAGGGCACCGAGGCCGACAACTTCGACGGACTGCGCCTCGACGACACCGGTCGCGTCTGGGCCGCGGCGGGCAAGGCGCTGCTCTGCCACGACCCCGACGGCACCCTGATCGGCCGGCTCAAGCTGCCGGAGTTCACGGCGAACCTGGTGTTCGGCGGCCCGAAGAGGAACCGGCTGTTCATCGCCGCCTCCTCTTCGCTCTACTCCCTGATGACCAACGTCACCGGCGCCCGCCCGGTCTGGGCCCGACGCTGACGTCCCTACTCCCACCGGAACAGCCGCACGGCCAGGCCCCCGAACACCACCAGCCCCGCGGCCATCACCACCAGGTGCAGGAGCTGGGGGCTCTGCCCCGCCCAGGTGTCCTTGAGCGCCTGGGCGAAGGGCCCGGCCACGGAGAAGTCGCTGACCTTGCGCAGCGCGTCCGGCATCATCTCGCGCGGCAGCCACATGCCCCCGACGAACATCAGCGGGAACATCACCGCCGACCCGATCCCCGAGGCCGCCTTCCCGTTGGGCGCCAGCGCCGCGATCACCAGGCCGATGGCCATCAGCGCGGCCGTGCCGAGCAGGAAGACCAGCACGAACCCGAGCCACTGCCTGGGCGCCGACGCCCCGAACGCCGCCATCCCGGCCACGATCAGCACGACCGTGGACACGGCCCCGACGGTCAGGTTGACCAGGAGCTGGACGGTCAGCAGCCGTCCCGGATGCACCGGCGTGGTGGACATGCGCCTGAGCACGCCCTGCTCCCGGTAGCCGGCCAGCACGGTGGGCAGCACGCTGCAGGCCAGCGTCAACAGCGCGAGCAGGGTCATCATGGCCGGCATGTGCGCGTCCACCGACCGCAGCCCGGAGGCGTCGGGCTTGGTCATGTCCGGCACGCTGAGCCCCAGCACCAGCAGCAGGCCGACCGGCAACCCGATGGTGAAGATCATGAACGGCCAGTCGCGCAGGTGCAGCTTGGCCTCCATGAGCAGGATCTTCGTCATGACAACTTCCTTCCGGTGAGCGCGAGGAACGCGTCGTCCAGGGTCGCCTGCTCGATGCGCAGGTCGGCGGGGATGATCTGGTGCTGGGCCAGGGCCAGCGTGACCACGTGGGCGAGGTTGCCGGTGCCGGACACCGAGACCTGCCCGCCGTGCCTGACGACCTCGCGCACCTCGGGCAGCGCCAGCAGCACGGCGTCGTCCAGCGGGCCCGACGGGCGGAACCGTACGTGCTGCTCGGCCCCCACCTGGGCGATCAGTCCCGTGGGCGTGTCGGTGGCCACCACCTTGCCCGCGTCGATGAGCGCGAGCCGGTCGCAGAGCCGCTCGGCCTCCTCCATGAAGTGCGTGACCAGCACGATCGTCACGCCCGAGTCGCGTACCTGCTCGATCAGCTCCCAGGTGTCCCTGCGGGCCTGCGGGTCGAGGCCGGTGGTCAGCTCGTCGAGCACCGCCACGCGCGGCCGGCCCACCAGCGCCAGCGCGACCGACAGCCGCTGCCGCTGGCCGCCGGACAGGTTCTTGAACGCGGCGTCGCGCTTGTCCGCGAGTCCGACGTGTTCGAGCAGTTCGTTCCAGTCGGCGGGGTCGGGATAGAAGGAGGCGTACAGGTCCATGGCCTCCCACACCTTGATCTTCTCCGGCAGGGCGGCGCTCTGGAGTTGCATGCCGAGCACCTGGCGCAGCTCGTCCCGGTCGCGTCGCGGGTCCAGGCCCGCCACGCGGACGGTGCCGCCGTCCACCGCGCGCATGCCCGCCACGCACTCCACGGTCGTGGTCTTGCCGGCGCCGTTGGGGCCGAGGATGCCGAAGATCTCGCCCTCGGCGACCTCGAAAGACACGTCGTCCACCGCGAGGTGGTTCGGATACTGCTTGCGCAGGTTCCGCACTTCGATCACCTTCATGGCATCGACGCTAGAAGTCCGGGGTTTTCCGCGGAATCTCGGTAGATGCCGAGCAAGGGTGTATCTAGGTGCAATGTCCCCACTGGCGATGGTGGCGCAGACTGGGGAGCATGCTTCAGAGGTTCGGGCAGGTCGCGGTCTTGTTCGCGCTGCTGCTGGTCGAGGTGGCGCTGATCCCGGTGGCCGGCGCCATGATCACCTTGTCGTTCGCGCTGGGGATGGTCTTCTTCTTCCCGTGGCAGGCCAGGATGGTCAGGCGGGCGGCCCAGCAGCACCGCCGTCTGCTGCGCGCGTGGACCGGCGTCGAGATCGAGCCGCCCTACCTCCCCGAGCCACCGCCGCCGGTCCCCATGGCCGACGGCCTCTACCGCGTCGACCGGACGCTGTACAAGTCGCCGCGCATGCCGGCCTGGAACGACCGGTTCAAGTGGCTGCTCACCGACCCGGCGACCTGGCGGGACACGCTCTGGCTGGTGCTCGACCCGATCGTCAAGATCGGCCTGCTGCCGCTGTTCGTCCTGCTCCCGGCGCGTGGCCTGCGTCTGTACGCCCTCATGGTCCGCCTCCTGCTCGGCGCCACCTCCGCCAGCCGCCTGGCCTTCCAGATCACCCACCTCAGGCAGGTACGCAACCTCGCCGCCGACTCCCAGGCCGCCGAGATGCGCAGGATCGAACGCGACCTGCACGACGGCACCCAAGCCCGGCTGGTGGCCATCGGCATGACACTGGGCGCGGTCGAGCAGCTCATCGACGACAACCCGGCCGCCGCCAAGGCCCTGCTGGCCAAGACCAGGGACGCCTCGGCCGAGACCCTGACCGAGCTGCGTACCGTCATCCGCGGCATCCACCCGCCGGTGCTGGCCGAGCGCGGCCTGGCCGACGCCGTACGCGCCCTGGCCATGGACAGCCCGCTGCGCGTCCACGTGGACGTCGAGCTGCCCCACCGCCTGGAACCCCCGGTGGAGGCGGCGACCTACTTCGCGATCAGCGAGCTGCTCGCCAACGCCGCCCGGCACAGCGGGGCCGAGTCGGCGGCCATCGACATCAGCGTCAACGGCGCGGCCCTGCGCGTCACCGTCCGCGACGACGGCATGGGCGGCGCCGACCCGGCCCAGGGCAGCGGCCTGACCGGCATCGAACGCCGCCTGGCCGCCTTCGACGGCGTGCTGGCCCTGCACAGCCCGCCCGGCGGCCCCACCGTCGTCACCCTGGACATCCCGCACGTGCTCCCCGACCAGGCCCAGCAGGCCAAGCTGCCCCCCAAGAAGGCCGCCACGATAGCCGTCCTGTACGCCACGGCCTGGTGCCCGCTGTTCCCCCAGGGCCTCGTCACGGCCGTCTTCAAGGCGGCCCACACCGACGATCGGAGCTGGTTCCTCGCCCTCTACCTGCCCGAACCCCTGCAATGGCCCGTGATCGTGTTCAACGTCACTCTCGGGACCATCATGTACATTGCGGCCATGCGCATCCGGCTCGTCCACAACAGAAGCCTCGTACTCGGCCGTGGCGGCGGTCTGGGGTCCTGCTGATGAAGCGGGTGCTGGTCGCCGAAGACCTCTACCTGCTCAGAGACGGCCTGGTCCACCTGCTGCAGGCGCACGGCTTCACGGTCGTCGCCGCGGTCGAGAGCGGCCCCGAGCTACTGAAGGCCCTGCTGGAGCTGCGTCCCGACGTCTCGGTCGTCGACGTACGGCTGCCGCCCACGTTCACCGACGAGGGCCTTCAGGCCGCGCTGACCGCCCGCGCGCAGGTGCCGGGGCTGCCCGTCCTCGTCCTGTCGCAGCACGTCGAGCAGCTCTACGCCCGCGAACTGCTGGCCGACGGCTCGGGCGGCATCGGCTACCTGCTGAAGGACCGGGTGTTCAACGCGGAGCAGTTCGTCGACGCCGTGCGCAGGGTGGCCGAGGGCGGCACCGCGATGGACCCCGAGGTGATCGCCAAGCTGCTGGCCAGCAACGCCAGGAACGAGCCGCTGGCCGCGCTCACGCCCCGCGAGCGCGAGGTGCTGGAGGCCATGGCCGAGGGCCGGTCCAACGCCGCGATCTCCCAGCGGCTCTTCCTGAGCGAGAGCGCCGTCGCCAAGCACACGGCCGGCATCTTCGCCAAGCTCGGCCTGGCCCCCTCCGACGACGACAACCGCCGCGTCCTGGCCGTGCTCGCCTACCTGAACAGCCGCGTCTGACGCCTTTCCGTCCCCACCAGGCTCATCGTTAACAGGCCGCCCAGCCGTGCCCGCGCGCAGCCGGAGTTGTCGGTGGGAGCGGCTATTTTCATAGAGGCACGGTGCGACGAAAGGGTGGATCCTCGTGAAGATCCGGGTTAACCGCGATGTACTGGCAGATGCGGTGGCATGGGCCGCCAGAGTCCTGCCCAGCCGCCCGGTGGTGCCCGTACTTTCCGGGTTGCTGCTGGAGGCGGGCGACGAGCTGAGCCTGTCCGCCTTCGACTACGACGTCTCCGCGCGCGCCCTGGTCGACGCCGACGTGGCCGAGCCCGGGAGCGTGCTCATCCCCGGCAAGCTGCTCGCCGAGATCAGCCGCAGCCTGCCGGCCGAAGACGTCGAGCTCGTCACCGAGGGCGCCGAGGCCGTGCTGACCTGCGGGAGCGCCGAGTTCGGGCTGATCACGATGCCGGTCGAAGACTTCCCGGCCCTGCCGGCGATGCCCCCGAGCATCGGCGCGGTCGGCGGCGGCGTGTTCGCCTCCGCGGTCAGCCAGGTAGCGCCCGCGGCCAGCCGCGACGACACGCTGCCGATGCTGACCGGCATCCGGGTCGACATCGAGGGCGAGTCCGTGGCGATGGCCGCCACCGACCGCTACCGCATCGCCGCCCACGACTTCACCTGGCGTCCGGCCGCGCCGGGCGTCGCCGTCTCGGCCATGGTGCCGGCGAAGGTGCTGGTCGAGGTGGCCAAGTCGCTGCGCGGCGGCGAGGTGTCGGTCGCGATGGGCGACGGCGTGGCCGGGTTCGAGAGCGTCGGCCGCAGCACCACCGTGCGCCTGCTCGACGAGCAGTTCATCGACTACCGGGCCCGGCTGACCTCCGACTGGTCGATCAGGGCCGACGTCGCGGTGACGCCGTTCGTCAACGCGATCAAGCGGGTGGCCCTGGTGGCCGAGCGCAACACCGCGATCCGGTTGTCGTTCTCGCAGGGCCAGGTGCTGATCCAGGCGGGCGGCGGCGACATCGGGCGCGGCGCCGAGGTGGTCGCGTGCGAGCTTCGTGGCGACGACATCCAGATCGCCTTCCAGTCGCAGTTCCTGCTCGACGGCCTGACCGGCATCGAGACCGAGCTGGCCAGGATAAACATGGAGTCCCCGACCAGGCCCGCCCTCATCCAGGACGTCACGGGCGACGCCCAGCCCGCCTTCCGCTACCTGGTCATGTCGTTGCGCCTGACCTGAGCCGTCACCCCGCCGCGCCCGTCTGCCGCTCGGCGACCAGCTTGAAGACCCTCTTGAACTCCGCGTACGCCTCTTCGCCCACGGCTCGGGCGTGCGCGGCCTCCATCTCGGCGATGATGGCGTCCGACTTCGTCATGTGGTCCAGCGCCTTGTCCGTCGGCACGATCAGTTTGGCCCGCCGGTCCGCCGGGTCGGGCTGCCGTTCCACGTAGCCGAGCGCCACCAGCTCGTCCACCAGCGTGCCGATCACCTGCTTGTGCTGCCCCGACTGCACGGCCAGGTCGGTCGCCCTGCTGCCCTCCTTGTCCAGGTACGCCAGCACCGCTCCGTGCCGCGGACGCAGCCCCGGATGCCCCTGCTCGGCCAGCTTGGCGAAGAGATCGCGCTGCAGGGCGAAGAGCGTCCGCCCCGCCAGGACGCCGAGATCTGGTTCGTCCTGCTTGCGATGACTCCTGCGCACGTGTCGGCCCTCCAATTAGTCACTAATTTTGACTGTCACTGATTCTTACTATATCGTCGTGGCATGACGACGGTGGAACTCACCAGGTTCAGAGTGTCCCCGGGACGCGCCGACCAGTTCCTGGCGGCCCGTCCCGGCATCCGGAAGTTCTTCGACCTGATCGACGAGTTGATCTCTGCAGAAGAGGGGACATCGCGATGACCATCCTGATCACCGGCGCCACCGGCACCGTTTCCGGCGCCGTGCTGAGGTCGCTGGGCGACCTGACCGACGTGCGCGTCCTGGTGCGCGACGCGGCCAAGGCCCCCGAGGGCGTCGAAGTGGCCGTCGGCGACCTCGACGAGCCGGCCACGCTCGACGCCGCCTTCGCGGGCGTGGACACCTTGTGGCTGCTGACCGCCATGGGCCCCCAGGCGCCCCACGCGAGCATGAACGCCCTCTGGGCGGCCAGGAAGGCAGGGGTGCGTCACGTCGTGCGCCTGTCGGCCATCGGGGCCGCCCACGACGCCCCCACACGCAACGGCCGCCTGCACGCCCTGTCGGACGCCGAGCTGGCCGCCTCGGGCCTCGACTGGACCGTCATCCGCCCGGCCTTCTTCATGCAGAACCTGCTGGGCTCGGTCAACGGCGACACCCTCTACGGCGGCACGGGCCAGGGCAGGATCGGGCTGATCGACGTCCGCGACATCGGCGACTTCGCCGCCGCGGTGCTGCGCGCCCCGGCGCCCCACAAGGGCCGCGCCTACACGCTCACGGGCCCGGCCAGCATCTCGCTGGGGGAGGCGGCCGCCGCCCTGACCGAGGTCTACGGCACGCCGATCGCCTACCACCCCGTGGCGCCCGACGACGCCTACCGCTCGATGCTCGACGCCGGCATGCGCGAGTGGGACGCGGCCGTCACCAAGGAATACCTCAAGGCGTACGCCGAGGGCTGGGGCGACCGTACGACGACGGCCTTCACCGACGTGACGGGCCGCCCGGGCCGGTCCTTCACCGAGTTCGCGAAGGACCATGCGACCGAGCTGCGCCCCGCCGCCTGACAGCCGGTCAGGAGTCGGTGAGGGCGATGAGGATGTGCTCCATGCACGCGTGCCCGGCCCGCTCGGCCGCGGTCGCGTCACCGGCGGCGATGGCACGGGCGATGGCGTCGTGCGGGATGTAGCTCTTGTTGAACGACGTGCCCGCGGCCGTGATGCTGGCCCGCAGAGCCGCCGAGAAGTCCTCGTAGAGGTCGATGAGCACGAGGTTGTGGGTGGCGTGCGCGACCGCCATGTGGAAGGCGAGGTCGGCCTCGACGAAGAAGTCGGGGTCGTCCAGCTCCCAGGCGCGGTCACGTTCGGCCAGCGCGGCCTCGATGCGGCGGATGTCCTCGTCGGTGCGGCGGGTCGCGGCCAGCCGCGCGGACTCGACCTCCAGCGCGCGTCGCACCTCGAGGATCTCCAGCTGCTCGGCCTGGCGCAGCCGGCGCAGCATCGCCCCCGACAGCTCACTGGTCGCCCGGACGTAGGTGCCGTCCCCCTGACGGCACTCCAGCAGCCCGGCGTGCGTCAACGCGCGCACGGCCTCGCGAACGGTGTTGCGTCCCACGCCGAGTTGTTCGGCGAGCACCGTCTCGGTGGGGATCTTGCCGTTCATCTGCCACGACCCTGAGGTGATCTGCTCCTTGAGCTGATCGATCACCTGGTCGACGAGCGAAGCCCGCTGCGCCGTACGCAGACTCACAGTCCGCCTCCTCCGGGGAAACCAATCATCCTATGAGTCAATGACTGGTCGACCCTAATTATTCCAGACTCAAAAGTCCAAATCTGGAGCTCCCGGAGGTTCAGTGCGCGACCGTGGCGTCCACCGTCACCCCTGCCAATGCCGAGCGAACTCCGGCAGCTTCAAGGGCCTTACGATATGCGGCGGTCTGCTGTGCTCTCGCCCCGACCCGGCCATAGAGGTCACCCAGCTCGCGCCAGCAGCGGGCGGCCTGCCTGTCGGACCCGAACACCGGACGGTCGAGCGAGTCGAGCATCTCGTGCGTGGTACGGAGCTGCGTCGTGGCACTGCCGTCGAGATCGAGCGCGACGGTGGCGAGCACGAGGTTGGCCTCGGCCGGCGTGGTGCCCGAACCGTCGTGGGCCAGCCCCAGCGCCGTGGTGGCCAGCTCGGCGGCGCCCGCCTGGTCGCCCGCCCGCAGCCGCACCCGCGCGTGCGTGACGAGGCTCTCGCCGTGCTCGCGGACACTGCCGGGGGAGGTGGCGAAGGCGCGCGACGCGGCGGCGGCCAGCCGCTCGGCCTCGTCGAGGGGCGCGGTGACCAGCCTGGACCAGTGCATGGCCGCCCGCGCGAGCTGCAGCGCCAGCCGGGTCTGACGGCCGGCCATGATGGCGTCGTCGGCCAGGCGCACGGCCAGCGCGGAGTCCTCCCCGGCGGCGGCGGCGGAGCTCGCCCGCCACAGCGCGTGGATCTCCTCGGAACGGTCCATAACTTTAGGAACGCCGCTGTTGTCCAGCACCCGCTTGACGTACTCGAGCTCGGGGGAGTCGCCCTGACGCTCGCTGCGCGCCTCGACCAGAGCGGTGGCCAGGTCGACCGCGATCTCGCCCTGCGAGATGGACAGCCGCTCGGCCTGCTCCAGCGCGGACGCGGCCAGGTCGCGGGCCCTCAACCGGTCGCCGGCCCGCTGGTAGCAGCGGCTCAGCGCGATCGTGAGCGGCAGGTCGGCCAGGCGCTCGGGATGCGCGGCGGCCTCCCTGCGCAGCCGTTCGAACGCCTCGACGGCCTGGCCGAGACGCCCCTGCACCTCCAGCGCACGGGCCCGGCCGAAGCGGGCGTGCGCGGTGAGCATGGCGTTCTCCTCGTCGGCCGCCTTCACGATCTCCGTGAAGCGGTCGGCCGCCACCGCGGGGTCGCCGTGCTGCAGCTCCAGCTCGGCATGGCGAAGACCCAGCTCGGTGTCGATGCGCTGCCTGGGCTCGATGCCGTGCAGGAGGAACTCGGTGGTGCATCCCAGCCGCTCGGCGAGGAGGCGGGCCACGACAGGAGTCGGCGTACGCTTGCCCGACTCGATGAGCGAGACATAACTGTCAGACAGGTCGGGTCCGGCCAACTGGGCCTGGGACATCCGCCTGTTCAGCCGCAGTCCACGGACGCGGTCACCGATGGTTCCCTGACTCGGCATCTCATCTCTCAAGGCGGGGAAGGGTCAACAACACGCAATGATTGCATGAAGTAGCCGAATCTGGTATCCCCGCGTGAAGAATTTGCCGCGCCGAGATTAATCGTCGCTCTCGTCCTTGCTGGGGAAAAGCATCTGGCAGACCTCAAGGTAGAGCGTCTCCGGATACGGAATGTACTCGACCGTTGACAGAGCCTGGTCCTGACCAGCGGACTCGAGGATGAACTCGCCGTAACCGAGCATGCGTCCCAGGAGAGATCGCTGGAAGCTCATGTCGGTGACCTTGCCGAGCGGCATCATCGCGACCTTGCGCGTGATCAACCCTGTGGTGAGCAACATCCGCTTGGACGTCACCACAAAGTAATCGACCGACCACTCCGCGACTTTCCATACGAAGCGGACGAGCAGCAGAAGCCACAGCCACCACACCACGACGAGCGCCGTACCGCCGGACTCCCCGCCACCGAAGAACTTGCTGAGGAGCCCGGCGATGATCAGGCCGCCGAAGACCTCGGCGACCGGACGCAGCAGCACGGCGGGATGACGCCGCACCATGATGACCTGTTGTTCATTGGGGAGGAGGTAGCGGTTGACCGACGACGGAGCAGAGTCCCCGTGGGTCACCAGTCTCATGCGAGGTTGTTCACAAATTGGGCCAGAGAGTCGGCCGCGTTGAACACCGTGTCGAACGCTCCCTTCACCGCGTCTGCGGCATCAGCTGGTCGTGCGAACAGGTAGTACGCCACAAATGCGATACCACTGTATGTGAGGACTCTTTTGACCTGCACTGTCGCCTCCGTGCCACTAACCCACTCCACCCGCCGTATACATTACCCACCCCGTAGCGGGGGTAAAGGTAACTTGGCGGGTTAGTTTTGATCTTGCTTAGCCACGCTCGCTGGCGACCAGCGCCAGGACGTGAAGGTGCTTCCGGGCGATGCGTTCCACAAGGCTTGGATGCGCATAGCCAGTGACCTCCAGCGCGCCGTAGTGCGCTGCTTCCACACAGCGCGTTACGGTGGTGGAGGAATGCACTCCGGCGAACTCGTCGCGTAGTGCGGCCTCCACCTCCGCGTACGGGGTCGGGTCCGCCTCGGTGTGCTCGCTCATGCGCCCTCCTGTGCCGGTCGCATGAGACGGGGCGCTGCTGTTGCCGGTCGCTCGCTCATTCACGAGGACCCCTGGCACCGGGCATGTCGCTCATCGTGCTTCCCCCACGCGCATGCGGAAGTTCCCTTCCTGTCTCTTCGTACCCACCCAACCACAGTATGTAACGAAGTGACGACCCAGCGTAAGGAGAAGGGGAGCCGATGGAAGGGTCAGACCACGCCGTAGAGGCGGTCGCCGGCGTCGCCGAGGCCGGGGACGATGTAGCCGTTCTCGTTGAGCCGCTCGTCGAGGGCGGCGGTGACCACGCGGATGGGCTTGCCGGAGCCCGCGAACACCTTGTCCATGTACGCCAGGCCCTCGGGGGCGGCCAGCAGGCAGATGGCGGTGACGTCGACCGCGCCCCGGTCGAACAGGAACTGCACGGCCGCGGCGAGTGTGCCGCCGGTGGCGAGCATCGGGTCGACGACGAAGCACTGACGCCCGGACAGGTCGTCGGGCAGGCGGGTGGCGTACGTCTCGGCCTGGAGGGTGGACTCGTTGCGGATCATGCCGAGGAAGCCGACCTCGGCGGTGGGCAGCAGCCGCGTCATGCCGTCGAGCATGCCGAGCCCGGCGCGCAGGATGGGCACGACCAGCGGCTGGGGCTTGGCCAGGCGCACACCGTGGGCTTGGGAGACCGGGGTCTGGACGGTCACGTCGGTGACCCGTACGTCGCGCGTCGCCTCGTACGCCAGCAGCGTCACCAACTCGTCCGCGAGCCTGCGGAAGGTCGGCGAGTCGGTGCGGACATCGCGCAGCGTGGTGAGCTTGTGGGCCACGAGCGGATGGTCGACGACGAGGGTTTCCATAGAGGCCAACGGTATCCGGTGGTCGGAGTGGTGGCACCTCGGGCCTTTGGTTTTGATCACAATTTGGTCGGAGAAGCACACGCCGCGTGGCCTGTTCTGGAACGATTGGGGTCTGGTGCGAACCTGTCGTGTCAGAGGCTCGGGTGGGGATGGCGATGACAGACGAAGATGCGCTCGACTTCGCCATAGTGATCTATCGCGAGGACGAGCGGTGGCACGCGGAGTTGCTGCCCGCCACGCTCACGTCCGACCTCCAGGGCCTGATCCAGGCCCTCAGGCAGCAGCCGAGCGAGAGCGGCACGATCGCCCTGGTCGCGGTCGGCGACGAGTTCTTCGTGGCGCTGCGCGTGCTCGGTGACCGCGTCGACGTCTTCCTGTCCGACATCGCCGCCTCCTGGGACTTCCCGCTCGCCCGCCAGGTGCTGCACTACCTCGACGTGCCGGTTCCCGACGAGGAGGAGCTCGACGAGATCCTCCAGGACGAGGAGACCGTGCTGCCGGCGGGAGATCTGTCGATCTTCGCCGATCTCGGATTGGACGAGATGGAGCTGGGCATCCTCTCCGGCGACATCGATCTCCTCCCCGAAGATGTGCTGTCCAGCATCGCCGCGCGGCTCGGCTTCTCCGAGCCGTTCGAGCGTGCCATCGAATCGGTCTTCGGCTGAACCCCCTGGAGTGCGGGCATGGCGTCCAACACCTTCTCTGCGGCTTTTGTCAGGACTTCCGATGGCTGGTCCGGTGCAGAGGTGGACCTGCGCGACGCGGAGATCGTCGACGATTTCGCTGACGCCGTCATCGAGACTCTGGGCCTGACGGGCGACGAACTGGCCCTGCTCTGCGTTGAGGTCGAGGACGAATGGTTCGCCATCGCCCGCTACCGCGGCGAGGACGAGCCCCGGGTGTTCCTCTCGGACGTGCACGCGATCACCTCCAACAGCATGGGGGAGCTGTTCGCCGAGTTCGCCGGCGTGGTCCCCGACAAGGAGGGCAACGGGCTCGGCGTCCGTCCCGCCGGTGACTTCGAGCTGCTCAGCGACCTCGGCGTGAGCTCGGAGGAGCTGCTGGAGCTGAGCATGGAGGAGGGCCTGCTGCCCGCCGACATCCTCTCGGTGATCGCCGAACGGCTGTCGTTCGCCGACGAGCTCGACCGGTTGCGTTGACCCACGAGGAAGCGATGCGCCTGGCCCTGGCCGAGGCCGTCGCGGCCGGCGGCAGGGGCGAGATCCCCGTCGGCGCCGTCGTGCTCGGCCCGCTCGGCGAGGTGCTGGCCGCGGCGGGCAACGACCGCGAGTCCGCCGCCGATCCCACCGCGCACGCCGAGGTGCTCGCACTCAGGCGGGCCGCCGCGCTGCGCGGGCAGTGGCGGCTGGGCGGCTGCACGCTGGTGGTCACCCTGGAGCCGTGCACGATGTGCGCGGGCGCGGCCGTGCTCGCCCGGGTCGACCGGATCGTGTACGGCGCCGTGGACGAGAAGGGCGGCGCCGTGGGCTCGCTCTGGGACGTCGTACGCGACCGGAGACTCAACCATCGGCCCGAGGTCGTCATGGGTGTCTTGGCCGAAGAATGCTCCGTTGTCCTCAAGGAGTTCTTCGCTACTCGGAGAATCCGGTAAGCTCGTCCGCGGTGGTGTCGCCTAGTGGCCGAGGGCGCACGCCTCGAAAGCGTGTGATGGGGCAACTCATCCGTGGGTTCAAATCCCACCACCACCGCCAGCGGGCCTCCGACGACCTCGGAGGCCCTTTTCTTTTGCCCTCAGGGCTGCTGGGTCGGCCCGTCGGCCGGCGGGTTGAGGTTGAGCTGGATGTCCGGCGGGCTGTCCTCGACGACCTGCGTCTGGACCGTCTGGCCGCCGCGGGTCTCCGGGCGGCCGTCGTCGGTCAGGACGAAGAACAGGGCGCCGCAGGCGCTGAGGAGCAGCAGCGGCAGCCCGATCGCCAGCAACACGATCAGGTTGCGATTGTCGAGCGGTCCGGGCTCCTCGAAGTACTCCTGGACCGGTTGGTAGGAGTAGTGCGGCGGGCCGTATCCGGGTGGCGGCCACGGCCCATGTGGCGGTGGATACGACACGGCATTCTCCAAATGATGTTGAAAGACGCGGGCGTGACGCACGGCACATCGATCAGGTTGACACATGAAAAAGGGAGCCGCGAATGGCGGCTCCCTTTTCCGGTGCGTTTCAGCTGGGCAGATCCAGGACCCTGGCGTGCAGGATCGATCGTTGGTGCAGGGCCGCGCGCAGGGCCCGGTGGAGGCCGTCCTCGAGGTAGAGCTCGCCCTTCCACTGCACCACGTGCGGGAACAGGTCGCCGTAGAAAGTGGAGTCGGCGGCGAGCAGGGAATGCAGGTCCAGCATGGCCTTCGTGGTGATCAACGAGTCGAGCCGGACCTGCCTGGGAGGGATCTGCGCCCACTCTCGGTTCGTCAGACCGTGTTCGGGATAAGGGCGTCCGTCGCCGACGAGCTTGAAGATCACCCACCTCATTTTAGGAGAGAATTCGACCTCGTGCGTTGTCTGGGACTATCGGCCCAGCTCAGACTGTTCACAGTCGCCGGGACGGCCGTTTTGGTAGCCGCGCTGGAAGGCGTTGACGCGTTGCTCGGACGAGCCGTGCGTAAACGATTCGGGGTCGATTCTGCCGCTCGTGCGTTGCTGGATTCTGTCGTCGCCCACGGCGGCCGCGGCGTCCAGGGCCTCGGCGATTTCCGTCTGCGTGAAGGGCTTTTCGTAGAAGCCCGTCTTGACGGCGTTCTGCGCCCAGACGCCGGCGTAGCAGTCGGCCTGGAGCTCGACGGGGACCGAACTGCCGGTGTCCGACTGGAGGGCGCCGCGCAGGTCCTGGACGTGATGGCCGTATTCGTGGGCGATCACGTACGCCTGGGCGAAGGGGCCGCCCTTGGCGCCGAACTGGCTGTGGAGCTGGTCGAAGAAGCTCAGGTCGAGGTAGACGCGCTGGTCGCCGGGACAGTAGAACGGGCCGACGGCGGAACTGGCCGCGCCGCACCCGGTACGGAGGCTGCCGGAGTACAGGACCGTCTTCGACGTCCGATAGCCCGAAATTTCCTGCTTCCAGTAGTCCTGGATGCTGTTGACCACGCCCACGACGCGGCACTTCTCCGACTGGTCGGCGTCCTTGCCCGTCTTGCACTCCTCGGAGAGCTTGGCCGGAGGCTGCTTCTGCGCGGGCTCGCCGCCGCCGCCACCGCCGCCGCCCAGGTTGTTGAGCACGAACACCAGCACTAAGGCGATCAGGCCGACGATGCCGCCGCCCCCGAGGACCATGCCGCCGGGGAAGCCGCCGCCCGAGAACCCGCCGCCACCGCGACCGCCGACGTCCTCGACCTGCGACGAGTCGAGGTTGACGTCGTCCTTGAAATCCATATCTGACGTCCCTTCTGGGTGCTGCCCGCTAGAGAGCTTCCCCGACGGGCCGCCTAGATGCCATCCGAGAAGGTGTCACATCTCTCGGGCACGCCGGTGTCGTAGCCGACGCCGAACCACTTCTCGCGTTGTTGCGAGGTGCCGTGGGTGAAGGCGTCGGGGGTGACGCGGCCCTGGGAGCGGCGCTGGATGCTGTCGTCGCCGACCGCCGCGGCGGCGTCGAGGGCCTGGTTGATGTCGGCCTGGGTGAACGGCTCGCGGTAGAAGCCCGTCTTGACCGCGTTGTGCGCCCAGACGCCGGCGTAGCAGTCGGCCTGCAGCTCCAGGCGTACGGACGCGCTGGTGGCGCCCGGCCTGCTGTTGTTGCCGACCTTGTCCATGGTGCCGAGCAGGTTCTGGACGTGGTGGCCGTACTCGTGGGCGACGACGTACGCCTGGGCGAACGGGCCGCCCTCGGCGCCGAAGTCGCGCTGGAGCGTGTCGAAGAAGGCCAGGTCCAGGTAGACCTTGCGGTCGCTCGGACAGTAGAACGGGCCCACGGCCGAGTCGGCGGGGCCGCAGCCGGTGTTCACGGCCCGCGAGAAGAGCACGGTCTTGGCCGGTGTGTACTCCTTGTCACGTTCCTTGAACGCCTGCCGCCAGTAGGACTGGATGCTGTTCACCGTGCCGACGATCCGGCAGTCCTCCGACTGGTCGGCGTCGGCGCCCGTACGGCAGCGTTCGGCGAGGTTGCCGCTGGGGGAGAGCTGGCCGGGGGCGCTCGGGTAGCGTCCGCCGCCCTGCTCGCCGCCTTCGTCGCCGCGGAAGGGCGTGGGGGCGAGCTTGAACAGGAACAGCCCGGCCACCGCCAGGACCAGCAGCAGGCAGCCGCCGCCGCGTCCGCCGATGGGCAACATGCAGCCGCCGCCCGGCATCCCGCCCCAACCGCCGCCGCCGCGGCCGGGCTGGGGGCCGGAGGCGCGGACGTCCTCGACCTGTGAGGGGTCGAGTGGGGCGTCATCGTCGAACTGCATACCCTGAATCATCCCCCGCAGTCGGGCGATTACGCAGAGCAATGTACGGGAGTAGGATTTTCGGGTATTTGTCGGTTAATCTGCCGCCATGACGGGTGGGTTGATCGGGATCGCGCTGGTGTCCCTGGGCATGGTTCTGACGCCAGGGCCGAACATGATCTATCTGGTGTCCCGCTCGATCAGTCAGGGGCGTCGCGCCGGACTGATCTCGCTCATCGGCGTCGCGCTGGGGTTCATGGTGTACCTGACGGCGACGTGCCTCGGGCTGACGGCCGTGTTCGCGTACGTGCCGGTGGCCTACACGGTGCTCAAGCTGGCCGGGGCCGCGTACCTGCTCTGGATGGCCTGGAACGCGGTCAGGCCGGGCGGCGCGTCGGTCTTCCAGCCCCGGGAACTGGAGGCCGAGCGGCCGCGGAAGCTGTTCGCCATGGGGCTGTTCACCTGCCTGCTGAACCCCAAGATCGCGATCCTGTACCTGTCGCTGCTCCCGCAGTTCATCGACCCGGCCATGGGACACGTGCTGCTGCAGAGCCTCGCGCTCGGCTCGGTGCAGATCGCGATCGGCACGCTCGTCAACGCGCTGATCGCGGTCTCGGCCGGCGGCCTCGCCGCCTTCCTCGCCCGGCGTCCGGGGTGGCTGCGGGTGCAGCGGTACGCGATGGGCACGGTGCTCGGCATCTTCGCCGTACGCATGGTCGCCGACCGTTCGAAGGCCCTCGTGCCGGCCTGACAGAGGCTTTCGGAGGCGCATGGGCCCTATTGGGGCACCTGGGTCCTGAAGCGCTCGTGGGCCGCCTGCTTGGAGATCCCCATGGCCTCCCCGATGTCCGCCCAGGAGGCGCCGTTCTCCCGCGCTCCGGCGACGGCCTGGTCGAGCAGCGTCCGCTGCCAGCTCTCCACCTGGGACAGCAGGGTGAGCGCGGCCAGCGGACGATCGGCCGAGAGCTTCACGACCTGCTCGCACAGCAGGTTCGACTTGGTCACCAGCCAGCTGGGCGGGGCGGCGGCGAGCAGCGGAGGCGTGTGCCTGCTCCACCACCGGTACTCCGCCTCCTTGGCCCCCTCCGGCGTCGCCGGATACCGCCGCCGATCAGCCCACCCGCACGAACACGCGGCCTGGTATCCGACGTACGTCCTGGTGAAGGCGCTGGACGTCGAAGCCAGCTCCCCGTCGGGCAGAACGGGCGCGGCGAACCCCTCATGGCCGGGAAGATCGGCAATGCTCAAAGTCATAGCCGTCAAGATATCCTGACGAATCTCGTTCTCGCCATCCGTTCCAGGGTTTTCCTCCGCCGTCCTTGCGTCGGCCCGTCCAGGTCTCCTCGGCGTAGAGGACCCGGGCGGCCACATGCGGTTCGGGCGTCCCCGGACGTGGTGACTCGCGAGTGGTACGGCGTCAGCATCAGGGCGGCCGCGTCACTACACCTACGCCGTCATCGAAGCGCCCTTCCCCGTGACCGGCTACCTCTCGACGCTGCGCGTCCACCCGGTCCCCGGCCGCGAGGACGCGAGGTGCAGTGGCCCGGATGCTTCACGCCGACGGGAGTGAGCGAGAGCGAGGCGGTCGGCCGGTTCACCACCATCTTCCACGACGGCCTCGACGCCCTGCACAACGCCCTGACGACCTGTCGGTCCAAGAGCGAGTCAGCGCCCGGGCCGCCTGGCGACCAGCACTTCGGTGGCCAGTCGCTGCTCCCACCGGCCCGCGGGATTGTCGTCGAGGAGCGCTCGTCGCAGCGCCATGACGAAGGCGGGCAGCCGGTCGCCGAGCCTGGCGGGCGAGCTGTAGGAGTAGGAGAGCTGGAGGCCGATCAGTCCGTCCACGTCCCAGGTCAGGCTTCGGGTGAACACCCGGGATTCCAGGCCGCAGAAGGGCGAGGCGGCCAGGACGTCGTCGTGGTGCTCGCCGGTGGCGTGGAAGGAGTTGGCGGCGCTGTGGATGTCGAGGCCGAACTCCTCGCACACCCGCCTCTCGATCGGCTGCCACGGTTGCGCGTCCGGCTGCCACGGCTCTCCCGGTTGCCGCGCCGGGCCGACAAGGGCCACCGCGCCGCCGGGCGGTAGCAACTCGTCCAGGTCCACCAGTACGGACCTGCGGTCCATCCAATGGAACGACCGACCCATCACCACGTGGTCGAACGGCGGCAACGCCCGCAGAACGGTCGAATCGCCCTGTAGCCAGGTGATGTTGGCGACCCCCTCGGCCAGCCGCCCGCCCTCCGCGAGCATCTCCCTCGCCGGGTCCACGGCGAGGACCGCCTTCGTCCGGCGGGCCAGTGGGATCGCGATCGTCCCGGGGCCACAGCCGAGATCCAGTACGCGCCCGTCCGCCCCGAGCGTCGTCGCCAGGTGCTCTGTCGTCGCCGGGCCGTAGCCCGGGCGGTATCTGGCGTAGTACGGCGCAGCGCTTCCGAACAGGTCCTCCATGAACAGGACCATAGAAGAACACCGAACCCGCAGGAATGCGACTTGTCAGAGTCGGCAGGGGCAGTACCTCAGCCAGGCGGCGCCAGCCGACCCACCCGATCGAGAAGCACGTCGTCCAGATCCCCCACCAGCATCCCGTTGCTCACCGAGGGGCGGCAACGGGGAATGATCCGTACCCAGGCCGGCGGTCCCTCCGCATAACCGAAGTGCAGGAGGAACATCTCCTGTCCGTCACCGACCTCCCCGCACGTGTTGCCGCCCGGTTCGGCGTCCAGTGCGTTCAGCTCGGCCGCCAGCTCGCGCGCCTGCCGCTCCCCGTGCGCCGGCCCGTGAGACGGGCGGGGTGTGGGGATCCCGCCTTGGTCGTTCCGGCAGACCAGCACCTTGATCGGCCCGTCGGGGACCATCTGCTCATTCTGACCCCGTCGTCCGGTCGCCGGAGTGCAAGGGTCCTTCGGTTGGAGGAGCGCCCAGGTCCCGGTGCGGTAGGCGGCGGTGATGCTGGGGCCGACGTACGAACTGCTGTTGACCGTGCCGTTGGTCGTGGTGACGCAGGAGTTGACCTCTTCGGCGCTGCCCACCCACAGTGCCCGGCCGTCGGGGTAGGCGAACCGGACGAGGTAGTTGGTCATCCGCCCGCCCGTCAACGTGCACATCCTCTCGACGCGATCGGCGGCGACGGGAAGATAGCCCAGGTCGTGGGCCATCAGCCTGGCCTGGTCGGTCAAGATCCGTGAGCCGGCGAGTGACTCCCCGCCCGGATTCGAGTTGCGCCCGGGGTAGGCGCAGATCAACGCGCTTGCCGGCGTGTCGGGCACGAGCGAGTCCTCGACACCGTCGAAATCGGCGGCGACCGGCACCCAATGGCCGATCTCGTCGCTGTCCCACCGCTGTGGACATGAAGCCGGCACCGGCGGCGCAGGACCGCCGACCGTACCCGGAACCAGGACGACCGCGGTGAGAAGCAGGACCGCCGCCACGACGACGCCGGCCCAATGGGCGGGTTTCACACGCTGATGACGCCGTCCGCCCGCCCCTGGTTCACCGAACGTGCGTGCCGGCCCGCCCGACGGAAACCGGGGCGGGAAAGCCGGAAGGGGTGTGCCGTGATCCCGGCACACCCCTTCCGAACTGGCGGAGGATAGGGGATTTGAACCCCTGAAAGGTTGCCCTTTACACGCTTTCCAAGCGTGCGCCCTCGGCCACTAGGCGAATCCTCCGCCGACGAGCTTACCGGACTTCCAGCACTGTGGTGACCGCGATTTTTTCCGGGACGAGCTTGGCCCGAACCGTGGAGCGAGCACTGCTGAGGCCGGTTAGACTGTCCAGGGACCCCTCGCGCGGCGTCATCCTGTGAACCTCCCCAGGGCCGGAAGGCAGCAAGGATAAGCGGGCTCTGGCGGGTGTGCGGGGGGTCTCTTCGTTGAGAGCCCCCTCGCAGGCGGGATGGTCGCATGAGCCTTGCGCTTTACCGCAAGTACCGACCCGGGACCTTCGCCGAGGTCAAGGGTCAGGAACACGTCACAGATCCGCTGCGACAGGCGTTGCGTACGGGCCGCATCAACCACGCTTACCTGTTCAGCGGCCCCCGTGGATGCGGCAAGACCTCCAGCGCGCGGATTCTCGCCCGCTCTCTCAACTGCGAGCAGGGCCCGACGCCCGACCCCTGCGGCACCTGCGACTCGTGCATCGCGCTCGCCCCGACCGGCCCCGGCCACCTCGACGTCATCGAGATCGACGCGGCCTCCCACGGTGGCGTCGACGACGCCCGCGACCTGCGCGAACGCGCCTTCTTCGCGCCCGTGTCGGCACGGTACAAGATCTACATCATCGACGAGGCGCACATGGTGACCCGCGAGGGTTTCAACGCGCTGCTCAAACTCGTCGAGGAGCCTCCGCCGCACCTGAAGTTCATCTTCGCGACGACCGAGCCGGAAAAGGTCATCGGCACCATCAAGTCGCGTACGCACCACTATCCGTTCAGGCTGATGCCGCCGGCGACGCTCAAGGCGCTGATGGAGGAGATCCTCACCTCCGAGAGCGTGCCCTTCGAGCCGCCCGCCCTGCCGCTGGTCGTACGCGCGGGCGCCGGCTCGGCGCGTGACTCGCTCTCCATCCTCGACCAGCTCCTCGCCGGGGCCGAGGAGGACGGCATCACCTACGCCAAGGCCGTCTCCCTGCTCGGCTACACCGACGGTGACCTGCTCGACGAGGTCGTCAACGCGTTCGCCGCGCGCGCCGGGGGCGAGGTGTTCCAGGCGGTCAACCGGGTGATCGAGGGCGGCCACGACCCGCGCCGCTTCGCCTCCGACCTGCTGGAGCGCTTCCGCGACCTGGTGATCCTGGCCAACGTGCCCGAGGCGGCGTCGAGCGGGCTGCTCGACCGTCCCGCCGACGAGCTGGAGCGGCTGGTGCAACAGGCGTCCTCGATGGGGCCCGCCGAGCTCACCCGTGCGGCCGAGATCTTCAACGCGGGGCTCACCGAGATGCGGGGCGCCACCTCGCCGCGGCTGCTGCTCGAACTGATGTGCGCGCGCGTCCTGCTGCCGGGCGCCTCGCAGGGCGAGGCGTCCCTGCTCGCCCGGCTCGAACGCCTGGAGCGCGGCGGCACGGTCGCCCAGATGGCCTCCAGGGCGGGCGCGGTGACGATCCCGCGTCCGGCGGCTTCGGGCGGCGACGACGTGCACGTTCCCGCCGCCGCCCCTCCGGTTGTCGCGGTCGGTACGCCCGTGACGGCCGTTCGCGAGGCGGCGGCTCAGGAGCCTGCGACGTCCGCCGACGGTCAGAGGCCGGCGGGCGGAGGGGCCGACGACTGGCCCGAGCCCGTACGTCCCGGCTCGGCGGCGGCCGCGGTCTCCGGCGCGCCCGCGCCGGCCTCCGCCGCTCCGGCCCCCGCGGCGGCGTCCGGCCCGGTCGCGGGCGGGGCGGGCGGCATGCAGCAGCAGTGGCCCGCCGTGCTGGCCGCGCTCAAGCAGCGCAGCATCGTGGTCTGGGCCAACGTCAGTACGAACGCCCAGGTCCTGGGCGTCGAAGGCAACCTGGTCACGCTCGGGTTCAGCCAGGTCGGCGCGATGAAGAACTTCACGGGCGGCGGCAAGGACGCCGTCGTGGCGACCGCGCTCGGCGACGTGCTCGGCGGCACCTGGCGGGTCGAGGCGGTGGTCGGCGGCTCTCCGGCGCCCCAGACCGCCCGCGGCCCCGTACGCCAGCAGCCGCCGTCGGGCGGCCACGGCAACCCCGCGCCACAGGTGGCCCCCGCCGCCGGCCAGGCGACGACCAGCCCGCAGGGCGGGGCGGGCGTCCACGCGACCTCCCAGGGACGGTCCGCCTCCCACGGCGGCTCCCAGGACGACCAGGCATCCCCGGACCCGGGCCAACCTCCGGCCGCCGCGTCCGCGCCCCCGACCACCGACGAGTCCTGGCCCGACGCGCCCGACGACCTCGGCCCCGGTTCCCCGCCGAGCCCCGACCCCACCCAGACCGTGACGGCCAGGCAGCCCGCCGGCGCGCCGGTCGGAGCGGGTCTGGCCGCCGCGCGGTCGGCCGCCAAGGCGGCCGCTCAGGCGGGACCGCGTGCCCCCGGCTCGCGCGCGGGCGGCGCCGCGGCGTGGCCGAGCGCGATCCCGGGCCGTGACAAGGCCGCCGACGCCGACGAAGTCGACCCGCTGAACGACGCCGACGCCGACGTGGACGCCGTCTCCGGCATGGCCCTGCTGCAACGCGAACTCGGCGCCCAGGTCATCGGCGAGATCGACCACACCTGACAGAAGGCTCTCCCCGCCCGCGACGCGGTCAGGGGAAGAGACGGGCGCGGGCGGCGGCCGAGCGCGGGTCCGTCGGCGGAAGGGCCGACAGGCGTTCGAGTACCTGGTAGTCGTCGCGGCCGTTGGGGGTCTGGGCGTAGGTCCACAGGTCGTCGGGTGAGCCGTGGCGCAAGAGGCACGCGCGTACCTGGGCTTCCAGTTCTTCGCGTTCGCGCCGGATGTCCGGCGACTCCGAGCGCGGCAGGAGCGGGCCGGGATAGGCGCGGGCCAGGGCGGCGGTGTCGCCCGACTCCAGGAGCCGGCGAAGGCCGAGGAAGTCGGCCTCGACCGGGCACACCAGCCGGTACGGCTTGGCCGCCAGCACCTCACCGAGCTGGCTGCGCAGCCGATGGATCTCGGCCCGGATCGTCACCGGGTTGCCGTCGTCGCCGTACAGGTGGAACGAGAGCTGGTCGGCCGACAGGCCCTGGGGATGCAGGGCGAGGAGGGCGAGGATCTCTGCGTGGCGCAGTGAGAGCGGGCATGCGCGGTCGCCGAGGTCGGCCGTCGGGGTGCCCTCGCCGAGGCAGGTCAGGCGGAGGGTGGGCGGCGTCGCGGACGGGGTGTCGCGCAGGAGGTAGCCGTCGCAGAAGGGTTCGAGGAAGGCGACGCTCCCGTCGCGCAGGATCATGCGCCGGCCGGACAGGGGGAGGCGGGCGCCGAGCCGGCCCATGGGATCGCCCGAGATGACCCGGCCCGTGGGGGACAGCAGGATGCCTCCCCGGTTGCGCAGGGACTCGTAGCGGCGGCGCAGGCGTTCGTCGCGCTCGTGCATCCGTACGGCGAGCTGCGACTCCGCCAGCTTGGCCGTCGCGCTGACCAGGGCGACCGTCGCGGGATGCAGGGAACGCGCGATGCCGCTGACGTCGACGCAGCCGATGACGCTGCCCGACTCAGGATCGCTGATCGGCGCCGCGCTGCACGACCAGACGTGCAGCACCCGCATCAGGTGTTCCTCGGAGTAGACGTGGACCGGCCGGCCGGTGGCGAGCGCGGTGCCGATGCCGTTGGTGCCGGCCATGTACTCGCCCCAGTGGTGGCCGTCGGCCAGGCCCACCTGGTCGGCATCGCGCAGGATGCCGCCTTTGCCCTCCCGCCAGAGCACGCGTCCGTCACGGTCTGTGACGATCATGACGTGGTCGGTCTCGTCCGCCAGGCCGGAGAGTGTCTGGGCGAGCAGCGGCAGCAGCGGCTGCAGCGGATGAGCCTCACGGATCTCGACGACGTCGGCGGACTCGCAGACCAAAGGGGCACTCCGGCCTTCCGGGTCGATCCCCGCCGCGAGCGATCTCCGCCAGGACGCCGTGATCAGAGTGCGGGGCGAATCAGGCGAGCTCTGTCCTGTAGCTGCCGCTTCGTGTGCTCCGCGTAGAAGGCGGGAGTACGCATCGAGATGGCCGTAACTCATCGGTCACTCCAAGTAGTCAAGAAGAGCATCCGCCCTGGCGGCGATATGCGCAAGCCGTTCAGGGGGATTGCGAAGGGTGATTGAATGAACGCAACGTGTGTGCAACGTTGGGCGCACTAGCGTTCCGAAACACGCGTCGGCGTGGTGCGGCCGCTCCGTCCGACGTGATGGCCGGGTCTCGGACACTGGAGGGGGGCCGAGATCCGGCCATGACAAAGGTCCGTGACGAATGTCTGGAGGGAAACATGGGGAGCCCTCCCAGTACATGACGCCGCCCAAACACCGTAGGCTCGTGGCAGTCAAGAACCGGAGCCACGAGGAGCGCACGACGGTGAACCCAGGGGATGTCAACCTGCAGCAGCTGCTGGAGCAGGCTCAGCTCATGCAGCAGCAGCTTGTGAGCGCCCAGCAGGAGCTCAACGACGCGCAGATCGAGGGCTCGTCAGGCGGCGGCATGGTCACGGCCGTCGTCAACGGCTCAGGTGAGCTGCTCGAACTCAAGATCGACCCGAGCGTGATCGACGCGGCCGACCCGCAGGACACCGCCGACACGATCGCCGACCTGGTGATCGCGGCCGTCCGCGACGCGGTGCGCGCCGCCGCCGACCTGCAGCAGGAGAAGCTCGGCCCGCTCGCCCAAGGTCTGGGCGGCGGCGGACTCGGACAGTTGCCAGGGTTCTAGGCATGTACGAGGGGGTCGTCCAGAACCTGATCGACGAGCTCGGCATGCTGCCCGGCGTCGGTCCCAAGAGCGCGCAGCGCATCGCGTTCCACCTGCTGGCGGCCGATCCGGCCGACGTCAGGCGGCTGGCGCACGCGCTGCTCGAAGTCAAGGACAAGGTGCGCTTCTGCCGGGTGTGCGGCAACGTGGCCTCCGAGGAGGAGTGCCGCATCTGCCGCGACCCGCGGCGCGACACGCACGTCATCTGCGTGGTCGAGGAGTCGAAGGACGTCGTCGCGATCGAGAAGACGCGCGAATACCGCGGCACGTACCACGTGCTCGGCGGCGCGATCAGCCCGATCGACGGTGTCGGCCCCGACGACCTGCGCATCCGCGAGCTCATGACGCGCCTGGCCGACGGGCGGGTCACCGAGCTCATCCTCGCCACCGACCCCAATCTCGAAGGCGAGGCGACCGCTACCTACCTCGCCCGTCTGGTCAAGCCGATGGGCATCAAAGTGACACGACTCGCCAGCGGCCTGCCGGTGGGCGGTGACCTCGAATACGCCGACGAGGTGACCCTGGGCCGTGCTTTCGAAGGACGGAGGCTCCTGGATGTCTGATATGTGGGATGTGCTCGCCGAAGAGATCGCCGCGCACGCGCAGAACTACGTCGACGGTCTGACCAGGGTCGCCGGCGGTGAGGGCGGCGACGCGATCTGGTCGTTGCTCCTGGTGGAGGTCGCACAGGTGAGCCTGGCCGGGGCCAAGCTCGGCGCCAACCGCGACGTGATCCTCTCGGGCAACTACGAGCCGCCGATGAGCGAGGACCCCGACATCGACGGCGTGCGCACGGCGCTGGCCGAGCGGCTGGAGGCGGTCGACGACTACGCCGAGGTGTTCGACCCGTACAAGGACACGTCGGTCACGCCGTACCGGCTGTCGGACGATCTGACCGCGGTGGCCGCCGATCTCATCCACGGGCTGCGCCACTTCCACGCGGGCCGTCCGCACGAGGCGCTGTGGTGGTGGCAGTACTCCTACTTCAACACCTGGGGCAACCACGCGGGCGCCGCGATGCGCGCGCTGCAGGCCCTCGCCGCGCACTCGCGGCTCGACGTGGCGGAGGAAGCCACCACCGTGTGATGATCATCCACATAGTGGTATGAACCATCAGGCTCATGAGAGGCCCCCAGTAGACTGGCAGTTCACAGTCCAGACCGGGAGACTCTCGTGGCGCTCGTTGTGCAAAAGTACGGTGGTTCGTCCGTCGCCGACGCGTCCTGCATCAAGCGGGTCGCGCAGCGGATCGTCGCGACGAAAAAAACCGGCAACGACGTGGTCGTGATCGTCTCCGCGATGGGCGACACGACGGACGAGCTGCTCGACCTGGCCGAGCAGGTGTCGCCGCTGCCTCCGGGCCGCGAGCTCGACATGCTGCTGACCTCCGGAGAGCGCATCTCGATGGCCCTGCTGGCCATGGCGATCGCCAATCTCGGTCACGAGGCCCGTTCGTTCACCGGCTCGCAGGCCGGCGTGATCACCGACTCCACCCACGGCAAGGCCCGCATCATCGACGTGACGCCGGGCCGCATCCGTGAGGCGCTCGACCAGGGGCACATCGCGATCGTGGCCGGGTTCCAGGGCGTCTCGCAGGACACCAAGGACATCACCACGCTGGGCCGCGGCGGCTCCGACACCACGGCCGTCGCGCTCGCGGCGGCCCTGGAGGCCGACGTCTGCGAGATCTACACCGATGTCGACGGCATCTTCACGGCCGACCCGCGCATCGTCCCCGTGGCCCGCAAGATCCCCAGGATCTCGTACGACGAGATGATGGAGATGGCGGCCTGCGGCGCGAAGATCCTGCATCTGCGCTGCGTCGAGTACGCTCGGCGGTTCGACCTGCCGATCCACGTACGCAGCTCGTTCAGCACCAGGGAAGGCACGTGGGTCGTCTCCGACCCTTACACCGAAGGAACCGAGATGGAGCAGCCGATCATCTCCGGCGTCGCGCACGACCGGAGCGAGGCCAAGATCACTGTTGTCGGGGTCCCCGACAAGGTCGGCGAGGCTGCCTCGATCTTCAAAACGCTGGCCGACGCCGAGATCAACATCGACATGATCGTCCAGAACGTCTCGGCCGCGGCCACGGGCCGTACCGACATCTCCTTCACGCTGCCCACGGCCGACAGCCAGGTGGCGCTGACGGCGCTGAAGAAGATCCAGGGCCGCATCGGCTACGAGTCGCTGCTCTTCGACGACCAGATCGGGAAGGTGTCGCTGATCGGCGCGGGCATGCGCTCGCACCCCGGCGTCACGGCGACGTTCTTCGCGGCCCTCGCGGACGCGGGGGTCAACATCGAGATGATCTCCACCTCGGAGATCCGCATCTCGGTGATCGTCGAGCAGGACGGTGTCGACGCGGCCGTGGCGGCCGCCCACCGTGCCTTCGATCTCGACGCCGACCAGGTCGAAGCCGTGGTGTACGGAGGTAGCGGACGATGAGCAGGCCCAATCTCGCACTGATCGGCGCCACCGGCGCCGTGGGCACCGTGATGCGGGACATCGTGTCCACCCGGGAGGACATCTGGGGCGAGATCCGTCTCGTCGCCTCCCCGCGCTCGGCGGGCAAGGTGCTGAGCGTGCGCGGCGAGGACGTCGTGGTCCAGGCGCTGGCGCCCGAGGTCTTCGACGGCATCGACATCGCCATCTTCGACGTGCCCGACGAGGTGTCGGCCGTGTGGGTGCCGATCGCGGCCGAGCGCGGCGCGATCGCGATCGACAAGTCCGGCACGTTCCGCATGGAGCCCGACGTGCCGCTGGTGGTGCCCGAGGTCAACCCGCTCGACGCGCGGCAGCGGCCCAGGAACATCATCTCGACCCCCAACTGCACCACGTTGTCGATGATGGCGGCCATGGGCGCGCTGCACGCCGAATACGTGCTCAAGGAGCTCGTCGTCGCCTCCTACCAGGCGGTGTCGGGCGCGGGCGTGGCGGGCTCGGCGCGGCTCTACGACGAGGTCGAGGCGCTGGCCGGCGACCGTTCGATCGGCCAGACGGCCGGCGACGTGCGCAACGTCCTGGCCGACAAGCTGCCCGGGGAGTCGCCGTTCCCGGCGCCCATCGCGTTCAACGTGGTGCCGTGGGCGGGCTCGTACAAGGACGGCGGCTGGGCGTCCGAGGAGCTCAAGCTCCGCAACGAGTCACGCAAGATCCTCGGCATCCCCGGCCTGAAGGTCTCCGCGACCTGCGTCCGCGTGCCGGTGGTCACCACGCACTCGCTGGCCGTGCACGCCCGCTTCGAGCGGGAGATCACGGTCGAGGACGCGCACCGCGTGTTGTCGGCCGCGCCGACGGTGGTGCTGATGGACGACCCGGCCAACGGCGTCTTCCCGACGCCGCTCGACGTGGTCGGCAACGACCCGACCTACGTGGGCCGCGTCCGCCAGGCGATCGACTTCCCGAACACGCTCGACCTGTTCGTCTGCGGCGACAACCTGCGCAAGGGCGCAGCGCTGAACGCGGCGGAGATCGCCGAACTGGTGGCCTCCGAGCTGTAGCCCGGCCGACTCCGTGGGGACGCCGTACGAGTGTGCGGCGTCCTTCGCCTTTTCATGGAGAGTCGCGCCCGCGGGAACGGCGGGCGGGGCCTGTCACCGGAACAGGATGTCCCAGTGGCTGCTCTCGTTGGCGAAGACGGTTCCGGTGGCGGAGCGGTAGAGCGCGGAGCCGTCGCCGCGGACGCCCGCCTTGCGGTGGTGCCTGGTGATGTAGCGGTCGATGCACGCGTTGTGCGTGATGTCGAGCTTGTAGCCGTTCCCGTGGCTGTACTGGCCGGCCGCGTGGCCCGCCTCCGTGCCGCCGGTCACCATGACCGGGCAGCCGCTGTCATGCTTGAGGTCGATGATCCGGGCGATCGTGCCGGCCCTTACGGAGTCGAGCGAGGTGCAGTGGTGCATGTAGCGGCTCGTACAGTTGCCGGACGACTTCGTCCGCAGGCCCGAGCTCTTCAGCCAGCGGGCGGCCAGGGCGTGGGTCATGTGCATCGCCGCCTGCCTGGGCAGCACGCGTGCCAGATCAAGCTGAGATCGCTTCTGAGCCCTCTGCGGACGGCTCTGGGGCGCCATGGCCTCCTCGACGCTCGCGGGCCTCGTGGCGGCTTCTGAGCGCTCGGCGCGGTCCTGGGTGCTCGTCTGCTCGACGAACGCCTCCTCGGCCTCGGCCCAGGCGTCCTCCGTCTCCTCGGAGTCCTCCTTCCACAGTTGCGACTTGGCGGTCGCGGGGGGCGTCTGGTGCTGCTCGACCTGGTATGTCTCCGCCAGGGCCGCCTCCACGGCGGCCTGCCGGATGTTCGTCCACGGTCCGTCGATCCCCTCCGGGAACCACAGGGACAGGTCGATCCCTCCGGTCTCGTCAGGACGGTTGAACGGTGTTGGCGCCTGAGCCCGCTCTCCACCTGATGGGTGGGAGGCGGCGGAAGCAGCCGACGCCAGCGCGATTATGGTGATCTGAATGCCGAGGAGCGCCACCACGAAGGTGCGCGCTGTTCCACGTATCCACATGTCGATGCCTTTTCGCGGAAAAGAGCCCTTCCGCCTGAAACGACAATCCCACCATTCCCAGGAGATAACTCATGTCTCATAGTCATCTTTGCCCTGTGGCGGCGATCACCGTGCCACTCCATGACCCACCACGCTTTCAAGACGTAAAGTGACGAACGTGTCCGAAGCCCGAAACAGAGGATCGGAGAGCACCCGAGAGGTCATCGTCGAGACGGCCTTGCGACTGTTTCGTGAGCGGGGCTTCGACGCGACGACCATGCGCGCCATCGCCGCCGAGGCAGGGGTGTCAGTGGGCAACGCCTACTACTACTTCGAGAGCAAGGAGGCGCTGATCCAGGCCTATTACGACCGCGCGCAGGCCGAGCACGAGCAGGCCTGCCGGGAGTTCCTGGCCACGGAGAGGTCGTTCGCCGCGCGGCTGAGCGGGGTGTTGTGCGAGTGGGTGCGGGTGTCGGAGCCGTACCACGAGTTCGCGGTGAAGTTCTTCAAGCACGCGGCCGAGCCGACGAACCCGCTGAGCCCGTTCAGCGCCCAGTCGTCGCCGGCGCGGGAGGCGTCCATCGGGATCTACCGCGAGGTGGTCGAGGGGTCGAAGGACCGGATGAACGCCGAGCTGCGGGCGGAGCTGCCCGAGTTGTTGTGGTTGTTGTCGATGGGCATGGTGCTGTTCTGGGTGCACGACACCTCGCCGGGGTGCGTGCGGACGTACCGGCTGATCGAGGTGACGGTGCCGCTGGTGGACCGGCTGGTGGGGTTGTCGCATCTGCCCGGGTTGCAGGGGATCGCGAAGGACTTCATCGCGGCGGTGCACGAATTGCGGGCCTAGGGGCTCCTTGTAGTGACATACCGCTTGGTATGGTCGGCTCACCGTCGCCGAACCGGAGGCCCTGAATGACGCCGAACTGGGGCATGACCATCCCCTTCTACGACCGTTCCCTGGCGAAGTCGCAAGAGCTGATCGCGGAGCTGCCGGGCCTCGGCTACACCGACGCCTGGTCGGCCGAGGTCAACGGGACCGACGGGTTCGTCCCGCTGGCGCTGGCCACGCAGTGGGCTCCGGGGATGAGGCTCGGGAGCGCGATCGTCCCGGTCTCCACGCGGGGGCCGGGGCTGCTGGCCATGTCCGCGGCCACCCTGGCCGACCTGGCGCCCGGCCGGTTCGTGCTCGGCATCGGCTCGTCCTCGTCGGCGATCGTCGAGCGGTGGAACGCCGGGGAGTTCGCCAAGCCGTACGCGCGGACCCGCGACACGCTGCGTTTCCTGAGGAAGGCGCTGGCGGGGGAGAAGGTCTCCGAACGGTACGAGACGTTCGAGATCAAGGGCTTCAAGCTGGAACGGGCGCCGAAGACCGCCCCCAGGATCGTGCTGGCCGCGCTGCGGCCCCGGATGTTGCGCCTGGCCGCCGAGGAGGCCGACGGCGCGATCACCAACTGGCTCGCCCCCGAGGACGTGCCCAAGGTGCGTGCCGAGATCGGCCCGGACACCGAGCTGATCGCCCGCCTGTTCGTCTGCGTGAGCGAGGACGCCGACAAGGTGCGCGAGATGGCCCGGTGGATGCTGGCCAGTTACCTGACCGTCCCCGCGTACGCCGCCTTCCACGACTGGCTGGGCCGGGGAGAGGTGCTGCGTCCCATGCACGAGGCGTGGGCGGCGGGCGACCGTCAGGCCGCGCTCAAGGCCATCCCGGACGAGGTGGTCGACGCCCTCGTCGTGCACGGCGACGCCGCCACCTGCCGGGCCAGGATCCGCCAGTACGTCGCCAACGGCCTCGACACGCCGGTGCTCGCGCCCATCCCCGGCGGCGAGGTGCCGATCGAGCAGGCCGTACGCGACCTGGCCCCGGTCCGGGAGGGTTGATGGACGACGTGCTGCGGCTCGACGCCGTAGGGCAGGCCCAGGTGGTCAGGGACGGGCAGGTGTCGGCCCGCGAGCTGGCCGAGGCCGCCGTCGCCGCCATCGAGGCCCACGACGGCGAGCTCAACGCCGTCGTCCACCGGCGGTTCGAGCGGGCGCTGGCCGAGATCGACGCCCTGCCGGCGGACGCGCCCTTCCGCGGCGTGCCGATCCTGCTCAAGGACCTGGGCTGGCGGCAGGCGGGCGAGCCGTACGGCGCGGGCTCGCGGGTGCGCGACGGCCTGGACGACGCCCAGGACGGCCATGGCGTCGTCCGCCTGCGCCGGGCCGGTTTCGTGGTGCTGGGCCGGACGAACACCCCCGAGTTCGGCAGCACGGTCACGACCGAGCCGGCGGCGTTCGGCCCCACCCGCAACCCCTACGACCCGGCGTACTCGGCGGGCGGGTCGAGCGGCGGCTCGGCGGCGGCGGTGGCCGCGGGCATGGTCGCGCTGGCCACGGCGAGCGACGGCGGCGGCTCGATCCGCGTCCCGGCCTCGCTGTGCGGCCTGGTGGGGCTCAAGCCGACGCGCGGCCGGCTGAGCATGGGCCCGTCCGCGGGCGAGGGCTGGAGCGGCTTCTCCTGTCCCGGGTTCGTGAGCAGGACCGTCCGCGACACGGCGGCCGGGCTGGACGCGGTCTCCGGCTACGAGCCGGGCGACCCCTACGACGCCCCCGCGCTGCCCGGCCCGCTGACCGCCGAACTGCACGCCGACCCCGGACGGCTGCGCGTCGGCTTCCTGACCGCCCACCCGAGGCAGGACGTGCCCGCCGATCCCGACCTGGCCGAAGCCGTCACCCGGGCGGCCGCGCTGCTGGAGAGCCTCGGCCACGACGTGGCCCCCGGCGGCCCGAGGGCGCTCGCCGAACCCGAATTCGCCCGACATTTCGGTGCCATCGTCGCCAACAACCTTGCCGCGCACGTGGCGAGCCTGGGCGCGGCCCGCGGCAGGCCGGTGGAGCTGGAGGAGCTCGAACCGCGCAACGCGGCCATGGTCGAGGCGGCCCGCGTCAACAGCGCGGCCGACCACATCCTGGCCACCCAATGGGTGGACGGCTTCCGCCGCCGCATGGCCTCCTGGTGGGCCGAGGGCAACGACCTGCTGCTGATGCCGTCGTCGGGGGCGGCGCCGTTCCCGCTCGGCTGGATCCCGCCGGCCGACCTCAGCACCGCCTTCGGCAGGACCGCGCAGGTGGTGGCCTACACCTCGCCGATCAACGCGACCGGCCAGCCCGCGATCTCGCTGCCGCTGCACAGGAACGCGGCGGGGCTGCCGGTCGGCGTGCAGCTCGTGGCGGCGGCCGGCCGGGAGGATCTGCTGATCCGGGTGGCCGCGCGGATCGAGCAGGTCAGGCCGTTCGAGCACGCCGCCATGCGGTGATCGTCAGGAACCCCTCACCCGGGCGACGCGTTATGTCGTGAGAAGCCGGGGGTAGGAGGATCCGCATGATGGCGAAGGCAGCACGGGCAGCGGCGGCGTGGCGGACGTACCGCGAGGTGACCAAGCCTGGCACGCCGGGGATGATGACCAGGGTACGGGCGATCCCGCGCATGATCGGCGCGGTCACGCGCGGCCGCTACGACGGCATGGGCAAGGGCAAGCTCGCCCTGATGGCGCTCGGCGTGGTCTACATCCTGTCGCCGATCGACGTCATCCCCGACTTCCTGGTGCTCATCGGGGTGGCCGACGACTTCGGCGTGTTCCTGTGGCTGATCGCCTCGCTGCTGGGCGAGAGCGGTCGCTACGTCGAGCACGAGCGCAGGACCATCCAGGGGCGGCTGGAGGACTAGAACCGGGCGGATCCGGCTAGATCTCCTCCATCCGCAACCAGGCGCGCGAGGGCAGCGGGTGCCCGAACAGGCGGGCCGCGTTGCCGTAGGCGACCCTGGCGATGTCGGCGGGCGGAAGCGCGCCGAGGTTGCCGGCCACGGCCTTCTGGGTGTCGGGCCAGGTCGAGTCGGAGTGCGGATAGCCGCTCTCCTGCAGCACGTGGTCGAGGCCGACCGCGAGGCGCACGCCTGAGAGCGCGTGGTCGTCGAGCGTGCCGAAGAAGAAGTTGCGGCGCAGCACCTCGCTGGGCTTGAGGCCGCCGTCCCAGGCGGCCTCGCCCGCGACCGGGTGGTCGAGCGCGTAGTCGGCGCGCTCGGCCAGCATCGGCAGCCAGCCGACCCCGCCCTCGACGATGAGGATGCGCAGCCCGGGGAAGCGCAGCGGCAGGCCCGACCAGAGCCAGTCGGCGCAGGCGAACATGGCGCTGGTGGGCATCAGCGTGGTGATCGCCTCGATGGGCGTGTCGGGCGAGGGCACGGGCGACCAGGAGGAGTCGCCGGTGTGCAGGGCCACGACCGTGCCGGTCTCCTCGCAGGCGGCGAAGAACGGGTCCCAGTGGCCGGTGTGGATCGACGGCAGCCTGAGCCTGGTCGGGAACTCGGGGAAGACCACGGCCTTGAAGCCGCGGGCGGCGTTGGCCCTGATCTCCTTGGCGGCGATGTCAGGATCGGGCAGCCAGGGCAGTTGCAGGCCGATGATCCGCTCGGGGTAGGTGCCGGCCCAGACGTCGATGTGCCAGTCGTTCCACGCCTTGACCAGGGCGAGGCCGAGCTCCTGGTCGCGGGTCCTGGCGAACGGCATGCCCGCCTGGCCGGCCAGCATGCCGGGGAAGCAGAGCGCGGCCCAGATGCCCGCGACGTCCATGTCCTGGACGCGGGCCTCGATGTCGTGGCAGCCGGGACGCATCTGCTCGAACCTGACCGGGTCGAGCGTCCACTGCTCGCGCGGCAGCCCGGCGCCCACGTCGATGCCCGCGCACGGGTACGTGGCCCCGCCGTAGCGCCAGACCTGGTGACCGGCTTCCGTCTCCACGACCTTGGGGGCGACGTCGGCGTATTTCTCCGGGAGCCTGTCCTCGAAGAGGTCAGGAGGCTCGATCAGGTGATCGTCGGCAGAGATGATCACATAGTCGCGCCGCCGGGGGTCAGGGTCGGGGAGCAGCGGCGTAGTCACGCAGGTAACCGTACGACGACGGCATAACGTCGAACAAGCTGCGACGTATCCGTTGGGTATCCATGCATTCGTACCCGGGACCGCCTGGAGGGGGATGCGGCGATCCCGGGCCGTGGGGTCCTTGAGGATGCTGCCCCTTGCGGACCCCGGCGCCTTCTACCCGCGGGAGATCGAGTCAGTCAGGAGATTTTCGCGGAGTTCGGCGATGGTGGGCCGGTCGACCTGGAGGACGCCGGTGACGTAGCGCTCGACGGAGCCGTGCCGCTCGATCAGGTCGTCCAGGAACAGGCGCATGGCCCGGGCGGGGGCCCGGCCGAACCCCGGCCACATCGGGGCGTCCGGGTGCCTCGCGCGCCAGTCGGCGACGAAGTGCTCGGTCGCCAGGCCGGTCAGGGCGTAGTCGGCGACGATGTCGTCCTCGGCCACGCCGACGAGCGAGAGGATCAGCGCGGTCAGCAGACCGGTACGGTCCTTGCCCGCCGCGCAGTGGATGACGACCGGCGCGTTGTCCTCGGCGGCGACCGTCTCCACGGCGGCGCGCAGGTTCTCCACGCCGTCCTCGGTCACCTCCAGGTACCGGTCGGCGAGGTAGCGTTCGACGCCGATCTCCTCGCTGAACTCGGCGATGTTCCAGCGGCGGCCCTCGACCGGCAGGTTCCGGTAGCGCAGCCCCTCGGTGTCCGGCACCCGGCCGGCCTTCTCGATCTCGGAGGGATCCCTCAGGTCGATGACGGTGCGCACGCGCAGCGCGTGGAAGGCGTGCAGGTCGTCGCCGGCCAGCCAGCCCAGGGAGTCGGCCCGGTAGAGCCGCTGCCACCGGACGGTGCGCCCGTCCTCGGTGGCATATCCACCTACGTCACGAAAGTTGCGGAGATTGGTGAACTCAATGTGGCGGATCACCCTTCACACCTTAATTGGCGGCGGTTTCCGCCTCCTGGGACGCCACGGGTTCGCCGGAGGGTTTTCCGGACCTCCGTTCGGCCACCTCGCGCCGGATCAGCATGATCCAGCCGCCGATGGCGATGCCGATGAACAGCCACCACTGGACCCCGTAGGCCAGGTTGAGCCCGCCGCCGGAGCCGACGTCGGGCGCGGGCACCGGGGCGGGCGCGGACGCGGGCTCCGGCTGCTGCCCGGTGAGCTCGACATAGCCGCCCACCAGCCGGTACGGCCACCTCTGCCCGATCTTGCCCGGGTCGATCAGCAGCACCTGGCCGTCCGGCAGCCCGGACCGCTCGCGGATGCCGGTGGAGTCTTCGGTCTCGCTCTGACGTAGCCGTCCGGTGACAGTTACCTGTCCGCTGGGCGGGGCGGGCACCGGGGGAGTCGCGTCGGCGCTGGCGGCGGCCGGGATCCAGCCGCGGTTGACGATCACGGCGGTGCCGTCGCCGGTGACCAGGGGGGTCAGGACGTAGAAGCCGTTGTGGCCCTCCTGCGGGCGGCGGCGTACGAGCAGGCCGTGGGCGGCGTCGTACGTGCCGGAGGCGACGACCGTGCGGTAGCGGTCGCCCTCGCCGACCTGGCGGCCGGGAGCCGTGAGCCGGTCGAGCGGGACGGCGGCGGCCTCGATGTTGGAGGTCACCCTGTCCTTGTTGTCGGACCGCTCCTCGAATCGCCCGAACTGCCACCTGCCCAGGAACACGAAGGCGGGGATGACAAGGAGCACCACGACGTGGAGCGCCAGCCACCGGGGCGTCAGCAGGAACCGGTACACGCCTTCAAGGTTAGGCACCGGGGCGGGTGCTCCCTCACGCGGCCGGCCCGCTCAGACGCTCCGGAGCCCGGGGCCCGAGCCGGGCACCGGCGTCACCTCGCGCGGACCGGCCACCTCGTGGCCCTCGGCGCAGCGGAAGCGCAGCTCCACGGGGGCGCCGCAGTCGCGGTGGGTGAGCAGCACCGGCGGGCCCTCCTCGTCGGCCAGGTATCTGTCACCCCAGTGCATGAGCGCGACGAGCAGCGGATAGAGGTCGCGGCCCTTGTCGGTCAGCCGGTATTCGTCGCGCTGGCGCTGGCCGGGCTCGCGGTAGGGCTCCTTGCGCAGCAGGCCCTCGTCGACCAGCCGGGCCAGGCGCGCGCTGAGCACCTGGCGGGGGGCGCCGGTGATCGCCTGCATGTCGGCGAAGCGCCGCACGCCGCTGAACGCCTCGCGCAGCACCAGGAAGGTCCACTTCTCGCCGACGATGTCCAGGGTGCGCTCGATCGAGCAGTTGTCCACCCGGAAGCCCAATCGGAACGGCACGTTCATCTCCACATCATATCTGAGTTCAATTGACAGACTCAGCTCTGACGGGCAGGCTGAGTCTATGCACGGAACCCAGATCCGCCCGGTCCGCCCGGACGACGAGGAACGGATCAGACGCTTCCTGGCGGGGTTGTCGCTGCACACGCGGACGCTGCGGTTCTTCACCGGCGTGACCGTCCCGGCCGCCCACCTCGTACGCACCCTGCTGACCCTGGACGAGCGCCGCGACGCGCTCGTGGTCACCGCCGAGGACGAGATCGTCGGGCACGCCATGAGCTACCGGGGCGGCTGCGCCGACGTCGAGATCGCCGTCGTCGTGGCCGACCGCTGGCAGGGGTACGGGCTCGGCCCGCGGCTCGTCGACACCTTGTTGCTCAGGGCCGCCGTGCGGGGTGCGCGTACCGTGGGGATGGACGTGCTGGGCGAGAACCGGCGGGTGCTCAGGCTCGTCCGCAGGCTGTGGCCGGACGCCCGGATGAGGGTCGCGTCCGGGACGGTCGAGGTGACCGCTATGATCGATCTGGCCGGAGTATTTGCGGAACAAGGTTCTGGTAGCACACCATTGACAGCGTGAAGAGTGTCAAGAACGGACGCGACGGCCGCACCCGCATCATCGAGGGTGCCCTCCGCCGCTTCAGCCAGGACGGTGTCTCGGCCACCACGCTGGCCAGTCTGCGCGAGGAGAGCGGTGTAAGCGTCGGCAGCTTCTACCACCACTTCGCCAGCAAGGAACATGTCTACGGCGTCCTCTACGCCGAGATCCTCGACTCCTACCAGCAGGCGTTCCTCGCCGAACTCGTCGAGCACGACGACGCCCGCGCCGGCATCGAGGCCGTGGTCGCCTTCCACATGCGCTGGGCCGGCGAGCACCCCGAGCGGGCCAGGCTCCTGGTCAGCGAGCGTCCGCCGCGCAAGCACGAGCCGGGCGGCGCCGAGGTCGCCGAGGCCAGGCGGGCCTTCTTCCGCCAGGTCTCCGACTGGTGGAAGCCGCACATGAAGAACGGGCGGCTCCAGCCCGTCCACGCCACCATGTGCTACGTCCTGTGGCTCGGGCCGGCGCAGGAGATGTGCCGCCTGTGGTTCGCCGGGGCGCACACCCCGACCGAGGAAGAGATCAAGGGCCTGGGCGAGGCGGCCTGGCAGAGTCTCCGCCAGCGCGGGGAGCAATGATCTGAGTACCGTCTGTGGTGTTATTGTCCAAATGTGAGAAGACCTCGGGCTCTGGTACTGCCCGACCTGCCGCAGAGCGCGCTCGCCCGTCTGGGCGAGGTCGCCGACGTGGCCGAGGCTCCTCCGCGGCCCAGCGTCGGCTTCACCGACGAGCAGCTCGCCGACCTGGTCATCGAGACCGGCGCGAACGTGCTCATCACCGACGGCGACCAGGTTCGCACCTCGGTTCTCGGACTGCACATCGACATCGTGGCCAGTCTGGGCGCCCCCACGGGCGTGGACCTGCGCCTGGCCGCCGAGCGCGGGGTCACCGTCCTGCACGCCCCCGACCGCGACCCGGAGGCGGTGGCCGAGCTGACGCTCGCGCTGCTGTTCGCGGTCAGCAGGAACATCGTCACGGCCGACCGTGAGGTGCGCAGGGGCCGGGCGCACCGCGGCAGGGTGCCTCCCGCCCAACGCCACCGAGGCAGACGGCTCACCGGCCGCACGCTGGGCATCGTGGGCCTCGGCCGGATCGGCCGGGCCATGCGCTGGCGCTGCCAGGGGCTGGGCATGCGGGTGGTCACCTGCGATCCGTACGTCCCCGAGGCCACGCACAGCCTGCCCGCGCTGCTGGCGGAGGCCGACGTGGTGTCACTGCACGTGCCGCTGACCCCGGACACGAGGGGCTTCTTCGGCTACAGCGAGTTCGGCGCGATGCGCCAGGGGGCGATCTACCTCAACACCTCACGCGGAGCCCTGCACGACCTGACCGCCCTGGTGGACGCGCTGCGCCAGGGCCAGGTCGGCGGCGCCGGGCTCGACCACTTCGAGGGCGAATGGCTCGATCCGGCCCATCCGCTGACCAGGCTGCCGAACGTGGTGCTCACGCCCAGGCTGGGCGAGGCCACGGGGGAGAGCCTGGAGGAGCTGGCCGAGGCGCTGGTGGAGGACATCGCGCGGTTGCTGCGCGGCGAGCCGCCCGCGTACGCGTACGCGCCGGTCAGGCCGGTTGCCGGATCCGCGTCCTGACCTGCCAGCGGGAGCGGTCGAGGGAGATGTCCAGCCGCAGGTCGCCGCGCTGCCTGCACAGGCCGGGCACGCGCAGCCGATCGTGCACGTCGAACCTGCCGCGCGAGGGATAGCCGAACCCCAGCTCGCCGGGCAGCACCCGTAGGTCGTCGCGGTTGCCGCAGCGCGGGCAGGTCCACGAGACCAGGTCCAGGCCCCGGTTGTAGTCGGAGCAGGCGTTGAAGTACTCGTCGGGCCCGAATCGCGATTCGCAGGCCAGGCAGGGGATCAGCATGGGGGCGCGCTCCTCGGTGCGGCGTCTTGCACCCTTAGAGATACCGCCACCCACTTGTCCATGGCTTGCAGAACGCTTGGGCACGTAAGTAGCAGTATGAGCACTGTCGGTGGCTGGTGAAAGGATGGTGTCCGTGGAACGACTGCGCCATCACCTCCTGGAAACCGGCTACACGATCGACGGCGTCCGCGACCGGCTCGGCGCCATGGCGGCCTCGGCCCTGGCGCGGGAGGAGCTCGTCCCGGCCCTGCGGGCGACCGCCGACGGCGACCCCCTGGCGACACTGATCAGGCTCTGGTGGCTCGGCGTGCCGGTGCCGGCCAGGTCCGTGCCGGCCGCGGTCCTGGAGTCGGGCCTGGTGTCGGCCGACGGCGACCTGATCAGGGCGACCGTGCACCTCCAGCCGTGGGAGACCGGCGGCTACGTGGTCTCCGACCGCAAGGTCCGGCCCGGCGACCCGGCGCTGCGGCCCGACCACGTCGTGGGGGCGGGCGGCGCCTCGGCCAACCTGGCCCAGCTCGTCACCCGGCGCGCCGTACCGCGCGCGCTCGACCTCGGCACGGGCTGCGGCGTCCAGGTGCTCCATCTCGACGGCCGGGCCGAGCGGGTCGTGGCGACCGACCTCAACCCGCGCGCCGTCGAGCTGGCCCGGCTGAGCTGGGAGCTGTCCGGTGTGTCGGGCGTCGACGCCCGCGTGGGGTCGATGTTCGAGCCGGTCGAGGACGAGCTGTTCGACCTGGTCGTCAGCAACCCGCCGTTCGTCATCGCCCCCGGGGCAGAGCGCACGCTGACCTACCGCGAGTCCGGCGGCGACGCCGACGACTTCTGCCGCGACCTCGTCCGCCGCACCCCGCGCCACCTGGCGCCCGGCGGGCAGGCCCACTTCCTGGCCAACTGGCTGCACGTCGAGGGCGAGGACTGGCACGACCGGGTCGGCGGCTGGCTGCGCGAGACCGGCTGCGACGCCTGGGTCGTCCAGCGCGACGTCCAGGACCCGGCCGAATACGTCGAGCTGTGGCTCAAGGACGCCGCCGAGCAGGGCACCAAGGGCTACACCGACCACTACGACCGGTGGCTGGCCTGGTTCGACGAGCGCAAGGTCGAGGGCATCGGCTTCGGCTGGATCACCATGCGCAACTCGGGCACGTTCGACCCGGTCGTGCGCGTGGAGCACCTGCCCCACCAGGTGGCCCTCCCGGTCGGCGACTACGTCGACGACGTGCTCGACTCGATCGCCGCCGCCCACCGGGCCGCCGACCTCGACGCGGCGCTGCCGCGTACGGCCGAAGGGGTCCTCGACGAGCGCGTCGGCCTGCCCGGCGCCGAGGACCCGATCCGCATCGTGCTGCGCCAGACGCAGGGGCTGCGGCGCAGCAGGGAGGTCGGCACCGTCGAGGCCGCGCTGGCCGGCGTGTGCGACGGCGAGCTGGCGCTCGGGCCGCTGCTCAACGTGATCGCCGAGCTGGTCGGCGACGGCGAGATCCCCAACGCCGACGCGATCCGGCCCCTCATCGCCGAGGGCTATTTCCTGCTTTGATTCACCGTTGATCCGACGTTGACCCCCCGGGTGGAGGCTCTTGACCGAGACGCGGGCCTGGGGGGTTCGAAGGCCCCGCGTCGAGTCCGGCCGGTCGTCTGTGTGAGGCGGCTAGCCGTCACGCGAAGCATCCGGATGACCGGGCCCCCTGGCGACGCGTGGCGGTCAGGACGACCGGCCGGGCTGCCATCGGCATTGACGAAGGACAGCCTTGATCAACCATGTGTGGATGACACGTCTGGACGACGAGCTGTACTCAGGACTCGACGACGGACCGTTCGACGGCGAAGCCGTCCAGCAGGAGTTTCAGGTCGCCGGCCTCGGGGGCGCCGAGCCTGGTGAAGACGTCGTAGGCCTGCCGGAGGCAGTCGAGGCTCCGCGCGGACCTGCCGAGCCCGCGTAGGGCCCGGCCGAGCACGGTGAGCGAGAGCGCCTCGCCGTACGGGTGGCCGATCTCGCGCGAGACCACGAGGGCCTGCTCGGCGTGGCGTACGGCGTCGGGGTAGCGCCCGGCGGCGATGAACGTCTCGGCCAGCCGGGAGCACACGCGCTGCTCCCAGACCCGCTGCTTGCTGGAGCGGAAGAAGGCCAGGCACTCGGCGTGGTGGTGCACCGCCTCGGCGAGCCGGCCGACCCGGCTGAGCACGATGCCCAGGTGGTAGCGGGCGCGGGCGGTGCCGGCGCCGCTGCCGATCTCGGTGAAGATGGCCAGGCCCTTCTCCGCCGCGGCGATGGCGTCGTCGGCGTGGCCGAGGCCCAGATGGTCGCGGGCCGAGTAGCTCAGCACCAGGGCCTCGCCGGCGGGGACGCCGTTCTCGCGGTAGTAGCGGGAGGCGGCGTCGAACAGGGTCAGGGCCTCGGTGTGGCGGCGCTGCCGGCCGACGACGACGGCCAGCGCGTTGAGCACCTCGCCGGTGACGATCTTCTCGTGGCGGGCCTCCGAGAGCTCGTACACGCGGCGGAAGTGCGTCTCGGACTCCGAGAGCCGGTTGCTCGCGAACAGCACCCGGCCCAGCACGTAACGCGAGCGCAGCTCGCTCGCCTCGTCGTCCAGGCTCAGCGCGGCGGCGAGCGCCGCGCGGGTGCCCTGGTCGAACTCGCGGGTGTGGGTACCGGCCTCCAGCAGCGGTTCCATGGCCACCAGCATGTCGGCGGCGGGCAGGAGTTGCTCGCCGGTGGGCGAGGTGGTGGCGGCCTGGTTGATGGCCGCGAACAACGAGTCGCCCTCGGAGATCAGCCAGGCCACGGCCTCGTCCACGGAGGTGAAGGTGAGCCCGTTGCCGACCACGGCCAGGTTGTCGGGGATCATGCTGCCCTCGTAGGCCAGCTGATGGGCGGACCGGGACGAGGCCAGGTAGAAGCCGAGCAGCCGGCGCAGCGCCAGCGACTTGTCCTCGGGGCGCTCGGTCTTGTCCAGGGTGCGCCTGGCGAACAGCCTGAGCAGGTCGTGGAAGCGATAGCGGCCGGGCGCGGTGGCCTCCAGGAGGCTCATGTCGACCAGCGACTCCAGCAGCTCCTCGGCCTCGTACATGGTCATCGCCAGCACGGCCGCGGCGGCCCCGATCGAGATGTCGGGGCCCTTGGGCAGGGACAGCAGGCGGAAGGCGCGGGCCTGGGCGGGTTCGAGCTGGCCGTAACCGAGCGCGAACGTGGCCTCGACGGCCAGGTTGCCCACGCGCAGCTCGTCGAGGCGGCGCTGTTCGTCGGCCAGCCTGGGCACCAGCGAGGCGACCGTCCAGGAGGGGCGGGCGGCCAGCCGCGCGGCCACGATCCGTACGGCCAGCGGCAGGAAGCCGCAGGCCGCGACCACGTCCATGGCGGCGCCGTGCTCGGCCGCCACCCGTTCGGGCCCGGCCACGGACGAGAACAGCGACAGCGCCTCGTCCGGCTCCATGACGTCGAGGTCGATCAGCCTGGCCGCGGGCAGGTCGGCCAGCTTGGCCCGGCTGGTGACGATCGTCGCGCAGCCCGGCGAGCCCGGCAGCAGCGGGCTGACCTGGTCGGCGTCGCGGGCGTTGTCCAGCAGCACGAGGATGCGCCGGTCGGACAGCAGCGAGCGGTAGAGCGCCGAACGTTCGGCCAGGCCGTCGGGGATGACGTCCGGCGGGATGCCGAGCGCGCGCAGGAAGCCGCCGAGCGCCGACTCCGGAGCGGTCACCTCGTCGCTGTGGCCGCGCAGGTCGGCGTAGAGCTGGCCGTCGGGGAACAGGTCGCCGGCCGCGTGCGCCACGTGGACGGCCAGCGTGGTCTTGCCGACGCCGCCGATGCCGCACAGCGCCACCACCGGCACCCCCTCCGCCGACGACTGCGACGACAGCAGGGTGCGGACGCGGACGGCCACCTCCTTGCGCCCGGTGAAGTCGTTCACCGCGGCGGGGAGCTGGGCGGGACGCGGCAGTTCGAGCGCGGGCGGCTCCTCCTCGGCCTCGGGCTCGTCGGCGGCCTGCTCGGCGGAGGCGGACGGGGGAGGCGCGAGGGCGAGCGCCGGGTCGGCGGCCAGGATGCGCTGGTGCAGCGTGGCCAGCTCGCTGCCGGGTTCGATGCCCAGCTCGTCGATCAGCGCCTCGCGCGTCTCGGTGAACACGTTGAGGGCGTCGCCCTGCCGTCCGCAGCGGTAGTAGGCCAGCATGAGCTGGGCGCGCAGCCGTTCGCGCAGCGGGTGCTCGGCGGTGAGCGCGATCAGCTCGGACACGACCGCGGCGTGGGCGCCCAGCTCCAGGTCGAGGTCCATGAGCGTCTCGATGACGCTGACGCGGCGCTCGGCCAGGCGGTCGCGCTGGTGCTCGGCGTACGGGCCGACGGCGCCGGCCAGCGGCTCGCCCTCGAACAGGATGAGCGCGGATCGCATGCCCTCGGCGGCGGCGGAGAGCCGGCCGGACTTGCGCGCGGACTCGGCCTCGGCGATGCCGCGTTCGAAACGGGTCAGGTCGAGGGCGTCGTGCGGCAGGCGGAGCGCGTAGCCCCGGCCGATGGAGGTCAGGAGCTCGGGACGGGATCGGGCGGGCCTGCCGGGTTCGAGGACCGTGCGCAGGCGGGAGACGTACGTGCGCAGCGCGCCCAGGGCGCGGGGCGGCGCGTCCTCGCCCCACACGGCGTCGATCATCTCGGCGGGCGTGACCGCCCGGCCCTCCCGCAGGAGCAGCATGCCGAGGATGGAGCGTTGCAGCGGGGTGCCCAGGTCGAGTTCCTGCCCCTCGCGCCACGCGCGGACGGGACCGAGCACGGCGAACCGCAGCCCGCCCTCAATGCTCTGACCAGCCATGCCGTCTGTCTCCTGGGCAATGGGACGATTTGTGACCAAATGATAGATCCAGCACTACTCACCACCTAGAGCTGGGCTGATCGCCGAACGACCCGTTGATCCGCCTTTGATCCGGTGTTGACCACGCCTCCGCATGCTGATGGTGGGCCGGACATGACACACCGACACGGGGGCGTGTCATGTAGAGCCGATGGGGACGCCGAAAAATACAGGCCCCGCCCGGAAAGTATGGGCGGGGCCGTTGCCGATGTTCCTACGCTGCCTCTACCAGTCCGAGCCGCATGGCCAGCCGTTCTCGGACGAGCGGCCATTCGGAGTTCAGGATCGAGTAGAAGGCCGTATCTCGGACCGTGTTGTCGGCGCCTCGGCTTTCCGCTCGCCGCACCCCGTCGAAGTGTGCACCGAGGGCCTCGATGGCGGCCCGGGATCGAACGTTCCTGACATCTGCCTTGAGTGTGATGCGGTGGACGTTCCAGGTCTCGAAGGCGAGCGAGAGCATGAGGAACTTGCTCTCCCGGTTGACGCCCGTGCCCTGGGCGCAGGCGCCCAGCCAGGTGTAACCGATGTCCGCCACGGACGGGATGTCGCCCACCGCACCCCGTGTACCCGGAGGCCAGGGCATGGGCCCCTGCCAATACTCCAGGTGCATGAGACGGGTGGCACCGACCACGCGGTCGGTGTTCAGCCACCGGATGGCGAAGGGCAGCGTGCGGCCCTCCGCCTGCTCAGCCATGGCGGCCTCCACATAGGAGACCATCTCGTCCCGGCCGTCCGGGACGCGAGTGAAGGCGTAAGTGGAGCGGTCTTCACTCGCCGCGGCGACGAGATCGTCGATCACCGCGTGGCTGAGAGGTTCCAGGCGCACGGAGCGCCCGGACAAGGTGACAAGAGCGGGCATGAGCACATGATGAGGCTCGCGCGGGGCGCGTGTAACCAGGCTCTCGATACCATCTTTCCCGGGTTTCTGAATGGGCGGTGTTTCCGCAGGTCAGAGGGCTGATTTGGTGGATGGTAAACCAGCTCTTGGGGAAAGATTCGCCTAACCGTGACATGGCGCCGGCACCAGCGCCGGGTGCCGTTCACCGACGACGCCGTGACGGACCAGTGAGAGCTCCTTCAGACCCATGGACAGATGGTCCAGATTTGCTGCGATCCACGGGAGTTGAAGGGGATCGGTGCTGGTCAGGGCGGTTATGCGTTCTTCTGGAGTGTCGCCGTAGAGCAGGCTCACCGCCACGCGGACGCGGGCGGCCGCCGGGTCGTCGCCGAAGGCGTGTCCGGGAAGGACGCCGATGCCGTGATCGTCCAGCAAGATCCTGGTGATGTCGGCCGAGCCGCCCAGCCTGAGGTGGCTCAGATCGGGATAAAGGTAGAAGCCTCCCTGAGGTCGCGGCACCGAGGCGCCGATCTCCGTGAACCGCTCGTGGACGGCCCGCGCCACGATGCCGTGCAACCGGCGGCTGGCGGCGACGCGGTCGGTCAGCTCGTGGGGCTCGTCGAAGGCGTAGGCCGCGGCCTCCTGGACGGGCGCGGCCGGCGCCGACCAGATCTCGCTGGCCACGGCCAGCAGCCGGGTACGCAGCGCGTGCGCGCCCTCCGGCAGCCGGGCCACGCCGATCCGCCACCCGCCGAGCGCCAGGCTCTTGCTGAGCCCGGTGGTGATGATCGTGCGCTCGGGTGCTAGGTCGGCCGGCGAGGTGAGGACCGCCGAGTCGTCGTGCACCAGATCGCGGTAGATCTCGTCGGAGATCACGATCAGGTCCAGCTCGCGCGCCACGGCCACCAGGCGGCCGATGGTCTCCGGCCGCGCCAGCCGGCCGGTGGGGTTGTCGGGCAGCGTGACCAGCAGGGAGCTGACGGTCCTGCCCTCTGCCCGCGCCCGGCGGACCGCCGTGACGACCAGGTCCGGGTCGGGGACCCCGCCCTCTCCTGGCGGTGCGGGCACCAGGATGGGACGTGAGCCCACCAGATCGGCCTGCGCGGCGTAGCTGACCCAGCTGGGCATGGGCAGGACGATGTCGCCGCCGATCGCCAGGAGCAGGCCGTACAGCAGCGATTTGCTGCCCGGTCCGCAGACGACCAGCTCGGGGTCCGTCAGGAGCCCCCGTCGTGTCCAGTAGCCCGCTGCCGCGGCCCGGAGCCCGGACGCCCCCGCGACCGGCCCGTAGCCGTTGCGCTCGGAGGCGGCGGCCAGCTTGTCGCGCAGCGCCGGGTGGACGGGCAGACCGGCCTCGCCGAAGGCCAGGTGCAGCACGCGTTCCCCGGCGCGCCGTCTTCGTTCGATGTCTTCGTTCGCCGCCAAGGTGGCGGACAAGGTCACGGTCATGTTTGTCACGTTCCCAGCGTGGTTGTATGAAGGCATCAGCACAAGCGAGGCTTTTTGTGGGTAGGCGTAAGGAAGTCTGATGCTCGAATTCCGGCGTTTGGCGTTGATCTGCGAGTTCGCTCGCCGGGGCAGCATCGCGGCCGCCGCCGAGTCCCTGGGCTACAGCCCGTCGGCCGTCTCCCAGCAGCTCGCGGCGCTGGAACGGGAGACCGGCACCGCGCTGATCGACAGAACCGCGCGCAGCGCGGAGCTGACCGACGCGGGCCGTCGGCTCGTCCAGCACGCCGAACGCATCCTGTCAATGGTCGAGGAGGCCGAGTCCGACCTCTCCGCCCATGCGGGCACCCCCTCGGGGCGCGTCGTCGTCACCGCCTTCCCCACAGCGGCCGTGGCATTCGCGCCGGCGCTCGCGCGTTCACTGCGCCGCCACACCGAGCTGACGCTCCGCCTGGGCCAGAGCAGGTCGGGACGGGGGATGCGGGAGGTCCAGTCGGGCGAGGTGGACATCGCCCTCGTGGACGACTGGTACGGCTCGGTCCGCGAGAGCGAGAGCCTGCGGGTCTTCCCCCTGCTCCGCGACCCCATCGTGCTCGTCGTGCCGCGCAGGCACCGGCTGGCCGACCCCGGCGTGCCGCTCGACCTGCGCGAGCTGCGCGACGAGCCGTGGATGGCCACCCCCGACGGCGAGCCCTCGCGCCTGGCCGTCGACCGGCTGTTCGTGGACGTCGGCGGCACCCGGCCGACGCCCTGGGAGTTCGAGGGCCTGGGGACGATCCTCTCGCTCGTCGCCAAGGGCATCGGCATCGCCGCGGTGCCCGCGCTCGCGCTGGCCGCCGGGGTGCGGGGGTTGTCGGTGCGGGAGTTCCCCGGCAACCCGGTAGGCCGCGACGTGCACGCGGTGGCCCGCAGGTCCAGCGTGCACCGGCCGTCGGTGTCGGTGACGTTGCGGGCGATCCACGTGGCCGCCCGGTACATCGCGGGCGATCTGGAGCCGGTGACGCCGGCCGAGCGGTAGCGTCTGCGCATGGCGCCGACGTACGAGATCGAGCAGCTCCTGCTGTCCATGCCGAGCACCCGCACGGTCGCGGGCGTGGACGAGGTGGGCAGGGGCGCCTGGGCGGGGCCGGTGACGGTCTGCGCCGTCGTGACCGACCTGTCCGAGCCGCCGCCCGGCCTGACCGACTCCAAGCAGGTCTCGGCCGCCAAGCGCGGCCCGCTCGCCGGCGAGCTGACCGCGTGGGCGGCCGGCATCGGGTTCGGCGAGGCGAGCCACGCCGAGATCGACGCGCTCGGCATGACCGAGGCGCTGCGCAGGGCCGCCCGCCGGGCGCTCGAAGCCCTGCCGGTGCGTCCCGACGCCGTGATCCTCGACGGCAAGCACGACTACATCGGCGCTCCCTGGCCGGTCCGCCTGGAGATCAAGGGCGACGCGGCCAGCGTCTCGGTCGCGGCGGCCTCGGTCCTGGCCAAGGTGCGGCGGGACGCGTACATGGGGGTGATCGGGCATGAGGAGTACGGCTTCGCGGAGAACGCCGGATATCCCTCGCCCGCGCACCAGGAGGCCCTGGCCCGGCTCGGCCCCACGCCGCACCACCGGCTTTCCTGGTCCTATCTGGACGACCTGCCGCAATGGCGGCATCTGAAGCAGGTCAGGGATCCGCTCGTGGGTGAAGGGCAGGCCGCGCTGTTCGGCTGAGCCGTAGGATCGGGGGAGTGCGGATCGGGATCTTCGTCATCGCGGCGGGCTTTCCCGGCCAGGATCCCGGGCGGGTCCTGCGGGACTCGGTGGAACTGATCGAGGCCGCCGAGGCGGCCGGGTTCCACGACGCCTGGATCGCTGAGCACCACTTCATGTCCTACGGCGTGTGCCCGTCGGCCGTCACGCTGGCCGCCGTGGCCGCGGGGCGTACCAGCCGGATCGGGCTCGGCACGGCGGTGAGCGTGTTGTCCTCGCAGCATCCCGTGGCGCTGGCCGAGCAGGCGGCCATGCTCCACCACCTGTCGGGCGGGCGGTTCACGCCCGGCGTCGGCAGGGGCGGCCCGTGGGTCGATCTGGAGGTGTTCGGCACCGGGCTCGACCGGTTCGAGCGGGGGTTCGCCGAGTCGCTCGACCTGCTGGTCGAGGCCCTGTCCGAGGGGGCGGTGGCGGGCGAGGGGGAGTTCTTCCGGTTCAGGGAGGTCGCCCTGGTGCCGCGGGCCCGGCTGCGGCCCGTGGTGGCGTGCACGTCGGGCTCGACGGTGGCGCTGGCGGCCGAGCGCGGGCTGCCGATGTTGCTCGGCATGCACATCGGGGACCGGGAGAAGGCCCTGCTGGTCGCCGAGCACGTCGCACGCGGCGGGAGCCCGGCGGGGCACCTGGCGGCGGGGGTGGCCCACGTGGCCGACTCCACCGAGGCGGCCGTCAGGGAGCTGAAGGAGTCGATGCCCGCGTGGCTGGGCCCCGGGCTGGCCGGTTACGTGCCGGTGGACGGCCGGCCGCGCCCCTCGCGGGACGTCACCGCCTACGTCGACCTGCTGACGCGCATCCATCCGGTGGGCTCGCCCGCCCACTGCGCCGAGGTGTTGCTGCGCACGGCCGAGAGCACCGGGATCGAGCACGTCATCCTGACCGTGGAGGGAATCGGCGACCACCGGCGGGCCCTGGAGGACGTGCGCCGCGTCGGCGCGGAGGTCCTGCCCCTTCTGAGGGGCTGAGGGGCTGAGGGGCTGAAGGGCTGACGGGCGAGCCGGGACGGCCCGGCTCGCCCGTGGGTTCAGCAGTCGACCAGCTCCGGTTTCTGGTTGAGGATCTGGGCCCGCGGAGTCACGAACTCGTCGAGGGCCTTGGTGGCCGACGGGTCGAAGACGGCGACCCGGTGGCAGTTCTGGAAGGCCAGCCGTACGCCGAAGTGGCGTTCGAGCGCGCCGCGCATCGCGTCGCTCGCCAGACACCGCAGGAGCTGGCCGCGGGCCTCCTCGGACGGCGGTGGCACCTGGTTGTCGGCGAACTCGGCTCCGCTCTGCGCGCGCTCGGTGACCAGCTCACTGATCAGCGACCACGCGTAGGGGAGCGAGTCGCGGACGCAGGCGACGAACGCGGCGTCGTCCACGTCTCCGGCTCGGGCCTGGTCCAGCAGATCGTTCGGGACGGTCAGCGACATGCTGTCTCCTCTCGAAGGGGATCGAATCTGACGTTATGTGGGAGAAGGGGATCGCTCCAGATGCCTGGAGGTGTGGTTTAGGGGCCGTAGACGAAGTCAGGATCGATCTGCTCGGCCAGGTCGGCCCCCGTGCGGGCGTTGGCCCACGCGCGGGCGTTGCGCAGGTGGAACTCCGCGGTCTGGCGGCCGAAGCGCGCCCAGTCCTTCTCCTGCGTGTCGAGGGTCTTGCACAGGACGGCGAGCGCGTCGATGTTGGCCGGCTCCAGGTCGTCGAGCGTGAAGTGGCGGCCCTGCTCCATGGCGCGCACCGCCGAGGAGTGCTCCATCCAGGTCAGCAGGTCGTCGCCGACGTGCTCGCGCAGGAACTCCACGTCGGACGGGCCGTGGACCTTGTTGCCGACCACGGCGAGCGCGACGTCGTACTTGGCGGCGTGGTCGCGGTACTGCTGGTAGACGCTCACGCCCTGCTTGGTGGGCTCGGCGACGAGGAAGGTCAGGTCGAACCGGGTGAACAGCCCCGACGCGAAGGAGTCGGACCCGGCGGTCATGTCGACCACGACGTATTCGCCCTGGCCGTCGATCAGGTGGTTGAGCAGCAGCTCCACCGCGCCGACCTTCGAGTGGTAGCAGGCCACGCCGAGGTCGTCGTCGTCGAACGGGCCCGTGGCCAGCAGGCGCAGGCCGTGGGGGGTGGTCACGGCGTAGTCGAGCGCGGCGAGGTCGTCGAAGCTCAGCAGGCGCGAGCCGCGGCCCGGCGGGGTGGTCTTGACCATGGTCTCGGCCGAGGCGATGCGCGGGTTGTCGCCGCGCAGCAGGTCTTTGAGCTCGGTGAGGTGGGCCCCGAGCGGCTCGGGCTGGGCGTCGAGGCCGAGCACCAGGGCGAGGTGCTGGTTGATGTCGGCGTCCATGACGACCACCGGGTCGCCCTGGCTCGCCACGTGCCGCGCGAACAGCGCCGAGATCGTCGTCTTCCCGCTGCCGCCTTTGCCGACGAATGCCACTCTCACGTGCGCTCCCTGAAATGACGATGAAAATCGTTTCCGTTGGGCCCGCGCACCATCATGCCACACTCCGTACACGGGTGATGGCTGTCGGAAGGGTGAGGGTTCAGCCGCAGGCGGCGTCGAGGTTGACCGGGCTCTCCGGGTCCTGGGTCGGGGCGGCGGAGTGGTGCGCGCTCGCCGACCGGTTGGCGGGGCGCTCGTCCAGGGCCTCGGAGACCTTGCGCCTGATCTGGTACCAGTCGGGCGTGACGGTGCTGATCAGCGGCGGGACGAAGCTCAGGCTCCTGATCCTGGTGTCCTTCACCTTGTCCGACAGCTCGATCAGGGCGGGTAGCAGGTCCTGGGGAACGTCGCTGGAGATGGCCCGCTTGGTGGCCGCCGCCAGCTTCTCGAAGCTCTTGAGCACGGTCATCGGATCGGCCTGCTTGGCGACCGCGTTGAGCAGGCACTTCTGGCGTCCCATGCGGACGTAGTCGTCGCTGTCGGTGCGGGACCTGCCGTACCAGAGGGCCTCCTGGCCCGACAGCTTGCGGGTGCCCGTGGGCAGCAGGCCCTCGCGGTACTTGCCGTACACGATGGGGTCCTTGACGGTGACCCGGACGCCGCCCATCGCGTCGATGATCTCGGCGAAGCCCTTCATGTCGACCATGGCGTAGTAGGGGACCGGGATGCCGAGGATGTCGCTGACGGTGCGCTTGAGCAGCGACGGGCCGCGCTTGCCCTTGGGGACACCGGGGACCATGTCCGGGTGGTCCTCGGCGTACTGGAAGATCTCGTTGAGCAGGCCGGGGGTGCTGGGGCCGTCGCCGGTGAAGCCGAAGGGGAAGCGGCTCCTGGCCGGGCCGTGCGGGAGCTGGACCTTCTGCAGGTTGCGCGGCAGGCCGAACAGGGTGGTGGCGCCGGTCTCGGTGTCCACGCTGGCCACGGTCACGCTGTCGGTGCGCACGCCGGGCCTGCCGGGGGCGGCGTCCGCGCCGATGAGGAGGAAGTTGACGCGTTTCGCGCCGTTCCACGGGTCCTGGGCGACGACGGGGGCGCTGCTGTCGGTGGTGTTGGAGAAGACGCTGCTGACGACGTCGCGGGACAGGTAGGCCAGACGGGTCGCGTACGCGGTGGGGGCCAGGACGAGCGCACAGAGGGCGGCCGCGAGCGTGGTGGTCAGGAAGCGTCCGGCGGTGTCGGAGGACTCGGGACGGACGAGCAGGAACGAACGGATGATCACCGCGGTCCAGGCGAGCGCGATCACGACCAGCGCCGCGGTGAGCACGGTGAGCCAGACCGGCTGGACCGCCAGGGACAGCAGCCGCGTGCTGAACGCCGTGAACACCGTGAGGATGCCGGCGAGCATCAGGACGTAGGCCGCCATCAGGGCGATGCCCATCCGATGGCGATGGGTGGCCAGGTGCGCCACCCCCCAGAGCGCGGCCGACGCCACCGTCAGCGCGATGCTCGCTCCTAGACCGAATTCGCGTTGTTTCCCTGTCATGCCTGGTCAAACCCCCAATGCCAGCCCATCCAAGTCACCATAGTTATTGCGTTGGGGCCCAATTGAGGGTGAAGGGGAAGTGTTTGCTCAATTCCCGGTCAAGACCATCTTGAGATATAACGTGAGAGTGAGCACTCGACACGGTAGCTACGGATTCGACGCGCCGTGGGCCCTCGGCGGACTGCTCTTCGGGGCGATCGTCCTGCTGGCTCTCGCGGCGGTCTCCTTCATGCTGGACATCCCCGCCGCCGGGATCGCCTTCGCCTTCGGCGGGCTCTACACGCTGGCCAGCGCGGCCAGCTACCTCTACACCACCCGCCGGGGCAAGTTCGCCGTCTGGGCCGAGCTGCTGGAGCCGCTCGAAGGCGGCGAGCGGGTGCTCGACCTCGGCTGCGGGCGCGGCGCGGTGCTGCTGGCGGCCGCCGCCCGGCTCACGTCCGGACGGGCCACCGGCGTCGACCTGTGGAGCACGAAGGACCAGTCGGGCAACGCCGCGGCCGTCACCCTGGCCAACGCCGCGGCCGAAGGCGTCGCCGACCGGGTCGACCTGGTCACGGGCGACATGCGCGCCCTGCCGTTCGAGGACGGTGTGTTCGACGTCATCGTGTCGAGCCTGGCGATCCACAACATCCCCTCCGCCGAAGGTCGCGAGCAGGCCGTCCGCGAGGCCCATCGGGTGCTGCGGCCCGGCGGGCGCATGCTCGTCGCGGACTTCCGTCACGCGCCCGCCTACGAGGACGCCCTGCGCACGCTGGGCGTGATCGACATCCGCCGGCGCGACCTCGGCGCGCGCCTCTGGTACGGCGGCCCCTGGTTCGGCACCACCCTGGTCGAGGCCAGAAAACCTGCCTTGTAGGGAACGTTTGCCGTTCGTTTACCGGGTACCCAGATGCCCTTATGAGCGACGTGGAAACCGGCACGGTAACTACCAAGGTGCCCGCACGGCTGGACCGGCTGCCGTGGTCCCGCTGGCACTGGATGATCGTCATCGGTCTTGGCACCGTATGGGTCCTCGACGGGTTAGAGGTCACCATCGTCGGCAACCTGTCCGGGCAGCTCGCCAAGCCCGGCAGCGGCCTGGACATCACCCAGGCGCAGGTCGCCGGCCTCGCCGCGGCCCTCTATGTCGCCGGGGCCTGCGCGGGGGCGCTGTTCTTCGGCTGGCTGACCGACAGGTTCGGCAGGAAGAAGCTGTTCCTGCTGACGCTCGTGGTCTACCTCGCGGCCACGCTGATGACCGCTCTGTCCTTCGACGCCTGGTGGTTCTTCCTGTTCCGGTTCATGACCGGGTTCGGCATCGGCGGCGAGTACGCGGCCATCAACTCCGCGATCGACGAGCTGATCCCGAGCCACCACCGGGGACGCATCGACATCATCATCAACGGCAGCTACTGGCTCGGCGCGGCGGGCGGCGCGCTGCTGACCGTGCCGCTGCTGAACGACCTGCCGGTCAACATCGGCTGGCGGGTGGCGTTCGGCCTCGGCGTGGTGCTCGGCCTGGCCATCCTGCTGGTACGCAGGAACGTCCCGGAGAGCCCGCGATGGCTGTTCATCCACGGACGCGACCGCGAGGCCGAGCAGATCGTGGACGACATCGAGCACCGGATCGGCGGGAACCTGCCCGAGCCGCAGGAGTCGATGACCATCCGCCAGCGCCGGTCGATCGGCTTCCTCAAGATCGCGCACACGATGGTCGCGCTCTACCCCAAGCGCACGGTGCTCGGGCTGTCGCTCTTCATCGGCCAGGCGTTCCTCTACAACGCGATCACCTTCGGGTACGCCCAGATCCTGACCACGTTCTTCAAGGTCGACTCGCACACCGGGTACTACTTCGCCATCATCGCGGTCGGCAACTTCCTCGGCCCGCTGCTGCTCGGCAGGCTCTTCGACACCGTCGGCCGGGTCCCGATGATCACGGCGACCTACATCGGCTCCGGGGTGCTGCTGCTCGGCACCGCCTGGCTGTTCAACCAGGGCGCGCTGACCGCGATGACGCTGACCCTCTGCTGGTCGGCGGTGCTCTTCGTGGCCTCGGCGGGGGCGAGCGCGGCGTACCTGACGGTCAGCGAGATCTTCCCGATGGAGACCAGGGCGATGGCGATCGCGTTCTTCTTCGCGATCGGCACGGCCGCCGGCGGCATCGCGGGCCCGCTCGTGTTCGCCTCGCTGGTCGAGAGCGGCGCGCCGGGCGACACGGCGCTGGCGTTCGCCGTCGGCGCGATCGTGATGATCGTCGCGGGGCTGGTCGAGCTGGTCTTCGGGGTCAAGGCCGAGCGCAAGGGCCTGGAGGAGATCGCCGCGCCGCTCACCGCCGCGCGGGCCGCATGACGCGCAGCACCTGGGTGCTGTCGGCCAGGTACAGGTGCGGCACGTCCACGAACACCCGCATCGGCCCCCGGTCCAGCTCCAGGCCGCGGGCCATGGTCGCGTGCACCTCGGCGAGCGGCAGGTAGTTGAGGTAGCTGGTGAAGGCGTTCTGGGAACGGAAGGTCGCGGTCATGACGAGCGCGCCGTCCCGGATCCGGAACGCCACGCCGATCAGGCACGGCACCGCGTCGTACGGCTCGCCCGGGGTGGTCAGCGAGATCCACGCGCTCTTGCTGTACGGCTTGACCCGCAGCAGGTCGGCGGCCCAGGCGAGCTGCCCCCTGATCCGCGCGCCGTAGCTGTACCTGAACGGCGGCACGATGACGTCCTCGCTGAACTTCCTGCTGTACAGGGCCAGCCTCTCGGTGTCGCCGTACCGTGCGATGATCGGGTCGTCGCCCCTCACCTCGGCGATCTCGAACAGCACGGACGGGGCCTCGATCACGGGGCCGCGGTCGTCGTCGGCGAGGGTGCCCGCCGTCCAGACATGTCGCATCATCCACATCCACGCCTCCCCACATGACGCCCATGACGCAGGGCCGGGCATTCAGGTCTCCTGATTCGGGAACTCGTAGGGGTTGTGCGGGAGCCGGCGTCGCCTGGTCACGTTGCAGCGCACGTAGTAGACGGCGTAGTGGACCAGCGCGACCAGGAGGATGCCGAAGGTGAGCAGGAGCAGGTCGGGCGCCTGCCCGCAGAGGCCCGTGAGGCCCACCGTCAGGTACGTCGAGTTCGCCAGCGCCAGCGTCATCACGTTGATCCCGGGCCAGGCCAGCGGCGCGTACGTCTCCGGGAAGCGGGGGTCGGTCGGCAGGTTCGGGCTCCAGCCGAGCCGCTCCTTGAGCCTGGAGGCGTAGAGCAGGCGGAAGTTGTTGATCGCGCGTGCCGTCCTGGCGTGCGCGTCGACCGCCTCGATCAGCCGCAGGAACGGCAGCACGCTGAGCACCCCGAACGCCGTGACCAGGGCGAACAGGTACCACGGCACGCGTTGCCAGTCTGTGAGGCTCTGCGGGTCCACCACCTTGGCGCTGGTCAGGGCGATGGCCGCCAGGAACGGCCCCGACAACAGGCTCAACGCGAGCCTGGTCATCTTCAGCCGTTCTTCCTTCGCGGCCAGGTGGACCGCGTAGATGCCGGTGAAGTCCACGGCGGCGAGCTGGAGGAAGTGACTGGACTCAAGCCCGTCGTCCCGGATCATCATGCGAGGGGGGATCTTTCGCATGTGCGCTCCTGTAGTCCGTGACTCCAGTATTAGCGCGATTCACCGGGTTGTGGAGGCGATTCCTACCAATTGTTCCAACAAATCTCAACCGACGCCCGTCAACTGCGACGACAGGCTCGCGACGTGGTCGATGTAGGCCGTCGGGAGGCCGTACAGGAGGGGGGCGACCTCCCGGTCGTGGATCACCGGAAGGGCGGCCAGCGCGTCGGAGGCCAGGCCGCGGCAGAACTCCACCGTGTTGGCCACCAGGTCGCCCGCGCGCAGCCTGCGCAGCGCCTCGGCCACCTGCTCGTCGGTCATGTCGCGGCCGAGCAGGTCGCCCAGGTCGGTGCCCGACAGCAGCAGCGGCAGGCTGTAGACGCCCTGCCGCAGGTCGTTGCCGGCCGGCTTGCCGAGCTGGGCGCTGGAGGCGGTGAGGTCGAGCAGGTCGTCCAGCACCTGGAAGATCAGCCCGAACTTCTCGCCGTACGCCGCCACGCGCGCCCGGTCCTCGGCGGAGGCCCGCGCGCAGACGGCCGCCACCAGGCAGCCGGCCCGGAACAGCGCGGCGGTCTTGCCGGTGATCGAACGCAGCGCGCTCTCGCGGGTCCTGGCCGGGTTGAACAGCTCGCTCGTCTCCAGGTACTGGCCCTCGGCCAGCTCCACCACGGTGGCCGCGAGCACCTCGGCGACCGGCCTGGACACCGCGGTGATGGCCGCCAGCCCCGCCCTGGCCAGCATGAAGTCGCCGATCACCAGCGCCTTGCCCTCGCCCAGCTCGGCGTTGAGCGTACGGGTGCCGCGCCGCTCGGTCGCCCGGTCCATGAGGTCGTCGTGCACGAGCGAGCCGGCGTGGACGAGCTCGACGCACGCGGCGGCCGTGATCACCCGGCGGTCGGGGGTCTTGCCGAGGGCGAGCGAGGTCGCCAGCGTCAGCGCCGGACGCAGCCGCTTGCCCCCGGCGCTGACGATCCGCCCGGCGCCCGCGTTGATCCCGGGCAGCGCGGACGAACCGCTGAGCCGCCTGATCCTGGCCTCGACCTTGAGCAGGCCTTGGGCGACGGCGGGGCTGTTCACGAGTTGCTCCATGGGATCAAGCCTGCTCCCGTGCCGCTGTGCCGCGCCTGAGAGACGCTGAGGACGCTCTCAGCCCGAGGTTTGACCCTGACATCGTGTGAGCCGGTACGACAGGATGTCCCCCGGGCTTAGGAGGACATCATGGGAATGGCGGAGCGGGTCGAGGCGGTCCTGAAGGCCGGCACGGCGCCCAACCTGCACGCGGTCGTGGTCATGCGGGGCGGCGAGGTCGTCGTCGAGCACTACGGCGCGGGCGTCGACCAGCGGATCACGGAGGAGCCCCGGCACGTCGTGTTCGACCGGGACACCCCGCACGACGTGCGGTCGGTCACCAAGAGCGTGGTCGCCCTGCTGTACGGCGTCGCCCTGCGCGACGGGCTGGTGCCGCCGCCGGACGCCGGACTGCTGGAACAGTTCCCCGAATATCCGGATCTGGTGGCTGATCCCGGGCGGGCTCACCTCACCGTCGAGCACGCGTTCACCATGACGCTCGGGCTCGACTGGAACGAGGACCTGCCGTACACGAGCCCGGCCAACAGCGAGGTCGCGATGGAGCTCGCCCCCGACCGGTACCGGTTCGTCCTGGAACGTCCTGTGGTCGAGGAGGCCGGGCAGCGGTGGCGGTACTGCGGCGGCGCCTCGGCCCTGATCGGCGGGCTCATCGCGCGGGGCGCGGGCGAACCGCTTGAGGAGTACGCCGCGAAGGCGCTGTTCGAGCCGCTCGGGATCACCAGGTACGAGTGGGCGAAGGGTGCGGACGGGGTGGCGATGGCCGCGTCCGGGCTGCGGCTGCGGCCCCTCGACCTGGCCGCGCTCGGGCGGCTGGTGCTCGGCGGCGGGCTCGGCATCGTCCCCGGGCAGTGGGTGCGCGAGGTGACGCGGCCCCGCGTCGTCATCGACGGCCCCTTCCGCTACGGCTACCAGTGGTACGTCAGCACCGGTGACCGGCCGTGGACCGAGGCCATAGGGAACGGCGGCCAGCGGCTGCTCGTGCTGCCCGGCGAGGAACTGGTGGTGGCGGTGACGGCCGGCGACTACAACGGGGAGCAGGTCAGCGCCACGGCCGTGCTGGACGCCGTCCTGGACCGGTGAGCCGGTCACGGGACCAGCAGGACGCGGCCCATGACCGCGCGCGACTCCAGGCGGCGGTGGGCCTCGGCCGCCTCGGCCAGCGGGAGGGTCTCGTGGATGACGGCCCGGCTGCGTCCTGAGCCGAGCCGGTCGAGCATCTCGGGGTAGTGCGTGCCGAACACCTGGCCCGCCCAGCCCGGGCCGCTGCACCCGACGAGGGTCACGCCCCGGTCCATCAGGTCGGCGGCCGTGACGGCGGCGGGCTCGCCGCTGAGCATGCCGTAGAACAACATCCGTCCGGTGCCGGGGACGAGCCGGTCGAGCACCCGCCGGGCCGACGCGCCGCCGATCGCCTCGAAGACCACGTCGATCTCCGGCAGCCCGTCCGGCCAGGCCGGGTCGCCGTGGTCCACGGCCTGGTCGGCGCCGAGGTCGAGGGCCCGCCGCCGCTTGGCCGGCGAGCCGGCGGTGGCGATCACCCGGGCCGCCCCGAACTCCTTGGCGTGCGCCACCACGTGGCCGCCGACCGCGCTGGTGCCCGCCTCGACCAGCACGGTCTCCCCGCCGCCGAGCCGGGCCCGGTGCAGCAGGGCGAGGGCGATCGCGCCGGGCGCGGCCCCGGCCAGGGCCTCCAGGGGCGTCACGCCCGCGGGTACGGGGCAGGTCATGGCGGCGGGCATGGCCACGTACTCGGCGTAGGCGCCGAGGCCGCCGGTCACTCCCACGCGTACGGTGCCGAGCAGGTCGCCGTCCACGCCCTCGCCCACCTCGACGACCTCGCCGACCGCCTCCCCGCCGAGCACGGCGGGCAGCGGCAGCGGGAACGGCAGCGCTCCCGAGCGGATCTGCGTCTCGGCCTGGCTGACGCCGATGGCCTGCGCGCGGACGACGACCTGGCCCGCCGAGGGGCGGGGGCGGGGCAGGTCCACCGGACGCAGGGCCTCGGGGCCGCCGGTCGCGTCGAGCTGGATGGCGAGCATGGTCGTTCCTCCCAAATATCTGAACCACTGGTCCAGTTAATATATGGACCACCGGTCAAGTTTGTCCATGGGAAACAATGACCGGATGGAACGTCGAGAGCGGGCCGACGCCGCGCGCAACAGGCGGGCGATCCTGCGGGCGGCCGAGGAGCTGCTGCGCCTGCACCCGCCCGAGCAGGTCTCCGTCGAGCGGGTGGCGGTGGCCGCGGGCGTGGGCAAGGGGACGGTGTTCCACCGGTTCGGCAGCCGTACCGGGCTGATGCGGGAGCTGATGAGCGAACGGGCCCACGAGCTGGACCAGGCGGTGGCCGAGGGGCCGCCGCCGCTCGGCCCCGGAGCGCCGCCCGTCGAGCGGCTGGTCGCCTTCCTGGGGGCGGTGGCCGAGCTGGCCGCGCGCAACGGCAACCTGGTCGCGGCGCACGAGCACGCGGTGGCCACGAGCAGGTCCGAGCCCCGGGAGGCCAACCCGATCTACGTCGGCTGGCACCGGCACGTCACCGCGCTGATCACCGAGGGGCGGCCGGACGTGGACGCGGAGGAGATCGCGCATCTGCTGCTCGGCGCCCTGCACATGGAGCCGATCGCGAGCCGGCTGCGCGCCGGGGACAGCGCGCGGCTGGCCCGCAGCTTCGCCGCCCTCGCCGAAGGGCTGCTCGGCAGGGCCGCCCCTTAGACCGGGCCGGTCCCGGTCACAGGGGGAGGGTGGTGGCGGCGGCGTGGAAGGCGGCGACGGCCGCGCGGACCGCCGGATGGTCGCCGTAGCCGCGGCGGAAGGCGGCCCGCGTACGGCGGCTCAGGGGGAGGCGGGTCAGCGAGACGCCGTCCGGCGGGGCGAGCGCCGCCAGCCGGGGCACGAGCGCGACGCCCTGGCCGGCGGCGGCGAAGGCGAGCACGGTGTCGAAGTCGTCGATGTGGTGCCGGACCCGCGGCTCGAACCCGGCCGCCTGGCAGGCCCTGATCGCCATGGTGTGGCAGAGCGTGCCCGGCTTGCTCATGATCCACGCATCGTCGCGGGCGTCGGGGACGCAGGCGCGGTCGGTCAGGTACATCGGCTCGGTGAACAGGGGCACGGTCTCGATGGAGGCGTCGGTGACCGGGGGCACGAAGTCGTACTCGTGTACGAGGGCGACGTCGAGCTCACCCGCCCGGAGCGCCGCCGAGACGTCGGCGGGGTCGATCTCGGCGACCATCGGCTCAAGGCCCGGGTACGCGCCGGCCAGGCGGGCGAGCGCGGGCGGCAGGAGCACGCGGGTGGCCGTCGGGAACGCGCCGATCCGCAAGGGGCCCGACGGCCCGCCCCGGGCGGCGGCGAGCGCGGCCGAGGCGCGTTCGAGTTGTTCGAGCACGGCCTGCGCGTGCTCGACGAGCAGCAACCCGGCCGGGGTGAGGGTGACCGTGCGGCCGGTGCGTTCGAGCAGCGGCACGCCCGCCTCCCGCTCCAGCGCACTGAGCTGCTGGGAGACCGCCGAAGGCGTGAACGTGACCGCTTCGGCCACGGCGGTGATCGTGCCGCGCCTGGCCAGCTCGCGCAGCAGGTGGAGCTTGCGAGGATCGAGCATAAGTTCATCTTAAACTCGGACGAAGAAATCCGAACTGGACCTAACAGGTAGTCGGGCGGCAGGCTCGGAACATGCTGAGAGGAATCCACGTACCGCTGGTCACGCCGTTCACGTCGTCGGGTGAGGTGGCCGCCGACGCGGTCGAGAAGCTGGCCCGGCAGATGCTCGACGAGGGCGCGGCCGGGCTGGTGGCGCTGGGGACGACGGCCGAGGTGGCCGCTCTCGACCCCGGGGAGCGGGCGCTGGTGGTCGAGACCTGCGTACGCGTGTGCGCCGAGCGCCGGGCGCTGCTGACCGTGGGCGTGACCGGGAACGACACCCGGACGACGGCCGCGGCGCTGCGTGAGCTGCCCGAAGGGGTGGACGCGGCCCTGGTGACCGTGCCGTACTTCCTGCGGCCCGGCGAGCGCGGCGTGATCGCGCACGTCGAGGCGCTGGCCGAGGCGTCACCCGTGCCGCTGGTGATCTACCACATCCCCTACCGGACGGGACAGGCCGTGGGCGCCGAGACCCTGCGGCGAATCGGGGCACATCCGAACGTCGCCGGCGTCAAGTACGCCGTGGGCGGCATCGACCAGGACACGATCGACCTGCTCGCGGACCTGCCCGACGGGTTCGAGGTGCTCGGCGGCGACGACGCGTTCGTCTCGCCGCTGCTCGCGCTCGGCGCCTCCGGCGGCATCCTGGCCTCGGCGCACGTGCTGACCAGGAGCTTCGTCGAGCTGGTGGACGCCTGGCAGGCCGGTGACGTGGCCACCGCGCGCCCGCTCGGGCACCGGCTGGCCCAGGTCTCGCGCGCGCTCTTCGCCGAGCCCAACCCGACCGTGATCAAGGGCGTCCTGCACGCCAGGGGCCTGATCCCGACGCCGGACGTGCGGCTGCCGCTGCTGCCCGCCTCCGCCGCCGCAGTGTCACAGGCCGACCTGGTGGCGGTACATCCAGGCCAGTGACTCCTGGCTCGCGCTCCGCTTCAGGAACATCGGCAGCATCAGGTCGCGGAAGACCCGGGCGACCGGGCCCGCGGCCTTGCTGGTGCTGATCGTCCGGGAGTAGGCCACCACCCGCTCGACCCTGGGCCGCCGTTCGGCCTCGAAGCGCTCGAACGCCTCGCGGTGGCCCTTCGCCTCCCGCAGGCATCTGGCCAGCACGACCGCGTCCTCGACGGCCAGCGAGGCGCCCTGGCCGGAGCTGGGCGAGGTGGCGTGGGCGGCGTCCCCGGTGAGCAGGACGCGGCCCTTGTGCCAGACGGGCACCGGCGGCAGATCGTACACCGGCAGCGCCGGGCAGGCCGGGGCGCGGCGGACGAGGTCGGCCGAGAGGTTCGCGTCCCCCTCGAACGCCGCCACCAGGACGGGCCGCCAGTCCGCGGGCACGTCGCCGAGCCGCCTGGGCAGGTTCGCGAACCACCACGTGTCGCCCGACTCGGCCACCGTGTAGCCGAAGAAGGCCCGCCTGCCGAAGATCATGTTGTAGACGCCGGGCTCGCCGCCGACCCCGGCGTCCCGGACGATGCCGCCGAAGCTGTACAGGCCGCTGTAGCGCGGGCCGGGCGCGCCGGGGTCGAGGAGCGAACGGGTGCGTGAGTGCACGCCGTCGCAGGCGATCAGCAGGTCGCCGGTGGCCGAGGTGCCGTCCTCGAAGGTCGCCACGACCTCGTCGCCGGTGTCGTCGTAGGAGACCAGGCGTTTGCCGTACGTGATGGGGATCCCGCGCCGGGCGGCCTCGTCGCGCAGGGAGCCGTAGAGGTCGGCGCGGAGCACGGTGTGGCTGACCGTGCCGTCGTCGAGCCGCAGCCCGTTGGCCACCTCTCCGAGGCGTTTGCCGGTGCCGCTCCACATGACCATGCGCGGGGTGGGGATGGCCGACGACAGCGCCTCGCGGTGGACGCCGAGCGCGCGCAGGGCGGCCAGGCCGTTGGAGGCGAGGTTGAGGAACGAGCCGACGTTCTCGGCGACCCGCGGGTACGCCTCGTGGATCTCGGCGTCGATGCCGGCCGCCTGAAGCGCCATCGCCGACGCCGCGGTCATGTACCACAGCGCCATGGGCGAGCGGCTCGGCCTGGGCATGACCGAGGAGAAGACGCTCGACCTGCTCCAACGCCTCGGGCCGCTGACCGCGGGGGAGCTGTCCCAGCACACCGGCCTGGCCCCGGCCTCGGTCAGCGGGCTGATCGACCGGCTGGAGGCCAAATGGCTGGTCCGCCGGGTGCGCGACACCAAGGACCGGCGCCGGGTGATCGTGGAGATCAACTGGGAGCGGCTGGCCGGCTTCGGCGAACTGTTCCAGCCGTTCGTGGCCGCGTTGTCCGGCCTGTACGAGCGCTACACCGACGAGGAGCTGGCCCTGGTCGTCGACTTCCTCCGGCGGTCCACGGCCCTGCAACGGGAGGCCACCGCGGCGCTGCGGGCCGAATGAGGGTTGTACATGATCCGGTTCACGGGCTACCGTATCCGGCGCTACGCGCTGGCCCACTACGAGGGCGCGCTGGTGGTCGTCACCCACGACCGCCGCCTGCGCGCCGCCTTCACCGGCACACCTGGAACTCCGCCCAGCCGCCCTCAGCGGCCGGACTTCCTGACGGTCGGGCCCGTCTCGTTCAGCGGTCGGACTCCCTGATGGCTGTGCCCACCTCGCTGACCCGGTCGGCGAGGAGGCCGAGGGCGCCCACGGCCCTGGTCATCGGGTCGTCGCCGTCGCCGCCGAGCGCCCTGGCCCTGAGGAAGGCCGCCTTGATCTCCGCCCAGCGCGCCGCCTGGGCGGGGGTCAGGCGGCCGCGCAGCTCGGCCAGCTTGAGCAGGTTGGCCTCGGCGTCCTGGGTGAGGGTCTGCGCCTCGCCCAGGTAGTGGTCGTCGATCACCGCCTCCAGCTCGTCGTCGTTCATGGCGGGCACGATGCGCTCGGCCAGTTTGTTCATGTTCCGGTACGACCCCTGCAACCGGTACGGCGGCTCGGTCCTGGACGCCTCCGCCTGCGACGCCGACGCGATGTACGCCGCGTTGTTGGCCAGCACCACCTCCTGGACGCGCACCAGCTTGCCCAGCACGCCGAGCATCTGGTCCAGCTCCGCCTTGCCGTACGGGTGCCTGAGCTGGTCCGGGCGGACGGCCGGGTCGCCCTTGGCCAGGCGGACCAGGAGCTCGACGTCGGCCCCGTCACGGCCCGAGAGGGGGGCCAGCACCGGGTTGGAGGTCAGCGCGTTGTCCACGTAGCTCAGCGCGAACAGCTCGTCCCTGCCGGAGAGCACGTCGCCCAGGTTCCACACGTCGGCGCGGTTGGCCAGCATGTCCGGGATGCGGAAGCGCTGCCCGGACTCGGTGTACGGGTTGCCCGCCATGCACACCGCGAACCGCTTGCCGCGCAGGTCGTACGTGCGGGTCCGGCCGTTCCAGACGCCCTCGATGCGGCGCTGGGCGTCGCACAACGAGATGAACTTCTGCAGCAGCTCCGGCGAGGTGTGCTGGATGTCGTCCAGGTAGAGCAGGGTGTTGTTGCCGGTCTCCAGCGCGAAGGAGATCTTCTCGACCTCCTGCCTGGCCGTGGCGTCGGGCGCCTCGGCCGGGTCGAGCGAGGTGACGCCGTGGCCGAGCGCCGGGCCGTTCACCTTGACGAAGACCAGGCCGAGGCGGCTGGCGACGTACTCCATCAGCGTGGTCTTGCCGTAGCCGGGCGGTGAGATGAGCAGCAGCAGGCCCATCTGGTCGGTGCGCTTGCCCGCGCCCGCCGCGCCGAGCTGCTTGGCCAGGTTGTCGCCGATCAGCGGCAGGTAGACCTCGTCCAGCAGCCGGTTGCGGACGAACGCGCTCATGACCTTGGGCCGGTACTCCTCCAGGCGCAGCCGGCGGCGTTCCTGCTCGATCAGCTCGTTGCGGCGGCGCTGGTAGGCCCGGTAGGCCGGAACCCGTTCCCGCCTGAAGGCGCGTGCCCTGGTCAGCAGCTCGTCGATCCTGACCCGCAGCCTGCGGTCCTGGACGCGCGGGTGCGCGCCGAGCAGGCCCTCGACGGTCTCCTCGACGGCGGCGCCGGAGTCGTGGCGGGGCACCTCGCACAGGTGCACGGCGACGGCCTCGGCCACCTCGGGGCCCTCGCGGTACGCGCCGATCCAGGCGTGGGCGAGCTGCAGCCGCTCGGGCAGGGGGAGCGCGGCCAGCTCCTCCTCGAACTCGCGGACCCTGGCCGGGCCGAGCGTCTGCCTGAAGCCGTCGAGGAGGTCGCGGGCCGCCTTCCCGGTCACGAAGCCGAACGGCGTCGCGCCCAGCTCCTCGACCAGGTACTCACCGGCCAGCGCGGCCGTGCCCTCTCCGGCGTCCCGGCCGAAGGAGGAGGCGGTGATCCGGGTGGCGAGTTCGGCGGCCAGGGCCTCCAGGGCGGGGGTGTGGCCGAAGACCGCGCGGGCCCGGACCAGGGAGGCGGCCCTGGTGGTCAATGTTTTACGTGAAACCTCGTCCGTGCCGAAGGCCCAGAACAGCTGGGCCGCCGCGCGGGCCTCGGGCGGGTAACGCAGGAGCCCGGCGCCCTCCCGCAGGCGGACCAGGCTCTCAAGGACGAGGATCGCGTCGTGGTCGTGGACGCCACGCTCGTAGCCCTCGTCGTAGCGCTGCTCGGCGGCCTGGCGTACCAGGTCGGCCAGGGAAGCCCCGGGCCGTACGGACTCCAGGAGGGAGGCGGCCAGATGCTCGGCCCGGTACATCTCCGGCGTCTCCGACACCAGGAGCTGGTCCCAGAACGGCCGCGTGTCGGCGAACGACGCCGGTACGGGCGCGCGGTAGTCGGTCCCCGTGATCGCGAAGTGCATGTCGCCGTCGTGCGGGACCAGCGTCAGGTCGATCGGCTGGGTGTTGACGGCGAAGTGGTGACGGCCGAGGCGCAGCGTCTCGCCGCCGTCGGTGAACAGGTCCAGGCGGTCCCGCAGGGCACGACCGGCCTCCTGCTGGGCCGCCTTGACCCGGCCGTCCAGCTCCTCGGCCCGTACGGCGTCGCCCAGGGAACGCAGCTCGGCCGCCGCCGTCCGGATCCTGCCGACCATCGGATCGGTGGCGAAGTACGTGTTGACCTCGTCCATCGACCCCAGGGACGTCAGCCGCCTGGTCACGCTGCCCAGGATGCGCTCGGCCGAGGCGAAGACCCGGTCGGCCCGCCGCGCCAGGCCGTCGAGCTGGGTCTGTTTCCTGGCCGAGAACGCCTCGTAGACCTCGTCCCGCTTGCCCGCGAGCTGGGCGGCGAAGTCGTCGAACTCGCCGAAGCGCGCTTCCAGGTTCTCCACCTGGAGCATCAGGCGGCCGAGCTGCTCGTCGCACTTGTCCGGCGTGTCGGCCATCGCCAGCGCGCCCGAGACGGCCTGGCCGAACAGGGCGAACTCGGCGGCGAAGGCCGCGCGGCCCTCCGAGCCCAGCAGCTCGCGCCGCCGCCAGTCGAGCACGGCCCGCGCCCGGTTCACCCCGGCCAGCACCTCGGCGATCCGGCCCAGGATCGACGTGCGGACCGTGGCGTCGGCGATCTCCAGCGAGCCGACGACCTCCGTCACGACCTCCAGGCCCTCCGCCTGCTCGGCCAGCCGGTCGGCGACGGGCGCGGCCTCGGCCACGGTCGCGATCGCGGCGGCGTCGGCGGCCAGCCGGTCGACCGCCGCGTGGTAGGCGGTGAACGCCTCCGGGCCCTCCAGGAAGGCGACCGCGCGCCTGCCGGTCGCGGCCAGCTCGGCGGTCACGGCGGCGGACAGCTCGTCCAGGCGGGCGAGGTCCAGGTAGCGGACGTCGCGCAGGGTCACCAGGCGGCCCTGCTGTCTGCGCAGGCCGGCCAGCGTGGTGACCCAGGCGTCGGCGGTGGCGGGGGTGTCGGCGGCGGCCTGGCGTACCAGGTGGTTGGTCTCCTCGGCCGCCGCCGCCAGGGTGTCGGCGGCCTGGCGGGTGAGCTGCTCGACGTTCTCGTACTCGTCGAGCACCTGTTCGGCGGTGGCGCGCACGTCGGCGAGCGGCGCGGCGAGCCCGTGCTCGCCGAGCCAGTGGTAGGAGTCGGCCGCGCGGGTGCAGGCGGCGATCAGCGCCTCGAACGTGGCCTCCGACGCCGCCATCTCCTCGACCATGCGGGCCACGGACAGGCAGTCGGAGATGCCGCGCACCAGCTCGGCGTTGCCGATGCGCTCCAGGGGCCCGGTCCCGGCGGGCTGGCCGGCGGCGTAGGTGTCGGACACGTACGGCGTCTGCCACACCTGCATCGGGTGGACCCGGGTCGGCTCCTCGGAGAGGGCGCGGAAGACCACCATCGTGCCGTCGTCGAACAGGGAGTACCCGTGGCAGACGATGGGGTTGGCCACCTCCTTCCTGATCACGTTGTACGGCAGCAGCAGCGAGCGGCCGTCGCCCCGGGCGTGGAAGACGTACAGGACGTCCTCGCCGTTGGGCGAGCGCACGACCCGCTCGAACTCCAGGTCCGTCACGTCCGTGTCGAAGGTCTTGCTGATCCCGGTCGCCAGGTAGTAGCCGCCCGGGAAGATCAGCCCCTGGTCCTCGGGCAGCCGCTGGCAGGACTGGCCGATGCCGTCGAGCCTGGTCACCGCCTTGGTACGGGTGTTGAAGACCAGATGCCGCCAGTCCGGCTCCTTGTACGGCCTGATCCGCATGAGGACGAGCGGCCCGACCCTGGCGTACTCGACGTCGGCGTCGGCCAGCGACTGGAGGCGTTCGGTGACCGGCTCGGAGTAGACGCCCGCGCCGGTCTCCGTGTTGTTCTCGACCTTGATGGTGAGGTCGCCGCCGATCGTCTCGACGAAGACCTCGCCCTCGATGGAGATGTGCGGATGACGGCCGAGCACGTGGTCGTCGCGGGTGGTCGGCGTCCACTCGAAGTCGTGGGACGGGGGGAAGACGTGGTCCCGCTCCCCCCTGTTGTCCAGATATCTCGGGACACCGCCGTTGCTGACCGCCCACCTGAGCACCCGCGTGTCCGCCGGGCCCGTCCGGAACACCGCCAGCAGCTTGCCCTCTACCCGTCTGAGCTGCTGGAGCCTGGTCTCCTTGTAGTACCGGTACAGCTCGGCGAAGTCCTTCCTGAACGCCGGCTCCTCCAGCGTCTCCAGCTTGCCGGTCTCGAAGGTGAACGCGTCCCCGTCCCTGGTGAAGCGGTGGACGGCGAACACGTCGGCCACGGTCGTCTCCGGCTTGAGCCCGATGAAGACGTTGTAGCCGAACAGCATCACCTCGCCCAGCGAGACGATGTCCCTCGGGACGCAGTTGTTCTCGGTCCTGATCCGCTCGGTGCCGAGCAGGCGCAGCTCCGCGCCGCCGAAGACGCGCAGCCGCTGCCCGTTGATCTCCTCCGCCGCGACCGCCAGGGCCTTGGCCTGCGCCTGGAGCCGGTTCCTGAGAACCTCGTACGTCCCGGCTTCCAGCTCGGTGGTGCTCACGTCAGCCCTTCGCCGCCGCCAGCGCGGCCACCGGGGAGTCGGCCACGCCCAGCCGCCGCGCGGTCTCCAGCAGCTCGCCGAGCGCCGACGACTGCGGGCCGCCGTCCTGGATGAGCCGCATGAGCAGGGCCGAGACGGTCAGGTTCTTGATGTCCTCGGTGCGCACCCCGCTGACCACGGTCGCGATGTCCGCCGCCAGGCTGGCCGTCCCGTTGAGGTACGGCGCCGCCAGCGCCCCGGCCACGTTCGAGTGCCCGACGAAGCCGTCCACCGCCTTGCCCGCGGTGATCGACCCGACCACCTTGTCGAAGAACATCGTGTCGCCGCCGACGATGTCGATGTTGGCCTTGGACAGGCCCGCCGCCAGCACGCTGGCCTGCGACTCGGCCACTTGGCGGGTGACGTCGATGTGCTTGAGCCTGATCTCCTTGTCGGCCTCCAGGCGCAGGCGGTACTCCTCGTGGCCCCGGCTGGCCTCGTCCAGGGCCGCCATCGCGGCGGCCTTCTGGGTCAGGCCCTCGGCCTCGGCCTTCAGCTTCTCGCCGATCGCGGTGGCGCCGGCCAGCGCCATGGCCTGCTCGCCCTCGGCCCGCGCCTTGAGCCGGTCGCCCTCGATCAGCGCCATGGCCCGCGCGCCCTCGGCCTCGGCCCGCAGCCTCTCGCCCAGGGACAGCGCCTCGGCGCGGCCGACCTTCTCGATGGCGTCCGCGTCGCGCTCCTTGACCTGCACCTGCGCCAGCCCGGCCGCGGCGGACTCGGCCTGCACGCCCTCCGCGAGCCGGATCTTGGCCCGCGCCTCCAGCTCGGCGGCCTGCTGCCGGGCCTCGGCGAGCACCAGCTCCTCGCGGGCCTTGAACTTCGACGCTGCCTCCGCGGCCTCGGCCGCCTTGATGTCCTTGACCAGGTTCTCCTGGGCCTCTGCCTCGGCGGCGATGATCACCTGCTGGCGGGTGCGCTCGGCCTCCTCGACCACGCGCAGCCGCTTGATGCTCTCCTCCTGCTCGGCCACCGTCTTGTCGACCGCGATGCGCTCCCGGATGACCTCGGCGATCGACCGCTTCTCGGTCTCGACCTCCTTGTCCTTGGCGATGCGCGACAGCTCGGTCTCCCGCTCCCGGGCGATGACCTCCAGCAGGCGGTCCTTCTCGATGCGCTCGCTCTCGATGGCGATCACCCGCTCGCGGTTCTTCTCGGCGACCGCCACCTCGCGGGCCTGGTTCTCCCGCTGCACGCCGATCTGCTCGTCGGTCTTGATGCCGGCCGTCTGCGCGCGCAGCCGCTCCTCGGCCTGCACGCGGGCGATCTCCGCCTCCTCGCGGGCCTTGACGGTCTCGATCTCGCGGCGCTGCTTGAGCTCGGCGTCGGCCTGGCGGCGCTGGAGCTCCAGGATGGCCTCGCGGGCGTCCACGTTCTGGCGGGTGATCTCCTTCTCCTCGGCCCGCTGGAACTCGTTGGTCCGTACGTGCTCCAGCGCGGTCAGCTCGGTGATCTTCCTGATGCCCTGGGCGTCCAGGATGTTGCTGGAGTCGAGCTGGAGGAGCGCGGTCTGCTCCAGGTAGTCGATGGCGGCGTCTTCGAGGCTGTAGCCGTTCAGGTCGGTGCCGATGAGCCGGATGATCTCGTCGCGGAACTCGTCCCGCTTAGTGTAGAGGTCGACGAAGTCGAGGTGCTTGCCGGCCGTCTTCAGCGCCTCGGAGAACTTGGCGCTGAACAGCTCCTGGAGCGTGTTCTCGTCGCTGGCCCGCGCGGTGCCGATGGCCTGGGCGACCTTGATGACGTCCTCGGCGGTCTTGTTCACCCGGACGAAGAACGTGATCTTGATGTCGGCCCTGATGTTGTCCCGGCAGATCAGCCCTTCACGGCCGGTACGCGTGATCTCGATGGTCTTCACCGAGATGTCCATGGTCTCGGCCTTGTGGACGACGGGGAGCACGATGGCGCCCGTGAACGTCACGTCCACCTTGTTGACCTTCGACACGATCAGCGCCTTGCCCTGTTCCACCTTGCGGAAAAGGCGGCCGATGATGACGAGCAGGCCAATCACGATGACCAGGACGACGGCGAGAAATACGCCGAAGCCCGTGGAGATGACGTCCATCAGATCTCGCTTTCGTAGGGCATGACCCAGAAGAATTCGCCGTCTTTGTCGTATTCGAAGATGAGTGCTTTGTCGCCGCGGGCCAGGCGGTCCCCTCCGGTCGTGCGGACCTGGACGACCGCGGTCGAACCGTCCTCGGAGGCGACCTCGGCCTGGCCGAAGTCGGGGGTGACGGCCCCGGTGCGAATGACGCACGGGCGGCCCACGAGGTCGCCGCGCGAGTGGCGTCCGCCGTCCGGGAACGCCCTGCGCAGCGGCACGAGCAGGGCGCGCGTGACGAGCCAGGCGCCCGCCGCCGCGGCGAGGGGCGCGGCGGCCAGCGCGGCGTCCGGCAGCACCTGGCTCCCGATCAGGGTCAGCAGCCAGGCGACCGCGACCAACAGGGAGATCGCGATCCCGGCGGGCACGCCCCCGAACCCCAGCCATGGCGCGTCGTGGTCGAGGTCGAACAGGCCGACGATGACGGCCAGCCAATAAGCCACGACGGCCACGAGGAGGAAAGTGAAAATGGCGGTCGGAAAGCCCAGAGCGGCGTGGAAGAACTCGGTCATCAGCCCTCGGTTTGCCCCATCCCCCGGTGTGTCCTGACGGACTATATACATATAAAGCACGACTAAAGCGGAAAGTTCCCTACTTCATATCGAAAGTTGGCCGACTTGACCTCAAGCGCAGTTGAGGTAGCAAGCTCGGCGGCATGAGTGACGTGATGAGGGCGGCGGCGTTCGCCGAGCCAGGTGGACCCGAGGTGCTGAAGGTGATGGAGGTCCCCGCGCCGCACGCGGGCCCGGGAGAGGTGCGCGTACGTGTGCGGGCGGCCGGTGTGCAGCCCTTCGACGCGGCCGTACGGGCGGGGTGGCTGCCGCCGTACCTGGGGGACGTGGCATGGCCGCGCATCCCGGGCAACGAGTTCGCCGGCGTGGTCGACCAGGTGGGCGACGGGGTCACCGGGGTGTCGGCCGGGGACGAGGTGCTGGGGTTCTCGCGGCTGTTCGCCTACGCCGAGTACATCGTGGTCCCGGCCGCCGACGTGGCCCCCAAGCCCGCCGGGACGCCCTGGGAGGTGGCCGGCGGGCTGACGTCCGGGGTCCAGACGGCCGAGCTGGCCCTCGACGGCCTGGGCATCGGCGCCGGCGAGACGCTGCTCGTGCACGGCGCGGCCGGGTCCGTGGGCACGGCCGCCGTGCAGATCGCCCGCACGCGCGGCGCCACGGTGATCGGCACGGCCCGCGAGGTCAATCACGACCACCTGCGAGACCTCGGCGCGATCCCGGTGGCCTACGGCGACGGGCTCGCCGACCGGGTGCGCGCGCTCGCCCCCGGCGGCGTGGACGCGGCCCTCGACGGCGCCGGCGGTCACGCCCTGGAGGTCTCGCTCGACCTGGTCGCCGACCGCGGGCGCATCGTCACGCTGGTCGAGCACGGCAAGGCGGCCGAGCTGGGCGTCAGGGTCGTCCAGGGCGAGCGCACCGCCGAACGGCTCGGCCGGTACGCCGCCCTGTACGCCGAGGGCCGGTTCGCCTTCCCGGTGCGGCGGACGTACCGGCTGGAGGAGGCCGCCGACGCCCACAGGGAGATCGAGACCGGCCACGGCCGGGGCAAGGTCGTCCTGGTGACGGACTGAGGTCCGCACGCCGCGATCCCGGGCGGGCCGGTTCAGCCAGTGCTCTTGTGACGCTGGTTGAACCGGCCCGCCTTCGCGCGGTTGCCGCACACCTCCATCGAGCACCACCGGCGGCTGCCGTTCTTGCTCACGTCGAGGAACCACAGGACGCAGGCCGGGTTCGCGCACTTGCGCAGCCGTTCGGGACGCTCGCGCAGGAGCCGGACGAAGTCGGCGGACGCCGTCCAGGCCGCCTCCCAGGCCGGGTCGCTCACCACGACGGTCTCGCGCGGGCCGCCGTCGTCCACCAGCGGCCTGATCGCGCCCTCGGCGAGCACCGCGTTCAGCCCGTCGTGCCCCCGGCCTTCGAGCGACCCGCGCAGCGCGTCCCGCGCCAGGACCAGGCGGTCGCGCACCCGTTCCGGATCGTTCTCGCCCGGCAGGCCGTGGTCGCCGAGCCAGGCGCGCACGCCCTCCAGGTCGTCGAACTGGTCCACCAGGGCGCCGTGGTCCACCCAGACGGTGTCGACCAGGTCGAGCGCCATGGGCTCGTCGCGAAGCGGCCGTATCCTCACTGCCTCTAACCCCTCAAACCGATTTGACTGGTTAACACTCGCCATGTTATCACTTAACCGGCAAAACGGATTTAGTCGGTTAAGTGGAGGATTGACATGACTGTTCGGTACCGCACCGCTGTGGTGGACGGCCTCGACGTGTTCTACCGGGAGGCCGGCGACCCGTCGGCGCCCACGCTGGTGCTGCTGCACGGGTTCCCGACCTCGTCGGTGGCCTACCAGGAGCTGATCGCCGACCTGGCGGACGAGTTCCATCTGATCGCGCCCGACTACCCCGGCTTCGGCCACAGCTCGGCCCCCGCGGCCGAGGAGTGGGAGTACAGCTTCGACCACCTGGCCGACGTGGTGGACCGCCTGCTGGACACCCTGGGCGTCACCAGGTACGCGCTCTACGTCCACGACTACGGCGCCCCGGTCGGCTTCCGCCTCGCCACACGGCACCCCGAACGCGTCACCGGCATCGTCACCCAGAACGGCAACGCGTACGAGGAGGGCCTGACGCCGTTCTGGGAGCCGCTGCGCAAGGCGTGGGCCGACCCCTCGCCGGAGAACACCTCCGCGCTGCTCGGCCTGCTCACGCCCGAGGCCACCCACTGGCAGTACACGCACGGGGTCGGCGACGCCGCCCTGGTCAACCCGGACAAGGCGGCCCTCGACCAGGCCCGGCTCGACCGGCCCGGCAACCACGCCGTCCAGCTCGCCCTCTTCCTGGACTACGGCCGCAACCCGGGCCTCTACCCGCAGTGGCAGGAGTACCTGCGCACGCACCAGCCGCCGGTGCTGGCCGTGTGGGGGCGGCACGACGAGATCTTCGGCCCCGACGGCGCGCTCGCCTTCGCCCGCGACGCCGAACGGGCCGAGATCCAGCTCCTGGACGCGGGCCACTTCGCCCTGGAGACCCGCGGCCGGCAGATCGCCGCCCTGGTCCGCGACTTCCTCCGCCGCCTCTCCGACTGACGGGAGCCTCCGAGCCACCGACCCGGTGTACCTGCTCGACCCGGTCCTGGTGGTGGTCGCCGGAGGCGTGGCGCTCGGAGGGGCGCTGCCGGGCCACAAGTACCCGCCTGCTGGCGGTGACCGTGGACCACGCGTCACTGCCGGTGGCGCACGGCCTCCGCGATCACCAGGCCGATCTCGTTGAGCTCGCTCTCGCCGTCCTCGACGTCCCAGAGCGCGTTCTGCAGGACGCGGCCGAGGGTCCAGCCGGCCGCCCTGGCCGGGTCGAGGCCCAGCCCGTCCACCATGAGGTCGAACCGCCGCAGCACGCCCCGGATCGGGTCGCCGGTGGCGACGATGGCCTCCCACCGGTTGTCCAGGGCGGGCCACAGGTCGAAGCCGGGGTCGCCGGCCAGCGGCTTGGGGTCGATGGCCAGCCACGGCTCCCGCTCGGCGGCCAGCACGTTGTCGTAGTGCAGGTCCCAGTGCAGCAACCGGTCGCCGGGCTCGCCGACGAGCTCGGCGACCGCGTCGGCGCACCACCGCAGCCAGTGCCTGTCCCGCTCGCGGGGCAGCACGGCCATCGCCCGGTCGACGTCGGCCAGCATCTCCGCGGCGATGTCGCCCAACCGGCGCATGCCCGGCGGGGCGGGGAAGGCGGTCAACCGGCCCAGCAGCTCGGTCAGGATCTTCAGCGCCTCGGTGTCGTCCGGCACGGCCGACAGCGGGCGGTCGGCGTCGAGGCGTTCCAGCAGCAGGGTGCCGGTCTCGGGATCGTCGTCGAGCAGCAGCACCGACCCCTTCCCGGCCCACGTGCGCAGGCCGGGCGCCTCGGTGGCGTTCTCGTCGGTGACGGGCTGGAGCTTGAGCGCCGCCTTGGTGCCGTCCTCCCGTACGACGGGCAGCACGAGGGAGACCACGCCGTGCATGGGCCGCCCCTCGTCCAGCCGCAGCCCCCACTCCTCCAGGTAACGCTCGGCCAGCGCCGGCAGGCCGGCCGACCACGCCCGCCCCTGCTCGCCGTCGATCTTCACGTGTGACTCGGTCAACGCCTCGGGCACCTTGATCCTCATCGCCCCAGTCTGCCCATCACCGGGGGATTCCGTGGCTAGAAGTGCCAGGGGAAGGGCGACCAGTCGGGCGCCCGCTTCTCCAGGAAGGAGTCGCGCCCCTCGGCCGCCTCGTCCGTCATGTACGCCAGCCGCGTCGCCTCGCCCGCGAACACCTGCTGCCCCACGAGCCCGTCGTCGATCATGTTGAAGGCGAACTTCAGCATGCGCTGGGCGGTCGGCGACTTGCCGTTGACCTTGCGCGCCCACTCCAGCGCCGTGGCCTCCAGCTCCGCGTGCGGGACGACGGCGTTGACCATGCCCATGCGGTGGGCGTCGGCCGCGCTGTAGGTGTCGCCGAGGAAGAAGATCTCGCGGGCGAACTTCTGGCCGACCTGCCGCGCGAGGTAGGCCGAGCCGAAGCCGCCGTCGAAGCTGGCCACGTCGGCGTCGGTCTGCTTGAAGCGGGCGTGCTCGGCGCTGGCCAGTGTGAGATCGGCCACGACGTGGAGGCTGTGGCCGCCGCCCGCGGCCCAGCCGGGCACCACGCAGATCACGATCTTGGGCATGAAGCGGATCAGGCGCTGCACCTCCAGGATGTGCAGGCGGCCGGTGGCGGGGGTGCCGTCGGCGTACTGGTAGCCGTCTTTGCCCCTGATGCGCTGGTCGCCGCCGGAGCAGAAGGCCCACCCGCCGTCCTTGGGCGAGGGGCCGTTGCCGGTGAGCAGCACGCAGCCGACGTCGGTGGTCTGCCTGGCGTGGTCGAGCGCCCGGTAGAGCTCGTCGACCGTCTGCGGCCGGAAGGCGTTGCGCACTTCGGGCCGGTTGAACGCGACCCGCACCGTGCCCTGGTCGAGGGCCCGGTGGTAGGTGATGTCGGTGAAGTCGAAGCCCTCGACGACCTGCCACATCTTCGGATCGAACAGCTCGGAGACCATGGGGGCGAGCCTAACGGATCTGCCCCTCGGCCCACTCGGCCCACGCCTTCTGGACGGCGCCGAGACGCAGGCCGTACTCCAGGGCGAGCCGGCCGTAGACCGACAGGTTGTCCTGGCCGCTCTCGACGAAGCCCTTGATGGCCTCCATGTGCTCCAGGTGCTTGCCCACCACCTCGGCCTGGCGACGCAGGTACGCGCGAGCCTGCTCGGGATCGACCTGGCCGAGGAAGAACACGCGAAGCAGCATGTCGCTGCGCCCGACCCTGACCGGCTCGACCTCGGTGATCCAGCGGCGCAGCTCGGCCCGGCCCTCCTGGGTGATCGCGTACTCCTTGCGCCCCCGGGGGCCCTCGGCCGCCACGCTCACCAGACCGGCGTCGGCCAGCTTGCCGAGCTCGGCGTAGAGCTGGCTCTGCGTCGCGGGCCAGACGTTGGACAATGAGACGTCGAAGGTCTTCAGCAGGTCGTAGCCGCTGGCCGGCCCCTCGGCGAGCAGACCCAGCACGGCATGTCTCAAGCTCATATTCCTATATTGACATATCTCCACAGGAGGTTCTACCTTCGACATGTCTACTTAGGAATGTCAAAGGAGTTGCGCGATGCGTGGTCTGCTCGGTTTCCTCCCCTGGGTCGTCTATGCGGTCATCGCCACCGGCGACGAGTGGCGCTGGGGCGCCATCACCGGCCTCGTGATCGCCCTCGCCCTCGTGGCCATCGACCGCCGGTCCGGGCGGGCCTGGGACGAGATCGTGATCGAGACGAGCGCCGCCGTCTTCTTCGCCCTGCTCACGGTGCTCTCCCTGGTGGCTCCGCACTCGCCGCTCACGCCGTACGGGCCCGCGCTGGTCAACGTCTGGCTGGCCGGCACCGCCTGGGGTTCGATGGCCATCCGCAAGCCGTTCACGCTGGGCATCGCGCGCACGATGGCGCCGAAGGAGATCTGGGAGACCCCGGCGTTCCACCGCGTCAACGTGGTGATCACGACGGTGTGGGCGGTGGCGTTCACGCTCACCGCCGTCTCGCTGACGTTCGTGCTGGCCGCGGCCCCGCACGCCACCACGGTCGTCATCGCGATCAAGGTGCTCTCGTTCGTCGTCCCCGCCGTCTTCACCGCCCGGTACCCGAAGGTCGTCAGGCGCCGCGCCGAGGCCGCCGCTAAGTGACCTCCGCCCGCAGCTCGGCCAGAAGCTCCCCCTGGTCGGCCAGCATGTCGGTGAGGATGCGGCGAGCCGCTCCGAGCAGGTCGGCCAGCTCGGGAGTGGCCAGGGTGTAGACCACCGTGCTGCCTTCGCGGATCGCGCTCACGATCCCGGCCCTTCGCAGGACCGCCAGCTGTTGTGAGAGGCTCGACGCCTCGATGTCGATCTGGGCCAGCAGGTCCCTGACGGGCAGTGGACCTTCCTGGAGTAGCTCCAACACTCTGATGCGAGCGGGGTGGCCGAGCGTCCTGAAGAAGTCGGCCTTGGCCTGGTGGACCTCCACGTGCATATTGCAAGACTAATCGAGCGCAGTTGCATAATTCTTCAAGTCGTAACGTTGTTGGATAGCATGACAGCGGGGACTAGGGAGTAGCCATGGGCCGAGGAAGAGCCAAGGCGAAGCAGACGAAGGTCGCTCGCCAGCTGAAGTACACCAACCACAACATCGACTACGACCGGCTGCGCGAGGAGCTGGGCGCGGACACGCCGCGCGAGGAGATGTACCCGTCTACGGCGTCCGAGCAGGAGTCCGAGCGCGCGCAATGACGCGCGCCGGCTTCGCGGGGGCGTCCGCGACGTTCTTGGGCCGCCTGGCCTCCGGTGCCTGACCGGTCGCCGCGAGTTCCAGGCGGTGCTTCTGTGCCCGCCCGGTGGCGTGCCGCGGTGTGCGGCCACGCCGCCGTGGTGTGGAGGGTCAGCCCGTCACAGCTTCGAGCAGGCGGCGCGCGTCGGCGAGCAGGCGGCCGGTGGCCGCGTCCGACACCGGGTCGGCGTTCTGCTGGAAACCGTGCGCGAGGCCGGGTTCCCTGCGGCACGTGACCGGCACGCCCGCCTCGGCCAGCCGATGGGCGTATGCCTCGCCCTCGTCCCTGAGGGCGTCGTGCTCGGCGGTGACGATGAGCGTGGCGGGCATCCCGCGCAGGTCGGGCACGAGCAGCGGGCTCAGTCTCGGGTCGGCGCGCCGCGCCGGATCGGGCGCCCACTGCCGGACGGCCCAGGCGAGGAAGCTCTCGTCGAGGCCGTGGCCAGTGCCCTTCTCCCGCACGCTCGGCCGGGACAGCGTGAGGTCGGTGTTGGGACAGATCAGGATCTGGGCGGCGGGCGACGGGTCGTCCGCGTCCCGCAGCTCCAGGCAGGCCATCGTGGCGAGGTAACCGCCCGCGCTGTCCCCGGCCACCGCGACCGGACGGGCCACGCGCAGCACCTCCACGACGTCCTCGACCGCCGCCGGGTACGGGTGCTCCGGCGCCAGCCGGTAGTCCACGGCCATCACCTCGACCCCGCACCCATGAGCCAGCAGGCGGCAGATCCGGTCGTGCGTGTCCAGGTCGCAGAACACCCACGCGCCGCCGTGCACGTACACCACGAGCGGCCGCCGCTCCTCGGCCGGCCGGTAGTGCCGCAGCCGCAGCCCGCGCGGCCCGGCCAGGTCGGTCACGTGCGGCAGCTCGGGCCCCCGCGGACGCAGGTGCGCCCGCCCGGCGCTGCCCCTGCGCAGCTCATGGACGTCGGGATCGCTCATGGACGACGAGTGTAGGGATCACCCGACGGCAAAGGTCTCCCTGCTCCGGCGCAAAGACAGGCATGCCGGGAAGCCCGATGGGCAGGTGCCGGTCGGGCGCGACAAGGAGATCGAGACATGCGCGTAGGAATCGTGGGTTCTGGCAGGCTCGGCGCACCGCTCGGCCGGCTGCTCGCGGCGGCCGGTCACGACGTGCTCTTCAGCGACGCCCGGCTGACCCTGGCCGAGGAGGCCGCGGTCGCCGCCGAGGGGCAGGCGGGCGGCGGCTCGCCGATCGAGGCGGCGCGCTTCGGCGAGGTCGTCGTCATGGCGGTGTGGTGGGAGGCCTTCCCCACAGTGGTCGAGGAGGTGGGCGCGGTGCTGACCGGCAAGATCGTCATCGATCCCAGCAACCCGATCACCGAACGCGACGGCGCCGAGGCGGTGGTGGCCGTCCCGGACGGGCTCACCAGCCCGCAGTACCAGCAGCACGTGCTGGGCCGGGAGGTACGGCTGGTGCGCACGTTCAACACCAAATACCCCAACGAGCTGCTGGAGCTGGGCACGGCCGGGCAGCGCGGCGGCCGGCGGGCCGACATGCCCTACTGGGGCGACGACGACGCCGCCAAGAAGGTCGTGGTGCCGCTCATCGAGGACGCCGGGTTCACCGCCATCGACGGCGGCGGGCTGGCCGACGCCCTGTGAACGGGGTCAGGCCGCGCAGGTGTCGTGGGTGGCGTCGAAGCCCTTGATCGCCTCGGAGTCGTCGGCGCGCAGCGGCTTGAGCCCCTTCCAGTCGTCGCCGATCACCAGCACCAGGTGGTTGGTCCGGGCGCCCGGGACCAGCCTCGGCGTGGCGGCGAGGAGGTCGTTGGTGAGCGTGGGCACCCGCGTCTCGGCGTTGGGGCCGTAGAGCAGCGTGGTCTTCGGCTGGGGCTTCTTCGCCGAGTCGCCGATCTTGCTGATGTGGTAGCCGCGCTGTTCGAGGAAGGCGGCCACCTGCGTGCCGAGGCCGCCGCGATAGGTGCCGTTGCGCAGCTCGATCTGGATCTTCGTCCGTGCCACCTTGGCCTGTCCGCCCTTGACGCCCTGGACGCTCTGGTCCCTGGCTGCGATCTGGAACAGCCGGCCCGCCTGCGGCTGCACCCACTCGACCCGGCCCGGCTGGGTCAGCGAGTAGTGCCAGGGGGTGGTGATGAAGCGGATCTGCCCGGCGTCGAGGCCCTGGAGGCTGGTGGCGAGGTCCTTCATGACGGGGAGCGACAGGTCGTCGTCGACGGTCACCGACTTGGTGCCGGCGTCGAGGAAGCCGAACAGCTTGGACGGGTCGGTGAGCGTTTCGCCGCTCATCACCTTCTTGAGCATCGAGGCGATGAACATCTGCTGCCGCTGGATGCGCCCGATGTCGGAGCCGTCGCCGAGGCTGTAGCGGGCGCGCACGTAACCGAGCGCCTGCTCGCCGTTGAGCGTCTGCCGCCCGGCGGGCAGGTGGAGCAGGGCCTTCTTGTCGTTCACCGGCGAGGGCAGGCAGACCTCGACGCCGCCCACGGCGTTGACCATGCTCTTGAAGCCGGTGAAGTCGACCTTCACGAAGTGGTCGATGTGGATGCGGGTGAGGGTCTCGATCGTCTTCCAGGTGCAGGCGATGCCCCCGGAGTTGAACGACTCGTTGATCATGCCCAGGTGCGGCTGCTGGCCGGGCAGGCCGCCCGTGGCCCGGCAGGCGGGGAGCTGGACCAGCGAGTCGCGCGGGAAGCTGATCACCATGGCGTTGTCCCGCTTGGACGACACGTGCGCCAGCATGATCGTGTCGGTGCGCTCGCCCGCGATGTGGTGGCCGTACCTGGCGTTCTTGCCGTCGCGCTGGTCGGAGCCCACGATCAGGACGTTCATCGCCGAGGTGGCGACCTTGGGGGGCCGCCTCTCGCCCAGGTCCTCCTTGGTGACCGTCGAGCGCTTGAGGTTGCCGCTGAGTTTGGCGGTGACGCCGACGGCCACGCCGGCGATCAGGAGGACCACGGCGACCGCGATCACGATCGCCCAGCGCAGCCAGCGACTGCGGCGCCGCCTGGGGGCGCCGGGGTCGCTGGAGGGCGGAGCGTCGACAAGCCCGCTGCTCACGTGACTCCAGAGGGACGGGGGCCGAGGGGCCACCGCCCCGGGCCAAGAGCCTCGTCGTACAAGTCTCGGCCGTTGAACGTGCCCGAGTGTACTCAGTCCGGGACGGGTATGCGGAGGGACCGCGTTCCTCGAAGGTCAAGCCCCGCCCGGCCGGCCTCCGGGCTACCGCTCGCGCGGGGTGACCAGGCCGGACTCGTAGGCGAAGACCACGAGCTGGGCGCGGTCGCGGGCGTGGAGCTTGGTCATCGCCCGGCTCACGTGCGTCTTGGCGGTGGTCGGGCTGATCACCATCTGGGCGGCGATCTCGTCGTTGGACATGCCGCGGGCGACCAGGGCGGTCACCTCGCGTTCGCGGTTGGTGAGCACGTCCAGGCCCTGGGGTTCGGGTTCGGGGCGGCGGGCGACGTACTCGCCGATCAGGCGGCGGGTGATGGCGGGGGAGAGCAGGGCGTCGCCGCGGGCGGCCACCCTGACGCCCTGGAGCAGGTCCGCGGGCTCGGTGTCCTTGACCAGGAAGCCGCTCGCGCCGGCGCGCAGGGCGTGGAAGACGTACTCGTCCAGGCCGTAGTTCGTCAGGATCACCACGTGGACCTCGGACAGGCGTCCGTCCGCGGCGATCCGCCTGGTGGCCTCGATGCCGTCCATGACGGGCATCTGCACGTCGACGAGCGCCACGTCGGGACGGTGTTCCAGAGCCAGGGCGACGGCCTGCTCCCCGTTGGCGGCCTCGGCGACGACCTCGATGTCGTCCTCGGCCTCCAGCAGGGCTCGGAAGCCGCCGCGGATGAGGGCCTGGTCGTCCACCAGCAGCACGCGGATCATCGGGCCTCCCGCAGCGGCAGCTCGGCTCGTACGGTGAACCCGCCCTCGGGACGCGGCCCGGTGCGCAGCCGCCCGCCGAGCGCCGTGACCCGCTCGCGCATGCCCAGCAGGCCCACGCCCGGGTCGCGGGGGCCGCCGTTCGCGCGGCCGTCGTCGTCCACCTGCACGATCAGCTCCTCCTCGCCGTAGTCGACGCGTACCGCGGCGGTGGCGGGCCCGGCGTGCTTGGAGACGTTGGTCAGCGCCTCCTGGACGATCCTGTAGGCCGCCCGGTCGACCTCGGCGGGCAGGTCGCGGCGGTCGCCGGTGACCGTCACCGTGGCCGGGACGCCGGTCGAGCGGGCCCGTTCGACCAGGTGGGGGAGCCGGTCGAGGCTGCTGGCCGGGGGCTCGCCGTCGGGCTCGCGCAGCACCTCCAGGGTGGCGCGCAGCTCGCGCATGGCCTCGCCGCTGGCCTCCTGGATGGCCAGCAGCGCCGCCGGCACCTCCTCGCCGCGCTTGCGCGCGAGGTGCACGGCCACGCCCGCCTGCACCTTGATGACCGAGATGGTGTGGGTGAGCGAGTCGTGCAGCTCCCTGGCGATGCGCAGCCGCTCCTCGCCCGCGCGGCGCAGCGCCGCCTCCTCGCGGGTCCGCTCGGCCTCGGCGGCCCGCCGCTCGACCTGCACCAGGTACGCCTGCCGGTGCCGGGTCACGGTCGCGGTCACCCCGGCCGCCAGGAACCAGCCGAGCAGCAGCGTCGTCTTCTGCACGATCTCCTGCGCCGGCTGCCCGGCGGGGGCGGCCAGGTTGACCGCCAGGGTGCCGCCCAGGAACACCGCGCCCGCCACCGCCGCGAGCGCCCGGTGCCCGGCCCTGACCGTGGCGAACACCGTCACCATGACGGGGAAGGCGGCCGGTGGGCCGGGCTGCGCGTGCGCGGAGTAGACCAGCATGCACAGCGTGGTGACCAGCAGCGCCGGGACCGGCGCCCGCCGCCAGGCGACGAGCGTGAGCGCCCCGGCGAGCACGGCGGCGTAGTCCACCGGCCCCGCGCCCGGCGTGGTCACCGCGGTCGCCGTCAGCAGCACGGCCACCACCGCCGCGAGCGCCACGTCCATGGCGGCGGGACGCCATCGGTGCTGCAAGCTCATGCCCAGCACAGTAGAGCCTGATGTGTCGATGTTCGTCCTCATCCGGGCGGAAATGAGCACTACTCCCGCCGTCGTACGCCGTCCGCCCCTGCGCCCTGTGCCGTAGCCGCGGGAGTCATCCTGGGCGGGACGACTCCGCCCCTTCCCCAGGCCCACCATGGCGGGCATGAACACGACGCCGATGGCCGGAGGCCAGTTCCGCTACGTCACGCCCGTCCGGCCCCAGGACGCCACGGGCCGGGTGGCCCAGGTGTACGCGCGCCTCGCCGACGACTTCGGCATGGCCCGCATGGCCGTCTTCCTGACGCTGTCGCCCGCCCCCGCCGTGCTGGCCGGGACCTGGGCGCTGTTGCGGGAGTCGCTGCTGGCCGGGCCGGGGTCCAGGACCGGCAGGGAGGTGGTGGCGCTGGGGGTGTCGCTGGCCAACCGGTGCCCGTTCTGCGTGGCCGCGCACACGACGCTGCTGCACGCCACCGGCGACCACAGGCTGGCCGAGACGATCGCGGCCGGGGGCGTGCCGGCGGATCCGGGGCACGCCGCGCTGCTGCGGTGGGCCAAGGACCGGCGCGCGCCCGCGCCCTTCCCCGCCGACCAGGCGCCCGCGTACGTCGGGACCGCGCTGACCTTCCACTTCGTCAACCGGATCGCCTCGGCCCTGCTCACCGAGAACCTGCTGCCGGGCAACCTGCAGAAGTCGCGCCTGGTGCGCAGCGTGGGCGGCCGGGCGATGTCCCGCGCGGTACGCCGGGAGCTGCCGCCCGGCGCGGGCCTGGACGTCCTGGACGGCCTGCCCGCGTCGGCCGAGCCCGCCTGGGCGGCCGGCACGCCGGTCGGCGCCGCGTACGCCACCCTCATGGCCGTCGCGGAGGCGGGCGGGGAGCTGCTGGGCGAGGCGGCGCGGACGGCCGTCACCGAGGCGGTCGCGGCCTGGGACGGCGAGCACCCGCCGATGGGCGGCGACCGGCTGTCGGGCCCGCTGACCGGCGTGCCCGCAGGGGAACGGCCGAGAGCCAGGCTCGCCCTGCTCACCGCCCTGGCGCCCTACCGGATCACCGACCCGGACGTCGCCGCCTGGCGCACGACCGCGCCGACGAACGGGGGCACGGACGGGGGCACGGACGGGGGCACAGAAGGGGACGGGGGCACGGACGGCGATCTGGTGCGGCTCGTCGCCTTCGGCGCCGCCATGGCGACACGCCACCTGGAAGCCCGCCTCACGGGGGCACACGCCGAGCGGGGCGGGGCCGCGCTCGCGTGAGGCCGCGCTCGCGTGAGGCCGGCTCGGGCCAGGTCGGGTCAGATCGTGTCAGGTCGGGTCAGGTCGGTCAGGGTGGGAGGCAGGCGGGTGGGCGGCCTGAGGTGGGCCAGACGTAGTCGAGGTCGTCCGGGTCGTCGCCGAAGAGCGGGCGGTAGTGGGCGGGGTCCTTGCGCAGGAGGGCGGAGCGGTGGCTGAGATGGAAGGCGTCGTCGCCGAGCCAGGGCGGCAGCTCGCCGGCCGCCGCCAGCTCGTGCTGCGTGCGGATGACGGGGGTGCCGCAGGCGCGACCCAGCTCGACGGACATCGTGGCCGCGCAGGTGTCGGCCCGTCCGGTCGAGCACCAGCGTTCGCACACGTCGAGCCCGTAGCGGACCAGGGCCTCCTCGTAGCCGGCCCACATCTTGACGGCGGGGTGGTGGCGCCAGCCGTAACCGGGGACGATCAGGGCGCGCAACACCTGGAGGGCCTCCACCCGCTGCTTCCCCAGCCGCAGGGCATCCAGAACCCCCGCACTTGCCGTGAAATCCGGATATGGAAGAAAAGTCTGCATCTATACCCTCGCTGACCTGGTGTTTCCCGCCTGCCGTCCCGCGCGATCGTATAGACCGGACGTCTCGCGGCGCGCACAATCGGCCCATGGGCTATGTCGGCGCGCGGACGCCTCGCAGGGAAGACGCCAGACTGCTGACCGGAAGGGGAAGGTACGTCGGCAACGTACGCCTGCCGGGCATGGCGTACGCGGTGGTGGTGCGCAGCCCCGTCGCCCACGGACGGCTCCTGGGCTGCGACGCCAAGGCGGCCTGGACGGTCGAGGGCGTGCTCGACGTCATCACCCCCGCCGACGCGCCCGGGGTCATCCTGCCCTGCGTCACCCTCGCCCCCGGCCAGCGGCTCGTCTCCTACCGGGCGCTCGACGACACGATCAGGTACGCCGGCCAGCCGATCGCCGTCGTCGTGGCCGAGACCCCCGCCGCCGCGCGCGACGCCGCGGACCTGCTGGACCTGGAGCTCGACCAGCTGCCCGCGGTCGTCGGCGCGGAACGCGCCCTGGAGGCGGACGCGCCGCTGCTCCACCCCGACTGGGGCACGAACCTGGTCACCGACTTCCCACTCGGCGACGCCGACTGCGCGGAGTTCGTCGAGTCCGCCGAGCACGTCGTCGAGATGACCTTCAGGATGGGCCGGATCTCGCCGTACCCCCTGGAGCCGCGCGGCGTCGTGGCCTCCTACGCCGACGACGAGCTGACCGTGCACATCGCCTCCCAGGCCCCGCACCACGTCCGCGAGCACCTGGCCGACGCGTTCGGGCTCACCCACGATCGGGTACGCGTGATCAGCCGGGACACCGGCGGCGGGTTCGGCGGCAAGGAGCACGTCTACCCCGACGAGGCGCTCGTCTGCCTGGCCGCGATGCGCGTGGGCCGTCCGGTGAGCTGGACCGAGTCGCCCGGCGACCGGCTGTCGGCGACGCTGCCCGCGCGGGCCGCCGTCCACCGGGCCAGGCTGGCGCTCGACGGCGACGGCCGGTTCGTCGCCCTGCACGCCGACATCCTCGGCGACCTCGGCGCCCATCCCTCGAACGTCGGCATCTCGCCCTTCGCGGTCTCCGCCACGCTGCTGCCGGGGCCGTACCGGTTCGAGCGGGTCGGCGTACGTGTGCGCGGGGTGGTCACCAACACCACCCCGACCGGCTCCTACCGCGGTTTCGGGCAGCCCGAGTGCACCTGGACCAGGGAGCGCCTGATCGACGAGGCGGCCCGGCGGCTCGGCCTCGACCCGGTCGAGCTGCGGCTGCGCAACATGCTGGAGCCGGACGAGCTGCCGTGCACGAGCCGGGTGTACCAGACGTACGACTCCGGCGACTACCCACGGGCCCTGCGCACCCTGCGCGACCTGGTCACCCCCGTGACCGGCGTGGACGACGGGCGCCTGCGCGGCGTCGGCTTCTCCTGCCACGTCGAGACCACCGGCCTGGGCCCGTCGATGGAGATGAAGGCGACGGGCATCCAGGCGGGCGGCTACGAGACGGCGGTGCTGCGGATGGAGCCGGACGCGTCGGTGGTGGTGTCGTCCGGGGTGGTCTCGATCGGGCAGGGCATCGAGACCGCGCTCGCCCAGCTCGCGGCCGACCGGGTGGGGGTGCCGATCGAGCGGGTCCGGGTGGTGCTGGGGGACACGGCGGCGACGCCGTACTCGTCGATCGGGTCGATCGCCAGCCGCTCGCTCGCGGTCGGCGGCGGGGCGCTCGTCCAGGCCGCCGCCCGGCTGCGCGGCAAGCTGCTGGCCATCGCCGCCCACCGGCTGGAGGCGGCGCCCGGTGACCTGGAGATCGCCGAGGAGTCCGTACGCGTGAAGGGCGACCCGCGGGCGTCGATGTCGCTGCGGGAGCTGGCCACGTCCGCCTGGCGGGCCTGGGACCTGCCGGAAGGCGTCACGCCGGGCCTGGAGGAGCGGGTCAGCTACGACCCGGCCGCCTACACCTTCGCCTACGGCGCGCACGCCGCCGCCGTCGCGGTGGACCCCGAGACCGGCGCGGTCGAGGTGGAGCGCTACTGGGTGGTCAACGACGCCGGGACGCTGGTCAACCCGTCCCTGGTCGAGGGCCAGATCCGCGGCGGGGTCGCGCAGAGCATCGGCATGGCGCTGACCGAGGAGATCGTCCACACCGAGGAGGGGCAGCCGCTCGCCGAGTACCTGCTGCCGACCACCCGCGAGGTGCCCGACATCGAGGTCGTGCTGCTGGAGACCTCCTCGCCGCTCACCCCGGGGGGCATGAAGGGGGTGGGCGAGGCGGGCACGATCGGCCCGCCCGCCGCCATCGGCAACGCGGTCGCCGCCGCCATGCCCGAGCTGGCCGGACGCGTCACCGACGTACCCCTCACCCCGCAGGTCGTGTGGAGGTGTCGATACCCCTGACCTGGGCACGAGGAGCCTGAAGGTTCGGATCGGGGGACGAATCATGGAATATCGCGCACTCTTGGCCTCCATCGGCCGCATGACGGGCCTGGGGGCGGGCCCGGCCAGAGCGGCGGCGGAGGCCACACTGACCACGCTGGCCCGTACGCTCGACGACGACGACCGGCGCGAGCTCATCGAGGCCCTGCCGCCCGAGCTGACCGACGACTTCCCCATGGACCATCCGCGCAACGACGGCACCGAGGAGGGCTTCGTCCGCCAGGCCGCGCTGCTCGGCCGCCGTCCGCCCGAGCAGGCCAGGCTCAGGGCCCAGGCCGTGCTGGCCGCCGTCGCCGAGCAGGACCCGGAGCTGATCGCCCGGCTGCACATCCCGGAGCAGGTACGCCCCTTGTTCGACCCGCCGGACAGCGGCGGGGGCATCACCGGCCCCAAGGGGCACACCGCCATGCTCACCGACGCCGAGATCGCCTCGGCGCTGGCCACCCTCCCCATGTGGAGCGGCGACCGCTCGGCGCTGCGCCGCGAGATCTCCCTGCCGCGGGAGAACCTGCGGGCCGTCCGCCGCGCGCTCGACCGGCTCAAGGCCACCTACGGCCGTCAGCCCCAGCTCCAGGACACCACCGACGGCCTGGCCATCGTGGTCAGGACCGTCTCCGTGGGCGCGGTGACGGCCCTCGACGTGGAGCTGGCCAGGCGGGTGGACGACCTCATCGAGGAGGTGGGCGCCGGCATCGGCCGCCCGTAGCCGGGCATCGGCCACCCGTGGCCTGTATCGTCCGCCCGTAGCCGGCGTCGGCGGCTTCAGCCGCGGGCGCCGCCGGTCGCCTCGCCGGTGAGGTCCTCCAGGTCCTTGCCCGCCTGTGACAGGGCCTGTTCCAGGGCCGCCTGCCCGGCCGGCTTGTGCTCCGACGGCGTCCTCCCTGCCTTGGCCGGGCGCCTGGCCGCGTCGAGGCGGGGCTTGGTGTCGGTCTTGGGGCTGCTCTCGTCAGGACTGCTCATGGCCCTGTCCGTACCCGCTGACCTGGGAAGACATGTCGGGGCGCGAAGAAAGTCAGAATTTCTCGGAAAACGTTCGACCCGTACGGCCCTTCCGTGCGTACACGTTTGGACAGCCGCATGTCCGACAACTCGGAGGCAGGTCTCGTGTTGAGTGAAACGAGCATTCGTCGCCGCCCTTCCCAGGATGGAGAGGCCATGTCCAGGCTGCGGTCGGCCCGGCGGAGCCGGATGCAGTACGTATGGCCGTTGCGCGCGGACGCCCGGACCGTCGGCCACGCGCGGTCGATCATCCGTGACGAGCTGTCCGGGCTCGACCTGCACGACGACGTCGTGGACGACGCCGTCCTCATGGTGAGCGAACTGGTCACCAACGCGTTCATGTACGGGGACGGCCCGTACGAGCTGCTCCTGCACGTGGACGCCAAGGAGATCATGTGCGTCGTCGTGGACGCCGGCCCGCCCCTGCCCGCCCCCTCGGTCCCCGACCCGGCCGCCGAGCACGGACGGGGGCTGCGCATCGTCGCCCGGCTCTCCGACGGCTTCTACGGCTGCCATCCCCAGCGATACCTGACCCACCCCGACCTGGTCGGCAAGGCCACCTGGTTCGCGCTGCCACGCCGCGGCGGGCCCGGCAACGTCGTGCCGATCAGGGCGGGCACGTAGAGGGTTGGGTCGGCGGGGCGGCCGAGGTCGAGCAGGTGGCCGCGGCTGCCCCGCTCACGCTGACCGCGGGGTCCTGACGGCGGCCAGCACCAGCAGGCCCGCCAGCAGCCCGGTGACCGCGGCGGCCAGGTAGACGGCGTTCAGCGCCGCGGGGAACGAGCCCGGCCCGGCCATGCCGTCCTGGAACAGGATGCCGAACCCGGCGACGCCGAGGGCGTACCCGAGCTGTCTGGCGGTGTTGACCGCGCCCGCCGCCATGCCGGCCCGGTGCGGTGGGACGTGCGCCATGGCGGCCGAGCTGAGGGCGGGGATGGCCAGCCCGACGCCGATCCCGGTCACCACCAGGCCGGGCGCCAGCGCCGTCCACGTGGAGTGCCCGTCGAGCATGCCCTGGAGGAGTGCGCCCGCGGCGATCAGCAGCAGCCCGCCGCCGACGGCGACGCGCGACGTCAGCCGGGGGAGCAGGCGGGCGGCGGCGACCGAGACGACCAGCGAGGTGCCGGCCATCGGCGTCAGCGCGAGCCCGGCCTGAACCGGCCCGAGCCCGAGCCCGCCGGCCTCCTGCAACCACAGCGAGGTGAAGGCCAGGCAGGCGAACGCGGCCGGCATGAGCAGCGCCGCCCCCGCCATGATCCCGCTGAACGCCGGGTTCGCGAACAGCCGCAGGTCCACCATGGGATGCGCGCCACGCGACTCCACCAGCAGGAACGCGGCGAACGCGACCGCCGCGACGGCGAGCGGCACCAGCGTCCGCGCCGACGTCCAGCCGTTCGGCCCGGCCTCGATCAGCCCGTACGTGAGCGCGCCCGCCGCCAGGGTGAACGTGCCCATCCCGGCCCGGTCCAGCCGGCTGCCGCCCGGCAGGCGGGACTCGCCGACCGTGCGCCAGGTCATCCAGGCGGCGGCCAGGCTGATGGGCAGGTTCACCAGGAAGATGGCCCGCCAGTTCAGGTGCTCGGTGAGCAGCCCGCCGAGCACGGGCGCGAGCGCCGCGGCGGCCCCGTTGACGCCGCCCCACACGCCGAACGCGATGCCGCGCTCCCGGCCGTGGTAGGTGGCGCTGATCACGGCGAGCGTCGTGGCCATCATGGCGGCGCCGCCCGCCCCCTGGAGCACGCGGGCGGCCAGCAGGAAGCCGCCGGTGGGCGCCAGGCCGCAGGCCAGGGAGGCGAGGGCGAACACGCAGAGGGCGATCAGGTACACCTTGCGCCGCCCGGCGTGGTCGGCGACCGAGCCGGCGGCCAGCAGCAGGGCGGCCAGGGCCAGGGCGTAGCCGTCCAGGAGCCATTGGGTGCCGGTGAAGGACATCCTCAGGTCGGAGGTGATCTCGGGCAGGGCCACCATGACGATGGTCACGTCCACCAGGAGCATGAAGGCGCCCAGACAGGCGGCGGCGAGCGGCCGCCAGCTCGTACGGGTCAGTGTTGTGGTCATGGCCGCAAGGGTCGGGCTCCGGCGGGGGATACCCCTAGCTGAAGAGGAAGTTCTGCAGGATTTCCGCGCCTTGTAGCTTGTGGTGGTGGAAAACGTCACGCTCGACGAGGTCGACCGCGGGCTGCTGCACGCGTTGCAGGTGGACGGGCGGGCCTCGTTCAGCCGGATCGCCGAGGTGCTGGGGGTGTCCGACCAGCGGGTGGCCCGCCGGTACCGTCGGCTGCGCGCCAGCGGCATGGTCCGGGTCGTGGGCGTGGTGGACCGGCAGCGGCTCGGCCACCAGTCGTGGTCGATCCGGTTGCGCTGCACGCCCGACGCCGGGGCCTCGATCGCCGAGGCGCTCGGACGGCGTCCCGACACGTTCTGGGTGCACCTGCTGTCGGGCGGCACCGAGATCTCCTGCGGCGCCATCCAGCGCGCCGACCGCGACCGCGACCGCGAGCCGCTGCTGCTGACCAAGCTGGCCAGGACCAACCGGGTGCTCGCGGTGTCGGCGCACCGGACCCTGCACATGTTCGTCGGCGGCCGGATCGGCTGGGCCGGGCTCGCCGCGCTCTCCGCCGACCAGGTCGCCCACCTGCTGGCCGGCCGCGTGTACGGCCCCCGCGACACCGGCGAGAACGTGACGCTCGGCCCCGGCGACGACGCGCTGCTGGCCGAGCTGTCGCGCGACGGCCGTACGGGCCACGCCGACCTGGCGTCGGCGACCGGCTGGTCGGAGTCCACGGTCCGGCGGCGGATGGAGCAGCTCTGCGCGTCCGGCGCCCTGTTCTTCGACATGGACGTGCTGCCCGGCCTGCTGGACTGCCGGGTCGAGGCCCAGCTGTGGATGTCGGTGCCGCCCGCCGACCTCGACGCGACCGGCCGGGCGCTGGCCGACCATCCTGAGGTCGCCTTCGCCGGGGCGACCACGGGCCCGACCAACCTCGCGGCCAACGTGGTGTGCCGCGACGACGCCGCCTTCTACCGCTACCTCACCGACAGGCTGGGCGCGCTCCCCGCCATCAGGCACATCGAGACCGCGCCGATCATCAGGACCATCAAGCGGGCGGGCGCCGGCCTGACGGGTTGACCTCAAGTCGTCTTGAGGTAGCAGTCTGGGCGCGGAAGTCGTTCCGGATGAGGAGTGGTCATGAGAGTTGTGCGGGTGACGAGGTTCGGCGGGCCCGAGGTGCTGGAGACGCAGACCGTCCCGGACCCGGTGGCCGGGCCCGGCGAGGTCCTGGTGCGGGTCGGCTTCGCCGAGATCAATTTCATCGAGACGCAGCTCAGGCGGGGGTTCACGCCAGGGCCGCCGCTGCCCGAGACCCCGTACGTGCCGGGTGGCGGCGTCGGCGGGCTCGTGCTCTCCGTGGGCGAGGACGTCGATCCCGGGCTGGTGGGGCGGCGGGTGGTGACCCGTACGCCGGGCTTCGGCGGCGGGAACGCCGAACTGGTCGTGGCCAGGGTCGCCGACCTGGTCGAGGTGCCGGACGAGCTCGGGCTGGCCGACGCGACGGCGCTGCTCGTCGACGGCAACACGGCCGTGGGCCTGTTCGCCAACGCCGGGATCAAGCCCGGCGAATGGGTGCTCGTCGAGGCCGCCGCCGGAGGGCTCGGCAGCCTGCTCGTGCAGCTCGCGCGGGAGGCCGGCGCGCGGGTCATCGGGGCGGCCGGCGGCGCGGCCAAGCTCGAGGTGGTCGCCGGGCTCGGCGCCGAGGTCACCGTCGACTACTCGCGCCCCGGCTGGACCGACGAGGTCCTCGCCGCGACCGGCGGGCGCGGGGCCGACGTGGTCTTCGACGGCGTGGGCGGCGACCTCGGCCGCCAGGCGTTCGAGGTGACCGCGCGCGGCGGGCGGTTCTCCGTGCACGGCGCGTCCAGCGGGAGCACCACGACCGTCGATCCGGGGGAGGCCGCCCGCCGGGGTGTCACCGTGATCGGCCTGGCACAACTGGCGGCCCTGGGCGGGGACGGCAACGAGCGGACCGAGCGGGCGCTCGCCGAGGCCGCGGCCGGGCGGCTCAAGGCGGTCGTGGGGCGCACGTTCCCGCTGGAGCGGGCGGCCGAGGCGCACGCGGCGATCGAGGCCCGCGCGGTGAACGGCAAGACGCTGCTGGAGGTCTGACCGCCGGCGGCCTGATCCGCGCGGGCGCCGCCGGCCGGGGGGCGGGGGGCGGCGGTTCGGAGGCGCGGTGCGGGTCGGCGGTTCGGGGCGGCGGTTCGGGGGCGGCGGTTCGGGGGCGCGGGCCGGGGTGCGGGGCGGGTCATAATCGAGGCGTGCAGCGGCCGTCCAGGCGACATTTCCTCCAGGCGGGCGCGGTCGCCGTGGGCGGTGTGGCGGGGGCGCTGGCCCGGGCCGAGCCCGCCCACACGCCGGACGACTCCTTCGTCACGCTGCGCCGCCAGTGGCGGGAGGTGACGACGGGGTCGGGGTTCGACGCGGGCGCGGAGCCGTACCGGACGCGGCTGGCCGAGGCGGGGCGGCGGGCGGCCCGTCACCGCGCGGCCATGGCGTACACCGGCACGTCGCTCTGGCCGGACCAGCCGTTCCCGTCGTTCGCCGCGACGCCGCGGCGGCTGCTGGACATGGCCCGCGCGTACGCGCTGCCCGGGACCGGGCTGACCGGCGACGCGGGCCTGGCCGCCGCCGTCGCCGCCGGGATCGACCACTACCGCCGCCACGTGTACGCCGACGGCGCCGACCCGGTGGGCAACTGGTGGCACTGGGAGATCGGCGTGCCGAAGGCGCTGCTCGACGCCGCCGTGCTGGTCGGGCCACACCTGGGCGAGCGGCGGAGCGCCGCGCTGCGGGACGCCGTCGACCACTTCGTGCCCGAGAGCCGCCTGGGGGACTACGGCGGCACCAGCACCGCCGCCAACCGGGTGGACCTGTGCGTGGTGATGTTGCTGCGCGCCATGCTCAGGGCCGATCCCGGCAAGGCGGCGCTGGCGGTCTCGGCGCTCGCCCCGGTGTTCCGTACGGTCTCCGAGGGCGACGGCTTCTACCGGGACGGGTCGTTCGTCCAGCACTCGACCGTGCCCTACCAGGGGGCCTACGGGGTGACGCTGCTCGCCGGGCTGGCGACGCTGTTCGCGGTGCTGCGCGGCACGCCGTGGGAGGTCGTGGACCCCACCGTGTTCGCCATGGTGGAGCGGTCGTTCGCGCCGTTCGTCCGCGACGGGTTCTGCATGGACCTGGTGCGCGGCCGAGGGGTCGGCAGGAAGCCGTTCGGCGACCACGACAGGGGACGCGAGCTGGCCGCCGCGATCCTGCTGCTCGGCGAGGTGGCTCCGGCCGCCGACCGGGCCCGCTGGCAGGCGATGGTCAAGGGCTGGGCGGTACGCGAGACGTGCCGTCCCATGCCGGCGGAGGCCGATCCGGCCTTCCACGCCCGCCTGGCCGCCGTCCTGGGCGACGACGCCGTGCCCGCCGCGCCGGAGCCCGTCGGTCACCGGCTGTTCCCGATGAGCGCGCGGGCCGTGCACCGCCGTCCGGGCTGGTGCGCGGCGCTCAGCATGGCCTCGTCCACGATCGGCCACTACGAGCACGGCAACGGCGAGAACCTGCGGGGCTGGCACACCGGCTCGGGCATGCTCTACTGGTGGGCCGACGGCCACGCCGACCAGTACTCCGACTCGTTCTGGACCACCGTCGACCCCTACCGGCTGCCCGGCACGACGGTCTCGACCCGGCGGCTGCCCGACGGCGCGGGCCCGGCCTGGGGCGACACCTGCCCGCCCGGCCGCTGGGTCGGCGGCGCCACGGACGGCGCGTACGCCGTCATCGGCCAGCACCTCAACGGCCTCGACAGCACGATGGAGGCGTTCAAGTCGTGGTTCTTCCTCGACGACGCGGTGGTCTGCCTCGGCGCGGGGATCAGCGGCGCGGACGGCGTGCCGGTCGAGACGATCGTGGACAACCGCAGGACCGCCGCCCCGCTGACCGTGGATCTCCGGGCGGGCTGGGCGCACCTCGACGGCCACGGCGGCTACGTGGTCCCGGACGGCCTGCGCACCCTCCGGGAGCGGCGCGGTAACCGCGACTACGTCACGCTCTGGCTCGACCACGGCGTCGACCCCGACCAGGCGGACTACGTCTACCTTCTCCTGCCGGGCGCGAGCCGCGAACGCACGATGGCCAGGGCCGCCGATCCCGGGTGGGCCCGTGTGCTCGCCAACACGGCTCGGCAGCAGGCCGTCCGGGTGGACGCGCTGGGCGTCACCGCCGCCGCCTTCTGGAACGACGGCGCCGCCGGCCCGCTGTCCGCCTCCGGGCCCTGCGCCGTCCTGGTCAGGGAGCACGCCGGGGGCACGGCCACGGTCACCGTGGCGGATCCCCGGCGCGACCTGCACGGGCTGACCGTGACCTGGGAGCGGCCGGTCGCCGGTGTGCTGCGCGGCGACCCGCCGCCGGCGGCCGCGACGACGGGCGACCGGCTGACGCTCACCTTCGGGCCGACGGCCGGCCTGGAGGGCGCTTCCGTCACGGTGATCGTGCGGCTCGCGTGAAGACTCAGGACGGCACCGTCTGGGCGGCGACCAGCTCGGCGTACTTGCCGCCCACGGCCGTCAGCTCGTCGTGGGTGCCGCGCTGGACCACCCGGCCCGCGTCGACCACGAGGATCACGTCGGCGTCCCTGACCGTGCTCAGCCGGTGGGCGATCACGATCCTGGTCTGGACGAGCCGGCTCAGGTTCGCCTCGATGGTCGCCTCCGTGGCGCTGTCCAGGTTGCTGGTGGCCTCGTCGAGCAGCAGGACCTTCGGGCGCGACAGGACGGCGCGGGCCAGGGCGAGCCGCTGCCGCTGCCCGCCGGACAGGCCGCCGCCGTCGGTGAGCATCGTCTCGTACCCCATGGGCATGTCCATGATCTCGTCGTGCAGCGCGGCCAGGCGAGCGGCGGCGACCACCCGCTCCAGGGACGCGCCCGGCTCGTTCAGCGCGATGTTCTCCCTGATCGAGCCGCTGAACAGGGACGGGTCCTGGGTGACCACGCCGAACTGGCGGCGCAGCGTGCGCAGGTTCAGCTCGGCGGCCGGGACGCCGTCGTAACGGATCTCGCCGAGCACGGGGGTGTGCAGCGCGAGCAGCAGCCGGGCCAGCGTGCTCTTGCCCGAGCCGGACGCGCCCACCAGGGCGACCTTCTGGCCCGGGTGGATGGAGACCGAGACGTCGCGCACGGTCCAGGGGGCGCGCGGGTCGTGGCGGAAGCTCACCCCGCGCAGCTCGACCGAGCCGCGCAGCCGCAGCACCTCGATGCCGTTGCTCGGCTCCGGCTCCGAGGCCAGGATGTCGGACAGCCGGTCGAAGTGCGCGCCCGCCTGCTGGAGGCTCTGCAGCCCGGTCATCAGCGAGCCGAGCGGGGTCAGCGCGCCGAGCGCGATGGCGTTCAGCGCGACCAGCGCACCCACCGTGAGCTGCCCGTCGAGCACCCGCCAGGCGCCCAGCCACAGCAGCCCGAGCGGCGCGGTCACCCGGATCGCGGCCAGCGCCGACTCCAGCAGCCCCCTGGTCAGCCCGGCCCGCACGTCCGCGTTGAGCTGCTTGGCGAAGTGCGACGACCACTGGTCCACGGCCCGCTTCTCGGCCCCCGACGCCTTCAGCGTCTCGATGCCGTTGATCGTCTGGATCAGGCTGGTCTGGGACGCCGCCAGCGCCGTCAGCTCCTGCCGGGTGAGCGTGGCGATCCGGCTCGTCGTGGCCAGCAGCAGGACCGTCTGGAGCACGGCCACCCCGGTCAGCGCGAGCCCGAACACCGGGTCCCAGAGGTAGACCAGCACCAGGTAGCCCACGGCCAGCGGGCCGTCCAGCAGCGCCGCCACGACCTGCCCGGTGAGGATGTCGCCGAGCGTCGAGACGCTGCTCGCCCTGGTCACCAGGTCGCCCCTGCCGCGCTGCTGGAAGTACCGGTACGGCAGCGTCACCAGGTGGGTGACCAGGCTCTCGGTGAGCTCCTGGTCGGCACGGGCCCGTACGGCGACGAGCAGGGACGCCCGCAGATACCCGATCACGAGCTGGGCCGCCCCCGCGAGCAGCACGGAGACGCCCAGCAGGGACAGCACCTCCACCGCCCGCCTGGGCACGATGGAGTCCAGGAGGAGTTGCGAGAACATCGGCAGGGCCAGCCCGAGCAGTTGCAGCAGCAACGAGGCCGCGATGAGCTGCGCGAGCAGGCCCCTGCGCCGCCGGAACAGGGTCCGGACGAACTCCCTGCGCCAGGCCCCCGCCGCCGACGTCGCGCCGCGCCGGAAGCCCTCGCCCGGCTCGAACACCAGCAGCACGCCGGTGAACCCGGCGCCGAACTCCTCCGGGGTCAGCCTGCGGCGGCCGTACCCGGGGTCGACGACGTCCACGCGGTCGGGGGACCAGCGTTCGACCACGATGAAGTGGTTGAACTCCCAGTGCGCGACGGCGGGGAGCGGCACGCGGGCCAGGTCCTCGGGGGCCAGGGAGAAGGCGCGGGACTTGAGGCCGTGGTCGCGGGCGCCGTCCACGATGGCCTTGGCGCTCAGGCCGTCCCTGCCGACCCGGAGCTGTTCGGCGATCTGGTGGAGGGTGGTGCGCTGCCCGTGGTGGCACAGCACCATCGCCAGGCAGGCGGCGCCGCACTCGGTGTCGGTGTTCTGGAGCAGTACGGGGACGCGGCGGAACATCAGGCGACCGCCTCGACCGCGACCATGGTCACCAGGAGGCCGACGACGAGGAGCACGGCCACCACCAGCCACAACGCGAGGAACGACGGGGTGCTGATCACCAGCGGCATCCGGACGACCCGCGACATCGCGCGATGCCGCAACGCCTCCTCCCGGAAGATCCCACCCCCGCCCGGCACCCCGACCGCCTGCCCGGCCTGTTGGGCCTGCCTGGCCGGTTGCGGTGGTTGCGGTGGCTGGGGGGCCGCGTGACGAGGGGGTGGCGCGGCGTGGCGCGGGACCGGGCGCGTCGTGCCGTACGGGTCGCTCATGGCCGACGCCCTCCGCCCTGGACCGTCGCCGGCTCCACCCGCCACCCCATGACCCACCTGCCCCTCCGCTCAAGTCACGACAAAGGCTAGGAGCGCCTACTTGGAAGCCACTTGGGATCGACTGCCTGACGCGCCGCACGTCAACGAGGTGATCGAGGAGGACGGCACGCTCCGGCAGCCCATCTGGCTCACCCACCTCGGCCTGGAGGTCGCCGCCACCGAGCCGGACGTGCGCATGGTGCTCCCCGTCACCCCCGAGAAGCTGGCCACCCAGGCCGCCTGCCTCCTGGACGACCACCTGACCCCCGACCCCGCCCACACCACCTTCCTGACCACCAAGGCCTGACCCCCGGACGTCCATGCCTCCGTCGGCGGCGGTCAGCGGAAGAGGAGGTCGCGGAAGCTCTGGTCGGGGGCGTCGGTCGGGTCGGGGCCGGTCGGCGAGGGGAGGGTGGTGGGGCCGGGGTCCGAGGGGGTGACGTCGGGCGTGGGCGCGGGGGACGGTGCGGCCGAGCCCGTACCACCGGGCGTGGGCGTAGGCGTGACCGTGGCCGGCGCGGACGGCGTGGGCGTCCCGGACGGGCCCGTGGACGGCCCGGGTGACGGCGTCGGGCTCGGCGGCCGGGTGGCGGGACGTTCGTGCCGCGGCTCGCTGACCGGCCGCCCGTCCCGGCGGTCCTTCCTGCCCGGCGCCCTGCCGGCCTCGCCCGGAGTCCGTCCGGCCACCTGGTCGGCCACCGTGCGGTCCGCGATGAGCTCGTAGATCACGATGCTGCCCATGCTGACGGTGAACACCAGGGCCGCCGCCCCACAGACCCTGGCCCACCGCGGCCTCCTGCCCCCCTTAGCCCCGACGGCCCTCGCCCCGACGGCCCTCGCCCCGACGGCCCCCGTCGCGATCGCCGCCGAAGCGCCGGTTGCCCCCATCGCGTTGGGCCCGCCGGGCGCGCCGGGCGGGGCCGGGTGGCCGCGCAAGGCGACCACCGTCCGTTGCTTCACCTTGTCGCCGGTGCGCTTGAGGTAGTGCGTGTAGACGTCGGCGATGACGGTGCTGGCCACGCTCATCATCGCCGCGCCGATCACCGTCCCCGCCGTGCCGAGGTACGAGGCCGCGACAGCGGCGGTGACCGCGGCCAAGGCGCTTCCCACGATCTGCGGCACGCTCAGCTCCAGGTTCCGCTGCTTGCCGCCCATAGCCAGGATCGTCCCCTCTTGTGATGCGACGAAGGTGAACAAGCCACCTTGGCCCCCACAGAGCAGGACGCCCACGGCAACGCGCGGCACTTTGCCGCGTCCTGGGTCCGCCCTTGCCGAGGACGGGAACCGGCCGCCCGGCGCTGTGGCGCCGATCACCCGGGCTGGGTGCTTTCCCGCAGAAGATCCCTCACGTCCTCCGTAACGTCCCTCCCGCCGGAGCGACCGCAGCCGCAGGGTCACCGCACGAGGGGAAGCCGGTTCACCCCCGTCATGGTCGGCGTGGGCATGAAGACCGCCGGGTCGTCGGGGTCGGTGCGCAGGACGCCGACCCGGTCGAGCAGGATGTTCAGCGCCACCCGCCCCTCCAGCCGGGCCAGGGGAGCGCCCAGGCAGAAGTGGATGCCGCGGCCGAAGGCGAGATGCGGGTTGGGATCGCGGTCGGCGTCGAAGACGTCGGGGTCGGGGAACTGCCTGGGGTCCCGGTTGGCCGATCCGAGCCAGAGCATGACCATCTTGTCGGCCGGTATCGTCACCCCGCCCAGCTCGACCTCGCGGGTGGTCGACCGGCCCAGCGCGGCGAACGGGGTGAAGAGCCGCAGCGACTCCTCGATCACGGCCGGCACCGTGGAGCGGTCGGCCCGTACCTTGTCCTGCTGGTCGGGGAAGGCGTCCAGGCAGACCACCGTGTTGCCGAGCAGCATCGTCGTGGTGATGTGCCCGGCGAGCAGCAGGACCATCGCGAAGTTGACGACCTGGTCGTCGGGCAGGCGTTCGCCGTCCACCTCGGCCTCGACCAGCTTGGTGAGCAGGTCGGCGCGTGGCCGGGCCCGGCGCTCCGCCGAGTGCCCGGCGAGGTACTGCGTCATCTCCCGCCACGGCTGGAGCGTGGTCGCCACCTGCGCGCTCTGCTCCTCCGTGGGCTCGGCGAGCGAGACCTTGGCGTCGCGCTGGAACAGTCCGTCGGCCCACTTCCTGAACAGGGCCCGGTCGCTGCTCGGCACCCCCAGCAGCTCGGCGATGACGATGACGGGGAGCGGGTAGGCCAGGTCGGTCACCAGCTCCAGGCGGTCGCGGCCCTCGGCCGCGTCGAGCAGTTCGTGGGTGAGCGCGGCGATCCGCGGTTCGAGGTCGGCGACGACCTTGCGGGTGAACGCGCTGCTGACCAGCTTGCGTAGTTTGCCGTGCTCCGGCGGGTCGATCTGGGTGATGAACCCCTCCAGCGACAGTTCCTCCCCCTGCGGCAGCAGTCCCTTGGGGACCAGTCGCATGGTGTCGGAGGAGAACGTGGTGGGGTCGCCGAGAACGTGGTGCACTTCCTGGTAGCCGTGGACGTTGTACATCCCGGCGGCGGCGTCGTACTCGACGGACGGGCCCGATCGGGGCCCGTGCAACCAGAAGTGCTGTTTGGAGATGTTGTACCGTTCGACGATGTCGGACATCGCCTCTCCTTAGTCGTAGATCCACTTGCGGTAGGGCGGGATCAGCTCCTCCAGAATCGCGACGTACTCCGCCGCCGCCGCCTCCAGCACCTCGGCGGACGGCTCCACGGCGGGCTCGAAGGCGTGGCGCACGGTGAAGGCGAGCGCGTCCGCCTGCTCCTCGACGCTCAGCTCCGACCCGATGGCGTCGATTCCGTCGATCAGGTAGAAGCCCGCGGACGCGGCGCCCAGCGTGTACCGGGGATGCGGCATGTCGGCCCTGAGCAGGCCGTGCCGGTCGGCCACCCGCTGGAACCGTTCGGCCGCGAGGAGCTCGTGGCTGCGCAGCGGGTGCTTGACCAGTTTGCCCAGCAGCTCGATGTCGGTGGTGAACAGTGCCCGGAGCAGCGGCCTGCGGCTCATGGAGACGAAGGCCGCCCGCGAGAAGCGGTGCGGCAGCACCTGGGCGGGGTCGCGCCGCAGCATCGCCGCGAACTCCTCCACCACCTCGATGGACTCTCGGAGCAGCAGCGCCTCGAACAGCTCGTTCTTGGTCCGCCAGTGCAGGTAGACGGTGCCCTTGCCCACCCCGGCACGGTTCGCGATGTCTTCGACGGTGACCTTCCGGTACCCGTGACGCAGCAGCAGTTCGTTCGCGGCGTCGAGGATCCGGTCCGCCCTGGCCACCATTCGCTGCACCTCATGACTAGATATGAAATCCGGTCATGAGTCACGCTACGCCGCGCCGGTGCCGCCTACAAGGGGACGCTCAGCCCAGGACGGCCGGCCTGAGCTCCTCCTCGCACCACTGACGGAAACCGGTGGGCGTGGTGGCGTCGGAGGTACGTGGCTCGGCGTTGTCCAGGCCCCGGTTCTTGGCCTCCATCATGTCGGCCATCCCCTGGGCCATCGCCTCAGACCAGCCCTGCTCGACCATCATGGCCCTGAACGCCTCCATCGGCACGCGCCGCGATTGGACCGGCCGTCCCAGCACCTCGGACATGATCCGCGCCATGTCCTCGACCGACAGATCCTCCGGACCGAGCACGGGGACGTCGGCCCGTCCCGTCCAGGCGCGGTCGAGCAGCAGTCCGGCGGCCACCGCCGCGATGTCGCGGGTGGCGCAGGCGGGGGCCTTGAGGTCGCCGTGCACCGGGGAGAAGAACACGCCCTGGTCCCTGATCACCGCCGCCTGGTCGAGCAGGTTGTCCATGAACGAAGGCAGCGTCAGGGCCCGGTAGTGCACGCCCGTGCCCGCGATCAGGTCGTCCATGGCCAGCGAGCCCGTCACGAGACCGGCGTTCAGGGGCAGGCCGCGGCCCAGGGCCGAGACCCCGACCACCCGGCCGACTCCGCGGCTCACGAACGCCTCGCACGCCGGCCGGGTGAAGCCGAGGTAGGCGGCGTCGAGGCCGGCGGCCCGCGGGTTCGGCGGAACGACCCAGAACACGGCGTCGGCGCCGGCGAACGCCTCCTCGACGACGCGGGCCTCGCCGTGCGACCCCGGCACGACCTCCACCCGCTCGCGCACGGACGCGGGAAGCCGGGCGGGGTCCCGTACGACGACGCGGACCGGCTCGTCCGCGGCCAGGACGAGGTCGAGAACCTGCCGGCCGATCCGGCCGGTGGGCGTGGTGATGACGATCACGGAGAACTCCAGGGGAAATCGACGGTGTCGTACTGGGGGGCACGACCAGTCAACCGAGCACGGCGGCGAACCTGAAGGACCGATCCGATCACCATTGATACCCTGCGGATATGAATGACCTGGAGGTCCGCGAGCTCCGCTACTTCGTGGCCGTGGCCGAGGAACTGCACTTCGGGCGGGCCGCCGCGCGGCTGGGCATGGCGCAGCCCCCGCTCTCCCGGGCGATCCGCGAGCTGGAACGCCGGCTGGGCGTGCGCCTGCTGGAGCGCACCACGCGGCAGGTCACGCTCACCCCGCCGGGCGAGGTCTTCCTGCGCGACGCCAGGACCGCCCTCGACACGGTCACCGCGGCGGCCCGCCGGGCCCGGCACGCGGCCCGTCCCGAGCGGGGGCTCCGGGTGGCGCTCAAGGCCGACTACGACGCAGGGCTGCTGCCCCGGATCCTCGCCGCCTACCGCGAAGAGGAGGCCGCGCTCCCGGTCGAGCTGCTGCTGGGCGGGCGCAACGAGCAGGCGCCGGCCCTGCGCGACGGCCGGGCCGACGTCGCGCTGCTGGTCACCCCCTTCGACGACCGGAACCTCGACACCGAGGTCCTGCTGACCGAGCCCCGCCTGGTCGCGCTGTCGGCCGCCGACCCGCTGGCCGCCCGGCCCCGCCTGTCCATGGCCGACCTGGCCGGCCGGCCGCTGCCCGACGGCACCCTGGCCGAGTGGGACGGCGCCGAACCGCCCCCGGGCCGCCGGCCGCCGCGCACCGGCCTGGACCTGGCCCAGGTCTGCAACCTGGTGGAGCTGGGCAGCGCCATCTGGTTCGTCCCGGTCTCGGTGGCGCGGCGGCATCCCCGGCCGGCCCTCGCCTATCGGGAGGTCGCCGACCTGTCGCCGTCGGAGCTCGCCGTGGGGTGGCCGCAGGGTTCCCGCTCGCCGGCCGTGGCCGCGTTCGTCCGCGCCGCCGTCGCCGTCGCCGGTGGCCCGCCTGCGGCCTCGGTGGGGCTGGACCCCCTTCGTACGGGGGCGTAGCGGGATACCGGGCGACCGGCGCCCGATCGTACGTTCTCGGAGGTCGGGCGGAACCGCCCGGGAACCGGAGAAGACAGACGTGACCTCCCTCCTGCCGCGCCGCGCGGACCCCGATCAGGACGATCGAGGGGGTACCGGAACATCTCGAAACAGGGCAGCCTGGCACAATTGGCGCCGTGCTGAGGGAAGCAGGCAGGTGCGGTCGCCCATGAGGGCCGGACCCCTGCGCTGGGGCGCCGAGATCGTGCTCGGACTCTGCCGCTCCGCCGTCCTGGTCCTGCTCACCTGCCTGATGCCGATCGTCGGCGTCGCCGTCGGCTACGGCGGCTCCAAGCTGGCCTACTCCTGGTCGGCGAACCTCACCGGCCCCCCGTTCGTCGTGGCCCTGGCGCTCCTGGGGGAGACGCTGGCGGTGATCCTGTGGATCGCCGTCGCCCTGTGGTGCGTGCACCCGCTGACCAGCCGCCCCCTCAGCCAGGTCGCCCGCCGGCTCGCCGCGCGCTGGCTCGACCTGCGCGTCGAGGTCGCCTACCGCGCCCCCTCGCCCGTCACCCGCATGGCCACCGGCCACTGGTGGGACGGCGAGGAGTACCACAAGTCCGAACGCGAGGCCCGCCGCCGCGCCCGGATCAACGCCCGCTTCCACGACCCCCAGCTGCACTGGGACGGGTTGTGGTGCCTGCTCGCCGGGGTGACCGTGCTGCCGGTCGCGGCCCTGCCGCTGATCGGGATCGCCGGTGGCCTCCACCTGACGCTCACGCCGGGCTTCCTCGGCCACGGCCTCGCCCTGATCGTCGCGGGCCTGGCCGCGGCGCCGTTCGCGTGGCGGATCCTCGGCCCCCTAGGCCGCCGCTTCCTCGGCCCGATCCCGCACTCGCGGCTCGGCCGCCGGGTGGAGGAGCTGGAGGCCATCCGCGCCGACCTGACCCAGACCCAGGCCGCCGAGCTCGAACGCATCGAGCGCGGCCTGCACGACGGGGCTCAGGCGCGGCTGGTCGGCATGGGCATGTCCATGCAGGCCGCCGAACACCTCCTGGAGACCGACCCCGCCGCCGCCCGGGAGATCCTGGCCGACGCCCGCGCCTCGTCGGTCGCGGCGCTGGCCGAGCTGCGGTCGCTGGTCCGCGGCATCAACCCGCCGGTGCTCACCGAGCGCGGCCTGGTCGACGCCGTACGGGCCCTGGCGCTCGACGCGCCCGTCGAGGTGGACGTACGCAGTTCCGTGCCCGCGCGGCCCGAGCGTCCAGTGGAGTCCGCGGTCTACTTCGCCGTCGCCGAGCTGCTGGCGAACGTGGCCAAACACGCCCGAGCCACCCACGTGACCGTCGAGCTCGCCTACGAGCCGCAGACGCGGACCCTCACCGCGGCCGTCGCCGACGACGGCTCCGGCGGGGCGAGCGCGTCCTCCGGCTCCGGGCTGGACGGCATCAAACGCCGGATGGCGGCCTTCGGCGGCCTTCTGGAGATCGACAGCCCCCTCGGGGGACCCACCCGCGTCTCAGTGGCGGTACCGTGCGCGTTGTCATAGCCGAGGATCTCTTCCTGCTCCGCGACGGGCTCGTCCGTCTCGTCCAGGCGTACGGGCACACCGTGGTCGCGGCCGTCGACTCCGGCCCCGCCACGCTCGAAGCGCTGGTCGGCACCCGTCCCGACGTGGCCATCGTGGACGTACGGCTGCCGCCGACGTTCTCCGACGAGGGGCTCCAGGCCGCGCTCGCCGCCCGCCGCGAGGTGCCCGGCCTGCCCGTGCTGATCCTCTCCCAGCACGTGGAGCAGCTCTACGCCCGCGAGCTCCTGGCCGACGGCCAGGGCGGCGTCGGCTACCAGCTCAAGGACCGCGTGCTCGACGCCGGCGAGTTCATGGACGCGCTCGCCCGCGTCGCCGGCGGCGGCACCGCGCTCGACCCGACGGTGGTGGCGAAGCTGCTCGGCCGCCCCGCGCACGCCGACCCCCTCGCCACCCTCACCGAACGCGAGCGTTCGGTGCTCGAACTGATGGCCGAGGGCCTGTCCAACACGGCGATCGCGGCCCGGCTGTTCCTCAGCGAGGGCGCCATCAGCAAGTACACGACCACGATCTTCGCCAAGCTCGGCCTCGCCGCCGACGACGACACCAACCGCCGGGTGCGGGCCGTCCTCACCTACCTGGGCGCCACCGGCTCCTAGTGCTCGACGGCGCGCTCGGCCCGCGAGGGCAGGAGCAGCGCGGTGACCACCACCGCCACCGACAGGACCGCGCCCACGACGAACGCGAGCCGCATGCCGCCGAGACCGGCGAGCGCCTGCGTGGCGCCCTCGGCCCGCAGGGTGTCGGCCCGCGCGCTCATCACGGTGATCACGAGCGCGGTGCCGATCGCCGCGGCGACCTGCTGGAGCGTGCTCAGGATCGAGCTGCCGTGCGAGTACAGGTGCGGCGGGATCGCCCCGAGGCCGAGCGTGAAGACCGGGGTGAACGTCGCCGCCAGGCTCACCATGAGCAGCGCGTGCAGGCCGAGGAGCTGCCAGTAGGGCATCGTCATCGTGACCTGGGTGAACCCGGTCAGCGCGAGCATGATCCCGATCGCACCGGGGACGACCAGCACCCGGCCGCCGTGGTTGTCGAACAGCCGGCCGACGACCGGGCCGAGCAGGCCCATCGCCAGGCCGCCCGGCATCACCAGGAGCCCGGTCTCCAGCGGGCTGAGCGCCCGTACGTTCTGCAGGTAGAGAGGCAGCAGGATCATCGAGCCGAGCATCGCCATGAACGCCACCGACATCAGGACGAGCGCGACCGTGTACGTGCGGTGGAGCAGCGTGCGCAGGTCCAGCAGCGGCGTGCCGCGCCTCTGCAGCACGAGCTGCCGGACGACGAAGACGCCGATGGTGACCAGCCCGGCTGCCGTGATCGCGGCGGCGACGCGCGCGTCCCCGCCCTCGAACCGGCTCAGCCCGTAGACCAGGCTCCCGAAGCCGGCCGCCGCCGTCGCCACGCTGAACCAGTCGATCGTGCTGACCTCGGGCTCGCCGGTGTTCCTGAGCTGCCTCAGCCCGCTCCACGTGATCAGCCCCGCGATCGGCAGCACCACCGCGAACAGCAGCCGCCACGACCCGAAGTGCAGGATCACGCCGGAGATCGCCGGGCCCATGGCCGGGGCGACGGAGATCGCCAGGGTGACGTTGCCCATCACCCGCCCCCGGTCCTTCTCGGGCACGACCTGCATCAGCGTGGTCATCAGCAGCGGCATCATCACGGCCGTGCCGGACGCCTGGACGATCCGGGCCCCCAGCAGCACCCCGAACACCGGCGCGACGGCCGCCAGCGCCGTGCCGAGCAGGAACAGCCCCATGGCGGTGGTGTACGCCGTCCGGGTGGTGACCCGCTGCAGGAACCAGCCGGTGATCGGGATGACCGCGGCCATGGTCAGCATGAAGGCCGTGGAGAGCCACTGCGCGGTCTGCTCGGTGATGTGCATGGCGTCCATCAGCCGCGGGATCGCGTTGATCATGATCGTCTCGTTGAGCACGACCACGAACGTCGCCAGCACCAGCAACCGGATCACGGCGGGCGTACGGCGCGATCCGGCGGTCACGCCCGCGGTGGATGATTCAAGCTGTGGGCTGGACACGACACCTCTATCGGATTCGGGCCTGGCGTCGTCACGGCCGGCCTGGCGGCTCTCGGTCTCATCAGCAGTCCTCGTCACCCCCATACTGACCACCCCCACCGACGAAACTCATCGCCCCACCCGCGAAGACCGTCACCACAAAGCGCACACAACGGATGAAACGGCACCCCCACACCGACGTTTCGCCGTCACGGAGCTGCTTGCTCTGATCGACCAGCCCCCCACGGCCGATCTCGGATCTGGCTCCCTGACAGAGAACCGCCGATGGCCAGATCAGGGGCGGTTGAAGAAGAGCCGGAGGTTCTCGACCGAGTAGCCGGTGGGCGCCGCCGCGACCTGCGGCCCCGTCTCGTTGTGGAAGTCGATGGGGACGGCCGCCCGCTGGTATGCGTTCTGATCGCGCCAGCCGAGCAGCCGGTCCTCGTCCCACCAGGAGATCACGTCTTTGGGGGCGATCGCGATCCGGGCGAGCAGTGCTCCGCCGGCGCCTTCCCAGACGCATGTCTGGTCCGTGCGCGACGGACAGTGGGTCATGAACCGGTTTCCCGACGGTGACAGCCAGTTCACGCCGCCGAAGAGCTGCCCGACGTGTCGCAGTTTCCTTGAGACCTTGCCGTCGAGGGTGAACAAGGTGACGTCCAGGGCCGGTTGCTCGTCCTCCTCCGGTCTGTTCTGGACGGCCACCCTCGTGCCCCGGGCGTCTCCCCATACGAAACGGCCGGTGTAGCGGTCGGGATGCCTGACAGGGGTGAAACGGGCACGCATCGTCGCCATGTCGACGATGACGAACCCGTCAAGTGAGTCGTTGTCCTTGGAGGCGGTCATGAGCAACCGTCGCCCGTCCGGCGACCAGACCAGGCGCAACGTGCCCCTGGGGGCGGCGACCGTGGGAACGACGTGCGTGTCCCCGGTGGCGACATCGGTGATCGTCACGTGGTCGCGATGGCCGGCCCCGGGCCACTGTTCCGTCCCGGTGGCCGTGTGCGCGAGGTCCGGCGAGAGCAGGTCCACCTTGCCGCCCACCCGCTCGCCGCCGACATAGGCGTCCCGTTTCGTCACGTACGCGGGCAGCACGTCCCGCTCCACCGTGACCTGCGTCCCCGGTAGCCGGACGAGCGTGACCGGCCCGCTGCCTTCGGCCGGAACACGGGGGACAGCCTGAGCGGCGACGGGAACGCGCAGACGGGCGGCCATGGCCCCGGCGAGCTCGGTGAGGCGTCCACGCACGGCGGTGTGGTCCGACGTGACGCGCACGACGGCGGTGCCGACCCTGAACACGACCAGACCGGACGTCTCCGCCGCCCGATCCCCGATACCGGGCACGCCGACCAGCGCGTCGGCCCCCGCCAGCGTCCGCAGGAGTTCGTCGGCCTCCTCGACACTCGGAGCCACCCACACGACCCGCGCGGACAGCGTGGTCCCGTCCGCCCTCTTGTACGTGCACGCCACAGGGCGCGGCATCGAAAGGTCCCCCAGCGTGCTCTGCGCCGAGGTGGCGGTGAAGGCGGGACCCGGCGGCAACGCGCAGGCGTCCGGCCAGCGGTGCGGATCGACGCCGGACAGCGGCGAGGACCCCGCCGGCGCGCGGACGCGCCGGAACGCGGTGAACCGGACACGCGCGGTCTGCCCGACCCCGTGCAACCGGGTCCAGGTGTACAGCCGTCCGCCCGCCGCACCCACGATCTGACCGGGCACGGAAAGCGTGTACGAGCGGGACCGGCCGGTGTCCGGGGCGATGACGTCGATCATCCGAAGGCTTCCGGGCTCGCGCGTCCTGGAGCCCACGAGATAGGGGCCGGCGTTGAGCAGCCACGTGTACGCGGGTTTGGGCCAGGCGGGGCCGCCCACCTCGACCAGCGTGTTCGCGTCGCCGCTGCGATAGGAGGCGTACAGTTCGCCCCCTCTGCCGACGACCGTGCAATCGGGCCAGCAGCCGGTCCGCCTGGAGACCGTCTCGCCCCGGGAGCCGAGCACCGTGATCGCATGATCCTGACGGACCGCGACCGCGTCGCCGGCGAAATGGACGAACGGCGGCGGCGCGGCGGGGAAGGACACGCTCCAGCGCGTGGCACCGGTGAGCGCGTCCAGTCGCAGCACGTGAGCGGTCGCGCCGCAGGTGAGGACGAGCAGCGCGGCGCTGGCGCGGGCGGTCGTCCTGGTCGCCTTGCAGCCGTCGGGAACGAGGAAATGCCACAGATCCGCGCCGGTCGCGACGTCCACACCGCGCAGCCCCCTGCGATCCCCGGCCACGAAGGCCGCCGGACGGGCCTCACCCACGGGTGTCGCGTACCAGCCAGGAGGAAAGGACAGAACGCCGTCCGCGAAAGTGGCGGCGCGCGAGTCGTACGGCGTTGACGACCGGAGTGATTTATCGGGGATCGACACCGCGCTGGTCGAGGGCGTACGCCGGCCACCGGCGCAGGACATCGGGAAGGCGGTGGTCCAGGCCGTAGGCGCAGAAGCGGCTGAGCTGCTCTGGGTCTTCAGCGCTTGCCCCGCGGCCACCCGATCAGGGGAGGTTCTTCTCGGCGCTCCTTTCCCAATCGGTGTTCGTGGCGATCTCAGGTGGGGCGCCGACGAAGGCGGTCCGTGCGTAGGGGTCGTCCTGGAGGGTGTACATGAGCCAGGCGGTCACGTATCCCAGAGGGGCGCTGCCCGCGCCCTTGATCATGGTGTGCCCGGCGTTCTTGCGGATGGCCATGGCGGCCGGCCCAGGGACGGCGTCGTAGTAGTCGCGGACGGCCTGGTACGGAGACACCAGGAGATCCTGAGCGCCGCTGGCGAAGAATACGGGGCAGGCCAGCTGGTCGACATGCATCTCACCGATCGTCGCGGCCGCCCAGGGGGCGGGCAGGGAGACGGCGACGACCGACCTGATCAGGCCGCCGGAGCTGGTCGCGGTGTTGACCGCGCCCATGGCGCCCTGTGAGGACCCGATCGCGCCCACCCTGCTCACGTCGAGGTTGCCGTGAAACGGGCTGGCGGGATTGGAATTCTCGGCGATCAGGTACTCGGCGGCGGCGAGCATCTCCGTGCCGGACCCGGTCGTGGTGTCGGTGCTGGCGATGACGGCGAAGCCCCACGAGGCGAGCTGGTTCAGTACGCCGGGGAAGTCGTCGGGTGTGGTGTTGGTGCCGTTGCCCCAGGTGATGATGGGGTGCTTGAAGCCGCCCGCGCCGAGGGCGGACGGATGGTAGAGCCGGTAGGTGGTGCCGACCTGGTCGGTGGTGACCGCCCATGGACCTGGGGCTTTGTAGTGTGCTTCGACGGTGCTCGCGGCTTGCGCCGGAGCTGTGGTCAGGCCCAGGACGAGCAGGACTACCGAGATGGACTTGAAGATCATTGTCCCTGCACCGCCTTGTCGCGGCGCGCGTCGAGCTCTCGCTGGACACGTTCCACATCGCGCGCGTAGGGACGGTAGAGCAGGGTGAGGAAGGCGCCGTTGACCAGCATGAGGAACACCAACACCCACAGGAGGACGGACTTGAGGCCGAAGGCGTCGCCGAGGAAACCGGCGCCGAGGCTGAACAGGGCCCAGGCGATGGCCTCGAAGATGTTCAGGTAGATGGCGAAGGCGGCGCCGCGCAGCTCGGGCAGGGTGATGGCCATGATCATGGGCCGGTTGATGCCGGGGTTCACGCCCTGGGCGGCGCCCATGAGCGCGAAGAAGAGGCCGAAGAGCAGGATGGAGCCGTAGTCGATCTGGGTGCCGAGGAATGCGGCGATGGCGAAGGCGATCTGTGCGGCCTGGAGGACGGCGACCAGGCCGTGGCGGGGGCTGCGCCGTACCGCCCAGTCGGACAGGAAGCCTCCGGCGAGGTTGCCGAGGAAGTAGCCCATGCCGTACGGCAGGAGCACGACCGAGGCCACGGCGGTGGTGAAGCCGTAGACGTCGACCAGGAAGACCACGGCGAACGTCGCGGCCAGCAGGTGCCCTGACAGCAGGCGGGAGCCGAGAAGGATCAGGAAGCTGGGGATGCGCAGCAGTGACAGCGTGCGGCCCCAGGTCAGCTTGGCGTCAGCCGTACGCGCCGGTGGTTCGAGACCGGCCAGCTGTCGTTCGGAGGCGCCGCTGCCCGGGTCTCGGAACCAGATCCAGATGGCCAGGCCGAGCAGGATGTTGAAGGCGCCGATGCCCCACAGGCCCCAGCGCCAGCCGTCGTCGACGTTGGCCAGCTGCCCCTTGATGGGGGCGAGGATCGAGGAGGTCAGGGCGAGGACGCCGTACAGCAGGCCGACGGCCCGGCCACGGGAGGACTCGTCGAACAGATCGGCGATGACCTCGGTGACGATGGGGTGAGCTCCCGCGTAGCCGGCGGCCAGGATGGTGAAGAAGATCAGCAGCTGGGTGAAGTTCTGGGAGAAGCCGGCGGCGACGCCCCAGACGCCCCACAGACCGGCCGCGACCGCCAGCACACCCTTACGCGACCAGCGCCGGGCCAGCCACACCCAGAGTGGGCCGGTGAACACCCCGACGATCTTGCCGGCCGCGGTGAGGATGCCCAGAGCGCCCAGTGAGAGCCCCAATGCCTGCCTGATGACCGGGAACAGGCCGCCGACCAGGCTGGATTCGGCGTTGTCGACGAGCATCGTGCCGCCGAGCAGCGACAGTTGCCGCCAGCGTCCGCGGATTATGACGGGCGCGTCCTCGATAGTCTGGGACATCGCGCCACCTCTTTCGTTGAGGGGAGGGGAAGGTGCGTTCAGCCGGTGGCGGGGATGCCGCCCCGCCACCGGCCCTGTCGCCTCAGAGCTTGGCCAGCTCCTCGGCGATCGAACGGAGCGCCGCGGGCGGGATCAGACCCGCGGCCGTGGCCGCCAGATCGAGCAGCGGCAGGCCGCCGACGAGCTGGAGCAACTCGGAGTCGGCGATGCCCGGCAGGTGCCTGCCGAGCACCTCCACCGCCTTGGGGTCGGCGAGCAACGTCTTGACCGGGATGTGCACCGACAGCCTGCTCGGGGGCAGGTCGTCCAGCGCCGGCAGCGCTTCGGCCGCCCGGAGCGCCTGCTCGCGCTGGGCGCGCGCCAGCAGGTGCTCGCGGGTCACCTCGCCGGTGACGGGCAGGCCCAGGCGCTCGAATTGGCTGGGCGGCGCGTCGTTGGCCCGCATCAGCTTGACCAGCAGGCCAGCCATGCGCAGCTCCACCTCGTCATCGACGATCGGCGTGAGCTGTTCGGGATCGGCCTTCAGATCGAACAGGAGAGTCCCGAAGTTGTAGGGGTTGATGAAGGCACGGCCGCGCACGCGGACCGTGCGTACCCCCTTGGTGAAGGCGAACGGCTCGGCCAGCTCGATCTCGGCCAGCTCGCTCGGAGAGAAGCGGCCACGCATGTGCGTGGGCATGAGCGTGTGCTCGTGCAACGGGCTGTTGTCCGGTGCGGCCGAAGCACGCATGTAGACATGGCGGCCGTCGGTGACGTTGACGTGGCCGCCGTGCGCGCCGAACAGGCCGCCCTCACGTACGGGCCGGTCGTCGGCGACCGGCAGTGGCGCCCCCTGCATGTCGCCGGGACAGTCCACGCCGAAGAAGTCGAGCAGTGTGGGCGCCAGGTCGATGGTCTGCACGAGGGCCTCGCGGCGCTCACCGGAGATCTTCACCCGGGGATCCCAGGCGAAGAGTGGCAGGCGGACCAGCTCGTTGTACCAGGGCTGGACCCACTTGGCCCACCAGCCCTTCTCGCCGAGCAGGAAGCCGTGGTCGGTGTTGACGATGAGCATGGTGTCGTCCCACAGGTTCAGCTCGTCCATGAGGTCCAGCACCCGGCCCAGGGACCGGTCGCACATCGACAGCAGCGCGGCGTACTCGAAGCGCGCGTGCCGTACCTGCTCGGGCGTTTCCGTCACCCGCTTGTAGTCGGGCCAGTCGAAGTGCGGGCCGTCGTAGTCGTGCGGGTAGAGGTCCTTGTACTTCTGGTGGCTGAAAAACGGCTCGTGCGGGTCGAAGGTCTCGATCTGCAGGAACCAGCGGTCCTGCTCGTGGTTGGTGCGGACGAACTCCAGGCCGGCGTCGAAGGTGAGCGTCTGGGAGTGGCGCTCCTCGGTGTCCATGTACTGCCGGTTGATCCAGTCCTGGCGGTAGCCCTCGCGGCGCATGCGCTTGAGGTCCTCGGGCATCTCCACATCGGCCACGTGGCCCTTCCACGGGTCGCCCTCCTGGCCGCGGAAGAACTCCCAACTGCTGTAGCGGCCGTGGTAGGTGGCTCCGCCGTCCTCCCAGTAGTGGTAGTGGTCGCTGACCAGATGGGTGTAGACACCGTTGTGCCTGAGCAACTCCGGCATGGAGTCGTCGAACGGCTCCAGCGGACCCCAGCTTCGATGCAGGAAGTTGTACCGGCCGGTGTGCAACTCCCGGCGTGCCGGCATGCAGGGCATCGACCCGGCGTAGCAGTTGTCGAACGTCGCGGCGCGCTCGGCGAGCCTCGCGAAGTTCGGCGCGTGCGTCCAGTCACCCCCATAGGGCGGCAACATGTGCCTGTTCAGGCTGTCGAACATCACCATGATCGCTCTCATTGGCCCTCCAGCCACGTCTTCGTCTCCTCCAGCCACGCCACCCACCGGTCCACCGCGGCCGCGCCGTAGTCGTGCATCCGGTCGAACACCTCGTGCGCCAGCACCTGGTCCAGCTCAGGCAGGGGATCCTCGAAACGCAACGTCCGGTTCCTGTCGCGGCTGCGCGCGATCAAGGCCCGCCGGTAGTCCAGCTCCGTCCGGAGCATCCGGAGCGCGGCCTGCCGGTCGAACGCCACAGTGAAGCCGAACCTGGCCAGGAAGTCGGCGTCCTGGAAACGGCTGGTCGGCTCGTACGGCGAGCGCACCCACTCCAGCAGCTTCTCGTGCCCCAGCGGAGTGAGCCGGTACACCTTGGCATCCGGCCTGCCCTCGCGCGGATCAACCTCGAACTCCACCCAGCCGTCGGCCACCATCCGGCTCAGCAGCCGGTAGATCTGGCTGTGGTGGACGCGTGAGCGCACGAACTGCCCCTCGACCTCCACCCATTTGCGCAGGTCGTAGCCGCTGAGGGGGCGCATCCCCAGTAGCGCTAGCAGCACGAAATCGAATCTCATCGGACTCCTATGTGCAAATGCACCTATGTGAGAAGAGTCATATACTGATGACATGAAGCCGTCAATGCCCTGTTGCGCTCCCGTAACCGGGCACACGCCGCAACCCCCGCCCCCGATCGCCCCGGCAGCCCGCCCTGTCATCCACGGCGACGTGCCGATTCCCGGCGGGAGCTTCTTCATGGGTGACCCCTTCGACGAGGGCTATCCCGCCGACGGGGAAACGCCGGTGCACGAGGTACGGCTGTCGCCCTTTCGCATGGACGCCACCGCGGTCACCGTGGCCATGTTCGACGCGTTCGTCCGCGAGACCGGATATCGCACCGACGCCGAGCGGGCAGGCAACTCGGCCGTCTTCCGCCTGGCCCTCGCCGCGTCCCGGAGCGACGTGCTCGGCTTCGATCCCGCCGTCCCGTGGTGGGTGACCGTCCGCGGCGCCGACTGGCGGCACCCGTTCGGGCCGCTGTCACAGGCCGAGCCCGACCATCCGGTCGTCCACGTGTCCTGGCACGACGCCATGGCGTACTGCGCGTGGGCGGGCAGGCGGTTGCCCACAGAGGCGGAATGGGAGTACGCCGCCCGCGGCGGCCTGAACGGGCAGCGCTTCCCGTGGGGCGCCGAGCCGGCGCCTGGCGGCCGGTGGATGTGCAACATCTGGCAGGGCCTCTTCCCGCATGACAACACCGGCGAGGACGGGTGGCTGGCGACCGCCCCTGTGCGCTCCTATCCCGCCAACGAATTCGGGCTCCACGAGATGTCGGGGAACGTCTGGGAATGGTGCGCTGACTGGTTTTCCGCGACTTACTACTCCGCCGCTCCCGTGTCCGGTCCCCGTGGCCCCTCCACAGGGGATAGACGCGTGATCAGAGGAGGCTCCTACCTGTGCCACGACTCCTACTGCCACCGCTACCGTGTCGCCGCCCGCTCGGCCAACACCCCCGGCTCCACCAGCGGCAACTGCGGATTTCGCACAGTGAGGTAATCCCAGCGACCTTCACGTGATCATTCCGTGCTCGACGTGGGTGAGAACGAGCGCCGCTTCGGCGAGGTCGCCTACTCGGCTGGGCTGAGGTGTACGTGCCGAAGGTGCGCCGGCGTTGCTCAAGAAGCGTGAAGCCGCGTTCTCCCAGACAGCGAAGACAACGGAGAAGCGCATTTCTGGTACGCGTGTCAACATCCAGCTCTCGGCCGTCTGCGGGCTGCTTGACCGGGACATGGACACCGGTGCCAGCGCCTTCGTAGCCCGTCGGATACCCATACCAGGCGTCGACGTCCTTGCCCTGCACGCTGATCTTCTTCTCGCCGACCCGATCGATGCCCGTAGGGTGCCGTCCAAGATCGGGTGAGGCCAGTCGTCGGTCTGAGCGCGATCCAGGGCATTCTTGAGGTCAGGTTCCTGTTCTGCCAGGACATCGATGACTTCGTTCAAGTATCGGTAGGACGCCCTGCGTGACAGGCCGAAGCCGCGGCCGAGGTTGCCGATGTCACCGCCGTTGCGGAACCATGCCAGCCCGTAGACCGCCTGCCACCACGGCGCCTGCGCAGGTGCTCGCGGAAGGGGGCGACCAGGGTGGGTCGGCGCCCTGCTCCATCGGGGGCGCCGTCGCGAGGGCCGGGCAGCGCCATCAACGCCGCCAGGACAGCGCCGGCTCTCCAGGTCACTACCAGCGCCAACGCAGCAAAGCGGGAGAAGTCGCAACTTCTCCCGCTTTGGTGTGAAGTGTCCGAGGCCGGAGTTGAACCGTTCGCCCATCTACTGAGTAATTCGGACGCCCCGTGGCTGGACATCTCGTGACCACGAGTGGGCTTCGAAAGTTCTTGAGTGAGCTCTGCTCACGATACGGGTTCCTCCACACACGTGCCCGTACACCTCTGCCGGAGCTGTTCACCGTTGGCGCGATGTGCTGCCGGGGCAACCACCTGGAGGTCGGTAGCAGGCGGCTGACAGCATGAGCACGCTGATCGCCTTCTATAACTCCGAGGGCTTGGTCGGCCGTTGCGACGCCAAATGCTACCAGGCCCACGAGTCTGGGTGTCACTGCATCTGCGCTGGCAGCAATCACGGCGTCGGCCTGTATCGAGCCTTGGCCAACATGCAGACATACGTCGAGTCGTGGGTGGACCTGGCCCATCGCCGCGGCTGGCGTGTCCATCTGATCGAGTTCGCCGACGCTGTCGTACAGCCCGAGCCCTCAGAGGTCCCCCTCCCTGCCGTAGGCCATTGCCTCATCGCTCGTCACGAGGACATTCCAGCGGCCACCAATGATGGCCGTCCGTATAGAAGAGGAACACCGGCGTGACCAGTCGATCACGACCATCTCTGAGCATCGTTCCCATCTCACAGGCAGATCCTGATTTCGATCAGGTACCGCCCCACGACATCGAGGCTGAGCAGGCCGTGCTCGGAGCTGTCATGCGCCACCCGCACACGCTGGCCGAGTTGCGGCCGCTTGTGGACGAGAGCGTCTTCTTCCGGCCCGTGCACGCCACGATCTGGCAGACCATCATCGGCCTGGCCGACCGTAATGCCGCGTACGACTGGATCGCTCTCTCCAGCGTTCTCGGGAAGGTCCTGCGTACGTTGGATGACACAACCTACTTGCACACACTCGTCGCAGGTGTGATGACCACAGTGAATGTCGGCTACCACGCTCGCCGCCTGCGAGAGCTGGCATTCGCGCGCAGTGTGATCCAGACCGGCCACCGTCTCGTGCAACTCGGCCAGAACGCCCAAGACCTGGACATGACCGAGGATCTGCGGGCTCAGGCGTCTGCTGCATGCGCCACGATCGCTGGCCCCGATGTACGCGGCTGGGCTGACCCCATGCCACTCTCGGCCACCGGTGAGCTGCCCACCTTCCCCTTGTGGACGTTCCCTGACTGGCTAAGTGACTACTGTGCCGCGCTGGCCGAGGTCACGCAGACACCTCCCGATCTGCCCGGCTGCCTGGCCCTCGCGGTCCTGTCGGTTGCCTCCGCCGGACACCTCTGGGTGAGAGCTCCCGCGTGGACCGAACCCACCAATGTGTTCACCGTCGTCGCGCTGCCGCCCGGCAGCCGCAAGTCCGAAGTGTTCGCGCACATGACCACCCCCATACGCGCCGCCGAAGCGGAGCTGGTCAAACGTGCCCAGCCGGCCATCATCGAAGCCCAACTGGCCAGGCGAATCGCCGAGGCGGAGGCGGAGAGGACCGCTGCCAAGGCTGCTGCCGTAGGCGATCCGGTGCAGCAGGCCAACGCGCTGGCCGAAGCCACCTCCGCCGCCCTCGCCCTGGAGAGCATCACCGTGCCGGCCGAGCCAGTGCTGTTCACCGATGACGCTTCGGTTGAGAAGCTCGCCTCCCTCATGGCAGCACAAGGCGGCCGCTTCGCGGTCCTGGCGGCCGAGGGCAAGATCTTCTCCATCCTGGCCGGTCGCTACTCCAAAACCCCAGACTTGCAGGCATTCCTGTGCGGCCACGCGGGAGAGGGGATGCGCATCGACCGCATCGGCCGGACCAGCGAGCGCATAGAGGCGGCCACCCTCACCCTGGGCGTCTGCGTTCAGCCTGGTGTTCTGGCGCGGCTCGGCGACACTCCGGAGTTCCGTGAGCAGGGTCTGCTTGGACGAATCTTGTACTCGATACCGGACTCCCTGCTCGGCAATCGAAAGGCGAACCCGGCCCCTATCCCCGTTGCGGTCGAGGAGATCTACAGCGTCAACTTGAGCAAGCTGGTGCTCTCCCTCCACAACGCCGCCGACGAGCGGCCACGGCACACGCTGACCTTCACCCCTGACGCGCGAGAAGAGATAACCCGGCTACTGGCCCAGACGGAGCCCCGTTTCCGCCCCGGCGGAGATCTGCACCATATGACCGACTGGGGCGGCAAACTCGTGGGCGCCACCGTACGCATCGCTGCCCTGCTCCACATGGCCACCCACCTCAAAGACGGCCGGGACCGGCTCATCACAGCCGATACCTTCGCTGTCGCCTGTGAGATCATCGACTACTTCACCCAGCACGCCCAAGCCGCTTACGACGCTATTGGCGCCGATCCGGTTGTCGCCGATGCCCGAGCCTTGTTGGAGTGGGCAGGCCGCACAGCCACAAGTCGCTTCACTGCCCGCGACGTTCTTTCGGGCCTGCGCCGCTTCAAGACCATGAGCGGTCTCGAACCGGCACTGCGCCTGCTAGAAACCCACGGCTGGCTACGCCGCCTGCCTACCGCCGCGCCAAGCGGACGGGGCCGTCCGGCTTCTGCCATCTACGAGCTCCACCCTCAGGCCTTCGCATGACGACCTCGTCGCCTCTTACTCACCGTCACAACCGACCAGTGCGAAGAGGCATGCCTTCAGCTGTCAACGCGTCAGCAGAATCAGCAGAAATATTTGTGCTGATTTCTGCTGACGCGCTGACGGCTGCCACCGATGTGTCCCGCTCACCCCGCGTCACAGCAGCGCATGCCAGACGCCAGTACAAGATCATCGTTTGTTTCTCCCTGCGCCGAGCGCCCGCAGTCCAGTACGCCCGTGCACTTACGGACTGGGGGAGTACGGGCGGAGACATGCTCGCCCCTGCTGGCGCAGGACAGCGGCAGTAAGGCGGCCGGGGACCGGTGACTCCAACACCGAACCCCGGCCTATGACCCAGCAACCTGACCAAACCAGGAGCCAAGCCATGACCCTCAACCCTTCCACACCCGCCATTCCAGAAGGAACGCACTCCATCGACGAGGCGTTGCCGAAGCGCTTCCGAAGCATCCTCACCAAGCTCGTGCGCGTTCCTCACTCCCCTTCCGTGCCACCCGTTGAAGAATCCACCGACCCTGGTACGGGCCTTCTCGGAGACCGAGTCATCCTTGGCTTCGCGGTGGCCGTTCTGCTGGCGGTCGCCGGCGCGGCGGCCTATGTCTCGTACCACCACTTCTACGCCTTGGCCGTCGCCCTTGGTGAGCGGCACGACATGGCAGTCCTTTATCCGGCGATGTCCGACGGCGTGATCGTCATGGCCTCGCTTGTGATGGTCTACAGTTCGCGCCGCCGCATCCGCGTGCCAGTCCTGGCATGGGTCGCCCTGACTTTGGGCGGCGCGGTGACCCTGGCCGCGAACGTCGCGGACGGCTGGTCCGGCGGACTCGGGTCGCGCCTGGTCAGCGCCCTGGCACCGATAGCTTTCGCGGGCGCGTACGAGCTGCTCATGTGGATCGTCCGCAACACCCGACGCCCCTCCGCCAAGAGCCCGACGCAGGAGCACGTGTGCCAGCCCGTCGAGACCGTCTTGGAGGTGGAACGTGAGGTGCAGGTGCTGCCCGCTGACCGGTTCGAGGCGGCGCGGCTGGCGTACACCGAAAGCCTTGGGGAGGGCAGGCATCGTCTTGGTCGACGCCCGCTGATGAACCGGTGGGGACTGGAGCAGCGCGAGGCCGAGGAGATCATCGCGGAGGTGGACAGAGAGCGGGCGCACACTGTCGAGCAGAAGGGGACACAGCCGCCTGATACGGAGGACGCCGAGCCACTGGACAATGCGCCGACGACCGACACGAGCGAGGAAGAGGCGGCCTGATGAAGGGCGTCTTGATCCCTGTGGCATTCGCGTGCCTGTTCCTCCTGTGCACTACCCGCGAGGCAACTCCGGAGGCCAGGAGCGCCGTGCTGCTCCCCCTGGCGGACTGGTGCCGCTTGGCCAGGTATGGCGTGGAGGCGATGGCGATCGCCGCCGTGCTCCTGGCCGTGCACGCCGACATCCTCGGCGCGCTGGTGGCCCGGACGGGGGTGAGGGGGTGACCGTCATGGAGGACACGCACGATGGCGAAGTTGCCGCCCTCCAGGAGGAGACCTCAGCCTTCACTCCCGACAGCGCCCCCGCACCTGCTCAGATGGCGGCTCGGGAAGCTTCGGGTGAGGACAGCGACGTCCTTCAGGGCACGGTGCTGCCCGTCGACCAGCCACACCCGTCTGAACCGACAAACCTGCTGGCCGAGCTGGCGGCCCGGCGCGAGGAGCGGGCACCACTGGTCCCAGTGTGGTTGAAGTCGCAGGCAGACGCCTTGCAGGTGATGAAGTGGCAGGCCGAGCACGCCGGCTACGTGATGGCCTACCACTCGCTGCGTGCTCCCAAGTACGCCGCCAAACTCGCGGCCCGCTCCCCGGCAGGCGCCTGGCGGCTGCTGCGAGCGCTGGCGCGCTGGCTGTTCGACCTGGAAGGCCGTCCCATCCGCCGGGCGGCGGTGTCGCGGGAGCAGGCCGCTGAGTACCTCGCGCTGTCGCGGCAGCGTGACGCCCGAGTCAAGGCACGCCTGTGGACGCTCCTCATCGGCACGATCACGCTTGTGCTGGTCAGCATCTTCGTCGCGGTGGCCGCGCCTACCTGGGTCCACTGGGCGATCCTCGGCCTGCTCGTGGCAGCTCTAGGCATGGTCGGTTCGCCCGCCGACCAGCCACTGCTGGACAGGGCCGTCATCCCGACCCGCGTACGCAAGCTCACCAGCGATCAGGTGCTGGACGCGCTCGGATCGCTCGGCATCTCGGCCATCAACCAGGCCCTCGGCAAGAACGGGCGTGGCATCACCTTCCCCGCTCCCATCATGCGCGATGGCCCTGGCTGGCGAGCCGAGGTCGACCTGCCGCTCGGTGTGACCGTGGCGGAGGTGCTGGAGAAACGGGACAAGCTCGCCTCCGGCCTGCGCCGGGCCCTGGGCTGCGTGTGGCCCGAGCCGGTGTCGGAGGAGCACCCCGGCCGCCTGGCGCTGTGGGTTGGTGACATCGAGATGCGCAAGGCCCGGCAGCCCGCCTGGCCGTTGCTCAAGTCGGGGCAGGTCAGCCTGTTCGAGCCCGTCCCGTACGGCAACGACCAGCGCGGCCGGCCGGTGTCGATCCTGCTCATGTTCGCCAACGTGCTCATCGGCAGCATGCCGCGCTACGGCAAGACATTCGCACTGCGGGTGCTGCTGCTGGCCTGCGCGCTCGACCCGCTGGCCGAGCTACGCCTGTTCGAGCTCAAGGGCACCGGCGACCTGTCGGCGATGGAGAGAGTGGCCCACCACTACGCCAAGGGCGCCACCGACTCCGCAAAGGCGGCATGCGTCGCCTCGCTGGCCGAGGTGTACGCCGAGCTGGATCGCCGCGCGGAGGTCATCGATGGCCTGCCACGCCACCAGGCACCCGAGTTCAAGGTCACCCCGGAGCTGGCCGCGCGGCGGGACCTCGGCCTGCACCCGATGGTGGTCGCGATCGACGAGTGCCAGGAGCTGTTCGCCGACGACGAGCACGGCGAGGAGGCCGCCGAGTACGCCACCGCCATCATCAAGCGCGGCCCCGCCCTCGGGATCATCCTCATCCTGGCCACCCAACGCCCGGACAAGGACAGCCTGCCCAAGGCCATCTCAGCGAACGCAGGCATCCGGATCTGCCTGCGGGTGATGGGCTGGCAGGAGAACGACATGATTCTTGGCACTGGCACGCACCAAGCGGGGATCAAGGCCACCATGTTTACCCTGCACGACAAGGGCATCTCCTGGGCGGTCGGCATCGCCGAGCATCCGGCTATTGTCCGGTCGGCCTATCTTGATGGCCCCGTCTCCGAGCTGATCGCAGAGCGTGCTCACCAGCTCCGCCAAGCGGCCGGAACGCTGTCGGGACAAGCGATAGGCCAGCAACCGCCTCAGCGGGTCTCCTACGACTTGCTGGCCGACATCCTGACCGTGACCACGGCCAAGGAAGAAAAAGTCTGGAACAGCACAGTTGTGGATCGACTGGCCGAATTCCGGCCGGACGCATATGGCCAGTGGGCCGGTCTGGAGATGGACGCCAAGACTGCCGCGCTGACTGCACGCCTAAAGGAGTACAGCATCAGGACGGAGGACACATGGGGGCGTGACGCCGCCGGCAGGGGGCGTAACCGAAAGGGGCTCAATCGGGCCGATGTGATCAAGGCATACAGCAGGCGACAGCTCTAGCTGTCTCAGCCTGTGCCTGTACAACGTCTGTCACCTCATGTCGGAACCGTGCGCATAGGCATCTGGAGTGCTAGATGACAGGGTGCGCTGCGCCTCTTCCGCTAGCAGGGTCGCTAGACATAGCGGCATGAGCTGCTAGGGAAAGGTGAGAGGTGCGTACTCGCACCACTGGCAGGGGCTCCTTCAGGACCCCCTGCCAGTGCGCCACCCGCGTTGTCTTCAGCACATCGGAGTATTGCCCCTTCGATCAGTCAGCCGCTCGCCATCCGTCTCACGATGACTGGCGCGGTCACTGCTCAGCCTGGCTGCCAGACCCTGCACAGCGACATGGGCGGCAGGTGCCATGGATATGTGGTGCAGATGTGGTCCATCCGGCCCGGAAGACCCGCTATCTTGTAGCCGCGTTCGTGTAACTTCCCGCCCGAAGCCGAAGTCGCCATCGAGAAGATCGGGGTCGCAGATGGAGCTGTTCCCTGGATTCGGCATCTCCGGATATCGGAGCATCCATGATGATCTTCAGCTTCTGGCCCCGCTCGGCAGAGTGAATTTGCTTGCAGGGCAGAATAATGCAGGAAAATCAAATCTTCTTCGGGCAACTCGTTTTCTCAAGAACGCGCACCCCGGCGCGGAAGAACTAGACGCTCCCTATGGAACTCAGGGTCTGGCTCCTGCTGTCTTGGCCGTTGCAGTCCGGGAGGACGATCCAATCGTCAGTCGAATTTCTGCGACTATTCCTAGTGATTCTATGGCTTCGAAAGCGCTGGGTCTTTTGCTTGAACATCCCGCGCTGAGGCTTACACAGGATGGCCTATTGTGGTTTCAATACGAATACATGGCGGGCGCAAGCAGTTCGTTGACGCCGAGCAAACAGCAAGTCTCCGCAGTCACTGCCGACCTGATTCGGCATGGTCTGGGAGAGCTTTCTTCTAAAATAGCTGGCCAAAGCGGAGGGGGAGAGGGCGAAGATGCTAGAAGGGTTCTGGGGGCGTTTCATGCTTGGGAAACGTTCCCTCCTGTAGCATCCATCGATGCCTTTAGAATGATCGGTGGGGGTGCCGCGGGCCCACATAACGGATCCGATATCATCCACCACCTTGCTCGGCTGCAGAATCCTAGCGCCTCTCAGCATCAGGATCGGGCCAGGTTTGAAGCGGTGAATCGGTTCTTGCAAACCGTCCTAGAGGACCCGAGCGCTCGTCTGGAAGTTCCTTTTGAAAGAAACACGATCAACGTTCACAGGGGTGGTAGAGTCCTGCCGCTAACCCATCTGGGAACTGGTATTCACCAGGTGATCATTCTGGCTGTCGCTGCTACAGTGCTAACAGATCATCTTGTGTGTATCGAGGAGCCTGAGGTGCACTTGCACCCGCTTCTGCAGAGGAAACTGGTTCGATATCTCCGAGAAGAGACCTTGAATCAGTACATCATTGCCACGCATTCGGCGCACATATTGGACTATGATCAGTCTCACGTCTTTCACGTGCGCGATATTGATGGACAAACTTCTGTTAGTCGAGCTAAAACACCGGCAGAGGTCGCGTCGATATGCGCTGACCTTGGATATCGCCCCTCTGATCTCCTGCAGGCCAATGCCGTAATATGGGTAGAGGGTCCGAGTGATCGCATCTATGTGCAGCACTGGATTCAGTCGAAGGCTCCGGAGTTGGTGGAGGGCATACACTACTCCATCATGTTTTATGGTGGGCGTCTTCTAAATCACCTGAGCGCACTTGATCCGGAGGTTTCGGACTTCATATCGCTGCGGCGGCTTAATCGATATATTGCAATTCTCATCGACAGTGACAAGGTGTCTGCCAGGAAGCCGATCAATCATACCAAGAAGCGTGTTCGCGACGAGTTCAATAACGCGGACTATCCGGGGCACGCTTGGATCACTGATGGCTATACGATCGAGAACTACGTGCCGCCCGGTATATTGTCTGCTGCGGTAAGGCAGATTCATGGACGTGAAATTCTATGGTCGGGGGATAGCTGGAGTGACCCTCTGAGGAATTACATGCCAGCATGGAACGGATCAGTAGATAAAATTCGCATCGCCCGCGCAGTATGCCAGGTGTGGCCGAAGGCAGATTTCCCAAAGGTCCTTGGAAAACATGTTGACTCTCTAGTGGAATTTATCCGTGAGGCTAATCGGAACACTGGGAATGTCGGATACTAGGGGCGATGAACTAAGTCCCGTCCAAGCTTGATTGCTAAACCGCTGAGAGCCCACCGTGCTGACGTAGCCGAGGTACTCGGTAGATGCAAGAGCCAGCTCTAGCGCCCCACTTACATTGACGAACGCCCCTGGAACCTCATCCGAGGGCGTTGCACGCGATCGCTAGAGCGCGAGGCTGCAGGTCATAGGGCTGTTGTGTCGCTAGTAGAGCTGCTAGACCTCGCGGGGCAAGCCGCTAGAGAACTCATTCATCGGCCGCCAACTGCCCTCGATCGGTCCTGGTGCTTCTCTCCATCACCGACGTCACGGAGCGGGTCCACGACCTGCACGTGGCCCCGCGCTGCGGAGCGGGCGTCAACGGCCTACCCCTGCCCGAACGCCCCGATCCCGTGCCACCGGACATCGCCCACACGATCGGCGGCCCCTCCGCCCTCTCCTCATCCGCCCTTCCACCGTCCCTGGCGATCCGAACGCGTCGGATATGCCCTCGTAGCCAGGCTTGGACGCCTGGCGTGGACCGTAGGAAGGCCAGGAGCGAGGGGGCGGAACGCTCGCTTGTGAGCACCGGCGCCTCGCCGGCTCTCTGGTCAGGGTTGTCGCAGCCATGGGGCTCGCGCACGATGCTGGGCTTGGACTGGCTGTGAGTGCGGCTCTGGGCGCGCTGGCGACGCCGTCGACAGGCTCCCGGAAGCGACGATCAGGCCGACGTCAACAGCTGGATTGGGTCTCTCCAGAGAGACCCAATCCTGTCTCGTCATTACCTATCCCGTATTCGCGACGCTTCGTATCTTCCACTTAACTGATCCATTTCTGCTCCTGGCGAGGGGAGCCTGCGTGGGACTGTCGTGGGGGCGCTGGAGCGAGGAACGATTCGAGGAATGGTTCCAAGCCCGATTCGACCGGTGGATCGACGAACAGGTCAGCCAGAGGTTCGACGAACGGCTGAAGGCATGGGCTGACGGCCACTTGCAGGACAGGGTCGAGGCCTTGTTCGCCGTACGGTTCGACGAACGCATGGGGTCCTGGGCCGACAGTCAGTTCCAGGACAGGTTCGAGGTCCTGTTCACAGCTGGGTTCGACTCCCGGATCACGGCATGGAAGGACGTCGAGCTCAAGAAGGGGTTTGACGCCTGGGTTGCGCACTGGTTCGACAACCTGTTCAAGGTGTGGGCCAACACCTGGGCCGACGGCACTGACTTCCAGGAGCGGTTCGTTGAGAACTTCGTCGCCCAGTTGCAGGATCGGCTCGACAGCGAGGTCAAGGCGCGGGTGGCCAACGAGATATACACGTTGATCGACAGGCGAATCGAACAATGGCTCCTGGCGGTCCGTCGGGAGCTGCTGGAGGCGGTAGCGCCGTCCGCCGCACCTGCGCTTGACCGGCCCGGCGACGACACCGCCGAAGATATCGCGCAGCAGCCGGCGGTGTCTGGCAACAGCGTGCCGGACGACGAAGCCGTCGCCACGGCCGCCGAGCTTGCCGCGTACCTGGCCAAGGGCCCCCTTCAGCCTCAGCAGATTCGCAAGATTCTCAAGGGGAAAGAGATCCCCGGTCGACGACCGAACACCTACCCACTGGGCGAAGCGGCCTCCGCCCTGCTCTTGCGCAAGGCTCGGCAGGCCAAGGCCCCCGAGTCTGACGTTCCCGAGAGGCGCCGGGACACTGGCGGCACCAACAGCTCGTGATCAGTTGCACCTTTCTCTCCAGGCACCTCCGGGCGCAACGCCCCCCGCTGCGCGACCGCTGGTATCAGGGCCGTGAATGGCGTTCTCGGCGGCTCGTCGGCGAACGGTGGTCATGGCTGTGCTGATGAGGGGCGCATGCTGAGAACCCTGCTGGACATCGCGATGAACTGGACGGTGCGCGGGAAAGACCCGCGTCACGTCCGCTGCCGTCGGTGCGGCGAGATCCACAGCGAGGGTGCGGGAGGTGGCCACTTCCTCACGACCGCCTCGTTCACTGTGCAACGGCTGGCCGAGGGGCAGGCCATGAGCGATTCCCTGACCACTCCCGCTGAGTGGGTGTGCCCGTGCGGTCGCCGGAGCCCCTTAGAGCCTGCTGACAAAGGCTTAAGTGCTGGCGGGCATGGGCCCGTAGAGAGCTGGTCCGATCTTGTTGATGTAGCCCTGGTGGGACCACTGGGACAGCTGGACGCGGAAGCTGTTGATGTTCTCGATGCCGAGGATGGC
>NZ_JBIUBJ010000017.1:0-202991 GCF_044547985.1 Nonomuraea sp. NPDC052265
GCCGCCGCGTGCTGACGATGTGCTGACCTTCCGCGCCATCAAAGGCGCGTTGACCTCGGGCTTTTGCCCTACTCCTGCATTCCAACACCAACTACGTGCTGGTCAGGCTGCTGATCGAGAAGGTCACCGGCCGTCCGCTCGCCGAGGAGATGCGGCGGCGCGTCCTGGAGCCGCTCGGGCTGACGGACACCGTCGTGCCGGGCACCGACACGGAGATCGCCGGGCCGCACGCCCACGCCTACTACCGGTACGAGGAGGACGGCCAGGAGAAGACGGTCGACGTCACCCGCCAGAACCCCTCCTGGATCGCCACCGGCGGCGACATGATCTCGACCACCGAGGACCTGCACACGTTCATCTCCGGGCTGCTGGGCGGCAGGCTGCTGCCGGCGCCGCTGCTGGCCGAGATGCTCGACGCGCACCCCAAGATCGGCTACGGCCTGGGGGTGTTCGTGCAGGACGCGGACCCCGAATGCGGCACCATCATCACCCACAACGGCGGCATCTCGGGCTCCGCGGCGCTGATGTACAGCACGCCCGACGGCGGCACGACCCTGACCGCCTCGCTGACCTACGTGGACGACGCCGCGATGTCCCAGGCGGAGGCGTTCCAGAAGGCCACGCAGCGGCTGGTCACGGAGATCTTCGGTGGGGGATCGGCCGACCGGGGGTAGGCGCGGCCCGGGCCGGGAGGCCATGACCGTGCTGCCGGGACCGGCGTCCCGTACGACGGTTGATCGATTGTCCGGTTCCGGACACGGGGCTGGACCTGTCACCCGGCAGGCGTATTCCTGGAGGGTCGAGTGCCTCTGAGTCCGAGGACCGGCGGGAACACAGGAGCTCCTCAGAGGGGGACACGTGGCCAGGGGCGAATCCTTACCGAACTACGAGCAGCTGTTCGACGTCGAGCTCGACCACAGACAAGAGGACGAAGCCCGTACGGTGTACTCGCCGGGCGCCCACCTCGTCGACCTGCTGGGGCTCATGGAGAACGTCTTCCGGCAGCCGTCCCTGCTCGGCGAGGAGCGACGGCCGGATCTGCGCAGGATCCTGCTCGACGCCGAGAACACGTTCACGGAGTCGCCCTACCTCGACATCGTCGTGGAGATGCTCGAAAAGCTCGTCGGGCGGGATCCGTACGAGGTGATGCGCGGGCTGGCCTTCCCGTTCTCGATGCCGTTCTCGCTGCGTGAGGAGCGGTTCAGGAACTACCTGGGCCGCTTGCGGCTGGGCCCGGACGAGCTCTACCGGCTCTTCGCCCCGGACGCCGACCCCGGCACGGTGGCCCGGCTGTACCTCGGCCTGTCCCCCGAGGACGTCACCAACGCGACGACGGCCGCGACGAGCGAGGCGCAGGTCAAACGCCTCTACGGGCTCTCGGACCAGGACCGGCTGAGCGTCCTGGAGAGCGTCGGGCGCTTCCGCGAGGCCGCCGGGCTGACCGCGCTGGAACTGCGGGAACTGCTCGTGCAGGCGGAGGACCCGGACCGGCCGCCGGCGAAGTTCTTCGTCAACCTCGGCGGCCCTCCGGTGACGATGTCCGAGGACGGCGCCAAGCTGGGGACCGTCGTCGACGGCAGGCCGGGGCCGGTCCCGCCGTACTGGTTCGACCGGGTGAGCAGGCTCGTACGGCTGGCCCGCAGGACCGGCCTGAGCACCACCGACCTCGACCGCGTGCTGACCTCCTGCCGCGGCGGCGCCCTGGACGCGGCCGCGCTGCGGACCCTGGCGGTGGTCGTCCACCTGACGCGCGGCTACGACCTGACCGTCGAGGGCGTGTGCGGGCTCGTCGTGCCGATCCGCCCGGCCTGGAGGACCTGCCGCGCGTCTCGGGCGACATCATGGCCACGCACAACAAGGAGTACCGGCGCGGGCTGGCACGTTCCATCGGCACGGCGGAGAACGATCTGGCCGAGGTCGTGCGGCGCTACCGGGAACGTTACAACGCGTCCTTGACAGGGGCCCTTGCGCGTTTCGGGGAAATCGTCTAACTCTTAGGAAGGTTTCCTTTTTAATGGAAGGCGCGCAGAGTGGCCGCAACCCCCCGATCCGGCGCCCTGAAGCTCGTCCTGGCGGCCCTGGGCCTCCTGCTGGCCACCGCCTGCGGGACGGCCGGGGCCAAGGCCCCTCCGGTGAACGCCCAGGACGTGATGTTCGTGCAGATGATGGTCCAGCACCACCGCCAGGGCATCGAGATCGCCAAGCTGGGCGGCGAACGGGCCACCACCGACCAGCTCCGGATCCTGGTGGCCGCCGTGGCCGGCACGCAGCAGGACGAGGTCGAGATGATGCTGCGCTGGCTGTACGCCTGGGAACAGCCGCTCACCGCCGCCTCCGGCGCCCACGACCACCACGGCGGCATGCCGGAGACCGACCGCAAGCAGATCAGGGCGCTGAAGAAGTCGAAGTCCTTCGAGCGCGACCTGATGACCCTGCTGATCGCGCACCAGGGCGACGCGATCAGGATGGCGGACACCGAGGTGGCCTCCGGGGCGGATCCGGCGGTCAAGGAGTGGGCGGCGCAGGTCCAGGCGTCCCGCAAGGCGCAGATCGACCTGATGAAGGACCTGCTCAAGCGCTGAGCCGGAGAAATCGCCGGTCAGCGTAGACGTGCGTCGGATTAAGTGATTAGATCACTTGATATGTCCGAGGTTGCGCGGCCGACGCTTTCCGACGCTCTGACCGAGCGCATGCTGGAGCTCATCCGTAGTGGGGGGCACCGGCCGGGCGACAGGCTGCCGTCCACCAGGGAGCTCTCCCAGCGTTTCGCCGTCACCACCCCGACGCTGCGCGAAGCGTTGCGCAGGCTGGAGGCCACCGGGGCCATCGAGCTGCGGCACGGCTCGGGCATCTACGTCGGCGCCGACATCGAGCGGCTCGTGCTGCCCAACCCCAACATGCGCGAGATGCACGTCGCCCAGCTCCTCGAACTGCTCGGCGCGCGGATCGTGATCGAGCCGCCGCTGGCCGCCATGGCCGCCGAGCACGCCGAGGGCGCGGAGCTGGCCGCGGTCAAGCGGGTGCTCGACCAGGCGGGCCGGCACCTGCGCGGCGAGGACGCCGAGCTGCACGAGGCCAATATGTCCTTCCACCGGGCGACCGCGCGGATGGCGGGCAACAGCGTGCTGCACGAGGTGGTCGACTCGCTGCTCACCGTCCACGGGGCCGAGCAGCGGGAGATCCTGCAGATCTTCGACGACCGGCGCCGTGACTACGAGGAGCACCTGGCCATCCTGGAGGCCATCGAAGCGCGCGACGCCGCCGAGGCGCAGGCGCGTATGCGGGCCCATCTGGTCGACGTCCGGACCGTCGTCGAGCAGAGGTTGCCCCCCAGATAGAGCAAGTCCCCCCGAAAGAGCAAGGAGGCCGGCCATGTTCCGGTCACGTGTGGCCACGCTGGGCGTGGCGGCGCTGGTCCTGACCGCCTGCGGCGGAAACAGCGCCGAGGCGCCGGAGAAGAAGACCGAACTGACGCTCTACAACGACAAGGGCGCCTGGACGAAATACTTCGACGAGATGGGCGCCCTGTCCAAGCAGCAGATCGGCCTGGGCATGAAGCCGACGGGGTACACCGACTCCGCCCAGTACCAGGCCTTCATCAAGGCGTCCTTCCGCACGAACGTCAAGCCTGACCTGTTCACCTGGCAGACCGGGGGGATGCTGGAGGAGATCGTCAAGCAGAAGCAGGTGGCCGACACCACGGCCGTCTGGCAGGAGGCGATCAAGGCGGGCGACCTGTCGCAGGACCTCGCGCCGTACTACACGATCGGCGGCAAGCAGTACTGCGTGCCGATGAACGTCGCCTACTGGGGCATGTTCTACAACAAGAAGATCTTCGACAAGTACGGCCTGAAGCCCCCGCAGACCTGGGACGAGCTGGTCCAGGCCGCCGACACCCTGAAGAAGAACGGCGTCAAGGCCTTCTACCACACCAGCGTGTTGTTCTCCTTCGTCTGGTTCGAGCAGCTCATGGCCGGCTCCGACCCCGACCTGTACGACCGCCTGTCCACGGGTCAGGCCAAGTACACCGACCCGGGTGTGGTCCAGGTGATGGAGAAGTGGAAGTCGCTCATCGACGCCGGATATTTCATGAACCCGGGTGACAAGACCGACCCCGGTGACGTCCTGAAGAACGGCAAGGCGGCGATGGTCTCCTTCGGCACCTGGTTCGGCACCAGCATGACGCAGCGCGACCTGAAGTCCGGCACCGACTATGGATTCTTCGTCATTCCCAACGTCAACCCCGCGCTGCCGAAGACCTCGATGATCTTCGAGAGCGGGCCGCTGTGCTCGCTCGCCAAGGGGGCCGACCCCGACTCCAACATGAAGTACCTCAAGTGGTGGACCAGCGCCGACGCCCAGAAGAAGTGGGCCTCCACCAGGGGTGACGTGAGCGCCAACCCGAAGGTCGAGATCGCCGACGAAGCGCTCGGCACGGTCACCAAGGACGCGGGCGGCGGCAAGTACCGCCTGGTCAACCGCTACTTCGAGGCCACGCCGCCCCCGGTGCTGACCGCCGCGCTCGACGGCTTCGGCAAGTTCGTCACCGAGCCCGGCACGTACAAGGAAGTGCTGGAGACCATCCAGAAGGCCGCCGACGAGTACTGGGCCACGCATCAGTGATGCGGGCACCGATGCTCGGCCGGTTCAGGCACGGTTATGTGGCGCCCGCGGCCGTGCTGGTCGCGGGGCTGCTCTACGCGCCGTTCCTGTGGACGGCCTACCTGAGCCTCACCCGGTACGACGGCCTGGAGTCCCCGGCGTGGGTCGGCGTGCGCAACTTCGTCAAGCTGCTGGACGACCCCGCGCTGCTCACCTCGACCCGCAACACGCTCATCTGGGTGGCCGGCACGATGGTGCTGCCGGTCGGGCTCGGCCTGCTGGTCGCGGTGCTGTCCTACGACATCAAGGGGGGCGCCTGGTACCGGGTGCCGTTCATGCTGCCGTACGCGCTGAGCGGCGCGGGCCTGGCCATGGTGTGGAGTCCGGTGTTGTCCCACGACGGGATCGCCAACCGGCTGCTCGGCGTGGACACCGCGTTCCTCCAGGTCGCGCCGCACAACACGCTGGCCATGCTGCTGGTGTGGACCTGGCAGCAACTCGGCGTGAACACGCTGCTGTTCGTCGTGGGCCTGCAGTCCATCCCCAAGGAGCCGATCGAGGCCGCCCGCATCGACGGCGCCTCCGGCTGGCGGCTGTTCCGGCACGTGATCTGGCCGCTGATGCGCCCGCTGACCGCGGTCGTGGTCGGGCTGGCGCTGGTGGCGAGCCTGAAGACGTTCGACATCGTGTGGGTGCTGACGCAGGGCGGCCCGGGACGCAACTCCGAGACGCTGGCGGTGACCATGTACCGCGACACGTTCGTGGCCAGTGACTACGGCTACGGCTCGGCGGTCGCGGTGATGCTCACCGTGGTCACCGGGCTGGCCTCCTACCTCTACCTGAGGAGGCAGGTGCGATGATCCGGCGGATCGTGCTGATCGTGCTCGGGCTGATCTGGCTCGGGCCGACCTACCTGCTCATCGTCAACGCCTCCAGACCGGCGGCCTCGTACGATCCGGGTCGCGCGTGGGTGCCGTCCGGCGACTTCGCGCTGCTGGAGAACTTCGGCCGTGCCCTGGACAGCGCCGACCTGACCGCCAGCCTGGCCAGCACCGCCCTCTACGCGGTCGTCTCGCCGCTGCTCGGCGTGGTGATCGGGGCGCTGGCCGGCTACACGATCGTGGTGCTGCGGCTGCGGCACGGGTTCTGGTGGTTCCTGCTGATCTTCGGCGGCACGGTCTTCCCGTCGCAGATGTTGCTCGTGCCGCTGTTCGTCGGCTACAGCGACGCCGGCCTGTACGACAGCAGGCTCGGCATGATCCTCGTCTACACCGCGATCAACGTGCCGCTGGCCGCGTTCGTGCTGCGCAACTTCTACACGGGCGTCGCGTTCTCGATCTTCGAGGCGGCCCGCATGGACGGCGCGTCCACGTGGCGCATCTTCTGGCGGATCTACCTGCCGATCTCGCTCAGCGCGCTGACGGCGGTGTTCATCCTGGAGTTCACCTTCATCTGGAACGACCTGATCTTCGGCCTGACGCTGACGCAGACCGAGAGCGTCCGGCCGGTCATGACCGCACTGGCCGGCCTGATGACCGACGTCTACGCCGGCACCCCGGTCCCCGTCGGCCTGGCGGCGGGCCTGGTGGTCTCGCTGCCGACGGTCGTGCTGTTCCTGGCAACCCAGCGCCTCTTCGCACGGGGCCTGTCCCTAGGGAGTGTTTAGATGACGAGCCGGTTGCTGCAGCGGAGCCTGGGTAGCCCCGACTACGACGGGATCAGGCAGGCGCTGCGCAACGACACCTCGACCCCGGTGATCAGCGTGCGCGGGCTGGAGGTGCGGGTCGCGGTGCTGCCGCTGTTCACGCACGACGGCCGCCAGGCGGTCAGGGTGTCGAGCACGCAACCCCTGACCCACGTGCTGGTGGGCGTCGACAGCGCCTCGGGCACGGACGTGACGCTGCTGGTGCCCGAGGTGGACGCGCCGCGCACGCTCACCCTGGAGTGCCGCGACGACGCCGGCGTGGTCGGCAGCGCGCAGGTCACGGTCACCGCGCAGCGCAAGTGGAGCGTGTTCGTCGTGCACCACTCGCACCTGGACATCGGCTACACCGACCCGCAGGGCACGGTGCTCCGCCACCACCTCGACTACCTCGACGCGGCGCTGCGGCTGGCCGAGGAGACCGCCTCCTGGCCGGACGACGCCAAGTTCCGCTGGACGGTCGAGTCGTCGATGCCCGCGCTCAAATGGCTCGACGCCCGGCCCGCCGGGCAGGTCGACTCGTTCGCCGCGCTGGCCAGGGCGGGCGTGATCGAGGTGACCGCGCTGCCGTTCCAGCTGCACACCGAGGCGTGCTCGACCGAGGAGCTCTACCGCCAGCTCCGCTTCACCGCACAGCTCCAGGACCGGTACGGCTTCGCCACCAGATCCGCCATGCACACCGACGTGCCGGGCGCGGTCGTCGGCCTGGTGGACGCGCTCAACGCCTCCGGCGTGCGCTACCTGGCCGCCGCGCACAACTGGGCCGGGCGGTCGGTGCCGTACCTGCACGGCGGCGACAAGCTGACCAGGCCCTTCCGGTGGCGGGCGCCGAGCGGGAACGAACTGCTCGTGTGGTTCACCGACACGCCGCACGGGATGGCGTACATGGAGGGCAACACGGTCGGGCTGACCGACTCCTACGAGCTGGCCGACGACCTGCTGCCGCGCTACCTGTCGGCGCTGGCCACGCGGGGCTACCCGTACGGGCCGGGGACGTTCGGGTGGCAGGGGCCGGACGCGCCGCGCGAGCCGTACGAGCTGGACGTGCTGCACCTGCGGGTCCAGGGCGCGCACGCCGACAACGCCGGGCCGTCGATCGTGCCCGCCTCGATCGCCCGCCGGTGGAACGAGACGTGGGCCTGGCCGCGCCTGCGCTCGGCGGTCAACAGCGACTTCTTCGAGCACGTCGAGGAGCGCTACCACGACCGCCTGGCCGTGCACGAAGGCGACTGGACCGACTGGTGGGCCGACGGGCTCGGCTCGGGCGCCCGCCCGCTCGGCTACGTGCGCCGCGCGCAGTCGGCCCTGCGCGTCGCCGAGACCCTGCACACGATCGCCGGCGCGGACGCCACGGACCAGATCGACGAGGCGTACGACAAGGTCGCCCTGTTCAACGAGCACACCTGGGGCGCGGCCAACCCGTGGGAGGACGCCGAGGAGGCGGGCGACTCCGGCGGCCTGCAGTGGACCCGCAAGTCGTCGGGCGCCTACCAGGCCCAGGACGACGCCTCCGACCTGCTGCACGCCGCCACCCGCCGCTTCGCAGCCGCCCTGTCGGCCCCGGACGGGGAAGCCGCCGCTCTGGCCTCCTTCGCCGTCTTCAACCCCGGCACCCGGGCGCGGACCGACGTCGTGCGCGCGTTCCTGCCGCGCGACGTGGTGGCCGTGGACGTGCCGATCGCGCTGGTCGACGCCCGGACCGGGCAGACCGTGCCGCACCACGAGGAGTACGTCGACCCCGACGACTGGCCGACCCGACCGATCGGCCGGCACGTCCACGCGGTCGTGGCCGACGTCCCCGGCTTCGGCTACGCGCGGCTCGACGTCGTCCGGGGACAGAACCAGGCCCCCGAGCCGGTCGAGCCGGGCCTGGACGGCGTGATCGAGAACGAGTTCTACCGGGTCGCCTACGACGTCCGCGAGGGCCACATCAGCTCGATCTTCGACAAGTCGGCCGGCCGCGAGCTGGTCAACGGCGACGCCGCCGCCGGTTTCGGCCAGTACGTCTACGACCGCTACGCCACCGCCCCGCACTTCAACCACCTGTCGGGCCACGTCGGGGCGCACGACAGGACGCTCCTCGGCGACCGGGCCGTCGCCCGCAACGCCACGATCGTCAAGGCGCAGCGCACGGCGGTGAGCGAGAAGCTGGTCGTCGAGCTCCAGGGCAAGGGCGTCGACTGGCTGCGCACCACGATCGAGCTGCACCGGGGCGTCCCCAGGCTCGACCTGACCTACCAGCTCGCCAAGCAGGGCACCCCGGCCAAGGAGGCGGTCTTCCTGGCCTTCCCGTTCGCGACGGGCCCGGCCACGGCCTGGGAGCTGACCGGCGGCGTCGGCGGCCCCGGCGTGCCGCGCGTCCCGGGTTCGGCCGAGTACATGTTGCCGATCAGGCACTGGATCGCCTTCGAGGACCCCGAGCTGACCGTCGCCTGGGCCACCCTGGAAGCGCCGCTGGTGCAGCTCGGCACCATCCACATGCCGTACGCGCCGTTCCCGCCCACGCTCGACCAGGAGGACGGCACGGTCTACTCCTGGGCGCTCAACAACATCTGGGACACCAACTTCCCGGCCCAGCAGCAGGGCGAGACCACCTTCCGGTACGCCGTCACGTCGGAGGCCGGCGTCAAGGGCAGCAGGCTGGGCGCGGCGGTGGCCTCGGGGCTGACCGAGCCGTTCGTCGGCGCGCTGGTCACCGGCGAACCGGGGTCCACCGAGACCTACGCCTCGGTGGACCACCCCGACGTGCTGATCACCTCGATCGGCCGGGTGGACGGGGAGCGCGTGGTCCGGCTGCAGTCGCTGGCCGCCGAGCCGGTGACGGCGACGGTCACGGTGCCGGGACGGGATCCGGTCGAGGTCCGGCTGCCCGCGTGCGGGGTCGCCGTCGTCGGGGGGAAGCGCGCGTGAAGATCGTTGACATCCGGGCCACGACGGTCGCCGTCCCGCTGGAGGCGCCGCTGCGGCACAGCAACGGCGCCCACTGGGGGCGGTTCGTCCGCACGATCGTCGAGGTCGAGGCCGACAACGGGCTGGTCGGCCTGGGGGAGATGGGCGGCGGGGGAGAGAGCGCGGAGTCGGCCTTCCGCGCGCTCGTCCCGTACCTGAAGGGGCACAACCCCTTCGAGCTGGAGGCGCTGCGCTTCAAGATCGCCAACCCGACCGCCTCGCTCTACAACAACCGCACCCAGCTCCTGGCCGCCGTCGAGTTCGCCTGCCTCGACCTCGTCGGGCAGCACCTCGGCGTGCCCGCCCACGACCTGCTGGGCGGGCGGCTGCGGGACGCGGTCCCGTTCGCCTCCTACCTGTTCTTCCGGTACGCCGCCGACGGCCACCCGGAGATCCGTACCCCCGGCCAGCTCGTCGAGCACGCCGCCCACCTCAAGGAGGCGCACGGGTTCACCGTGCACAAGCTCAAGGGCGGCGTGTTCCCGCCGGACTACGAGCTGGAGTGCTACCGCGCGCTGGCCGAGGCGTTCCCCGCCGACCGGCTCAGGTACGACCCCAACGCCGTGCTGTCGGTGGCCGAGGGGCTGCGCTTCGGCCGGGCCATCGAGGGGCTGAACAACGACTACCTGGAGGACCCCGTCTGGGGGCTGGAAGGGCTCAGGGCCGTTCGGGAGCAGGTCAGGGTGCCGCTGGCCACCAACACGGTGGTCGTCAACTTCGAGCAGCTCGCCTCCAACGTGCTGCGCAGGGCCGCCGACGTGGTGCTGCTGGACACGACGTTCTGGGGCGGGGTGCGGCCGTGCGTGAAGGCGGCGGGGGTGTGCGACACGTTCCAGGTCGGGGTGGCCGTGCACTCCTCGGGCGAACTGGGCATCCAGCTCGCGACCATGCTGCACCTCGGCGCGGTGCTGCCGAACCTCACCTACGCCGCCGACGCCCACTACCACCAGTTGCGCGACGACGTGATCGAGGGCGGCAAGCTGCCGTACGCGGACGGCGCCATCGCCGTGCCCTCGGGCCCGGGGCTCGGGGTGCGCCTCGACCCCGATCGTGTGGCCCGCTACGCCGAGCTCTACCGGGAGACCGGCGGCTACCCCTACGACCGCGACCCGGGCCGTCCCGGCTGGTACGCCACCGTCCCGAACGAACGCTTCGCCGACCCCGCGATCTCGGTGGACGTTGCTCCATAATTGGCCGCTATGTCCGACGAAGTACAGACGAAGAAGCCCGCCGACAACCTCGTCACCACCCGGCACACCCTGCCGACCGGTGAGGGATACACCGCCACCACCGGAACCATGGTGGTGCGCGAGGAGGTGTTCACGGACGGGACGTTCGACGGCCACCGCCCGAAGGCCGAGGTGTTCCTCACCTCCTACACGCTCGACGACGCCGACCCGCTGACCAGACCGGTCACGTTCGCCTTCAACGGCGGCCCCGGGTCGTCGAGCGTGTGGCTGCACCTCGGCATCCTCGGCCCGCGCCGGGTCGTGATGGGGGACGCGGGCTCGCTGCTGCCTCCGCCGTACGCGCTGGCCGACAACGACGAGACCCTGCTCAAGGTGAGCGACCTGGTCGTCATCGACCCGATGTCCACCGGCTACTCCCGGGCGGCCGAGGGGGAGAAGGCCGACCCGTACCACGGGTTCAGCGGCGACGTGGAGTCGGTCGGCGAGGTGATCCGGCTCTGGACGACCAGGAACGCGCGCTGGATGTCGCCGAAGTTCCTGGCCGGCGAGTCGTACGGCACGGTCAGGGCGGCCGGCCTGGCCGACCATCTCCAGTCGCGGTACGGCATGTACCTCAACGGCGTGATGCTGATCTCCTCGGTGCTCGACTACGCGACCGTGGAGTTCAACGAGGGCAACGACGTGGCCTACGCCCTCTATCTACCGACATATGCCGCCATCGCGCACTATCACGGCCTGCACGGCGACCGCCCGCTGGCCGACGTGCTGCGCGAGGCCGAGGAGTACGCCTCCCGCGACTACCCGTGGGCCCTGGCCCGCGGCAACCGCCTCACCGCCGACGAGCGCGCCGCCGCGGTCTCCAGGGTCGCCGCGCTGTCCGGCCTGTCCGAGGACTACGTCGACCGCGTGGACCTGCGCATCGAGCACATCCGCTTCTTCACCGAGCTGCTGCGCGACCGCCGGCTGACCGTCGGCAGGCTCGACGGCCGCTTCACCGGCTGGGACCCCGACGGCGGGCGCGAGCACTTCGTCTCCGACCCGAGCATGAACGCCATCACCGGCCCCTACAGCGCCGCGCTCAACCACTACCTGCGGACCGAGCTGGAGTACGCCAACGACCTGCCCTACGAGATCCTCAGCTCGCGGGTGCACCCGTGGTCGTACAAGGAGTTCGAGGGCGTGCACGTCAGCGTGACCGACCGGCTCGGCGCCGCCATGCGGACCAACCCGCACCTGCGCGTGCACGTGGCCTGCGGCTACCACGACGGCGCCACGCCCTACTACGCGGCCGAGCACGCCTTCGCCCACCTGCCCGTGCCCGCCGAGCTGGCCGCCAACGTCGAGTTCAAGTACTACGAGGCCGGCCACATGATGTACGCGCACGAGCCCAGCAGGCTCGCCCAGTCAGCCGACCTGGCGGCCTTCGTGCTCGGACAGCAGGCGTGAGGCCCGCTCCAGCCGCTGCCGCAGGTTCGCGGCCAGCGCCTCGAAGCGTTCCCCGTTGTCCCGGATGACCGCGCGCTGAAGCTCGGCGTCGGCATCGAACCAGGCGGCGACCAGGCCCGACGACCACTTGCAGGTCGTGTCGGCCACGGCCGTCTGCTTCTCCTCCTCGCTCACGGCGGGCTTGTCCAGGTCCCAGCGGGAGTCGGCGATGGCCGCCTCGGGATCCGGGTAGGGGTGTCCTGCCTGGGTCATGCACGACTGCCAGCGCCTGGTCGCCGCGGCCACGCCGCCGTGCTTGGCGGCCTGTTCCAGGGTGAGCGAGTCCTGGAGACCCAGCCACGGCCAGTCCGCCTTGCGGGTGCCGCTCTCCATCGTCGCCGAGGCGCGGTCGAGGCAGCCGCGGTCGGCCGCGGTGCCGTACAGGCGGTGGCGGGTGTGCTTGGGCAGCTTGTTGACCCAGGAGGCGGTGGTGTCCGGGGACGGGGGCCTGGCCAGGTGGTAGCCGTACCGCTGGGCGGCCGTGGTGTCCACGACGCCGTAGCGGCGGGAGTTGCCGGGATCGACCGCCGCCAGCTCGGCGGCGTCCTCGGCGGGTGGGGTGACGGTGAGGCCGCGGCGGTTCATGCATTGCGCGACCAGATGGTTGTGGGCATTGCCCAGGACGGCCCGCTGCTCGGGAGTCGGCTTGTAGGCGTCGAACGGCAACACGAGCTGCGACACCGAGGTCACGCCCGCCGCAGGCCGCTCGCGTACGGGCTCGCCGGCGGCGCAGGCCGCGGCGGACAGCAGCAGCGCGCCCGCGAGGAGGCCGCGACAGCCGGTTTCCGGCGGCCAAGCCCGGAAACCGGCACTCCCGTTATTTCTCAGCGGCACCAGATGTCGATCGAGCTGGTGCGGTTGTTGCCGATGGCGTTGTTGGACAGGTAACCATCGTTGGAGTTGTGGGTGAAGGTGCTGTGGGCACCGGTGTAGTCGGCGTGCTGCCAGAGGGTGGCGCTGCAGCCGATGCGGTTCCTGACGGAGCTGGTCTCGTTGTCCATGCTGTGCCAGGTGTTGCTGAAGTCCCAGTTCAGCCAGTTGTTGTCGGCCAGGTCGGAGTCGTCGGCCGTGAAGTCGCGCCAGTGGTCGCTCTGGCCACGGTTGTAGTCGAAACCGGCGTACAGGCAGACGCGGCCGCCGTAGCACGTCGAGCGTGGGCTGGCCACCGCCGCGGCAGCCGGGACGACCACGGTGAACAGCGCGGCCGCGGCGACGAAGCCGACGGCCTTCTTGGTGAGCCTCACAGGTCTCTCCTAGATCGGTGAGTTGTTTCGGAACCCGTACCTACGTGCTTGAGGGGGCTCGGGACCCACCCTCGGATTACACGCAGAGACTCTGGTTACCAGGCTCACCACCTGGTACTTCGTCGCGTTGACACAACGATTGCCAGGATTGGGAGGCGACTGGGGACTTACTCGACCTAGTCGGGGAGCGCCGCCGGGTTTCGGGCCAGCAGACCGCCGTCCACGCGGTGCTCGGCACCGGTGATGAACGACGAGCGCGGCCCCGCCAGGAACGCCACCAGCTCGGCCACCTCCTCGGCGCGGCCGACGCGGCCCAGCGGATGGGCCCTGCCCCACTGCTCGACCTGCTCCTCCTGCGACAGCTCGCCCCGCCACAGGTCGGCCGCCCAGCGCAGCATGGGGGTGTCCACCGAGCCCGGGCAGACCACGTTGACCCTGATCCCGTCGGGCGCGTGGTCGAGCGCCATGGCCCTGGTCAGGCCGTTCAGGGCGGCCTTGCTCGCGGTGTAGGCGGCCACCTGCGCCTGCGAGGCGAACGCCTGCACCGACGACATGACCACGATCGAGCCGCCGCCGCGCTCCCTGAGCCTCGGCACGGCGGCCTTGCAGGTGAGGTAGACGCCCTTGAGGTTGACGTCCATGACCTCGTCCCACACCTCCTCCGGGGTGTCCTCGACCGTGCCGTACCGCTGGACGCCGGCGCAGGTGACGACGACGTCGAGGCCGCCGTACCTGGTCACGGCCAGATCCACGAGGTCACGCATGTCGCCGGCCCTGCGCACGTCGGCGACGACGCCGGTGACGTGCTCGCTGTCGAGCACCGCGTCCTTGTCCACGCCGCAGAACACCACGTTCGCGCCGCCGTCGGCCAGCCGGTCGACCACCGCCCGCCCGATGCCCATCGACCCGCCGGTGACCAGCGCCACCTTGCCGGAAAACTCACTCACGCCAGCACCTCCGCGCGCCACCTCAACACCTTGGTCTCCTGCGGTCCGAGCGACAGGGCGCTCCCGTTGGCCACGGCGGCGGCCAGGCCGTCGGTCGGCATGCCGGCGAACGGTTCGAGCCCCAGCGTGTAGGCCCGTCCCCACCAGGGGTAGCCGGTGGACGCCCCGAGCTCCTGCCACATCCACAGGTAGGGGAGGAGCGCCGCATCCCACTCCACCCGCATACCGATATCCCCCGAAATTTCGTACCAACCCTCAGGGAAACCTGCGAGGTAGACGATGTCGCTCGGCCCGCCCCGCTCCGGCACGACGCTCGATCCGTCTCCCCGCCCCCGTCGGCGGGCACCACCGGCCACCGCCACGGCCCGCCGGGACGCACCCGGCGCCCGGCCGGGTCGATCGGGCCCGCGTGCGGGATCACCCGCACCCCCTCGGGCAGCCGGATCCGCGCCCCCGCCCGCAGGAACGGCGCCCCGAAGACGATGTGCTGCCCCCACATCGCGTGCAGCGCGAGGTCCGCCTCGTTGGTCACCCGCCCCTCGACCTCCAGCGCGGCCGTGCCGGACCGGAGCCGGAACACCTTCTCCACCCGGTACGGCAGCCGCCGCGTCCGCACGCCGAGCCGCACCGCGACCTCCTCCTCGGAGTCGGCCACCACCTCGCACGACCACGGCAGCCCGGCCACCTCGCCGTGCTGGGCCAGGCGCGCGCCCCGGTACTCGCCGGGCGCGCCGCCGTTGGGGAAGACCTCCTGCCAGCCGCCCTCGTAGTGGTCGACGAACTGGGCGACGTCGTCGGCCGCGCCGTGACGGTGGTCGCGCGGGTCGCGCAGGCCCTGCGGGGAGAGCCAGACGAAGTCGGTGTCGGTGGGCTTGTGCAGGAACTCCACCACGTCGCCGCCCTTGTCCGGCACGACGGTCACGCGCAGCCGCTCGTTCTCCAGCGTGACCGCCCGCAGCCCGTCAAGGGTGAGGTGCCGCAGGCGCGCCGCCCAGTTACGTCTCACTCGAACGTCACATCCAGGAACCTGGGCCGGTAGACGGACACGTCCCGGTAGTGGTCGGTGTTGACGAAGCTGTTGACGTTGTAGGAGACCACCAGGCCGTTCCCGGCGACGTCGGGATGGGCGTGGGCGTTGTAGGTGAAGACGTTCCCGCTGGTCTCGGGGGTGGTGTAGACGTGCTGCTTGCCGGTGAAGGGGCCGGTGGGCGAGCACGCCGAGTAGGCCACGATGTTGGGGCTGAGCACCTCGGTCGTGTCATGAGTGATCAGGACATATCCGGATCCGACCCGGGTGACGCTGTACTCGTTCGCCACCCCGCCCATGATCCGGGCCGAGTCGGTCTCGTCCGGCGACCAGGAGCCGTCGGCCGTGCGGAACTCCCACGTGCCCAGCAGGCTCTGGCCCCTGACCCGGGCGAGGTGCATGTACTTGGCCGAGCCGAGGTCCTCGACGCCGTACACGTAGGTGTAACCGCCGTCCTTCAGCAGGCCGGAGGCCCAGGAGACGCCGTGTCCCGAGGGCAGGTCGTGCACGCTGATCGGCTGGTGGAGCCGGCCGGGCGCGAACCTGGCCACCACGTTCCGGTGCCAGCGCCAGTCCCACGCGCCGGGGCCGAACCGCTCGTACTCCTGGTAGGTGACCTCGACCAGGCCGCCCGCCAGCGTGGCGTCCCCGGCCCAGTACCAGTGCTTGTCGTCGCGGGGCGGCATCACGGCCTCGGGCTTCGCGGCCGTGCCGTCGTGGACCGTGGACAGCCGCCCGTCCCGCTCGACGGCGAAGGAGTTGTTCAGGAAGACGGTGGTGCCGCCCTCCTCGACGACCGGCGGCCGGGAGCCGTCGGGGTTGACCCGGCCGAGGAAGGTGTCGGAGAACACCCACAGCTCACGGCCGTTCGGCAGCCTGAGCGAGTAGGTGCCGTCGGCGCCCGTCCAGTCGTCCAGGCGGCTGTTGTCGTTGCCGTACGAGGTGAACAGGCTGGTCAGCCGGGCGTCCACGGACGCGCCGCGCACGGTGGGCGCGCACGCCGAGACCGGGCCGGACTGCTGTTGCGTCGCGCCGACCGACGGCGGCACGGGCTTGGGCGGCGCGGCCCACGCTTGCTGCGGCGCGGCGATCAGACCGAGCACCGCGACGGCGAGGGGGGCGAGGGAGGAGCGGAATCGCGTCATCACCGGTTCCTAGGGCTGGGGGGTCCCGTACAGTTCTAGTCATTAGATCACTTGCTGTCCAGGGTCCCCGGGATCACCGGCCCGAAATTCGGGTGCCGGTGGTGCGGAGCGGCCGGTAGCCTGCCCGGATGGGCCACGTTGAAGTAGGACATCTGACGTACGTGCTGCCCGACGGCCGGCCCCTGCTCAACGACGTCTCCTTCCGGATCGGCGACGGTGTCAAGGCGGCGCTCGTCGGGCCCAACGGCGCGGGCAAGACCACGCTCATGCGCCTGGTCGCCGGCGACCTCGAACCCGTCGAGGGCAGCGTGACCAGCTCCGGAGGGCTGGGCGTGATGCGTCAGTTCATCGGCAGCGTGCGCGACGGGAGCAACGTCCGCGACCTGCTGCTGGGCGTCGCCCCGCCGGCCGTGCGGCAGGCGGCCGAGCGGCTCGACGCGGCCGAGCTGGTGATGATGGAGCGCGACGACGAGAAGGCGCAGATGCGCTACGCGCAGGCCATCGGCGACTACACCGACGCCGGCGGCTACGAGATCGAGGTGCTCTGGGACACCTGCACCGTCGCCGCCCTCGGCGTCCCGTACGACCGGGTGAAGTACCGCGACGTGGCCACCCTGTCCGGCGGCGAGCAGAAGCGGCTCGTCCTGGAGGCGCTGCTGCGCGGCCCCGACCAGACCCTGCTGCTCGACGAGCCCGACAACTACCTCGACGTGCCCGGCAAGGAGTGGCTGGAGCAGCAGCTCCGCGAGACGTCCAAGACCGTGCTGCTGGTCAGCCACGACCGCCAGCTCCTCGCCAACGCCGCCGACCGCATCGTCACGGTCGAGTCGGGCAACATCTGGATCCACGGCGGCGGCTTCGCCGGCTACGGCGAGGCCCGCAAGGCCCGCAACGAGCGGCTCGACGAGCTGCGCAGGCGCTGGGACGAAGAGCACGCCAAGCTCAAGGCCCTGGTCAACATGTTGAAGAACAAGGCCAGGTACAACGACGGCATGGCGGCCCCCTACCACGCGGCCCAGACGCGGCTGCGCAGGTTCGTCGAGGCGGGCCCGCCCGAGCAGGCCCCCGGCGACCAGAACATCAAGATGCGGCTGCGCGGCGGCCGCACCGGCAAGCGCGCGGTCATCTGCGAGGGCCTTGAGCTGACCGGTCTCATGCGCCCGTTCGACCTGGAGATCTGGTACGGCGAGCGCGTCGCCGTCCTCGGCTCCAACGGCTCGGGCAAGTCCCACTTCCTGCGCCTGCTGGCCGGCGAGCCCGTCGCGCACGCCGGCGTGGCCAGGCTCGGCGCCCGGGTCGTACCCGGGCATTTCGCCCAGACCCACTCCAGGCCCGAGCTGCTCGGCCGCACACCGGTCGAGATCGTGATGAACGAGCACGCCAGGCTCAAGAACGAGGCCATGAAGACCCTGGCCCGCTACGAGCTGGCCGGGCTGATCGCCGAGCAGCGGTTCGACACGCTGTCCGGAGGCCAGCAGGCGCGGCTGCAGATCCTGCTGCTGGAGCTGTCGGGCGCCACGCTGCTCCTGCTCGACGAGCCGACCGACAACCTCGACCTGGCCAGCGCCGAAGCGCTCCAGGTGGGCCTCGACGCGTTCGACGGCACGGTCATGGCGGTCACCCACGACCGCTGGTTCGCCGCCGACTTCGACCGTTTCCTGGTCTTCGGCTCCGACGGCATGGTCTACGAGTCGTCCGAGCCGGTATGGGACGAGACCAGGGTCGTCCGGCGGCGTTAAAGAGTTGGTACGCCCGGCGCGTGTCATCTGACAGCCGTGCCCATGCACGGGTTATCACGGCAAAGTGATCCCGCGTAGCCGAACCGTCAGCCTCCTCGCACTCGGGGCGATCTGCCTCGCCGGTTGTTCAAGTGAGGACCAGCCAACCCAATCGCTCAAGCCGCTCGTTCTGAAGGAGCAGGTCTCGAACATCGCCAAGTCCTCCGACGGCTATGCCGTCAACTGGGCGGGCGTGCTCAGCAACGCCAACCCGTGGCACTTCGGCGAGCACGTGGTGGCCACCATCGTGGGCCGCGACGCCGCCGGCACCGAGGTGGTGCGCATGGACCAGCCGCTCGACGCCGTGCCGCCGGGCGGCTCCCTGGCCTTCACCGGCCAGGCGTCCACCGCCGAGAAGCCGGTCAAGGTGACCATCCAGTACCGTCCGGCGCAGTGGCGGACCGCCGCGCGCATCCCGTCGTCGTTCCAGTCGTTCCCGATCACCCGCGTCCAGACAATGCGCCAAAAAGACGACTCTTACCTTATTACCGGCTATGTCGGGAATCCGTATCAATTGCCGGCGAGCAGCCTGGTGGTGAACGCGTTGTTGCGCGACGGGGCCGGCAAACTGCTCGGCGGCGGCAGCACGTTCGTGGACGACGTCAAGGCCGGCAGCCCGCCCAGGTTCATCCTCACCGTGGCCGGACTGCCCAAGGGCAGCAAGGTCGCCAAGACCGACGTCACCGCCAGGACCTGGGGTTCGACCGGCCGCCCCTACGAGGATCTGGCCATGGGCGGCGCGATCCCGGAGCACACGGTCAAGCCCACCTCCGAGCCGTTCACGGTGGATCGGGGGAGCCAGGTCATGGGCCAAGTAAAGCAATAATCGGCATTAGTCCGAACAAATAGGTTGAGGAATTGACAGGTCGCGGTAGACAAGCGGCGGAACCGGTAGAACTACTAGTTACCGATCCATTACCTTCGGTCACATGAATGACCGCGTCCTGGTGGAGGCACTCCGCACCCGTGACCCGGGAGCCCTCGCCGCGCTCTACGACACCCACGCGGAGAGCGTCTACCGCTACTGCTGGTCCCTCCTCCTCGACACCGACAGCGCCCAGGTGGCCCTGCGCGACACGCTGATCGCCGCCGAGGCGCACGCGGGCGCGCTGTCCCAGCCCGACAGGTTCCGGGTCTGGCTGCTCGCGCTCGCCCGGCTGGAATGCCTGCGCCGCAGGATGGCCGCGCCGCCCGGCACCGACGAGGCCCTGGCCGAGGCGCCGCCGCTCGACGACCCGGCCGACGCCGACCTGCGGCTCATGGCCTGGAACGCCGTCGTGAGCCTGCCCGTCGCCGACCGCGAGGTGCTGGAGCTCGCGACCACGCACGAGCTGGGCACCGCCGACCTGTCGCAGGTGCTCGCGCTCTCGCCGCGCCAGGTCGAGCAGGCCCGGCAGCAGGCGCGCGAGCACCTCACCGACGCCGTCACCGCCGAGATCCTGGCACGCAAGGGCCCCTACGACTGCCCGCGCCGGGCCCGGATCCTCGACGGCTTCTCCGGCGAGCTCACCAGGGAGATGCGCGAGCACCTGGTCGGTCACGTCGCCCGCTGCGAGGTCTGCGCGCCCCACCGCGACCGCCAGGCCTCGGCCGCCAAGGTCTTCGCCCTGCTGCCCGCCGCCGCGCTCCCCGACGCGCTGCGCATCAGGGTCATGAGCTGCTTCGCCGACCCCGAGCTGCTGCCCTACCGCCGCTACGTCGCCCGCCGCACGGCCTCCCTGGACGCCGCCGGGTTTCCCGTTCCCACCCAGACGGCGGCTCGAAGGTGGCCTCAGGCGGTGGCGGGCGCGCTGGCGGCGGTCGCGACCGTGGTGGCGATAGCGGTGATCTTCAACCAGTTCGGCAAGGACAACGGCGGTCTCGCCGGGGTGGCGACGGCCGCGTTCCCCGCCACCGGCGAGCCGCCCGGCATCAGACTTCCCTGGCAGCCCGACCCGCAGGACGTCCAGTTGACCGTAGAGCCCATCCTCGACAGCGCGGCGCCCGAGCCGTTCGGCATGCTCGGCTCGACGACGCCGGTGCCGCCGGCCGTGCTCGTGCCCACGCACGCGACCGCGCCGACCGCCGAACCCGAGCCCGGCGAGCCGCAGCCGACGCCCGACGGCCCGCCGCAGGTCGATCCGCCGGGCCAGGACCCCGGCGACCCGACGTACGGCCAGCCCGGCCAGCCGGGTCATCCGCCGGGCCGTCCGACGCACGGGGAGCCCGGCCATCCGCCGCACGGCGAGCCGGGCACGCGTCCGCCGACCCGCACCCCGCCGGTGCCGACCCCCACCCCCGCCCCGACGCCCACCGAGACGCCCGCGCCGACCACCACGCCCACGGAGACGGCCACGCCCGCTCCCACGCACCCGCCCACCGAGGAGCCCGCCACCCCCGTCGAGAGCGGCTGAGCGGGTCGTGGAGGCGTTCGAGCTGCGCCAGGACCCGCACCTGGGCCGCCGGGTCTGCCCGCTGCCCGTCCCGGGGCGGCCCCCTACCTGGCGGGCACCGCGTACCCGGGCGACGGTCACGCCGCCGCCGACGCCACCATGACCCTCTTCCAGACCTACGACCGCCATCCGGAGGCCAGGCCGGCCATCGCGGCGGCGTGGGCCACGGCCCGGGTGACCGCCGACTGGTGCAAGGCCGAACTGCACGCCGCGTACGGCGGCCAGACCCCCGTCTTCACCTACCCGAGGGCCGCCCGGCCGGTGGTCGCCGGGATCCGTCCCTGGATAGAACGCCTCTTCCGCCTGCGGTGATGACGTTACGTGCATGAGAGCGCTGGGAACTGTGTGCATAGAGTAACCATCTGTTTTCAGGGGGACCTATGCGCTCAATTCGGGCCGGGCTCCTGGCGTGCGCGCTGCTAGTCACTCTGTGTCCGCTCACTCCGTGCCCGCCGGTGGCGGCCGACCCCATGCCGTCGGCCAAGGACGTGAAGAAGGCGCGTGAGACCGCCCGCCACCGCTCGAAGGAGCTGGGGGTGGCCAGCGCCGGGCTGGTCGCGGCCCAGTCCAGGCTCGACGATCTGGCGGCCGGCGTGGAACGGCAGGTGGAGGCGTACAACGGCGAGCTGGTCCGGCTCCGGCAGGCCGAGCAGGCGTACGAGCAGGCCAGGGGACGTCAGGCGGCGGCCGACGTCGAGGCCGAGCGCGCCCGGCAGGCCGTCGCGCTGCTCGCGGCGGAGAGTTACAGCGGGATGACGGCCATGGACCCCGTCATCGGCATGCTCATCGACGAGGGCGGCGTGGACGGCTTCCTGCACCGGGCGAGCGTGCTCAGTCAGCTCGGCGACGAGCGGGCCCGGATCCTGCGCAGGATGAGCGACGCCCAGGAGGTCGCCGCCATCCTCGGGACGCAGGCGCGCAACGCCTACGACGCCCAGCAGGCCGCCTCGCAGCGCGCCCGGCAGGCGAAGCTCGCCGCGGAGGCGGCCGTCGCCCGGCAGCGCCGCGAGACGCACACCCTCCGGCTGGAGAGGCGGCAGCTCCAGCGCCGGGTGAACGCCGCCCGCAGCCACGCCGAGCTGCTGGCCAGGCGGCGGGCCCTGGCCCTGTCGTCGGCCGGGCTGGCGGCGGGGTCGGCGGGCGGCAACCTGGCCGCCAACTGGGCGCTGAGCCAGCTGGGCAAGCCGTACGTGTGGGCCGCCGCCGGCCCCGACACCTACGACTGCTCCGGCCTGGTGATGCGCGCCTGGGAACAGGTCGGCGTGCACCTGGACCACTGGACCGGAACCCAGTGGACGTCCGGCCCGCACGTGCCGCTGGACCAGCTCCGCCGCGGCGACCTGCTGTTCTTCGGCCGGATCACCGACGACCCCGGGACGATCCACCATGTGGGCATCTACGTCGGCCAGGGCCAGATGGTGCACGCGCCGCAGACCGGCGACGTGGTGCGCGTGGCCCCGATCTGGAGAGGGGACCTGGTGGGCGCCACCAGGCCCCGGTGAGGATCAGTGGTGGTGACCCGCGTCCTTCGCCCGGTTGAACGAGCGCTCGATCTCGGCCTCGGCCTCGATGCGTCCCACCCAGTTGGCGCCCTCGACGGACTTGCCGGGCTCAAGGTCCTTGTAGACCTCGAAGAAGTGCTGGATCTCCAGCCGGTCGAACTCCGACACGTGGTGGATGTCCTGGATGTGGTGCATCCGGGGGTCGGTCGAGGGGACGCACAGGACCTTGTCGTCGCCGCCCTTCTCGTCGGTCATCCGGAACATGCCGACCGCGCGGCAGGTGATGTAGCACCCCGGGAACGTGGGCTCCTGGAGCAGCACCAGCGCGTCGAGCGGGTCGCCGTCCTCGCCGAGGGTGTGCTCGATGAAGCCGTAGTCGGCGGGGTACTGCGTGGAGGTGAACAGGAGCCGGTCAAGCCTGATCTTCCCGGTCTCATGGTCCACTTCGTACTTGTTCCGTTGCCCCTTGGGAATCTCAACGACAACGTCGAACTCCACCGCGGTTCCTCCGCTCAAGGCCCCCGGGAAGTCCCGGCTGGGCGTTAATGTCTCGTAGGCGAACACCAGGAGAGAGGTCAGGCGACGTGGCGCGGCACGAGCGTACGGTGATGCTGGCCACTCTCGCCGTGCTCCAGATCGTCACGATCGTCATCGGCGTTTACGCCATGACCAGCGACTTCAACCTGAGCGCGCTGACGAGGCAGCCGTCACCGATCGGGCCGACGGCGTCTCCCCGGGGAATCCCCCCCGCCCCCGTGGTCACCTCGGGGCCTGTGCTGGCCCAGCTTTCGGCGACGTCAGGGGACGGACCTCTCCCGACTAAGAGTACTTTGACCCGCCAGCTCACCGACGCGCTGGGTGACGAAGCGCTCGGCGGCCGGGTCGGCGCGGTCGTGCTCGACGCCGCGACCGGAGGGCAGATCTTCGCCTCCAACCCCGACACGGGCATCACCCCGGCCTCCACGAACAAGGTCGTCACGACCACCGCGGCGCTCGCCTCCCTGGGCCCCGACACCCGCTTGTCCACCCGCGTCGTCCAGGGCCGCGCGCCCGGCGCGATCGTCCTGGTGGGCGGCGGCGACCCGCTGCTGGCCGGACCGACGGCCAAGCCCGGCTACCCCAAGCAGGCCTCCCTCGCCACCCTGGCCGCCCGCACCGCCGCCGCGCTGAAGGCCAAGGGCGTCAGGAAGGTCACGCTCTCCTACGACGACAGCCTGTTCACCGGTCCGGCCATCGCGCCCGGCTGGAAGCCGAACTACGTGCCCGACGGCGAGGCGGCCCCCGTCCACGCCCTGGCCATCGACGAGGGACGCCGGCGCCCCGGCGCCCGGCCCCGCGTGCCCGACCCGGCCGCGTACGCCGCCTCCGCCTTCGCCCGGCTGCTCCCCAGGTACGGCGTCACGGTCTCCAAGGACATCCGCCAGGAGCGGGCCGCGGCGGGCGCCGCCGAGCTGGGCAAGGTCGACTCAGCCCCCCTGTACGCCCTGGTCGAGCACACCCTGACCCACAGCGACAACGACATGGCCGAGGCCCTGGCCAGGCACGTCGCCATCAAGGAGGGCAAGGAGGCGTCGTTCGCGGGGGCCTCGCAGGCCGTGCTCGGCGTGATGCGGCGGCTCGGCGTGACGAAGGGCGTCAGCGTCGCCGACGGCAGCGGCCTGTCCATCCGCAACCGGGTCAGCGCCGACGCCATGGCCCGGGTCATCGCCATCGCCAGCTCCGCCCAGCACCCCGAGCTGCGGGCCGTCGACTCGGGCATGCCGATCGCCGGTTTCTCCGGCACGCTGGGCAACGGCCGACGCTTCACCCGCGGCGACAGCAAGGGCCAGGTCGGCCTCGTACGCGCCAAGACCGGCACGCTCAACAACGTCAACACCCTGGCCGGCCTGGCCACCACCAAAGACGGCCGGCTGGTCACCTTCGCCTTCCTCGCCGACGACGTGCCGGTGAACGCCGAGCCCGTGCTCGACAAGCTCGCCGCGATCGTCGCGCGATCCTGAACGCCGCTTCTTCGCAGGCGTGACGAGAACAACGTACGGTGGACGCTATGCAGGTGATCGACTGGGATCTGGCCGTCACGACCGGCACGCGCCTGGTGCGCCCCGGTCCTCAGGTGAGCAAGGAGGAGGCCAGGCAGGCCGTCGCCGAGCTCCGCACGCTGTCACGTGAGGCCGAGGGCCACGTGCGCGAGTTCACGAAGATCCACACCGAGACCGCGCCGCAGCCCGCGACCGTCGTCGACCGGCCCGGCTGGATCAAGGCCAACGTGGAAGGCTTCCGCGTGGTCCTCGAACCGCTGACCCAGCGCATGGGCGGCGGCTCCAACCCGCCGCCCGCCATCGTCACCGCCGTGGGCTCCCGCATCACCGGCGTGGAGGTCGGGGCCGTCCTCGCCTTCCTCGCCTCCCGGGTGCTCGGCCAGTACGAGCTGTTCCTGCCGCCCGACCCGACCGGCCAGGAGGCGACCGGCCGCCTGACGCTCGTGGCGCCGAACATCGTCCACGCCGAGCGCGAGATGAACGTCGTGCCCCGCGACTTCCGCCTGTGGGTGTGCCTGCACGAGGAGACCCACCGCGTGCAGTTCACCGGCGTGACCTGGCTGCGCGAGTACGTCAGGTCGCAGATGACCGAGTTCCTGCTCGCCTCCGACCTCGACCTGCCCACGCTGCTCGACCGGCTGCGCAACGCCGCGGACACGGTGGCCGACGTGGTCAGGGGCGGCGAGGGCAACCTGATCGACGCCATCCAGTCGCCCGCCCAGAAGGAGATCCTCGACCGGCTGACGGCCGTGATGACCCTGGTCGAGGGCCATGGCGACTTCGTCATGGACGCCGTGGGCCCGTCGGTGGTCCCGTCCGTCTCGGAGATCCGCGCCAAGTTCGCCCAGCGCCGCGAGGGCGGCTCCCGGCTCGACCGCACGGTGCGGCGCCTGCTGGGCATCGAGGTCAAGATGAAGCAGTACGCCGAGGGGTCGGCCTTCGTCCGCAAGGTGGTCGACCGGGTCGGCATGGACGGCTTCAACAAGGTCTGGACGTCCCCGGAGACCCTGCCCACGATTGCCGAGATCGCCGACCCCGACTCCTGGATCCACCGCGTCATCGGCACCCCCGCCCTCCCCGCCTGACCTTCACCCGCGCCGAGAGGCCCACCGGGTCCGCCGTGGCGCGCGGCGGGTCCCGGCAGCCGGGACAATGGCCCTGTGGGTCCCCATCCAGCCGTGGCCGACGTGCGCAGGGCCGTGCGCGAGGCGCTGGCCGACCTCGGCGGCACCGGCGCGCTGGTGCTGGCCGCGTGCAGCGGCGGCGCCGACTCCCTGGCCCTGGCGGCGGCGCTGGCCTTCGTCGCGCCCCGCACCGGCCTGCGCGCGGGCCTGGTCACGGTCGACCACCAGCTCCAGCCGGGCTCCGCCGACCGTGCCCGGCAGGTCACCGGGATCGCCGCCGGGCTCGGCCTGGCCCCCGCGCAGGCGCTCACCGTCACCGTCGGCACCGAGGGCGGGCCCGAGGCCGCCGCCCGCGAGGCCAGGTACGCCGCGCTGGACGAGGCGGCCGACCGCCTCCAGGCCGCCGCCGTCCTGCTCGGCCACACCCGCGACGACCAGGCCGAGACCGTCCTGCTGGGCCTGGCCAGGGGGAGCGGCCTGCGCTCGATCTCCGGCATGGCCCCCAGGGCGGGCCGCTACCGCAGGCCCTTCCTCGACCTGTCCCGGGCCACGACGGTCGCCGCCTGCCGCGCGATGTCCCTCGACCCTTGGGACGACCCCCACAACGACGACCCCCGCTACACCCGCGTCCGCGTCAGGAAGCGGATCCTGCCGATGCTCGACCGGGAACTCGGCCCGGGGGTGGCCGAAGCGCTCGCGCGGACCGCCAGAATGGCTCGGGAGGACGCCGACGCCCTCGATCAGTGGGCCGAATCGGCCTTCCCGAATTGCGCTCTAAGCGATATCGGAACGTCCGTCACCCTGTCCGTACCCGAGTTGGAGAAACTGCCCGACGCCGTGCGCCGGAGGGTGCTGCGGCGCGCGGCCCTCGCGGCGGGCACGCCGTCCGGAGCGCTTTCCGCCACCCACGTGCTGGCGGTCGATCGGCTGGTCACACAATGGCACGGCCAGAAGGCGGTGGATCTACCCGGAGGTCTGTCCGCAGTTCGGCGGTATGGCACCCTGATAGTCGCCATCAGTCCCATCGTTTAAGGAACCACAGGTGGACGCTGCCGACATGGGCAAAGACCTGGAGAAGGTCCTCATCCCCGAGGACGACCTCCAAGCCAAGATCAAAGAGCTTGCCGGGCGCATCGACGAGGACTACGCGGGCAAGGACATCCTGCTCGTGGGCGTGCTGAAGGGCGCGGTCATGGTGATGGCCGACCTGGCCAGGGCGCTGCACGTGCCCGTGCAGATGGACTGGATGGCGGTGTCGTCCTACGGCGCGGGCACCAGGTCCTCCGGCGTCGTACGGGTGCTGAAGGACCTCGACACCGACATCTTGAACCGCCACGTCCTGATCGTCGAGGACATCATCGACTCCGGCCTGACCCTCCACTGGCTGCTGGAAAACCTGAAGTCGCGCAATCCGGCCTCGTTGGAGATCTGTGCGGCGCTGCGCAAGCCCGACGCGGTGAAGGTGCCGATCGACGTGAAATACGTCGGGTTCGACATTCCCAACGAGTTCGTCATCGGCTACGGGCTCGACTACGCGGAGCGCTACCGCAATTTGCCGTTCATCGGAACGCTCGCGCCGCACGTTTATAAGTAGTAATCCCGGCCATGGCCGGGAACATCGCGCAACGTGACGTACGTTGATAGGGCAAGACCGGTGTAGCGGGCGGGTCCCTCCGTGCGTCGTGCCGGTGTACCTTCAGACTCCGGAAGGGTGACCGCAAGTCCCCTTCGGGTAGTCAGAAGTCGCGGTGTCGGATGCCGCGGCCCCGGGCATGCCCGGGGTTCCAGGCCATGGTCAGGAAGGGACGGGCCCGCAAGGGGTTCCGCATCGGATGGATCTCAAGCGATTTACACGTGGGCCACTGCTGTGGATCCTGGGCATCGTCGTGCTGCTCCTGCTCGTCACCCAGCTCTGGAGCGGCGGGGGCAATTTCAAGCAGGCCGACACGTCCACGGTTCTCCAGCAGATTCGCGCCGGCAATTTCACCAGCGCCAAGGTCGTCGACAAGGACAATCGGGTCGAGCTCACCCTCATCAAGCCGATCGTCGTCCGGCCGGGTGACGCCCCGGCGAAGCTGATCCAGTCCAACTGGGTCAGCGGCTACGGCGCGAAGCTGACCGACGAGCTGCAGGCCCAGGTCGACGCCAACAAGACGAAGAGCTTCACCACCGAGGTGCCCCAGGAGAACTTCCTGCTCAGCATCCTGGTGAGCTTCCTGCCGATCGTCATCATCGTGCTGATCTTCCTGTTCCTCATGAACCAGATGCAGGGCGGCGGCTCCCGGGTGATGAACTTCGGCAAGTCGAAGGCCAAGCTCATCACCAAAGACACCCCCAAGACGACGTTCGCCGACGTCGCCGGCGCCGACGAGGCCATCGAGGAGCTCCAGGAGATCAAGGAGTTCTTGCAGGCCCCGGCCAAGTTCCAGGCGATCGGCGCGAAGATCCCCAAGGGCGTGCTGCTCTACGGCCCGCCCGGCACCGGCAAGACCCTGCTGGCCCGCGCGGTCGCGGGTGAGGCGGGCGTGCCCTTCTACTCGATCTCCGGTTCCGACTTCGTCGAGATGTTCGTCGGCGTCGGCGCCTCCCGCGTGCGCGACCTGTTCGAGCAGGCCAAGGCCAACGCTCCCGCGATCATCTTCATCGACGAGATCGACGCCGTCGGCCGCCACCGCGGCGCCGGCCTGGGCGGCGGTCACGACGAGCGCGAGCAGACCCTCAACCAGCTGCTCGTCGAGATGGACGGCTTCGACGTCAAGGGCGGCGTGATCCTCATCGCCGCGACCAACCGGCCCGACATCCTCGACCCGGCGCTGCTGCGTCCCGGCCGTTTCGACCGGCAGGTCACGGTCGACCGTCCCGACCTGGAGGGCCGTAAGGGCATCCTCAAGGTCCACGGCCGCGGCAAGCCGTTCGCGCCCGACGTCGACCTCGACGTCATCGCGCGCCGCACCCCCGGGTTCACCGGCGCCGACCTGGCCAACGTGATCAACGAGGCGGCCCTGCTCACCGCGCGGGCCGACCAGAAGCTGATCACGATGGACGTCCTCGAGGAGTCGATCGACCGTGTCATGGCAGGGCCCGAGCGCAAGTCGCGGGTCATGTCCGACAAGGAGAAGAAGATGATCGCCTACCACGAAGGCGGTCACGCGTTGGTGGCGCACGCGCTGCCCAACTCCGACCCGGTCCACAAGATCACCATCCTGTCCCGCGGTCGCGCCCTCGGTTACACGATGACGCTGCCGATGGAGGACAAGTTCCTGGCCACCAGGTCCGAGATGATGGACCAGCTCGCGATGCTGCTCGGCGGCCGCGCGGCGGAGGAGCTCGTCTTCCACGAGCCCACCACCGGCGCCTCCAACGACATCGAGAAGGCCACGGCGGTCGCCCGCCGCATGGTGACCGAGTACGGCATGAGCGAGCAGCTCGGCGCCCGTAAGTTCGGCACCGGCCAGGCCGAGGTCTTCCTCGGCCGCGAGATGGGCCACGAGCGCGACTACTCCGAGAAGATCGCCTCCTCCATCGACGAGGAGGTCCGCCGGATGATCGAGTCGGCGCACGACCAGGCCTGGGACATCCTGGTCGAATACCGCGACGTGCTCGACAACCTGGTGCTGGAGCTCATGGAGAAGGAGACGCTCTCCCGCGAGCAGGTCCTGCAGATCTTCGCCCCGGTGGTCGTCAAGGAGCACAGGCCCTCGTACGCGGGCTACGGCAAGCGGCTCCCGTCCGACCGCCCGCCGATCCTGACCCCGAAGGAGCAGTCGGCCAACGGCTCGCTCACCTCGGGCCACCAGGACGCCTTCCAGTCCGGGGACAGTGCGTGACCCAGCACGAGGTCGACCTGGGGCGGATCGAGAAGGCCGTTCGCGAGATCCTCTACGGCATCGGCGAGGATCCCGACCGCGACGGCCTGCTCGAAACGCCCGCCAGGGTCGCCCGCGCGATGGCCGAGCAGTTCTCCGGGCTCGGCCAGACGCCCGAGGACGTGCTCAACAAGGTCTTCGACGTCGACCACGACGAGATGGTGCTGGTCAGGGACATCGAGGTCTACTCGACCTGCGAGCACCATCTGGTCCCGTTCCACGGCGTGGCCCACGTGGGCTACATCCCCAACGAGCGCGGGCAGGTGACCGGGCTGTCCAAGCTGGCCCGGCTGGTCGACGTCTTCGCCCGCCGTCCGCAGGTGCAGGAGCGCATGACCTCGCAGATCGCCGACGCCCTCATGCGGGTGCTGGAGCCGCGCGGGGTCATCGTGGTGGTCGAGGCCGAACACCTGTGCATGACGATGCGCGGCGTGCGCAAGCCGGGGGCCAAGACGGTCACGTCGGCGGTCCGCGGCGACTTCCGTACCAGCGACAAGACCCGTTCCGAGGCGATGGCGCTGATCCTCGGCAGGTGACGATCGTTATCCACAACTGGGGACCCGAGATGTCGGCAGGTGTGGGGGAACGCCTAGGCTTGCCCCATGACTAGCGTGCCCATCAACGTGCCGGGCGGTACGGAACGGTGCCTCGTCATGGGCGTGGTCAACGTGACCCCCGACTCCTTCTCCGACGGCGGCCTGTGGTTCGACGAGAAGGCCGCCGTCCAGCACGGTCTCGACCTGGTGCGGGAGGGGGCCGACATCGTCGACGTGGGCGGTGAGTCCACCCGTCCCGGCGCCGCCCGGGTGTCGCTGGAGGAGGAGCTGGCCAGGGTCGTCCCGGTGATCCGGGCGCTCGACGCCGAGGGCGTCGCGGTGAGCGTCGACACGATGCGCGCCGAGGTGGCCAGGGCCGCGGTCGAGGCGGGCGCCAAGCTCGTCAACGACGTGAGCGGCGGCCTGGCCGACCCCGCGATGCCGCGCGTGGTCGCCGCGACGGGCGCCCCCTACGTGGTGATGCACTGGCGCGGCCACAGCCATGACATGGACAGCCGCGCCGTCTACGCCGACGTCGTGACAGAGGTGCGCGAGGAGCTGAGCAAGCGGGTCGACCTGGTGCTGGCCGAGGGGGTGTCCCCGGAGCAGATCGTGCTCGACCCGGGCCTCGGCTTCGCCAAGAACGCCGAGCACAACTGGGCGTTGCTGGCCGGCATCCCGCAGCTGGCCGAGCTGGGCTACCCGCTGCTGATCGGGGCCTCGCGCAAGCGGTTCCTCGGTCGGCTGCTGGCCGGCCCCGACGGCGCGCCCCGTCCGTTCAGCAGGAGCGACGACGCAACGCTGGCGGTGACCGCGCTGGCGGCGCAGGCGGGGGCCTGGTGCGTGCGCGTGCACGAGGTAGGTCCCAATGCCGATGCCGTGCGCGTGGCGGCCGCATGGAAGAGAGCCGGAGCAGGCACATGAGCGTCGACACTGCCGCCATCGAGACGGTCAACCAGGAGTTCTACACCGCGATCGAGAGCGCCGATCTCGACAAGATGACCGAGATCTGGGCCGAGGACACCGCCGACGACCAGGTGAGCTGCGTCCACCCGGGCTGGACGTTGCTGACCGGCCGGTCGGAGGTGTTGCGGTCGTGGGCGCTGATCATGGCCAACACCACCTACATCCAATTCGTGCTGACCGACGTCAACACGACGGTGCTGGGCGACGTGGCCGTCCTCACCTGCGTGGAGAACATCCTGACGGCGGGCGAGGAGGGTGAGTCCAGCTTCGCCGCGGGCAAGGTGGTGGCCAGTAACGTCTACATCCGCACCTCACAGGGCTGGCGGTTGTGGATGCACCACGGCTCCCCGGTGCTCCAGGGAGACGAGGACGAGGACGAGGAGGGCGAGCTTGAGGTCTGACCGCATCGCTCTCAAGGGCCTGCGGGCCAGAGGCAGGCACGGCGTCCTGCCCGCCGAGCGGGAGCTCGGCCAGGAGTTCGTGGTCGACGCGATGTTGTTCCTCGACACCGCCCCGGCGGCGGCCGGCGACGACCTGACCAAGACCGTCCATTACGGCGAGCTGGCCCAGGCGCTGGTCGAGGTGGTCGAGGGCGAGCCGGTCGAGCTGATCGAGACGCTGGCACAGCGGCTGGCGGACGTCTGCCTGGCCAGTGAGCTGGTCCACAAGGTCGAGGTGAGTGTGCACAAACCGGCGGCGCCGATCCCGCTGCCGTTCGACGATGTGATCGTGACGATCGAGAGGAGCCGCGTATGAAGGCCGTCCTCGCGCTCGGCAGCAACCTGGGCGAGCGGTTCCAGACGTTGCAGGGAGCCATCGACACGTTGTTCGACGCCCCGGGCCTGGAGTTCGTCAAGGTGTCCCCGGTCTACGAGACCGACCCGGTCGGGGGGCCGGCCGGTCAGGAGCCGTACCTCAACGCGGTCGTCGTCGCCGAGACCGCGCTGCCGCCGCGTACGTTGCTGGAGCGGGCGCTGGGCGTGGAGAACGCCTACGGGCGGGTGCGTGAGGAGCGGTGGGGGCCGCGTACGCTCGACGTCGACCTGATCGTGGTCGGCGAGACCGTGTCCGACGACCCCGAGCTGACGCTGCCGCATCCGCGGGCCCACGAGCGCGCGTTCGTGCTGGTGCCGTGGTCGGTGGTCGACCCCGAGGCCACGGTGCCGGGCAGGGGCCGGGTGGCCGACCTGCTCGCCGAGCTCGACCGGCACGGCGTGCGCCTGCGCGGCGACCTGAAGCTGCAGAGGCCCGATTGAGGCCGACGCATCCCGGCCGGCTGGCCGCTCTCCTCGCCGTCGTCGCCCTGGTCGTCTGGGCGGCGGTCCGGCACTTCTACTCCGACCTGCCCATCATGCCCTGGACGGCCATCCCGACCGTGCTGCTGCTGGCCCTGGGCGAGGGCTACAGCGGGTGGGTGACCAAGGCCAGGATCGCCAGGAAACCGGACACCAAGCCGGTCGAGCCGCTGGCGGTGGCCCGGCTGGCGGCGCTGGCCAAGGCGTCGGCGTACGCGGGGGCGGTGTTCGCGGGCATGTTCGCCGGGTTCGCCGCGTACACGCTGCAGATCTTCGACCGGGAGACGCCGCGCTCGGAGTTCTTCGTGGCGGCCGGGTCGTTCGTGGCCTGCGTGGTGCTCGTCTGCGCGGCCCTCTACCTCGAACACTGTTGCCGCATCCCGAAGGACTCCGAGGACCGCAAGTCCGACTAGCGCGGCTCCCCGGCCTCGCGCGTCCGCCCGGCCGGGGTCCGGCGGCGGCCGAAGAGGTAGATGACCGGCAGGGTGCAGATGAGCGGCCCGACGATGGCGATCGGCCGCTCCAGCCACCACTTCAGGTCCGGCGGGATCTTGGTGCCGAGGTTGCCGAACAGCCACCACGACAGCCCTAAGGCGATCGCCATGCCGGTCGTGTGGAAGAGGAACAGCGGCAGGGCGTAGCGGTTGATGAAGGAGTTCGCGCGGGCCCAGCGGGGGCGTTCGAGCACCCGTTCCATGGCCGGGCGCAGCACCTCGACCAGGCCGATCTGGAAGATCAGCAGGGCGACGATGACGAACGTGGGCGGCGCCATGTTCGACCACTTGTCGCCCGGCACGCCGACCATCGAGCCCGGGTAGATGCCCGAGTAGACCAGGCCGATCAGGGCGAACAGGCCGGTCCACAGGATGCCGACGTCGTACCGCCTGGGCAGGACGACGATCCGGTCGTAGAAGAAGCCCGCCTGGTGGGCCAGGCCCCAGACGATGATCATGTTGAGCCAGCCGGCCCACTCGTAGCCGTAGCGGAAGCGCACGACGTCCACGACCAGGGCCGAGCCGCCGAGCCAGATGAGGGCCAGCACGTCGTAGCGCCTGTGCAGGTAGAGGGCCACCGGCAGCAGCGCGATCAGCACCAGGTAGACGCCGAGGAACCACAGCGGGCTGAGTACGAGCAGCACCACCCGCCACATCCACTCCACGTGGAACGCCCAGGTGACGATCGCGCCGACGGAGATCCACACGCCGCACAGGAACAGCGCGGGCAGGGACAGCGCGCGGATGCGCCGCCACACGAACGCCCCGATGCCGACCCCGCGCGCCTGGGCCCGGTTCCAGGACAGCAGGTGCACGTGGCCGCCGACGTAGAAGAACAGCGGCAGCACCTGGAGCAGCCAGGTCAGGATCCACAGCCCGGAGGTGAAGCCGAGCGGGCTGGTGGGCTCGGGCCCGGTGGGCTTCCACTCCAGGATCGTGAACGCCCAGTGCCAGACCACCACGACGATGAGGCTGAGGGCGCGCAGCCAGTCGACGTACTTGTCGCGTTCGGGGGTGCTCACTTGTCGATGTCACCCACGACGAAGAACATCGAGCCGAGAATGGCGATCATGTCGGCCACCAGGTTCCCGGGCAGCAGCTCGCGCAGCGCCTGGACGTTGCCGAACGACGCCGAGCGCAGCTTGAGCCGCCACGGCGTCTTGTCACCCTTGGAGACCAGGTAGTAGCCGTTGATGCCGAGCGGGTTCTCGGTCCACGCGTACGTGTGGCCCTCCGGCACCTTGAGCACCTTCGGCAGGCGCTGGTTGACGGGCCCCGGAGGCAGCTCGCGCAGCCGGGCTACGCAGGCGTCGGCGAGGTCGAGCGAGACCTTGAGCTGTTCGAACAGCACCTCGAACCGGGCATGGCAGTCGCCGTCGCGCCTGGTGACGACCTTGACCGGCAGCTCGCCGTACGCCAGGTACGGGTCGTCGCGCCGCAGGTCGAGGTCCACGCCGGAGGCGCGGGCGATGGGCCCGCTGACGCCGTACTGGAGGATCTGCTCGCGGGTCAGGACGCCGACGCCCTTGGTGCGGGCCAGGAAGATCTCGTTGTTCAGGATGAGGTCCTCGATGTCGGGCACCCGGCGGCGGGTCTCGGCGACGGCCTCGGCGACCCGGTCGAGCCAGCCGAGCGGCAGGTCCTCCTTGAGGCCGCCGACCCGGTTGAACATGTAGTGCATGCGCCCGCCGGAGATCTCCTCCATGACGGCCTGGATGCGTTCGCGCTCGTTGAAGGCGTAGAAGACGGGGGTGATCGCGCCCAGTTCGAGGGGGTAGGAGCCGAGGAACATCAGGTGGTTGAGCACCCGGTTGAGCTCGGCCAGCAGCGTACGCGCCCACACGGCCCTGACCGGCGCTTCCATGCCGAGCAGCCGTTCGGCGGCCAGCACGACGCCCAGCTCGTTGGCGAACCCCGACAGCCAGTCGTGCCGGTTGGCGAGCATGATGATCTGCCGGTAGTCGCGGACCTCGAACAGCTTCTCCGCGCCCCGGTGCATGTAGCCGATGATCGGCTCGGCCGCCGTGATGCGCTCGCCGTCGAGGGTGAGCCGGAGCCTGAGCACGCCGTGCGTGGAGGGGTGCTGGGGACCGATGTTGAGGATCATGTCCTCGGTCGCCAGCTCCTTCGCGCCCGCGCCGATCCCGACCACGCGTTCCGTCATAGGGCCCATGCTGCCACCGTGCCACGAGGTGATCCAGCGTGGGGGATGGTCAAGGAATCGTATGGCAACGCATCCCGAAGCCAGACATGGGGATCAATACCGGGAACGGGGGGAGAAAACACTGTGAGAAGAGTTCTGTTTGATGTGGCGGCCCTGATCTCCCGGGTGGTACTCGGCGTGATCTTCGTGGCGCACGGCTGGCAGAAGTGGCAGGGCGGGCTCGGCGCCGCGGCGGGGCAGTTCCGCGAGATGGGCGTGCCCATGCCCGAGTTGTCCGCTGGATTCGCCGCCATTGTGGAGCTGGTCGGCGGCGCCCTGTTGATCCTCGGCCTGCTGGTACGGCCGGTGGCGTTGCTGCTGCTCATCGACATGATCGGCGCGATCGTCTTCGTCCACGCGGGACATGGGGTGTTGTCGCAGAACGGGGGATGGGAGCTGCCGGCCGCGCTCGGCGCGCTCTCGTTGCTGCTGGCCGCGCTGGGCGGCGGCCGCATCGGCCTTGACGGCATCTTCCACTCGATGTTCCTCCGCCGCAGGGAGCGCCGGATCGCCGAGGACGACCTCGCCGCGCACCGGCCGGCCCGGCGTGCCGAGCCGACGACGGTCGTCACCGAGGGGCCCGAGACGCAGGTCAGGCCCGAAGGCGGTCCGACGGCGCAGGTCAGGCCCGAAGGCGGTCCGACGACGCCGGTGCGGCCCGAGGGCGAGGTCGAGCAGCCCAACGTGCCGAGGCAGCCCAACGCGCCACGCCCCGGGCACCTCAACGACGAGGACATGAGGGACATCGACGCCCTGGTGTCCGACGAGCCGACCCAGCAGAAGCCGCCCAACCGCTGAGCTCAGCGGCTGACCAGGTCGCGCAGGGCCTCGATCAGGCGGTCGACGTGCTCCTGCGTGCTGCCGATGCCGATGGAGGCCCGCACCGCCGAGGCGGTCCCGTCCTCGCAGCCGCCGTCCGAGCTGCCCAGCAGGTGCCGGACGAACGGGTGCGCGCAGAACTTCCCGTCACGCACGCCGATGCCGTACTCGCCGGACAGCGCCTCGGCCACCTCCCGGGCCGAGTAGCCGTCCACGACGAACGACACGATCCCCACCCGCGGGTGGTCCTCGCCCCACAGCGACAGCTCGCGCACCCCCCCGATCGAGGCCAGACCGGTACGCAGCCGGGTGATCAGGCGCTCCTCCTCGCGCACCAGCTCCGTCCACCCTGTGGCGGTGAGCGCGTCGCAGGCGGCGGCCAGGGCGATGGCGCCGAGCACGTTCGGGGTGCCGGCCTCGTGGCGGGGCTCGGGGTCGTCGTGCCACTCGGTGGTCTCGCCCACCGAGCGCACCGCGCCGCCGCCCTTCAGGTACGGCTCGCCCTCGGCCAGCCAGTCACGACGTCCGACCAGCACGCCGGCGCCGAAGGGCGCGTACAGCTTGTGGCCGGAGAACGCCACGTAGTCCAGGTCGAGCGCGGTCAGGTTGAGCCTGCGGTGCGGGACGAGCTGGGCGGCGTCCACCAGGATCCGGGCGCCGTGCCGGTGGGCGATGTGGGCCAGGGAGGCGACGGGCCACAGCTCGCCGGTGACGTTGGAGGCGGCGGTGACCACGAGCAGCTTGGGGCCCTCGATCTGGGCCAGCGCCTCGTCGGCGGCGCGGACGGCCTCGCCGGGGAAGGCGGGCGGCGCCAGGCGTACGGACCGCGCCCAGGGCAGCAGCGAGGCGTGGTGCTCGGAGTCGAAGACGACGACGGTCGCGTCCTCGGGCAGGCAGCGGGCCAGCAGGTTGGTGGCGTCGGTGGTGTTGCGGGTGAAGATGACGGCGTCGTCGGGACGGGCGCCGACGAAGGCCCTGACCGTGTGGCGGGCCTGCTCGTACCGGGCGGTGGTGAGCTGGGAGGCGTAGCCCGCGCCGCGGTGGACGCTGGAGTAGGCCGGGAGCGCGGCGGCGACGGCGGCGCTGACCGGCTCAAGACAGGGGGCGCTGGCCGCGTAGTCGAGGTTGGCGTAGCCGACCAGCCGGCCGCCCTTGACCGGCACCTCCAGGTCGGCGCCGAGCACGGCGGGGATCTGCCGTCCGGTGGCGGGGGCGGCGGGGGCCTCGGCGGCCTGGGCGGGACCGGAGTTGAAGATCGTCAGAGTGGACATGGCACAGCTCCTCACGGGGTCGGTCGGACCCCTGGAAGCAGCCACGGAGCCCGCGCTTGCCCGCCACACCTCGTGACGGACCAGGTCTTCACCCGGGGCACCCCGCCGCGGACGCGAGGGTTGCCGGCCAGCTAGCCGGGGCTTGTCGCTGGCACTCATGACCTACGACGGCACTATAACCGACACCCGGGCCTGATTCGCAAGCCCGGCAGGTCAGCCCGTCTCATAAGATGAAATAGTGCGCTTTGATCCCTGGAATCCGGATTTCGTCGTCGACCCCTATCCGGCGTACGACGAGCTGAGGCGCGAGGCGCCCGTACGCTACTTCGAGCCGTCCGACCAGTGGCTGATCTCCCGGCACGCGGACGTGAACGCGCTGCTCAGAGACCGCCGGCTTGGCCGCGACTACACCCACGTCGCCACGCACGAGGAGTTCGGCCGGCAGCCCGCGCCGGAGTTCCAGGAAGCCTTCTGGCGGGTCAGCAGGAACGGCATGCTGGAGGTCGAGCCGCCGGATCACACGAGGCTGCGCCGGCTGGTCTCCAAGGCGTTCACGCCGCGCATGGTCGAGTCGCTGCGCCCGCGGGTCCGGGCCATCGCCGAGGGCCTGATCGACGCGTACGTCGAGAAGGGCGGCGGCGACCTGATCGCCGAGGTCGCCGAGCCCCTGCCGGTCACGGTCATCGCCGAGATGCTCGGCGTCCCCGATCAGGACCGCCACCTGCTGCGCCCGTGGTCGGCCGACATGTGCGGCATGTACGAGCTCAACCCCAGCCCGGAGACCCAGCACCAGGCGGTGCGCGCGGCCGAGGAGTTCGAGGCCTACCTGAAGGACCTGGCCCGCGAGCGGGTGGCCAACCCCGGCGAGGACCTGGTCAGCGCCCTGGCCGCGATCCCCGAGCTGACCCTCGACGAGCTGGCCGGCACCTGCGTCCTGCTGCTCAACGCGGGCCACGAGGCCACGGTCAACGTCACCGGCAACGGCTGGCGGGCCCTGCTGAAGAACCCCGGCGAGCTGGCCCGGCTGCGCGCCGACCGTTCGCTGCTGCCGACCGCCATCGAGGAGCTGCTGCGCTACGACACCCCGCTCCAGCTCTTCGAGCGCTGGGTGCTGGAGGACATCGAGGTCCACGGCGTGCGGATCCCGCGCGGCTCGGAGGTAGCCTGCCTGTTCGGCTCGGCCAACAGGGACCCCGAGGTGTTCGAGGACCCGGACCGGCTCGACCTGGGCCGCCCGGACAACCCGCACATCTCCTTCGGCGCGGGCATCCACTTCTGCCTGGGCGCGCCGCTGGCCAGGATCGAGCTGACGGAGTCGTTCACCGCGCTGCTGGACCGGGTCGGGACGATCGAGCTGCGCGCGGAGCCGGTCTACAAGCCCGGCTTCGTCATCCGCGGCCTGCGCTCGCTCGACCTCGACGTCACCGGCTCTGGCTGAGCCAGCCGAACCCGCCGAGCCCGGTCGGATCGATCAGCTCGGCCTCCTCCGACGCCCTCGACAACGCGCGTACGTAGCCGCGCGGATCGGTGCCGGCGAGGTCGACCGGCGGCCGGGCGCCGGTGAGGCCCAGCGCCCGCAGCATGTCACGCTGTGTGGACAAGGTTGTGGATATCGCGCCGGCCCGCCGTCCGGCCTCGGCGCACGCGTCGAGGGCGACGTGGGCGGTGATGTCGCAGGTCCCGTCGGGTACGGGGGCGACGACCGCGCCGTCGCGGTAACCGGTCAGCGTGCCACAGAGCGGTCGGTTATCCACAGGGTGTGCATAATCCACGGCTATCGCCCGGCCATGGGCGAGGCGTACCAGAACGGAGGCCCAGGCGTCGTCGCGGGGACGGCCGATCTCGGCGCGGGTGCCCACGTGCGGCAGCGGCCACCAGCGGTCGAGCCATTCGCGGTCGGCGGGCCGCAGCGGGCCGCCGAGACGCTCCTCGCCGGTCCTGGTGTTGACCATGACCAGACGGGGGCCGCCCGAGGTCTGCTCGGCCACGTCGAGCGGGATGTTGTCGAGCCACTCGTTGGCGATGGCCAGGCCGGTGATGCTGGAGGGCAGGCAGCGGCTCCACCCCACCCGCTCGGGCAGCCCGGCGGGCCTGGGCGACAGGTCGACGCAGGTGACCCGGAGCCGGTCGCGAAGGGCGGGCTCGGCCGCCGAGAGGATGCGGCTGACCAGCACCCCCTCGCCCGAGCCGATGTCGACCAGGTCGAGCCGCTCGGGGGAGCCGAGCTCGGAGTCCACCTCCGCCAGCAGGGCAAGGACAGCCTCCGCGAACACGGCCGACGCTCCGACCGAGGTGCGGAAGTGGCCCGAGGGGCGTTCGCGGAGGTAAAAGCCCTCCTCGCCGTAGAGCGCGCGTTCGGTCGCGGCGCGCCAGGTGAGCCACATGAGGCTGACTATCTCATGACTCCAGCGATCAACACGCTAAGTCATTGATTGACTACACTTGGTCGCTACATTGCGCTAACGTTTACGTACTGTCACCGAGCGACTGCGTTTCGCCCACCCGCGGTAAGCGGCGAGCCGGATCGCTCCACCAAAGCGTTGCGGCCCTACGGCCGCAGACTGAGAGGAGCCCCCCCGTGAAGAAGACTCTGGTCATGGCAGGTGCCATCGCCCTCCTGGCCCTGGCGGCCCCCGCGTACGCCGACGATGTCACCCACGGCAACAACGGCATCCTGAGCGGCAGCCCGATCCACCTCCCCATCACCGCCGTCGTGCCCGTCTGCGGCAACAACATCGGCATCCAGGCGGTTCCGATCAACGGCTGCCAGGGGAGCCCGAACACCGCGGTCTACAGCCGCTGAGGCAGGGAGAGCCCGGACCGCTCGCGCGCGGTCCGGGCTCTGATCCCGGCCGGTCAGTCGGCGGATGACCGGTCAGTGCACCTCCAAGAGGTCGCATCCAGGCGGGCGTCGGGTTGTCAGGACTCGGCGCCCGTCGTCGTGCGTGGACCCCTCTCCTCATCTCTTTCGACAGGGGGTGCATGATTCGTATGCCCTTGTCGCATTTGTCGTTAACTCAACAGGCGGTAAAGCGGCGGACATGCCGGACCGTGTTCGTCGGCCCGCGACCTGTCGGCCCCCGCCCGCCGGTTACGCTGGTCGGCAGTGCCATCACGGTCGACAGGGGTGAGACGTCATGGACGCAGGTGATCGCCCGGCACGGCTGACCGTCGGCGTGCTCGGCGCGGGCAAGGTCGGCTCCGCGCTCGGGTCCGCGCTGGCGCAGGCGGGCCACCGGATCGTGGCCGCGAGCGGGGTCTCCGACACCTCGCGCAGATGGGCCGCCGACCGGCTCGGGGTCGAGCTGACGCGGCCCGACGAGGTGGTGGCCGCCGCCCAGCTCATCCTGCTGACCGTCCCCGACGACGCGCTGCCCGACCTCGTGGCCGGGCTGGCCCGCACGGGCGCCGACCTCAAGGGCAAGCTGCTCGTCCACACCAGCGGCGCGTACGGCCTGTCGGTGCTCGCCCCCGCCGCCGCGGCGGGGGCGCTGCCGCTCGCGCTCCACCCGGTCATGACCTTCACCGGCCGGGACGACGACCTCAACAAGATCACCGGCATCTCGTTCGGCGTGACCGCGCCCGACCTGCTGCGACCCGTCGCCGAGGCCCTGGTGATCGAGATGGGCGGCGAGCCGGTCTGGATCGCCGAGAGCGACCGCGCGCTCTACCACGCGGCCCTGGCCAACGCCGCCAACCACATGGTCACGCTCATCGCCGAGTCCGAGGAGCTGCTGCGGCGCATCGGCGTCGAGCACCCGGGCCGGATGCTGGGCCCGCTGCTCGGCGCGGCGCTCGACAACGTGCTCCGGCTGGGCATCGCCGGGCTGACCGGGCCGGTCGTCCGTGGCGACGCGGGCACGGTCCGCAAACACGTCGACGCGCTGATCCTGGCCGCTCCGGAGGCCGCCGACGCCTACATCGCGCTGGCCCGGCTCACCGCCGACCGGGCGCTGGCCGCGGGGCTGCTCAAACCGGAGGAGGCGGAGCGGCTGCTCGACGCGCTTGGGGGCAATATATGGACCTGACCGTCGGGTGTGGAGGGCAGCAATGGATCTGATCGTGGCCGGCAACCGGGACGACCTGGTGAAGGCACGGGGCACGGGCCGGGTGGCGCTGGTCCCGACCATGGGCGCGCTGCACGAGGGCCACCGGTCGCTGATGAGGGCCGCCCGGGTACGCGCCGACCACGTCGTGGTCAGCATCTTCGTCAACCCCCTGCAATTCGGGCCAAACGAGGATTTTTCACGCTATCCCCGTACATTCGACGCCGACCTCGACGTGTGCCGGGAGGAGGACGTCGACGTCGTGTTCGCGCCCTCGCCGGAGGACATGTACCGCCCCGACCGCCAGGTGAGCGTCTGGGCGGGGGAGATGGGCTCGATCGTCGAGGGCGCCTCCAGGCCGGGCCACTTCGACGGCGTGCTGACGGTGGTGCTCAAGCTGTTCAACCTGGTACGCCCCGACCTGGCGATCTTCGGCCAGAAGGACGCCCAGCAGCTCGCCGTCATCCGCCGCATGGTGGCCGACCTCGACCTGCCCATCGAGATCGTCGGTGCGCCCACCGTACGCGAGCCCGACGGTCTGGCCCTGTCCAGCCGCAACCGTTACCTGTCGGCCCACGACCGCACGGTCGCGCTGGCCCTGTCCCGCGCCCTGCGGGCGGGCGCGGTCGAGCTGACCGCCGGCGCGATCCGGTCCACCGCCCGCGCGGTGCTCGACGAGGCCGGGCCCGACCTCGACCTCGACTACCTGGCGCTGGTCGATCCGGCCACGTTCAAGGAGGTCGACGACTCCTACGAGGGCTCGGCCGTGCTCGCCGTGGCGGCCCGGGTGGGCGGCACCCGGCTGATCGACAACGTCGTCCTGAGCCTTCGCCCCTGATCCGTACGGCGCCCCCGGGGCATGTCCACGCTGCGGCAGGCGTTATCGTCATAGTGACGAAATCGCCTCAGTGAGGAGACCCCCATGAGTGCACCGGCGATTCCCCTGCGTCTGACCGCCCCCGAACCCGGATGGACCGTCGACGCGGACGTGGTCGTCGTCGGCTCCGGCGTCGCGGGCCTGACCGTGGCGCTGCGGTATGCCGAGCTGGACCCCGCGGCCAAGGTCCTGGTCGTCACCAAGGACGTGCTGTCCGCCGGGTCCACCAAGTGGGCCCAGGGGGGCATCGCCGCCGTGCTCGACCCGCGCGACACCCCGGACGAGCACCTGAGCGACACCTTGCTCGCCGGAGTCGGATTGTGCGACGTCAGGGCCGTACGGACCCTCGTGACCGAAGGGCCGGGCGCGCTGCGGCGGCTCATGGACCGCGGCGCCCGGTTCGACCGCACCCCCGACGGCGAGCTCCAGCTCACCAGGGAAGGCGGGCACCGGCGCCACAGGATCGTGCACGCCGGCGGCGACGCCACGGGCGCCGAGGTGCAGCGGGCGCTGGTCGAGGCGGTGCGCGCCGGATCGATCGAGGTGATCGAGCACGCGCTGGTCCTCGACCTGCTCAAGGACGCACACGGCCGGGCCAGGGGAGTGACCCTGCACGTCATGGGCGAGGGCGCGCGCGACGGCGTCGGGGCGGTCCGGGCGCGGGCGGTGGTGCTGGCCACCGGCGGCATGGGCCAGGTCTACGCCGCCACCACCAACCCGGTCGTGTCCACCGGCGACGGCGTGGCGCTCGCGCTCAGGGCGGGGGCGGTCGTGCGCGACCTCGAATTCGTGCAGTTCCACCCGACCGTGCTGTGGCTGGGCGAGGGCTCGACCGGCCAGCAGCCGCTGATCTCCGAGGCGGTCAGGGGCGAGGGCGCCGTCCTCGTGGACCACGAGGGCAACAGGTTCATGCAGGGCGTGCACGAGCTGGCCGACCTGGCGCCGCGCGACGTCGTGGCCAAGGCGATCACCAGGACCATGGGCGAGACCGGCCGCGACCACGTCTTCCTCGACGGCCGCCACTTCGGCAGGGACAAGTGGGAGAGTCGCTTCCCCACCATTTACGCCATCTGCCGGGAACACGGCATCGACCCGGTCACCGAGCCGATCCCCGTCTCCCCGGCCGCCCACTACGCGAGCGGCGGCGTGCGCGCCGACCTGTCCGGCCGTACCTCGATCGAGGGCCTGTACGCCTGTGGTGAGGTCGCCTGCACCGGCGTCCACGGCGCCAACCGGCTGGCCTCGAACTCGCTCCTCGAGGGCCTGGTCTTCGCCGAGCGCATCGCCGAGGACATCCACCGGACGCGTCCCGAGCCGGGCGAGCCGGTTCCGGGGCCGGTCGCGAAGAGCCTGGTGGACCCCAGGGTCAGGGCCAGGCTCCAGTCGCACATGAGCGCCGGGGCCGGGGTGCTGCGCAGCCGCGCGTCGCTGCAGGCCACGTCGAAGGCGCTGCGCGACGCGCTCTGGACGCCCGTCGAGGTGCCCCCCTGCACCGAGTCCTGGGAGGTGACCAACCTCCTCACCGTCGGCGCCGTCCTGACCGGCGTGGCGGCGGCCCGGCTGGAGACGCGCGGCTCCCACTGGCGCGAGGACCACGAGAGCCGGGACGACAATGAGTGGCTGGGCCACCTGGACGTGACCCTGACCGAGGAGGGCCTTCGCATGACGTACACCCCGCACGGCGACGCGATGCCGCCGCGCCTGGCGCAGGAGCTGACCGCCGCCGGGCTCGACCCGGCCGAGATCGACGCGCTGATCGACCGCGCGCTCGAAGAGGACCTCCAGGAGGCCGGCGACGTGACCAGCCTGGCCACGATCCCGGCCGAGCAGCGTTCGGCCGGGGACGTGGTGGCCCGCAAGGACGGCGTGGTGGCCGGGCTGGCCGTGGCCGAGGCGGTCTTCCTCCGGCTGGGCGTCGGCCGGGCCGAGCGGCGGGCCAAGGACGGCGAGCGGGTCGCGGCCGGCGACGTGCTGATGACGGTCGAGGGCCCGACGCGGGCCGTGCTGACCGCCGAGCGCACCGCGCTCAACCTGCTCACCCACCTGTCCGGGGTGGCCACGCTGACCGCCAGGTGGGTGGCCGCGATCGAGGGCACGCGGGCGCGGGTGCGCGACAGCCGCAAGACCCTGCCGGGCCTGCGCTCCCTGGAGAAGTACGCCGTGCGCTGTGGCGGCGGCGTCAACCACCGCATGTCGCTGTCGGACGCGGCCCTGATCAAGGACAACCACGTCGTGGCGGCCGGTGGCGTGGCCGAGGCGTACCGGGCGGTGCGGGAGCGCTATCCCGAGGTGCCGATCGAGGTGGAGATCGATCGGCTCGACCAGCTGGAGCCCCTGCTGGACGAGGGCGCCGAGGAGATCCTGCTGGACAACTTCACGGTCGAGGACACCGTACATGCCGTACAAATCGTGAAAAGTCGGGCGAAAAACAGGGTTGCGCTTGAAGCGAGTGGGGGATTGACCTTGGAATCGGCTCGTGATGTGGCTGAAACTGGCGTTGACTACCTTGCGGTGGGAGCGCTCACCCACTCGGCGCCGGCCCTGGACATCGCACTGGATTTGCGGGGGTAATTGATGCTGCTCACGATCGACGTCGGCAACACGCACACGGTGCTGGGGCTGTTCGAGGGCGAGGACGTCATCGAGCACTGGAGGCTGGCCACCGACGCCCGCCGCACCGCCGACGAGATCGCCGTCGTGCTCCAGGGGCTGCTGGCCCAGTCACCGCTGCTCAAGGGCGCCGACATCAGCGGCATCGCCATCTGCTCCACCGTGCCGAGCGTGCTCAACGAGATGCGGGAGATGTGCCGCCGTTACTACGGCGACGTCACCGCGGTGATCGTGGAGCCCGGCGTGCGCACGGGCGTGCCGGTCCGCATGGACAACCCCAAGGAGGTCGGCAGCGACCGCATCGTGAACGCCCTGGCCGCCATCGACCAGTACGGCGGCCCGTGCATCATCGTCGACTTCGGCACCGCCACCTCCTTCGACGCGGTGTCGGCCAAGGGCGAGTACGTCGGGGCGGTCACCGCCCCCGGCATCGAGATCTCGGTCGACGCCCTGGCCGCCGCCGGCGCCCAGTTGCACAAGGTCGAGCTGGTCAGGCCGCGTTCGGTGATCGCCAAGAACACGGTCGAGGCGTTGCAGGCCGGCATCATCTACGGCTTCGCCGGCCAGGTCGACGGCATCGTCGAGCGCATGGCCGCCGAGCTGGCCGAGGACCCCGACGAGGTGACCGTCGTGGCGACCGGCGGCCACGCGGCGCTGGTGGTCGGCGAGTCGCGCTCGATCGACGTGCACGAGCCGTGGCTGACCCTCATCGGCCTGCGCCTGGTTTATCACCGGAACACCGCTTAGAACGTGACAAGCGGCCCCCGCTCGGAAAGGGGGCCGCCCGTCGGTAGTGGTGTCAGCTACGAGGGTCACTCGCTCTCGGCGCTGTAGAGCTCGCTCCAGGGCCCGCACTTGGTGGCGAAGGTGCCCTGCTCGGGGACCTGGCAGACCTTGGCCCGCAGGGTGAAGACGTCGTTCTCCTCGAAGTGGAACTTCTTGTAGCCCGGGAAGCCGCAGTACTTCCTGGTGTAGACCGTGGACCAGTCGCCGTCGGAGTCCTCGGCCTGGAACTTCACGTACGCGCACTTGCCGCCCTCGTCGTAGTCGCGGTTGTCCAGGTCGTAGAGCCGGCCGGTGACGTGGACCTCGTTGGAGTCCTCCTCGTCCCACTCGACGTCGACGTGACCCTGGGCCTTGGCCAGGTGGTGCTTGGCGTACACCGGGCCCCAGTAGTCGGAGTAGTCGTCGAAGTCGGCGGTGCTGGCGCTGGCGGCCGAAGGAAGCGACAGGGCCACGGCGCTGGTGGCGGCGATGGCGAGGATGCCCGTCGCGATCTTCTTCATCATGATCTCTCCCGGAGCTCCTCTCGGGCCGGCTCCTTGCCGGCTCCCCTCGGAGCTCGTGACTCATTGGTACAAAAGGGTCCTTGCAACGCCCCTGCAGGGAACCGTCACGAGCGCTTGCAGTTCGCCGTATCCCCTACGCTTTGTTGTTGTGAGCGAGGAACTTCCAGAGCAGATGCGCATCCGGAGGGAAAAGCTCGACCGCCTCCGCAGCGAGGGCGTCGACCCGTACCCGGTGAACTTCCCACGCACGGCGACCAACGCCGAGGTCAAGGAGAAACACCAGGGCCTGGAGCCCGACACCGCCACCGGTGAGACGGTCGGGGTCGCGGGCCGCGTCATGCTCAACCGCGTGGGCGGCAAGCTCTGCTTCGCCACGCTCCGCGACGGCGGCGCCGACCTGCAGGTCATGATCTCGCTCGACAAGGTCGGCGAGGAGTCCCTGGCGGCCTGGAAGCGCGACGTCGACCTGGGCGACCACGTCGGCGTGACCGGCGAGGTCATCACCTCGCGCCGCGGCGAGCTGTCGATCCTCGCCGACAGCTGGCAGATCACCGCCAAGTGCCTGCGCCCGCTGCCGGAGAAGCACGTCGGCCTCACCGACCCCGAGGCGCGGGTGCGCCAGCGCTACGTCGACCTCATCGTCAACGACGAGGCCAGGAACATGGCGCGGGTGCGCAGCGCGACCGTGCGCGCGGTGCGCGACTTCTGGCACGAGGAGGGCTACCTAGAGGTCGAGACCCCGATGCTGCAGCCCATCCACGGCGGCGCGACGGCCCGGCCGTTCCGGACCCACATCAACGCCTACGACATGGAGCTCTACCTTCGCATCGCGATCGAGCTCTACCTCAAGCGGCTGGTGGTCGGCGGCGTCGAGAAGGTCTTCGAGATCAACCGCAACTTCCGCAACGAGGGCGCCGACTCCACGCACAACCCCGAGTTCACCATGCTCGAGGCCTACGGCACCTATCTCGACTACAACGACATCGCCGACCTGACGCAGCGCATGTACCAGAAGGCCGTCGTGGCCGCCCTGGACACCACCGTGGTCGTGCACGACGGCGTCGAGATCGACCTCGGCCTGGAGAAGTGGCCGCGGATCCGGCTCTACGACCTGGTGTCCGACGCCGTGGGCGAGGAGATCACCACCGAGACCACCCTTGAGGAGCTGCGGAGGATCGCCGACCGCCGCGAGGTCCACTGGGACCCCAAGTGGGGGTCGGGCAAGCTCGTCCAGGAGCTGTTCGAGGCACTGGTCGAGCACACGCTCGTGCAGCCGACGTTCGTCATGGACTACCCGCTGGAGACCTCGCCGCTGGCCCGCCTCCACCGCGACAACCCGCTGCTGACCGAGAAGTGGGACCTGATCGGGTTCGGCACCGAGCTCGGCACCGGCTACTCCGAGCTCAACGACCCGATCGACCAGCGCCACCGCCTGGTGGAGCAGTCGCTGCTGGCCGCGGGCGGCGACCTGGAGGCCATGCAGCTCGACGAGGACTTCCTCCAGGCCCTTGAGTACGCGATGCCGCCCACGGGTGGCATGGGCGCCGGCATCGACCGGATGATCATGGCCTTCACCGGCAAGAACATCCGCGAGACCATCCTGTTCCCGCTGGTCAAGCCCGCTCACTGAGCCGCCGTCCGGTGCCCCGCCGATGCGCGGGGCGCCGGGCCGGGCGGTCAGGGCACCAGCACGAGGCGCCCGCGCAGCCCGCCCTCCGCCAGGCGGGCGTGGGCGTCGGCGGCCTTCTCCAGCGGGTACGTCCCGGCCACCCGCAACGTCAGCCGTCCGGCCTCGACCAGGCGTACCAGCTCCGCGAGTTGCCCGGCGTCCGAGCGGAAGAGGACGGTGGCCACGTCCGTCCCGCGCAGCGCCACCGGCGCGGCCCCCGACGTGAGCGCCACGAAGGTCCCGCCGTCCCGTACGGCGTCGAGCGCGGGCAGGCCCAGCACGGCCGCGTCCACGACGGCGTCCACGCCACCGGGGACCCGTGCCCGTACGGCCTCGGCCAGGTCCTCCTCGCGGGGGACGAACCATTCCGCCCCGAAGCCGCGTACCAGCTCCTCGTCCGCGGCGCCGGCGGCGGCCACCACCCTGACCCCGCGTACGGCGGCCAGCTCGACCAGGTAGCCGCCGACGGCCCCCGCCGCCCCCGTGACCAGCAGCGTGCCGCCCGGGCCGACGCCGGCACGGTAGAGCGCCTGCCAGGCGGTGAGCCCGTTCAGCGGCAGCGTGGAGGCGTGCACGGGGCTCACGTTCCGCGGGGCGCGGGCCACCGCCGGGGCGTCCAGCACGACGTACTCGGCCTGCGCCTTGTACGGCAGCTCCAGCCGCGCGCTGAGCCCCACGACCTGCTCTCCCACGGTGAAGGAGGTCCCGGGGCCCACCTGGTCCACGGTCCCCGCCGCGTCGAAGCCGATCCCGTACGAGTCCAGCTTCCTGGCCAGCCCGTACGAGGCCAGGGCCCCGGCCGCCACGGCCAGGTCGAAGGGGTTGACCCCGGCCGCCGCCACCTTGACCCGTACCTGGCCGGGCCCCGCCTCGGGCAACGGCGCGGACACCAGCAGGGGAGCGCCGGAGCCGCCGATGAGTGCGCGCATGTTCGTCATGCCCTCGACCCTAGGAAGAGCTACTCTCTTTCAGTAAGTAGGCACCTGGAAGTGCGTAAGGTTCGGCGAGGAGTGACACGATGGCGACCACGACGGCGGCGCAGCGGCGCGACCAGGCCAGGCTGGCCTTCGACGCCTACTTCGCCGAATGCCCCTCCCGCAAGCTGCTCGACCGGCTCAGCGACAAATGGGTCACGCTGGTGCTCAGCGCGCTGGCCCGCGGCGAGCGCCGCTACAGCGACCTGGCCAGGCACATCGCGGGGGTCAGCCAGAAGATGCTCACCCAGACCCTGCGCGGCCTGGAGCGCGACGGCCTGGTGGCGCGCCGGGTCACGCCGCAGGTGCCGGTGCGGGTCGACTACACGCTCACCCCGCTGGGCGAGAGCCTGATGCCGCTGGTGGCCGCCATCAAGACCTGGGCCGAGGAGAACATCGAGGACGTCGAGGCCGCCAGGGAACGCTACGACGCTACCGCCTGAGCCGCACCGGCAGCCGGGCCAGCCCGCGCAGCACCACGTTCTCCTTGTACGGAGGCTCCGGATCGGCGGCCTCCATCTTCGGCGCCGCCGCGGCCAGCGCGGACAGCGCGATCTCGCCCTCCATCCTGGCCAGCGTCGCCCCCAGGCAGAAGTGCAGGCCGAGCCCGAAGGCGAGATGCCGGCCGGGCTCGCGGCCGGGGTCGAACCGGTCGGGATCGGCGAACGCGGCCGGATCGCGATTGGCCGCGCCGATGGGCACGAGCACGGCCGAGCCGGCGGGCACCGGCGTCCCGCCCAGCTCCCTGTCCTCCAGCGCGAACCTGGAGGTGAGCTGGACCGGCGGATCGAAGCGCAGCACCTCCTCGACCACCTCCCTCGGCCGCTCGGCGGCTCGGTGCAGCAGGTCGTGCCGCAGCAGATTCAGCACGCCGTTGGCGATGAGGTTGACGGTGGTCTCGTGCCCGGCCACGAGCAGCAGCACGCAGGTCGCCAGCAGTTCGGCCTCGGTCAGCTCCTCGACGTGCGCGAGGGCGCTCAGGAGGTCCTCGCCGGGACGGTCGCGCCGCAGGGCGATCAGGCGGCGGAAGTAGTCGCGGAACTCGTTCCTGGAACGCTCCGTTTCCGACATGAGGGCATCTGTCAGCATCGGGTCAAGTCCGCGGGCAAGGGCCTCGCTCCATCCGCGGAAGCGCTCGTGGTCCTCCGGGGGCACCCCGAGCATCTCGCTGATCACCATCACCGGCAGCGGGTGGGCGAAGCCGGAAATCAGCTCCGCCTCCTCCGGCAGCCGCGCGACCAGTCCGGCGGTGATCTCCTCGACCCGCGGCCTGAGCCGTTCCACCATGCGCGGCGTGAACGCGCGGCTGACGAGGCCACGCAACCGGGTGTGATCGGGCGGGTCCATGAGCAGGAACGACCTGCCGGGCTGACCTGCCTCTTCCGCCACGGGTGCGGACGTTCCGTGACCGAACCCCGGGTCGCGCAGCACTGCCGCGCACAGCTCGTACGTGGTCACGACGAGCAGCCCGCCGCGCGTTCTGAAGATCGGCCCGGCCGCCCGCAGCTCGCGATATCGGACGTACGGATCGCGCACAAATTGCGGATCCGAGGGATCAAAACCCAGCAGGTCGGTGGCGCTCATCGGCGGCGGGACCGGGCCGCCGAATTGATCGTTTGGACCGTTCATAGCGGGTCATGGCGTGCCGACATATGCGGAGTACGTCACATATAAGTGATCATGTCAATAGCACTGGTCAAGGGCGCCGATTGTCATGCTTGACGACCTTTCCACGATGCGTTTACCTTCACCGAGACGAGCGGCTTTGCTTCGACTGAAAGGTCCAAGTTCTGCTGTTGGGGGGAGGGCTCCCGGTGGATGTGCTCACTGAAGGCGTTGAGCTGAGCCACGCGGATTTGGCGTTACTGGCTGAGCTGGCCAGAGGAGTGACCGTCGACCGGGTCGGCAGACGGCTGGATATCAGCGGACGGACCGTGCGCCGGAGACTGCGAGGCATCTGCGACCGCATAGGCGTGGCCACGGCGATCGAGGCCGTGGCCTGGGCGGCGCGCCGCCAGCTCATCTAGCGGCGCGCGGTCCGAAGTGGTTCGCCGATCAGTCCGCGATGCGCACGCCGCCGGCGAACGGCCGCCTGTCGATCGAGGCGATCCGCACGACGTCGCCCGTCTGCGGGGCGTGGACCATCATGCCGCCGCCGATGTAGATGCCGACGTGGTGCAGGTCGCTGTAGAAGAAGACCAGGTCGCCGGGGCGGAGCTCGTCGCGGTCGACGTGCGTGCCGGCCGTCCACTGGTCGCCGGTGTAGTGGGGGAGCGAGATGCCCACGCGCTGGTAGGCGGCCATCACCAGGCCGGAGCAGTCGTAGGAGCGCGGCCCTTCCGCGCCCCACACGTACGGCTTGAGCTGCTGGGTGAGGGCCCACTTGGCGGCCTGGGCGGCCTTGCCGTCGCCGATGACCGGCAGGTTGACGCGTACGGCGCGGGTGCCGGGCCGGCCGGCCTCGCCGACGGCCCGCCGGTAGAGGTTGCTCTCGACCTTGGTGACCAGCTTGGTGATCTTCGAGCGCCTGCCCTCCAGATCGCTGACGAGCTTCTGGACCTCGGCGATGCGGGTCTTGGCGCCGGCCCTGGCCCGCTCGGCGGCCTCCATGGCCTTGGCGAGCTGGTTGACCTCCTCGCCCTGCTGCTGTTCGAGCGCGTACGTGGTCGCGGCCCGGTCGAGGAAGGTCTCGGGGTCGTCGGACTGGGCGAAGACCAGGGCCTTGTCCAGGCCGCCGGTGATGTAGGCGTTCTGGGCCAGCAACGTGGCCCTGGCGCGCTTGGCGGCCAGGTCGGACTCGCTGGTGGCCAGGATCTTCTGGGCGGCGTCGTTGGCCTTCTGCGCGGCCTTCAGCCGTTCGCGCTGCCCGTTGTACTCCTCGGTCAGCGTCTCGATCTCTTCGTGCATCTTCTCGACCTGGTCGGCCAGGTCGGAGAGCGACGGTTTCGGGTCGGCGGCGGCGGAACCGACGGGGACGGCGAACAGGATCGCGGCGACGGCGGCGCCGATGACGCCGAGGCGCCGTGAGCGCCCGGCCTGTTCCCGGGGGCGGGCGTGCCTGCCTCCCGACTTCCCTCCGCGGTCGAGCGTCCGCTTCACCAACCAAGCTCCTCTCATCGACGCCGGCCGGGTTAGCTGACGGGTTCGGGCCGGAGCAGCCCTACCGAGATGATCGGATTCACCCCGAGTGGTGGCGCGAGGTGCTCGCCACCGGTGGTTCCCCGGCTTCCCTCGCGGGAATTGGGCGTGTCTTTCCGCGCGCATTACGCGGAGAACATCGTCGCTGGACACTAATGCACTCCGGGTTCACGCTCAACCGGAACTGCCGAGTCTGTAGAGGTTTCACAACTGAAGGGTCACAAGGTGATCTCGTGGGTAGCCGTACGGAAGCGGGCTTCTGCACCTTTTGTCCAGCATTTGGGGGGCTGAGGGCTGGAGGAAGGCTCCAAGTCAGTGCGTGTTCATCTGACCACGGCATGTGATGAGATGCCCGAGACGTGGGATTTAGGGCTGAGCCGTAATGAGATCTGTACCCTGGAGAGCCATGGAGCAGGTGGCCGAAGTGGCAGTCCCCGAGACCGCGGTCGTGGTCAGGCGTGCCCGCACGCCCGACGTGCGCGCGATCAGGCGTCTCGTGGACACCTACGCGGGCGCGGGGCCGCGGCTCCTGGAGAAGGCCACGGTCACGCTGTACGAGGACGTCCAGGAGTTCTGGGTGGCCGAGCGGAGCGGGGAGGTCGTCGGCTGCGGCGCGCTCCACGTGCTCTGGGAGGACCTCGCCGAGGTCCGTACGGTGGCGGTCGATCCCGCGTGCCGGGGAACGGGGGTCGGGCATCGGATCGTCTCGGCACTCGTCCGGCAGGCGAAGGATCTGGGGCTGCGGCGTGTATTCTGTCTGACTTTTGAGGTCGACTTCTTCGCGAGGCACGGTTTCCGCCCCATCCAGGGCACACCGGTCTCACCCGAGGTCTACGCCGAGTTGCTGGCCTCGTACGACGAGGGTGTGGCGGAGTTCCTTGATCTGGAGCACGTCAAACCGAACACCCTTGGCAACACCCGCATGCTGCTGCATCTGACATCGGGTGACGCGGACCTTGACCACTTGGAAAGGTGATTGTTGATACCTATGTCGATACGTTGGGCAGCACAGGCATGTGTCCTGACACGTGCCACATGCGCACTCGAAGCGAGGTGACACGGTGAGCACCGGACAGCCGCCGTATCCACAGGACGAATCCGGCGAGAACCCCGAGTACGGGCAGCACCAGGGCCGTCGCCCCGGTGAACCCGACCCGGACGTGACTGTGGTCGGCTACCGGGCGGACGACGCCTACGGCCAGCCCCCATATGGCCAGCAGCAGCAACAGGGCTATGGCCAGCAACCCCAATATGGTCAGCAACCGCAGCAGTACGGTCAGCAGCAGGGCTCCGGCCAGCAGCCCCAGTACGGCCAGCAGCAGGGATATGGCCAGCAGCAGGGCTACGGCCAGCAGCAGGGCTACGGCCAGCAGCCGCAGTCCTCGGGCCAGCAGTACACCCAGCCCGGCTACGGCCAGGAGGCCCAGTACGGCCAGCAGGCCGCCACGGGCCAGCAGGGCTACGGCCAGCAGCCGCAGTCCTCCGGCCAGCAGTCCTCCGCCCAGCAGGGCTACGGACAGCAGGGCTACGGCCAGGAAGCGCAGTACGGTCAGCAGGGCTACGGCCAGCAGCCCGCCTCGGGCCAGCAGGGTTACGGCCAGCAGCCGCAGTCCTCGGGCCAGCAGTACGCCCAGCCCGGTTACGGTCAGGAGGCCCAGCCCGGCTACGGCCAGGAGGCCCAGTACGGTCAGCAGGCCGCCTCGGGGCAGCAGGGCTACGGCCAGCAGCCCCAGTACGGCCAGCAGCCCCAGTCGCTGCCCGACTACAGCCAGCAGTCGCAACCCGACTACGGTCAGCAGTCGCAACCCGGCTACGGCCAGCAGCAGGGCTACGGCCAGGAGGCCCAGTACGGTCAGCAGGCCGCCTCGGGCCAGCAGGGTTACGGCCAGCAGCCGCAGTCATCGGGCCAGCAGTACGCCCAGCCCGGTTACGGCCAGGAGGCCCAGCCCGGCTACGGCCAGGAGGCCCAGCCCGGCTACGGCCAGGAAGCCCAGTACGGTCAGCAGGCCGCAGCGGGGCAGCAGGGCTACGGCCAGCAGCCCCAGTACGGTCAGCAGCCGGGCTACGGCCAGCAGCAGTACGGCGACCAGCAGGGTTACGGCCAGCAGCAGTACGGCGACCAGCAGCAGTACGGCCAGGCATACGGCCAGCAGCAGCAGTCGCAGCCCTACGGCCAGCCCGGCTACGGCCAGCCCTACGGTCAGCCCGTCGGCGTGCAGCCCCCGGGCGCTCCGGCCCCCCTGGCGGAGTGGTGGCAGCGTCTGGTCGCGAGGATCATCGACGGCGTCATCCTCGGGATCGTGAACTTCGTGATCGGCCTGATCCTGGGCCTGTTCGCGATCGGTTACGACTCGGCGACCGGCTCGACCTCCGGCTTCCTGTCGGGCTTCGTCATCGCCATCCTGTCGACGATCGTCACGACCGCCATCTGGGTGGTCTACGAGTTCTTCATGACCAAGGCCAACGGCCAGACGGTCGGCAAGCTGGTCATGGGGATCAAGGTCGTCCCGGTGGGCCAGGCCATGCCTCCGGGCGGGCTCGCGACCGACATGGCGATCAAGCGCGCCGGCGTCACCTGGGGTGGCTACATCCTCAGCATCATCCCGATCCTGGGTGCGCTGCTCGGCTGGGTGTGCGTCGCGGTCAACGGCGCCTCGCAGCTGTGGGACAAGCCGCTGCAGCAGACGTTCGCGGACAAGTTCGCGGGCACGGTGGTCGTGAAGATCAAGTAATCCCGCGTCAGCGTAAAACAGGGGCCGGCTTCCCGCCGGCCTCTGTTTTGTGTGTGCGGGGCGTACCAAAATGGGGGTACGACCGCCGACCGCGTGAGGTGGGATATGGCCGGGACACCGTCGCGGGCGGGCACCGTGCCCGCGGAATGGTGGGAACGCCTCGCCGCCCGCTTCATTGAGGCGCTGGTCTTCGGGGTCTTCTATTACATTCTGTTCATCGCGCTGTGGGGCATCTTCCGAACTGTCGGGATGTTGGAGGCGTTCGGCGGGCGGCTCCCGGGGCTCTTCGCGTGGTTCCTGGCCGGCCTGTGTTATACGGCCTATGACTGGCGGGCCCATTGCCTGCGCCGGCGGACCTTCGGTCAGGCGATCATGAGGATTCGCCTGGCGCCGGACGACCTGCCGCGCCGGGCCCTGCTGAAACGGGCTCTGGTCTATCCCGGGCCTGTCATGCTGATGGGCATTCCGGTGGTCAATCTGCTGGCCGGAATGCTGCTGTTCGGCGTCGGTCTGCTCATCCTGATCGACAAGCCGTTGGAGCGCGGGCCGCATGACAGGCTGGCCGGAACGCGGGTGGTAAAAGATCTTCGTTGAGGCATCCGCACCTGGGAAGATGCCTTTTCGCAAAATTTTCCCTTGATCCGGTAAGGAGCCTGGAGAGACTGGCATTAGGCTATGGGGCGTCCGGGTTGCCGGATGTCGGTGCCCCTGCTCCCTGAGGGCGACTGTGTGTGGCTATGGTCGGTTCCGGGTGAGTTGTCACCTAGGCGTCATGAGCGTCCGGCGTGCTCCCGCAGGTCGCGCCGGGATGCGCATTAAGCGCCCCCGAAACCCTGCTAGCCCTGGAGGCGAGGACGAATGGAAGCCGTAACAGACGTATTGTCAGCGCTCATCCCCCCGGTCGTGGTCGGCGGTGCCTTCATCTTTGGCGCGGTGAAGTTGCTGCGATCCGAGGCCGCCGGACGTCGGTCAAACCACCAGGATCGGGCCGAGAACCAGAACTGATCTGCCGGTCAGCCGAATCCCCGTAGCGCTGAATTGTCTCCGCGCCTTTCCGGGTATATGTTTGGGCGAGCGAATGAAACAATGCTCCGGGAAAGGATTGCGTAGATGGCCAAGCAGATCCAGGAGATTCTCATCGATGACCTCGATGGGGGCGAGGCCAATGAGACGGTCAGCTTCGCTATTGACGGCTCCTCCTATGAGATTGACCTCAGCGACGTTAACGCCAAGAAGCTGAGGGACGCACTCACGCCTTTCGTGCAGCACGCCCGCAGGGCAGGAGCCGTGTCCGCCCGTCGCCGTGGTCGCGGCGGCAACCGTGCGATGAGCCGCGAGAAGAGCTCGGAGATCCGGCAGTGGGCCAAGGCTCACGGCCTGCCGGTCAGCGAGCGCGGCCGGATCGCCTCCACCGTCGTGGAGAAGTACGAAGCGGCTCACTGAGCCTCGTCGAGAGAGCCATCTCCTGACCATGCGCTTATGCCGTTCGCCTAGGACCCCGGCGAGCGCCATAAGCGCATGATCGTTTTTGTGGGGAGTTCGCGAATCTCCCCGTCCATTGTTGATCTTCTAAATCGCCCAAATGTGGGCGTATTGCTCTCTCTTGGGTCGCCGTGGAAGGCGTCTTGTGGGAGAGCGGAACGTTCCGGGCTTTGCGGCGGCGTCCGTGTCATTTTCCGGGCGCCCGGCCGGGCCGCGTCTTCGTCGTCACCTACGGCGGGACCGGGCCAATGTCGTCACCCGCCGCAATGATCCCGTTCCCGGCTCCTGCGGCGTACGCGCAAAGCCGTGACGCTCCGCCACACAAACCGGTCTCCCGGCCCTTCTGGTACGCCCGTACCCTGCTCTCTTCCGTTCCGCCTTCTTACGGGCATCTGCGGGGTTCTCCGAGCTTCTGCGCGGTTCTCGGGGGGAGGAGTCGCGGACGACCGCAAAACGTGGTCGTGCGGCTGGTGGGGCTCGATGGAAATCCGGCGGCCTCTCCCATGTGCCGCCCATTGTCCCGTCGCGGGACCCTGTGGCGGCGGCGGATCGGTAACCCGGCTGACCCGATGGGGAATACGCGCGGCATGCGTTCCGTGCCGAGTTGTGCTCAGGGCGTAGCGTCCGCGCTTGGACTCGGTTTGGCGCAGGACATACGATGATTACGTAACAGCTACGGGCGCGGGCATCCGCGATGCATGGGCGGGCGGGCACCCAAGGCCGGCTTCGCCCCAGCGTCCGATGGCCGATCCGTGTTGGTCCGCCCTGGGCCGCGGGCGTCGAATTCCAGGCGCTTCCGGGAAGCGCCTAAACATCGTTCGCTTGCGGCGTATCGGGAACACGTCACCCCCGAACAGTAGTTGGATAGAGGGTGAACGCCCTGCTCTCGGGGAACGTCTCTGCTATAGAGCGTGTCAGCGGCAGTGGGCACGGTTCGCCGAGCCAGGGCTAGCATGCGGGATGACGGGACCGGATTTACCGGCCTGACTGACCGCTCTGTGAGGAGCGACGAGATGTTCGAGAGGTTCACCGACCGAGCGAGGCGTGTTGTCGTCTTGGCCCAAGAAGAGGCCAGGATGCTCAACCACAACTACATCGGCACTGAGCACATTCTTCTTGGTTTGATCCATGAAGGTGAGGGCGTAGCCGCCAAGGCTCTGGAGAGCCTCGGCATCAGCCTTGAGGGTGTGCGCCAGCAGGTCGAGGAGATCATCGGCCAGGGCCAGTCGGCTCCGTCGGGGCACATTCCGTTCACCCCGCGGGCCAAGAAGGTCCTCGAGCTGTCGCTCCGTGAGGCTTTGCAACTGGGCCACAACTACATCGGCACCGAGCACATCCTGCTCGGGCTCATCCGCGAGGGTGAGGGTGTGGCCGCCCAGGTGCTGGTCAAGCTTGGAGCTGATCTCAACCGTGTCCGGCAGCAGGTCATCCAGTTGCTCCACGGTTACCAGGGCAAGGAGCCGGCCGCCGCGGGCGGTCCCCAGGAGTCGGCGCCGTCCACGTCCCTGGTGCTCGACCAGTTCGGCCGTAACCTGACCCAGGCGGCCCGCGAGGGCAAGCTCGACCCGGTCATCGGCCGTGAGAAGGAGATCGAGCGGGTCATGCAGGTCCTCTCCCGGAGGACCAAGAACAACCCGGTGCTGATCGGCGAGCCCGGCGTCGGCAAGACCGCCGTCGTCGAGGGCCTGTCGCAGAAGATCGTCAGGGGCGAGGTGCCCGAGACGCTGAAGGACAAGCAGCTCTACACGCTTGACCTCGGCGCCCTGGTCGCCGGCTCCCGCTACCGCGGTGACTTCGAGGAGCGCCTGAAGAAGGTGCTCAAGGAGATCCGCACGCGCGGCGACATCATCCTGTTCATCGACGAGCTGCACACGCTCGTCGGCGCGGGCGCCGCCGAGGGCGCGATCGACGCCGCCAGCATCCTCAAGCCGATGCTGGCCCGTGGCGAGCTGCAGACGATCGGCGCCACCACCCTCGACGAGTACCGCAAGTACCTGGAGAAGGACGCCGCGCTGGAGCGCCGCTTCCAGCCGATCCAGGTGGCCGAGCCCTCTCTCAGCCACACGATCGAGATCCTCAAGGGCCTGCGCGACCGCTACGAGGCCCACCACCGCGTGTCCATCACCGACGACGCCCTGGTGGCCGCCGCGCAGCTGGCCGACCGCTACATCAGCGACCGCTACCTGCCCGACAAGGCGATCGACCTCATCGACGAGGCCGGTTCCCGGATGCGCATCCGCCGGATGACCGCTCCGCCGGACCTGCGCGAGTACGACGAGAAGATCGCCAACGTCCGTCGCGACAAGGAGTCCGCGATCGACGCGCAGGACTTCGAGAAGGCCGCTGCGCTCCGCGACCAGGAGAAGCAGCTCCAGCTCAAGCGCGAGCGCCGGGAGAAGGAGTGGAAGGCCGGCGACATGGACGTCGTGGCCGAGGTCACCCAGGAGCTCATCGCCGAGGTCCTGGCCACCGCCACCGGCATCCCGGTCTTCAAGCTGACCGAGGAGGAGTCCCAGCGCCTGCTGCGCATGGAGGACGAGCTCCACAAGCGGATCATCGGCCAGGACGACGCCATCAAGGGTCTGTCGCGGTCCATCCGGCGTACCCGCGCCGGTCTGAAGGACCCGCGCCGTCCCGGTGGCTCGTTCATCTTCGCGGGCCCGTCCGGTGTCGGTAAGACCGAGCTGTCCAAGGCTCTGGCGGAGTTCCTCTTCGGTGACGAAGACGCTCTGATCAGCCTGGACATGTCGGAGTTCATGGAGAAGCACACCGTCTCCAGGCTGTTCGGCTCGCCTCCCGGCTACGTCGGCTACGAGGAGGGCGGCCAGCTCACCGAGAAGGTGCGGCGCAAGCCGTTCTCCGTGGTCCTGTTCGACGAGATCGAGAAGGCCCACCCCGACATCTTCAACTCGCTGCTGCAGATCCTGGAAGACGGTCGCCTGACCGACGCCCAGGGCCGCGTGGTCGACTTCAAGAACACGGTCATCATCATGACCACCAACCTCGGCACCCGTGACATCTCCAAGGGCATCGGGGTCGGGTTCGCGAAGTCCAACGACACCGAGTCCAACTACGAGCGGATGAAGGCGAAGGTCCAGGAGGAGCTCAAGCAGCACTTCCGGCCCGAGTTCCTCAACCGTGTCGACGACATCGTGGTCTTCCACCAGCTGACGCCGAACGAGATCATCAAGATCGTCGATCTGATGCTCGCCCAGGTGGACTCCAGGCTGAAGGACCGCGACATGGGGCTCGACGTCTCGCCCGAGGCCAAGCAGCTGCTGGCCGACCGCGGTTACGACCCGGTCATGGGCGCGCGGCCGCTGCGCCGTACGATCCAGCGCGAGCTGGAGGACTCCCTGTCCGAGAAGATCCTCTACGGCGAGCTCCGTCCGGGGCAGGTCGTGAAGGTGACGATCGAGGGCGAGGGCGACAACGCCACGTTCGTCTTCAAGGGCGAGTCCGTCACGGCGGTCCCGGACTCGGCGGCGGCGATCGCCGCGCCGATCCAGCACTGATCGATCCACCACCGAAAACCCCCGCCCCGGCGGGGGTTTTCGCATGTCCAGGCCCCGCGCCGTACCTCTCAGGCGCTCATTCCGCACGGCGGGGCCGGATGAACCAGACGCCGTACCCGGCTGAGGGCTTCCAGGGAGACGGGATCCGAGCCCGCACATGGCCGGCCACCGTCACGCCGCACGTATCCCGGCTTCGTGGCCCCCCTGACCGCCGCTGAGGGCCGCCGAGCCCCCGTCCCGCGCGCGGCTCGGCGGCCGTTGGGACGCCGGGACCTGCCGTCCTGGGTGGGGATGGGGGTTGTTGCGTAATTGTTGGATGGTTGGGTACGCCGCCACCGGGAGTAGTACTACACTGCGTAGAGCATCGCCAAGTCTCATCCAAGTGATCCGCAAGAGCCTGTTCCTAGAGTCAGGGCTGCTCCCTGGGGAGTAGCAAGGAATCAACTCAGGGCGGACGCGTGCGTCACCCGGAAGCAGGCATGCTCACACAGGGTTCGCGCGTCTGAGGCGGGCGACGGGAACACTCAAGCAAGCCGTGGAGGAACCGATGCGCCTGCGTCACAACGACGGAACGCTCGTTCACCTCGCCTACAACGCAGGCATCCATCCTGCCGAGGACCTGGAGAACCTGATCGCCCACCTGACCCGCTACGCGGTGCCGGTGCGCAAGAGGCTGGGCGTGGAGCGGATGGGCATCGGGCTGTGGCTGTCGCCCGGCGTCGCCGATCACCTCACGGCCGACCGCATCGAGCTCGTACGGCTGCGCCGCTCCCTGGAGGAGCGCGGCCTGGAGGTCGTCAGCCTGAACGGCACCGGCGGCCGCAACCAGGAGGTCCCCGGCCCCGACTGGGCCAAGCCCGAGCGCTACCGCTACACCATGGCGCTGGCCAAGATCCTGGCGTTCCTGCTGCCCGACGACGTACGGTTCGGCAGCATCTCGACGATCCCGATCGGCTGGCGCCGAGACTGGCCCGCCGACCTGCACGCCATCGCCACGCGCCGCCTGGAGCGGCTGGCTCGCGAGCTGCGCGGCATCTACAGCGTGACCGGCAAGACCATCAGGGTCGGGTTCGAGCCGTGGCCGGGGTGCGTCCTGGAGACGACCGAGCAGGCGCTGGAGCGGGTGGGCGGCATCGACTCCGAGCACCTGGGCGTGTGCCTGGACGCCTGTCACCTCGCCTGCGGGGCCGAGGAGCCCGGCGCGGCGCTGAAGGGCCTGGCGAAGGCCGGCGCGCCCGTCGTCAAGCTGGGCCACGTGCACAACCACACGGGCGAGACGCCGAGCACCGGCGCGGTGCTGCACGACACGCTGACGGCGATGTTGTCGGGCGCGGTCAGCGGGAGCGCGCACATCGAGGTCGAGACGCACAACCTGTTCGTGCCGGGGCGCGCGAAGGGGCCGGGCGCGCTGGTGTCGCTGCTGGCCGAGGAGCTGGCCTGGGCCCGTACGAACCTCACCAGCCTCGGCCTGCAACTGGCCGCCTGACCCCCGCCGCCCGACCCTCTCAGAGGCCGGCGAACCAGCCTGGCGTGTCCAGGCGCCACACGTTCGCCGGCGTCATCCTGCGCAGGTCCGACTCCAGGGCCCGCAGGCGGTCCTCGCCCAGCTCGGCGGCCCATCGGGCGCGCAGGTCGTCGAAGATCCGGGCTGAGCGGTCGAGCGCGTCCATGCCGTGGGGCGTGAGGCGCACGATCTTGCGCCGGGTGTCGAAGTCGTCCCTGGTGCGCTCGACGTAGCCGACGCGTTCCAGGGTCTCGATCGTCTTGCCCGCGGCCTGCTTGGAGACGCCCAGCGTACGGCCCAGTTCGACGGCGGTCGTGCCGCGAGGGCCGATCGCCTGCATGACGAACCCATGGGTCGGGCGGATGTCCGGATGGCCCTGGCGGGCCAGCTCGGCGTGCAGCTCGTCGATGAGCGTACGGAAGGCGAGCAGAAGTCGTAGAGGCAGTTCGAAGCCTGGGGTGTCGCTTGACACGATAGACAACCTGGTTAACTATATAGACAACGTAGTTACCTATCTTAAGGGGTTCGAACGTGTCTGTCATTCGTGACGCGGATTCCCGGCGCTCCGAGACGCCGGGCGGGGTCATGACCACCTTCGCCTCGCCGACGCAGGGCGGGGCCTCGCGCTCGCTCTGGCGGGTCGACGCGAAGCCGGGCGCCCAAGGGCCCCTGCACGACTTCGACAGCGAGCAGGTGTGGAGCTGGCTCTCCGGCGGGGCCACCGTCGAGCTGGGCGACGAGCGGTTCACGGTGGGCGCGGGCGACACCGTCGTCATGCCCCCCAATGTCGCGCGCAGGGTGCTGGCCGACGCGGACGCCGGTTACACGGCCGTAGTCACCGCCGCCGCCGGCGCCAGGGCCTTCGCCGGCGGCACCGACGTCGGCACCCCGCCGTGGATCGCGTGACCACCACCAGAACGGGCGCGGAGCCGTGCCCGGCCGAGAACAAGGAGTTCGTGTGATGCCTGTTGTGATGTCCGCCGACGCCCGTGAAGTCCGTACGCCCAACGGCCTGATGACCACGCTCGCCTCGCCCACCCAGGGCCGGGCCGGGCAGGCCATGTGGCGGGTGGACGCCGACCCCGGCATGGAGGGCCCGGTGCACGCCGCCGACGGCGAGCTGGTGTGGACCTGGCTGGAGGGCGGCGCGGTCGTCGAGCTGGGCGGCGAGCGGTTCGAGGTGGGGCCGGGCGACACCATGGTCCTGCCGGCCGACGTGAGCCGGCAGATGTTCGCCGACCCCGAGCGCGGGTTCGTCTCGATCGTGGTCGCGCCCGCGGGGGTCGAGGTCTACAACCCCAGCGGCGAGTCCGCGCCCGACGCCTGTGACCTGGCCCCCAAGGGCACGGACCGCACCGTGCCCCCGTGGATGGCCTAGCGGGCGCTCAGCCGTGCGGCAGGCGGTACGTGCCGTCGTCGAGCACCTCGGCCAGGCCGTCGCTCACCAGGCCGTCCAGGGCGCGTTCGCGCTGGGCCGCGTCGTCCCACACCACGTCGAGTGCCGCCTTCGGCACCGGGCCGTGGGCCTCGCGGAGCACCGCGAGCAGGCGGCCCCGGCACTGGCGGTCGGTGCCGGCGTACGTCTGGCCCTTGCGGGCGGGGCCGGTGTGGGGTGGTCTGCCCGCCAGCCGCCACGCGCACAGGTCGGCGATCGGGCAGTCGGCGCAGCGCGGCGCGCGGGCCGTGCAGACCAGCGCGCCCAGCTCCATCACGGCCACACCCCAGCGGGCCGCGCCCAGCTCGGGCAGCAGCGACTCGGCCAGCCGCCGCTCGGCCGCGGAGGTGGCCGTGGGAGGGTACTCCTCGGCGCGTACGGCCCGCGCGAACACCCGGCGCACGTTGGTGTCCAGGACGGCGTGCCGGCCGCCGTACGCGAAGCTGGCGACCGCGGCGGCGGTGTACTCCCCGATGCCCGGCAGGGCCAGCAGGGTCGCGTGGTCGTCGGGCACCTCCCCGCCGTGCTCGTCGGCGATGGCACGGGCGCAGGCGTGCAGGCGCAGCGCCCGGCGCGGATAACCGAGCCTGCCCCAATGCCGTACGGCCTCGCCCGGCGGCTCGGCGGCCAGCGACTTGGGCGTGGGCCAGCGGGCCATCCACTCCAGCCACACCGGCAGGACGCGGACGACGGGGGTCTGCTGGAGCATGATCTCGCTGACCAGCACCCCCCACGGGGTCGCGTCGTCGGCGCGCCAGGGGAGGTCTCGGGCGTTGTCCTCGTACCACTCCAGAACGGGGGCGTGCAGGAGGTTCGGCTCAACCACGCGGTCAAGCGTATTCGTAGAACGGCTCGTTCGGCGTGTCGTCACTGTTGGTAGCCGATCAATTACCATGCTGTGCCTATGGATCCGGATTCGATGGGTGGCGACGGCGGTGACGTCTACTGGCGACGTCGCATGAGCGTGCTGGTGGCCGTGCTCGTCGTGGTGGCCGTGGTGGCGTGGGCGTGCTCCAGCGGGGGCTCCGGGCCGGAACGATCGTCCAGCGCGCAGAGCTCACCGAGCGCCACGCCCGCCACCGATCCGCTGCTCGCGGGCCTGCGTACGCTCGCCATGGGGACGGCCAGCCCCTCGCCCACCCCGGCGCCCAAGGAGAGCCCGGCCGCCAAGCCCAGGCGCCCGGGGGAGCCGTGCCCGCAGGACAGCCTGGTGCTGAGCCTCCAGGGCGGCAAGGAGCCGATCTACACGGGCGCGTCGCGGCCGAGCTTCATCGTCACGCTGGTCAACACCGGGCCGGTGATGTGCACGGCCGACGTCGGGCCGCGGGCCATGGAGATCCGCATCACCTCGGGCGCCGACCGCATCTGGTCCACCGCCGACTGCGTCAGCGGGCTGGGCACCGAGGTCAGGGAGCTGCAGCGCGGGGTTCCTTACGTGCAGACCCTGGAGTGGGACCGGCGCCGGTCGAGCGCCGACTGCCGCTCGACCCCGGCCTCCGCCCTGCCCGGCACGTACGTGGCCACCGCCCGCATGGGCGCGCTCCGCAGTGGCAAGGGCGTCTTCCACCTGCGGTGACGGACGCGCCCGGCTCAGACGTAGCGTTCGAGGATCGAGGACTCCGCGAGGCGCGACAGGCCCTCGCGGACGCTGCGGGCGCGCGACTCGCCGACGCCGCCCACCTCCTGCAGGTCGTCGATGCTGGCCGCCAGCAGCTTCTGCAGGCCGCCGAAGTGGTTGACCAGGCGGTCGACCACCGTGGCGGGCAGCCGGGGCACCTTGGCCAGCAGACGGAAGCCGCGCGGGCTCACCGGGCTGTCGAGCCGCTCGGCCCCGCCGTGGCCCAGCACGTGCGCCACGGCCGAGAGGTCGAGCAGCTCGCCGCCCGACAGGTGGTCGAGGTCGTGGAGGGCCTCGACCAGGCGCTTCTGGCGGCGGCCCGCGGGGGCCGGCAGGTAGTCGCGCACGACCAGCTCACGCTCGGAGTCGACGCCCGCCACCAGCTCGTCGAGCTGCAACGACAGCAGCCGCCCGTCGGTGCCGAGCTCGACCACGTAGCCCTTGATCTCGTCGGAGATGCGCCGGACCATCTCCAGGCGCTGGGCCACCGCCGACACGTCGCGCACGGTGACGAGGTCTTCGATCTCCAGCGCCGAGAGGGTGCCGGAGACCTCGTCGAGCCGGTGCTTGTAGCGCTCAAGGGTGGCCAGGGCCTGGTTGGCCTTGGACAGGATGGCCGCCGACTCCTCCAGCACGTAGCGGATGCCGTCGAGGTAGAGGGCGATGATCCGCATGGACTTGCTGATCGCGATGATGGGCAGGCCCGTCTGCCTGGCCACGCGCTGGGCGGTGCGGTGGCGGGTGCCCGACTCGTCGGTGGGGATCGCGGGGTCGGGGACGAGGTGCACGGCCGCGCGCACGATCTTCTGGTCGTTGCTGACCACGATCGCGCCGTCCATCTTGGCCAGCTCGCGCAGGCGGGTGGCCGAGAACTCGACGTCGAGCTCGAAGCCGCCGCTGCAGACCTCTTCGACGGTCCGGTTGTGGCCGAGCACGATCAGCCCGCCGGTCTGCCCGCGCAGGATGCGCTCCAGGCCGTCGCGCAGCGGAGTGCCCGGCGCCACAGCGGCCAAAGCGTCGCGACGGCGGTCGTCAAGACTCCTGTCCACCTGACCCCCGTGTCGATTGGTCACGCCCAGCTTAGCCGTGCTATGTGACGTGCGTGAGTGCGTCCCAGACGTTCTCGGCCTGGACGACCTCGAACCCGGGGGCGAACGCGACGGGCCCCACGGGCACCAGGGCCCGCTGTCCGTTGCGTTTCCCGGCGCCCGTTTCGAGAGATCCGGCGGGCACCAGCGCCCGCTTGAACCCCAGCCTGGACGCCTCCGTCAGCCGCCTGCGCACGTCTTTGACCGGCCGCAGCTCGCCCGCCAGGCCCACCTCGCCGAGCGCCACCAGGCCGGCCGGCAGCGGCTTGTCGCCCGCGGCGCTCGCGACGGCGAGCATCACCGCCAGGTCGACGGCGGGATCGGCCAGCTTGATGCCGCCCACGGTGGCGGTGAACACGTCGCAGCCGCCGAGCCGGGCGTTGAGCCGGCGCTCCAGCACGGCGAGGATCATCTGGACCCGGTAGGTGTCGAGCCCGGAGGACGTGCGCCGCGGCTGCTGGGCCTCGGTGCGGGCCACGAGCGCCTGCACCTCGGCGGGCAGCGGGCGGGTGCCCTCGACGGTGACGGTGACGCAGGTGCCGGCGACCGGCTCGCTGCGCCGCGAGACGAACAGCCCGCTAGGGTCGGTGATGCCCTCGATGCCGCGCTCGTGCAGGTCGAAGCAGCCGATCTCGTCGGTGGGGCCGAACCTGTTCTTGATCGCGCGGACCATGCGCAGCCTGGAGTGGCGGTCGCCCTCGAAGTTGAGCACGACGTCGACCAGGTGCTCAAGGGTGCGGGGGCCGGCGATCGAGCCGTCTTTGGTGACGTGGCCGACGAGGACCGTGGCGAGGTTGCGCTCCTTGGCCATGCGCACCAGGTTGGCGGCCACCTCGCGCACCTGGGTCACGCCGCCCGGCACGCCCGTGGCCTGGGCCGAGCCGACCGTCTGGACCGAGTCGACCACCAGCAGCCCGGGCTCGACCTTGTCGACGTGGGTGATCAGCGCCGACAGCTCGGTCTCGGCGGCGAGGTAGAGATTGTCCTGGATGGCACCGATACGGTCGGCCCGCAGGCGCACCTGGGCCGCCGACTCCTCGCCCGTCACGTAGAGCACGGTGGTGCGCTCGGCGATGCGGGCCGCGGCCTCCAGCAGCAGCGTGGACTTGCCGATGCCGGGCTCGCCGGCCAGCAGCACCACCGCGCCGGGCACCAGGCCGCCGCCGAGCACCCGGTCGAGCTCGCTCACCCCGGTCGTGCGGGCCGCGGCCACCTCGGCCTTGACCTGGCCGATGGGCAGCGCGGGCCCGGTGGTCGCGCCGCCCTGGACGACGCTGACCCCGGCGCGCGCGCCCTCCTCGTCGACAGTGCCCCAGGCCTGGCACTCGCCGCACCTGCCGACCCACTTGCCCGTGCGCCAGCCGCACTCGGCACAGCGGTAACCGGGCTTCTGCGCTGTCTTGGCCATGTCGAGCAGGCTAGCGGCCCGCGCCGACAATCCTCGACTACCGCGTGAGGCCCAGTTCCTGGACCAGCAGGCGCTTGGGCCGCGCGCCGACGATCTGCCTGACCGGCTCGCCGTTCTCGAACAGCAGCAGCGTGGGCAGGCCCATCACGCCGTAGCGGGACATGATCTCGGGGTGCTCGTCGGTGTTGAGCTTGCCGATGGCCAGGCCGTGCTCGGCCTCGATCTCGTCCAGGACGGGGGCCACCATGCGGCACGGCGGGCACCACTCGGCCCAGAAGTCGACCAGCACCGGCTTGTCGCTCCTGAGCACCTGCTCCTCGAAGTTGTCGGTGGTCAACGTGATCATTGGTCTCCCCTAACGAAACAGCCTGGACACGACTGGGCGAGCTGGGCGGCGACCTCGGCGCGGCGGCCGAGCAGCACGCGGATCTCCTCGTCGATCTGCATGATCTTGCGCTGGTAGACCTCGACGGAATCCCGGCACGAACCGCCCGAGCTGTGGCCCGAGCGCAGGCAGTCGACGAACGGCCGGGTGTCCTCCAAGGTGAAGCCGACCGAGAGCAGCGACCGGATCTCGGACACCAGCTTGATGTCCTCCTCGGCGTACTCGCGGTAGCCGTTGGGGCCGCGTCTGGCCGAGAGCAGGCCGTGCTGCTCGTAGTAGCGGAGTGAGCGGGTGCTCACTCCGGTGCGTTCCGCCAGCTCCCCGATGCGCATGCCTCCACGGTAAACGTTGACACCGACGTCAATGTCAAGCCTGCGAGGGAGTGCCGTCGCCTGGAGGAGCGACCAGAGCGGGGGAAGGCGGCGGCGTATGGCGACCGAGCCGCCGAACGGAGTGAGGCCATGAACTCAGAAGTAGCGCCAGCGCAGCACGTTCGGGTAGAAGATCTCCAGGCCGGGGGTCTCGGCGATGGCCTGTTCGGCCACGTCGGGGGCGAACTCGATGCGCAGCACGGCCTCCAGGTCGGCCCGGCGCCCGAAGGACATCGTGAGGTCGAGCGTCCGCCGCTGCCAGCCCTGGCGGTCCCAGAACGCCTCCACCTCGCGCGCCGAGTACGCCGGCACCGTACGGGAGAACCAGCGGCCGAACGAGCCGCGGGTGGCGTCGAGGTCGATGACGAAGGCCGCGCCGCCGCGGCGTACGACGCGGGACAGCTCGCGCAGGCCGGGCTCGCAGCCGGGGCCGAAGAAGTAGGCCCAGCGGGCCATGGCCACGTCGACGCTCGCGTCGGGGAGCGGGAGGTCCTGGGCGGTGGCGGCGTACACCGAGACGTCGGGCAGGTTCGCGCAGCGGCGGCGGGCCAGCCCGGCCAGGTCACCGTGGGGCTCGACGCCGATCACGGCGGCCGCGTCGGCGGCCAGGACGGGCAGGTGGAAGCCGGTGCCGCAGCCGATGTCGAGCACGGTCGCGCCGGCCCAGGGGCGCAGCTCGCGCATCGCGGCGTCGGCCGCGCCCTGGGGGTCCACGGCGCGGTTCTCCAGCTCGTAGACCTGGGGGGCGTTCCAGATGTTCGGGCTCGGGATCGCGCCTCTGGCTATCCGTGGCATGGCCCCAACCGTAGTGGGGTGCGGGGGAGCGCCTTTGGGGTGGGATGGGGGGTTGGGTAGGGCTATCTGGTGGGGCTCACGCGCCAGAGGCGCTTCTCCGGCTTAGGCTGGCAACGTGGCTGATGTCATCCGCGTGCCCAATGCGAAGATCGCATTGTCCACCGCTTCGGTATATCCAGAACGCACTCCCGACGCGTTCGAACTGGCCGCGCGCCTGGGCTACGACGGTGTCGAGATCATGGTCGGCGCCGATCCGGTGAGCCAGGACATCGACGTGATCGAGCGGCTGTCGGAGCACTACCAGGTGCCCGTCCTGGCGATCCACGCGCCCTGCCTGCTCGTGACGCAGCGGGTGTGGGGCAGAGATCCCTGGGCCAAGCTGGTCCGGGCGCAGAAGGCCGCGGAGCGCCTCGGCGCCTCGACCGTCGTGGTGCACCCGCCGTTCCGCTGGCAGCGCGAGTACGCCCGCGACTTCGAGAACGGCCTGGCCCGCATGCGTGACGAGACCGACGTCGCGTTCGCGGTCGAGAACATGTTCCCGCTGCGCGCCAGGGGCAACGACGTGGTGCCGTACTCGCCCGACTGGAACCCGATCGACTACGACTTCCCGCAGGTCACCCTCGACCTGTCGCACACCGCCGTGTCCGGCTCCGACGCCATGGAGATGGCCACCAAGCTCGGCGACCGGCTCGCCCACCTCCACCTGGCCGACGGCATGGGCGTGACGAACAAGGACGAGCACCTGGTCCCCGGCAGGGGCAACCAGCCGTGCGCCCAGATGCTGGAACGCCTGGCGACCTCCGGCTACGGCGGCCTGGTCGTCCTGGAGATCAACACCCGCAAGGCGGCCAGCCGCACCGAGCGCGTCGACGACCTGGCCGAGGCGCTGGCCTTCGCCCGGCTGCACCTGGCGGCGTCCCGATGAACGTGGGGCCGACCAGGAACGTGGGGCCGACCAGAGATCTCGCCCGGGTCTTCGACAGCGTGGCCGACGCCTACGACGCGGGCCGCCCGACCTATCCCGACGAGATGTACCGCGCGCTCACCGAGGTGACCGGGGTCGAGCTCGACGGCGCCACCACGGTCGACGTGGGCGCGGGCACGGGCATTCTGACGCACGCGCTGCGGGCCCGCGGCTCCCAGGTGATCGCGGTCGATCCGGGCGCGGAGATGCTGGCCCGGCTGGTCTCGCGGATCGACGGCGAGCCGCCGGCCGTCGCCGCGGTGATCGCCGACGGCAACGCGCTGCCGCTGGCCGACGGGGTGGCCGACCTGGTGACGTACGCCCAGTCGTGGCACTGGCTCGACCCCGTCGTCTCGATCGCCGAGGCCAGGCGGGTGCTGCGGCCCGGCGGCGCGATCGTGGGCTGCTGGAACCTCCACCACGCGGCGCAGGCCGAGTGGCTGGCCGCCTACGAGGCGCGGCTGGCCGAGGCGGTGCCCACGTACTGGGGGCCGGCGGTCGAGGAGTGGTCGGTGCCGCCCATCGCCGCGGCCTTCGAGGTGGTCGAGGAGCGCTGGATCCCGTGGACGAGGCTGATCGGCATCGAGGACTTCCTGCTCGACCTGCGGTCCCACTCGTACATGGCGGCGCTTTCGCCGGAGGCGGCCGACGAGCTGGTCGCGCGGCAGCGCGGGGAGCTCAAGAAGGACTTCCCCGAGGGCGTGCTGTCGGTGCCGATGCGGGTGTACCTGGCGGTGGGCCGGTGAGCGGCGGGGCGCGGCCATGAGCAACGTACGACGGCGGCCCGGACGCAGGCCCGGGTCCGCCGACACGCGCGGCGAGATCCTGACGGCGGCGCGGCGGGTGTTCGCCGAGAAGGGCTTCGACAAGGCCACGGTCCGAGGGATCGCGCGGGAGGCCAAGGTCGACCCGGCTCTGGTGCATCACTACTTCGAGACCAAGGAGGGCATGTTCGCGGCGGCCATGCAGCTGCCGATCACCCCCGACGAGGTCATCCCGATGCTGCTGGACGGCCCGCGCGAGGAGATCGGCGAGCGGCTGGTGCGGATGATCCTCGGCGTGACCGCCGAGCCGGAGACCCGCGAGCCGATGATCGCCCTGATGCGCTCGGCGCTGACGAACGAGCAGGCGGCGGCGATGTTCCGCGAGTTCATCACGAACGCGCTGCTCTTCCAGGTGGCCGACCGCCTTGGTGTCCCGCACCTACGGATCGAGGCGGCTTTTGGCCAGATGTACGGCGTGATCATGGGCCGCTACGTGATCAAATTGGAGCCGCTGGCCAGCGCGGACCCGGAAGAGCTGGTCGAGCTGATCGCGCCGACCGTCCAGAGGTACTTCACGGCGTAGAGCATTGTTCTGTACAGGGCACTGACCATAGGGTATAGGTGTCGTCCCAGGAAGTTACTGGCCGGTAAGATTCCTGGAAACACGTGTCCGTATGCTGGCAGCCATCGTCGTCTGTGGGAGGACCCCGTGCTCTGGGTAGCGATCATCGGGCTGGTCATGACCGTCCTGGCGGTGGCCGTCGCCGGCCGCAGGGTGTTGTTCCTGTTCAAGCTGGCGACCTCCGGCCCACCGGCGCCCGAACGCGTCGAGTATGCCAAGGAACACGCCGCCGACGAGCTCAAGGCCCAGCTCGTCGAGGTCTTCGGCCAGAAGAAGCTGCTGAAGTGGACGCCTTCGGGCGTCGCCCACTTCTTCGTCATGTGGGCGTTCTTCATCCTGCTGACCGTCTACATCGAGGCGTACGGCGCGATCATCCAGGGCGCGATCACCGGTGAGCCCGACTTCCACATCCCACTCATCGGGACCTGGGGCGTGCTCGGCTTCCTCCAGGACTTCATCGCGGTCGCGTGTCTGCTGGGCCTGGTCGCCTTCGCGATCATCCGGGTCAAGAACTCGCCCAAGACGCTGGGCCGCAAGTCGCGCTTCTCCGGCTCGCACCTCGGCGGCGCGTGGCTCGTCCTGTTCATGATCTTCAACATCATCTGGACGCTGTTCCTGGCCCGCGGCGCCTCGGCGGCCAACGGCAACTTCCCCTACTCCTCCGGCGCGTTCGTCTCCCTGGCGCTCGGCGACGTGCTGCCGGCCGGCCCGCTGCTGGAGGAGATCGCGCTGCTCCTGCACATCGGCTTCATGCTGGTGTTCCTGGTCATCGTGGTGAACTCCAAGCACCTGCACATCTTCACCGCGCCGCTCAACGTGCTCTTCTCCCGGCGTCCCGACGGCCTCGGCGCCGCGTCCGAGCTGCGGGTCGACGGCAAGCTCGTCGACTTCGAGGACGAGGAGCTCGACGCCGAGCGCCTGGGCCGCGGCAAGATCGGCGACACCACCTGGAAGGGCTTCCTCGACTTCTACTCCTGCACCGAGTGCGGCCGCTGCCAGTCGCAGTGTCCGGCCTGGAACACCGACAAGCCGCTCTCGCCGAAGATGCTCATCCTCGACCAGCGCGACCACGCCTTCAAGGTGGCCCCGTACCTGATGGCGGCGAGCAACGAGCACGCCGACACCGACGTGCTCGCGCTGCTGGAGAAGCCGCTCGTCGGCGAGGACGGCGTCATCCACCCCGACGTGCTGTGGTCGTGCACCAACTGCGGCGCCTGCGTCGAGCAGTGCCCGGTGGACATCGAGCACATCGACCACATCCTCGACATGCGCCGCTACCAGGTCATGGTGGAGTCGTCGTTCCCGTCCGAGGCGGGGGTGATGGTGAAGAACCTGGAGAACAAGGGCAACCCGTGGGGCATGTCCGAGATGAAGCGGGCCGACTGGATCGAGGAGCTCGACTTCGAGGTCGAGCTGGTCGACGACAAGATGCCCGAGGACGCCGAGTACCTGTTCTGGGTGGGCTGCGCGGGCGCCCTTGAGGACCGCGCCAAGAAGACCACCAAGGCGGTCGCCGAGCTGCTGCACATCGCGGGCGTGAAGTTCGCGGTGCTCGGCCCGATGGAGGCGTGCACCGGCGACCCGGCCCGCCGCCTGGGCATGGAGTACCTGTTCAACATGCTCGCCCAGCAGAACATCGAGACGCTCAACGAGGCCGGCGTCAAGAAGATCGTCGCGACCTGCCCCCACTGCTTCAACACGCTGGCCAACGAGTACCCGCAGCTCGGCGGCACCTACGAGGTCGTGCACCACACGCAGCTGCTGTCGAAGCTGGTGGACGAGGGCCTGCTCACCCCGGTCACGCCCATCGAGGAGAAGATCACCTACCACGACCCGTGCTTCCTCGGCCGCCACAACAAGGTCTACTCCCAGCCCCGCGACATCATGTCGAAGGTGCCCGGTGTGCAGACCCAGGAGATGCACCGCCACAAGGACCGCGGCTTCTGCTGCGGCGCGGGTGGCGCGCGCATGTGGATGGAGGAGCGCATCGGCAAGCGCATCAACACCGAGCGGGTCGACGAGGCGCTGACCACGAATCCCGACACCGTCTCGACCGCGTGCCCGTTCTGCATGGTGATGCTCGGTGACGCGATCAACGAGAAGAAGAACAACGGCGAGGCCAAGGAATCGCTGGAAGTCGTGGACGTCGCGCAGCTCTTGATCAAATCTGTCAAGGGCGCTTCCTGACCACGAAAAGTCGGACTCCTCTACAGGCTCTGTAGAGGAGTTCCGCACGTCACGGGGCCACGCGCAGGAAATCTCCCATCCACATAACGGGAAAATCACGGTAACCTCAACGTCGCATGGCCTTATTCGACGGGGAGGGGGCTGGTGATGCGCGTCGTGGTCACGGATGCCGAAGTCACCCTGGCCGACGTGCTCTCCCTGCGACTCGCCATCGAGGAGCCCCTGGGTGACGGCACCGAGCTCGTCCTGCGCCATCGCGCCACGGGGGTGGAGCGCGACGTGCGCCTGGGCCGGACGGGAAGCCGCACGCGGGAGGCCACGCTGGCCGTCTCGCTCGCGCCGCTGGAGCTGACCGCCGGCCGCTGGGACGCCTACCTGCGGCACGAGGGCAGCCGCAGCAGGCTGCGCAGCGTCGATCCCGGGTTCTCCCTCGACCACCTCGACGCGTACGCGCTGTGCCGCCGCACGCTGGCCTACCGGTCGTACCGGACGCGGAACGGGTTTCTGGCCCTGAAGATAGCCGACGCCGCGCCGGCGGCCGAGGTGCGGGCGATCTGGTTCAGGGAGGGCCGGTTCGAGGTGACGGGGCTGCTGGCGTACACCGGGCTGGAGGACGACGACGCGCGCCGCGAGGCCACGCTGACCCTCGACCGCAGGACGACCAGGGAACGGGTGTCGTCCAACGCCACCGTCCAGGGCGTGCGCTTCCACGCGGCGGTGTCGCTGGTGAACGTGGTCGAGGCCGATCCCGACACGGCCGGCACGTGGGAGCCCGCGCTGGAGGTCGAGGGCGTGCCCACGCCGCTGCGGCTGGGCGCCTGGCTCGACGACGTCGACGGCAAACGCAGACGGCTGCACTATCCGTCGGCCGAGATCGACGGCGTGCCCGTACGGCCCTCGTACACCGCCGACGACGAGCTGCGCATCGAGGTGGGCGGATGAAGGTCAGCCTGGTCCTCGCCTCGGCGTACGGGATGCGCGGCGACGTGCGCGCGATGCTCAACCTCGCCACCGCCCTGTCCGAGCGGCACGAGGTCGAGGTCATCAGCGTCAGGCGGCAGAAGGAGAAGCCGTTCTTCCCCATCGGCGCCAAGGTGGCCATGCGCAGCGTGATCGACGCCCGTCCCGGGGTGCGCCACCTGCTGCCGCGTGGTCAGATGCGCACCGAGATGGCGCTGTGGCGGCTGCTGCGCGGGCTCAGGTCCGACGTGCTGATCACGACCAGGCCGGGCATCGGCGTCCAGGTGGCGCGGCATGCTCCACGTGAAACCCTCAAGATCGCCAGGGAGTGGGGGCGGCCCGCCGTCCCCGGGCCGGTGCAGCGGCTCTACCCGCGCCTCGACGCGGTCGTGACGGCCACGGACTCGGCCCAGGAGGAGTGGATCAGGCTGCTCGGCGGCGGGCCGGCCGTCCACTCCGTGCCGGACGCGCTGCCGGGTGGCCCGTGGCCGCGCTCGCGGATGGACAACCGGATCGTGGCGGCCGGGGGCAGGTGGGTGTCGGTCAAGGCGTACGACCGGCTGATCAGGGCGTTCGCGATCGTGGCGGACAAGCGTCCCGACTGGCGGCTGCGGCTCTACGGCGGCGGCCCCGAGGAGCGGCGGCTGCGGTCGCTGGTGAGCGAGCTCAACCTGCACAACCATGTCTACTTCATGGGCGTCACGCCCGACCTGGCGGGGGAGTTCGCCAAGGCGTCGATCGTGGCCAACCCCTCCCGCAGCGAAGACCTGGGCATGACCGTGCTGGAGGCCATGGGGTGCGGGGTGCCGGTGGTGGCCTTCGAGGGCGCGAGGGGGCCCAGGGAGTTCGTGGCGACCGGCTACAACGGCGTCCTGGTGCCCGAGAGCGAGAGCGAGGCGCAGCACTTCGCGGGCGCGCTGCTCGCGCTCATCGACGACGAACGCCGCCGGCGCTCGCTCGCGGCGGGCGCCCTGGACACCGCCGTACGTCATTCGGCCGGGGAAGTCGCCGAACAGTGGGAGAAGCTGCTCGCAGATCTCCGCTAGCTCATACGGGTTACGGGTACCGTAGAAGCATGCATGGGTACAGCGGAGACAAGCAGGCATATCTGACGCGCCTCCGGCGAATCGAGGGCCAGATCAGGGGCCTGCAGCGCATGGTCGACGACGATGCCTACTGCATCGACGTGCTCACCCAGGTCTCCGCGGCCACGCGGGCCCTTCAGGCCGTGGCGCTCGGGCTGCTGGAGGAGCACATCTCCCATTGCGTCGCCGACGCGATCAACACCGGCGGCCCGGAGGCCGAGGCGAAGGTGAAGGAGGCGTCGGCCGCCATCGCCCGCCTGGTCAAGTCGTAGGGCTGTCCTCCTCCATACGTAGGAGAGAGACACCCTCGATTGACTAGTTACCTGGAATCCCCGGGAACGACTGTCCCGGACCCCATGGGAGCCCGGGACAGGTAATTTTCGATGGTCTTCAGCGACTCGCCGAAGTCCGCAATCCGAGCGCGTCGTCGAGTTCGTCCAAGGTCAGCCGCCGCTCGCTGACAGCCACGGCAGTGAGCACCTCGGCGTAGAGCGCAATCTCGTCCAACGCGACACGGTCGTGGACCCGAGAGTCCAGGTCGTCGTGCCCCACCGCGTCGTCCTTCCTTCCGCAGCCCACACCCTCTACGAGGTTACGGCGAGGGCCCTTCCTGCGACATGGCCCATCGGAGTCATTCCTTTCGGCGTCACGGGGCCCCCACAGGGATCATTTCCCGAGGTCGAGATCACAATTCAGCGAATTGCCCGGTGGCTCAAGTGATAGAGGGATATAGGCGGAGTAAGAGTGAAATAACGGTAATAGTGCGTTACCGGGGACCGATGTGGTGGTCGTCGCGTTCCTGGATCAGCTCGCGGACCAGCGCGCTCTGGCCGGCGAGGCCGTGCTGCGGCACCTTGGCCCCGGTCAGCCGGCCCCACGCCAGGCACGTGGCGTACGCGGCGCCCAGCACGGCCGCCTTGCTCTCCCGGTCCGGCGGCGTCACCACCGCCGCCTGCGGCACGGGCTCCCCGCCCGTACGTACGGCGAACCCCTCCGGCTCTGTGTGCTCGGCCGCCGAGGTGCCCGTCAGCCCGGCACGCTCCAATTCCCCGTACGCCCGCCGCAGCCGGTGGTTCAGCCGCTCGGGCAACATCCGCCTGGAGTCGGACAGGTCGGCCAGGTACGCCGCCGCCGCCCCGGACGCGTCGCCCACGAAGTTCAGCGCCTCGACCAGGTCGTACACCGCGTGGGCGAAGCAGGCGTCGGGATCGGTCTCCGGCAGCAGGGCCAGGGCCAGCCGCGGCGGGCAGCGGTCCAGCCAGGCCCGGCGTACGGCGTCGTCGCCGCGCGCGGCCGTGGCGTCGTCGCGGCCGGGCCGGCGCAGCATCGGCTCCACCATCGTCAGCAGCGCCAGCGCCCGCGGCCTGAACCGGATGTCGGACAGCAGCACCTGGGCCGTGTCGGCGATCAGCGCGGCCAGCCGGAGCGCGGCCCGCGGGCGGCCGGCACGGGTGCGCTCGGACACCAGCGTGACGAGGTCGAGCAGCGGCGGCGCGGGCAGCCAGCGCACCCACTCGTCGCCGGGCAGCGAGCGTCGCAGGTACTCGCCGAAGAGCGTGATCAGGCGCTCGTTGCCGTCGAAGGCCGGCGCGTACGCGCACCACATGACCGACCCCCAGACGGCGGCGACCGTGCTCGGCACGTCGGCGGCGAAGATCTCCCCGAAGGCGGTCAGCGGGTAGTCCAGCTCCGACTTGCGCCCGGCGCCGCGGACCATCTCCGCGATCTGCCCGGTCACCACCGGTGGCACGTCGGGGCCGATGAACGCCTGGGTCGAGCCGGGCTCGGCGGCGAAGTCGGGCCCGGTGGGCACCACCTGCTCCGGCAGCGCCGCTGTGACGTGCCCCACCTTGCGCGCCCGTTCGCCCCTGGGGGGCGGCGCGGGATGCCAGCGGCCGTCGCCGGGGTCGTGCAGGTGCCAGCGCGCGTACGCGCCGTAGAGCCAGCGGTCGCCGTCGGGCGTCACCAGGACCCGGGCGGCCAGGACGTGCGCGCGGTCGGGCACGGACAGGCCCTGCCAGCGCGGGTCCACGACCATCGCGCGGATCTCCGCCTCTGCCGAGGTGAAGGCATCCCAGGGGCGCACGGCCGTCATCGTACTGGCCTGCCGGAGTCAACCCGTCGGCATTTCACGGCAGAATGTCCGCTATGAGGTCAAAGGTGGCAGGGATGTTGGCAGTGGCTGGCGTGGTGAGCGGCTGCGGGAGCGCGGCCGAGGCCCCGCCCACTCCGACCGGCCCCGGGGTGCTGACCGTCCAGAACGCGCAGGCGCCCACGCCCGGCGGCGAGGTCGGATCGGCCTCCGGCGAGTTCGCCGACGCCGCGGAGCTGGCCGTGTGGAGCAAGCTGAGCGACACCGAGAAGGACGTCGACAGGATCGCCGAGCTCGACGTGAACAAGACCGCCAAGGGCGCCCTCTACCTGGAGCCGAAGACCTCCACCTGGTACGACGGCTTCCGCGGCCCCTTCGTCTACCAGGAGCTGGCCGGGGACATCGTCATGCACGCCCGGGTCAAGGTCACCGGCAAGAAGGGCGGCAGGCCGGCGCGCAAGTTCTCGCTCGGCGGGCTCATGGCGCGCCAGCCCGGCACGTACGACAAGCCCAACTGGATGTCCGTCACCACCGGCACCGCCGACGCGGCCGGGCAGGTCGAGGCCAAGTTCACCCTGGACGGCAGCTCCAAGCCGCTGGAGGTGGCGGTCAAGAGCGGCTGGGTGGACCTCGTCCTGGCCAGGCTGGGCCGGGTCGCCGTCGCGCTCTACAAGGAGGACGGCGGCGCCTGGAAGGTGGCCAGACGCTGGCCCTCGAACCTCCCCGAGGTGCTGCAATGGGGTGTCACCGCCTACACCGACTGGGACAGCTACGGCGCGCTCAAGAAGGACGCCGCCAAGGCCAACGCCAAGCAGATCAAGGGCACCCCCGACCTCAAGCTGACCGTCGACTTCGTCCGCTTCCTCCGCCCCGAGCTGCCGGAGTACGCCGACCCGCTCAACACCGCCTCGGTGTCGGACCAGGTCCTGATCAAACTGCTGACGCCTGCCGGTGCCTGATCGCCTTGGCCATGTAGGTGTCCGGCGTGCGGGCGAAGGAGGCCCGGTCGTCGTCGGTGAGCTCGCGCACGATCCTGCCGGGCACGCCGGCGACCAGCACCCCGGACGGGATCTTCTTGCCCGGCCCGACCAGCGCTCCGGCCGCGACCAGTGTGCCGGCGCCCACGCGGGCGCCGCCGAGCACGATCGCGCCGATGCCGACCAGCGCGCCGGTCTCGACGTGGGCGCCGTGGACCATGGCCTTGTGGCCCAGGCTGACCCGGTCCTCAAGGACCGCGGGCTGGCCCGCGTCGGCGTGCAGGCAGCACAGATCCTGTACGTTGCACTCCTCGCCGATCTCGATCCGCTCGTCGTCCCCTCGGAGAACGGAGCCGTACCAGATGCTGGACGCCCGGCCCACCCGCACACTTCCGACCACGACGGCGCCGGGCGCGATGTACGCCTCCGGGTGGATGTCCGGCACTGCCCCGTCGTCCAACGCTGCTATGTACATTCGTCCAATCGTAATTCCCGCCTCAGGTGTGGCGTTCCGGTTGCGGACGTGGGCAGATGGCAGGAAAGTCGTTTCCTGACGTCTCGTCGTCAGACCCTCACAACTCGCAGTTTTCCCCCGCCTCACGCAAACCCTTAGGTAACCCCCATGACAAACCAGCACGAGAGCATTCCCGATCTGATGCAAGAGGACACCTTCGAAGTCGTGATGCGCGGCTACAACCGCCGTCAGGTGCACGACTACATGATCCGTACCCGGAACCAGATCCGGGATCTGGAAGAGCGGCTGGCGCGGGCGATCGACCAGGCGGAGCAGGGCCGGGTCGAGCTGGCGGAGGCCAGGCGGCGGATGGTCGAGGCGCCCCAGAGCTACGAGGACCTCAGCCCGAGGCTCGCGCAGATCCTCAAGCTGGGCGAGGAGGAGGCCGCGTCCAAGCGCGCGGAGGCGGAGGCCGAGGCGACCGCCGTGCGGGAGAGCGCGCGGGCGGAGGCCGAGCGGCTGGTGACGACCTCGCGCGAGACGTCCGACAAGATGCTGACCTCGGCGCAGGCGGAGGCCGAGCGGCGGGTGGCCGAGGCCACGCAGGCGGCCGAGCGCATGCTGGCCCAGGCGGGCGCGGACGCGGAGGAGCAGCTGGGGTCGGCCCGCGCCGAGGCCGAGGGCCTGCTGCGCGACGCGCACGCCGAGGCCGAGCGCATGCTCGGCGCGGCGCAGGCCGAGGCGGAGCGCGTCATGGCGACCGCCAACGCGCAGGCCGAGCAGTTGCTGTCGGGGGCGCACGCGGAGGCCGAGTCGATGCTGGCGGCGGCGCGTCAGCGCACGGCCACGCTGGACGAGCACGCCGGGCGCCGGGTGGAGTACCTGACCAACACCCACACCGAGGTCGTGCGGCGGCTGACCGAGATCGGCTCGGTGCTCGGCGACCTCATGCGCACCGAGGCGGGGGCCGGACAGCTCGTGCCGGAGTCGGCGCTCCCGCCCGCGCCGGCCGCCCAGCAGCCCGCGGCCGTCCCGGCGCGCACGCCGGAGCCCGCCATCGAGGCCGCGCCGCAGCCGGTCCCGCAGTTCTCCGTCCAGGACGACGTGCGGGTCATCGTCGAGGAGGAGAAGCCGAACGAGGGCGTCTCCGACGACACCGACGTGCACATCCTGCGGCTGGGCGAGTACCACTCGTAGAGGGTGAAGGGGCGGGGAGCGGAAGCCCCCGCCCCCGATAGGGTCGGAGACTTCCGCGTTCGTGGCCCCGTGTGGAGGCCCGGTGCCGGAGCCGCCGAGACGCTGAACCCGGCACCGGGCTGCTCGTGTGCGGACCGGGGAACGCTCCACGGCCCGCGTCAGGGAGGGGCGGGGCCGGCCCACCACCGTGGCTGCCGGCCGGTCCGTTCCTCCTGGTCCCGGAGCTGGTCACGCAGACCGTCCGGGTCGTCAGCGTCGATGGTCATCGCGCATCCGGCGTCGCGCTGCGCCGCGTCGAGCGGATGGTGCCGCGTGGCCCACCAGCGACCCGCGTCACTCCGCCAGATGGTCCATTTGGGGTACTCCCGGGCAATCTCGGCAAGATGCCGGTCAACGGACATCTGTGCACCTCTCCCGGGCCCCAGGCGAAGGTTCCATCTCCTGAACGGTTCCATCTCCTTCGAAGATGAGGGACCTCTCTAGAGAATTCAATGATCGTGGTGGACAGGTCCACCTATCGCTTGACAGATCGGGTTGAACTAGGCGTCGAAGTCGTACTGGAGTACGTATGCCGCCGAGTCCAGGACCATCTCGTTGAGCTCGACGGGCAGGCCGCCCGCCGTGTACGCGGTACGGGCGATGACGATGACGGGGGTGCCGCCGGGCAGGTCGAGCAGCCCGGTCTCGCGGGGGCCGGGCATGCGGGCGCGTACCTCCTCGGTGAAGTGGGCCGGGGGCAGGCCCAGGTCGCCGAGCCTGGCGTAGACGCCTCCCGGTCCGCTGTCGGGCAGCGTGATGGCGCTGCCCTGGACCAGCCGGGCGGGGAAGGAGGAGGTCGCCAGTTGCACGGGCCGGCCGTCCACCGAGTAGCGGCGCCGACGCACCCATACCTCGCCGCTCTCCAGGACGCCCGCCACCTCTTCCGGGGCGCGCTCCAGCACCACCTCCACCAGGTCCACGGTGAACGGACGGCCCCGGGTGTCGGCGTCCCAGATGGCACGCCCCTGGCCCCACTGCTCTCGTGACAGGCGGCGCGAGCCGTGCCTGCGGATCGGTTTGAACAGGCGCACGTAGACCCCCGAACCTCGTTTGGGCACCGCCAGCCCTTCGTTGATCAGTACGGCAAGCGCCTGCCTGGCGGTGGCTCGTGCGATTGCGTAGTCGGCCATGAGCGCGTTCTCGCCCGGTAGTCGGTCCCCGTCGCGCAGTTCGCCGGACAGGATCCGGGCGCGGAGGCCGTCGGCGATGCGGCGATAAATAGGGGGCTCGTGGGGTACCGGGGATTCAGACACGTTTCGATCACCCTCTGTCACCAACCAGGTTGTGGCGTCTCCAGAGAACTTGCCCCGTCTTGTCCACGATCGCACAGATACAGGGGTTGGTCCCGAGCTTCTTTTGAGCGCATCGTGCCCGTGTGATGAATTCGGGGACGTTTATGCAGACCGTTATCGTGGAACGGTCCCGGCCGCTATTCGGGTGGCCCACCAGCGGCGAGTAACCGACGCGGCGAGCACCGCGCCCGCGGTGTTCATGATCACGTCGTCCACGGAGGAGAACCGGCCCAGTCTCAGGGCGTACTGGAGGAACTCGACCGTGACCGAAAAGGCCGCCGCCATGGCCGCGACCCGGCCGTAGGAGGCCATCGCGGCGGTCCGTACGGGCAGCAGCGCCCCCAACGCGGCGAACACCAGCAGATTGCCCCCGACCTGCACCAACACCGTCTGCCACGGCGCCCCCACGAGATCAGCGAGATCCGTGAACGGGACCAGGCCGACCCCCGTCCCACCGCTGGACGGCGTGAGGATCATCCAGATCCACGGCGCGGTCCCGACGGCGATGCCGACGTCGGCGAGCGAGGTGCGCAGCGGCGCCGGATGCCCGGCGCGGGCGCGGTGGCGGGCGAGCGCCACGACGGCCGGCCAGGCCACCGGAAGCGCTAAAACACCAGCAATAACGATATTTCCCCACAATTCCCATGTGCGCGCCATTCGGTCATCATCTCGGGCGATCAAGGGGTACCGGAAGATGTCTGTATGGACAGGTCCTCGCGGGGGCCGGCTGAGGGGTGGCTCAGTGTCACCGGCGCCACCGAGCCATGACGGCCCCGCGCGGTTCCCGCTCCCGCCGGACTGTTGTCTCACCGTCGCCCGACGATCTATACCGGGAGTGAGGCTAGAGGAGGCTGCTGTGCTGACCCATTTCATCGGCGGGCTGCCGGTGGCGGCGGGCAATGCGTTCCCGGTCCACGACCCGGTGACGGGCGGGGTGATCAGGCAGGTGCACGAGGCCGACCCGGAGGTGGTCGACCGGGCGGTGCGCGCGGCCAGGGAGGCGGCGCGCGACTGGGCGGGGCTGCCGGTGGCCGAGCGGGCCGGATGGCTGCGCCGCCTCGCCGAGGGCATCGAGGTCCGCTTCGACGACCTGGTCACGGCCGAGATCGCCGACACCGGCAAGCCGCTCGGCCAGACCCGCACGCTCGACGTCCCGCGTGGCATCGCGAACTTCCGCGCCTTCGCCGAGATCGCCTCCCAGCGCCCCGACGACGCCTTCCACCTGGCCGGCGTGCTGAGCTACACCGTGCGCAGGCCGCTGGGCGTGGTCGCCGTGATCGTGCCGTGGAACCTGCCGTTCCTGCTCATGACGTGGAAGCTCGCGCCCGCCCTGGTCGCCGGTAACACCGTGGTGGTCAAGCCGTCGGAGCACACGCCCGGCTCGGCCGCGGTCTTCGCCGAGATCTGCGCCGACGCCGGCCTGCCCCCGGGCGTAGTCAACATCATCTTCGGACACGGCCCGGCGGGCCAGCTCCTCGTCGAGCACCCAGGCGTGGACGGCGTGACGTTCACCGGCTCGACCGCGACCGGGACGCAGATCATGAAGACGGCCGCCGACCGGGTCAAGCCGATCTCGTTCGAGCTGGGCGGCAAGAACGCCGGCCTGGTCTTCGAGGACTGCGACCTCGGCCGGGCCGTCGAGGGGACCGTGAAGTCGGTCTTCACCAACGGCGGCCAGGTGTGCCTGTGCACCGAGCGGCTCTACGTCGAGCGGACGATCTTCGAGGACTTCTGCGGCCGGCTCGCCTCGCGCGCCCAGGAGGTCGAGCCGCAGCCGATGATCTCGGCCGCACATCGGGAGAAGGTGCTGTCCTACTACGCCCTGGCCCGCTCGGAGGGAGCCAAGGTGCTCACAGGAGGAGGCGTCCCCACGTTCGGCGATCACCGCGATTCCGGATATTTCGTGGAACCGACGGTAATGACAGGGTTATCGGAGTGGTCCCGTTTCAATCGAGAGGAGATCTTCGGCCCCGTGTGCCACGTGGCTCCTTTCGACAGCGAGGCCGAGGCCGTCGACCTGGCCAACGGCAGCGAGTACGGCCTGGCCGCCACCGTCTGGACCACCAACCTCGACCGCGCCCATCGTGTGGCCCAGCGCCTGGAGGCGGGGCTGGTCTGGGTCAACACCTGGTACCTGCGCGACCTGCGCACCCCGTTCGGCGGCGTGAAGCTGTCGGGCATCGGCAGGGAGGGCGGCACGCAGTCGCTCGACTTCTACTCCGAGCCCACCACCATCACCATCAAACTGGAGCAACCCGATGCATGACGAATGGTCCCTGGCCGTCGACACCCGAGGTCAGGCCGCCGAGCGGCTCGCCGAGGCCGCGCGTACCGGCAAGCCCTGCGCACCGATCAGGGACCTCATCACCACGGTGGCCGACGCCTACGCGGTGCAGGAGATCAACACCCGTCGGGCGCTGGAGGAGGGCCGGCGGCCGGTCGGCAGGAAGATCGGTGCCACCAACCCGCTGCTGCAGCAGAAGTTCGGCATCGACCAGCCCGACCACGGCATGCTCTTCGCCGACATGGCCGAGCTCGACGGCCGGCCCGTACGGGTGGAGCGGTTCCTGCAGCCGCGCGCCGAGGCCGAGGTCGCGCTCGTGTTCGGCCGGGACCTGACCGAGGGGCCGTTCACGCTGGTGGACGTGATCAGGGCGGTGGAGTTCGCGCTGCCCGCCATCGAGATCGCCGACTCGCGCATCGCCGACTGGGACATCACGATCGCCGACACGGTCGCCGACAACGCCTCCGGCGGCGCGTACGTGCTGGGCGGCACCCCGAAGCCGCTGACGGCGCTCGACCTCGGCGCGGCGGCGATGACGATGACCCGCAACGGCGAGGAGGTCTCCTCGGGGTCCGGCGCCGCGTGCCTGGGCAACCCGCTGAACGCCGCCCTCTGGCTGGCCGGCGCGCTGGCCGCCACCGGCCGACCGCTGCGCGCCGGGGACGTCGTCCTGACCGGCGCGCTCGGCCCGGTCGTGCCGGTCGAGGCCGGGGACGTGTTCGAGGCCCGCATCGAGGGGCTCGGATCGGTGCGGGCGGTGTTCGGCACGTGAGCGGCGAGGCCATCACCGTCCCGGGCAAGGCCGTGCCCCGGGGACGGTTCCCGCACGTCAGACGCGCGGGCGACTTCCTGTACATCTCCGGCACCAGCTCCCGCAGGCCCGACGGCACCTTCGCGGGTGCGGGGGCCGACCGGTACGGCGTCACCGACCTGGACATCCGCGTCCAGACGCGGGCGGTCATCGAGAACGTCGGCGACCTGCTCAAGGCCGCCGGAGGCTCGCTGGCCGATCTCGTACAGATCACCACATACCTGGTAAACATGAACGACTTCAAGGGCTACAACGAGGTGTACGCCGAGTTCTTCGACGAGGAGGGTCCGACCAGGACCACGGTCGCGGTGCACCAGCTCCCGCACCCGCACCTGCTCATCGAGATGCAGGCCGTCGCCTACCATCCACAGGAGCGATCATGATTCCCCCCATTGACTTCACCAAGTGGATCGACGAGCACGCCCACCTGCTCAAGCCGCCGGTCGGCAACAAGGTGGTCTTCGAGGAGGCCGGCGACTTCATCGTGATGGTGGTCGGCGGGCCCAACTCCAGGACCGACTTCCACGTCGACCCGTACGAGGAGCTGTTCTACCAGCTGCGCGGCAACATGCACGTCAACGTGGTGACCGAGAACGGCCCCGAGATCGTGCACGTCCGCGAGGGCCAGATGTGGCTGCTGCCGGCGCGCATGCCGCACTCGCCGCAGCGCCCCGAGGCCGGGTCCGTCGGGCTGGTGGTGGAGCGGATCCGGCCCGAGGGCGAGCTGGAGAAGTTCCAGTGGTACTGCATGGAGTGCGGCGCCAAGGTCCACGAGGTCGAGCTCCAGGTGCGCGACATCGTCAAGGACCTGCCGCCGGTCTTCGCGGCGTTCTACGCCGACGAGAAGGCCCGTACGTGTGACCGGTGCGGCGCTCTGCACCCCGGCAAGGGCTAGAACCTGGGCTGAAGGGGGTCCCATGCGCGTCGCCGTGCTGGGACTGGTCGCGCTGATGGTCGCGGGATGCGGCGGCTCGGTGCCCCTCGCCGCCGAGGACGAGCCCGTACGGGGCGGCGCGATCATCTCGCGGCGGGGCGCGAGGCTCCTGTACGCCTTCTACGCGGGTGGGGAGGGCATGGTCAGCGTCGGGCTCTGGTCGCCCGCGCTGGAGAACCCGGACAACGCCGCCTCGGCACACAACCCGGTGCAGAACTGGTACGTCAGCGAGTACCAGAATGGTGTAAACCGGATAATTGCCACCATCCCACCCCCATAAGGAGCACAACCGGTGCTGGACCGTGACGCCTGCCTCGCCCTCGACGCCGACGATCCGCTGCGGCCGTTCAAGGACGAGTTCGTCCTGCCCGAGGGGGTCGTCTACCTCGTGGGCAACTCGCTCGGCGCGCTGCCCCGCCGCGCCGCGGAACGGGTGCGCCGCACGGTCGAGGAGGAGTGGGGCGGCCGGCTCGTCGGCGGCTGGAACGCGGCCGGCTGGTACGACCAGCCCCTGACCGCGGGCGACCGGCTCGCGCCGCTGATCGGGGCCGGCCCCGGCCAGGTCGTCGTGGGCAACACCACCACGATCGCCGCCTACCAGGCGCTGGCCGCCGCGGTACGGCTGCGCCCCGGCCGCAAGGTGATCGTCTCCGACCCCCGGAACTTCCCCACCGACCACTACATCGCCCAGGGCCTGGCCCGGCTGCTCGGCGACTACGAGGTGCGCGACTACGCGCAGGGCCGGTTCGACGACGCGGCCGTGGTGCTGCTGTCGGAGGTGGACTACCGTACGGGCGCCAGGCGGGACGTGCCCTCGGTGACCGCCCGGGTCCAGGCGGCCGGGGCGCTCATGGTCTGGGACGTGTGCCACAGCGTCGGCGCCATGGAGGTGGACGTGTCGCAGGCCGACTTCGCGGTCGGGTGCACGTACAAGTACCTCAACGCGGGACCGGGCGCGCCCGCCTTCCTCTACGTCAACCCGCGTCACCACGCCACCGCCGAGAACGTGCTGTCCGGCTGGCACGGCCACGCCGAGCCGTTCGCCTTCGAGACCGGCTACCGCCCGGCCGAGGGCATCCGGCGGTTCGCGGTCAGCACGCCGCACGTGGTGTCGTTCGCGGCGCTGGAGGCGGCGCTGGAGATGTGGGAGCGGGTGCCGATGGCACAGGTGCGGGCCAAGAGCATCGCCCTGACCTCGCTCTTCGCCGACCTGGTCGGCGACGCGCTCAAGCTGGTCTCGCCCGCCGAGCCGGAGGCGCGCGGCAGCCAGGTCTGCTTCCACCACCCCGACGGCTACCCGGTCATGCGGGCCCTCATCGACCGGGGCGTGCACGGCGACTTCCGCGCGCCGGACGTCCTGCGGTTCGGTTTCGCGCCGCTCTACATCGGCTACACGGACGTCTACGACGCGGCCGCCACGCTGCTGGAGGTGCTGGACAAGGAGCTGTGGCGGGACGAGAAGTACGCCCGGCGGCTCGCGGTCACCTGATCGGGCGAGCCCCCTCCCTCTTGAGAGCGAGCCGGAAGATCGCCGTCGTCGGCGATCCCCCGCCAGGGGGTCTCCAGCCAGGATTGTCCCATCGAAAGCCGATGTGACCTGGAGAGATCCCCCATGAAGCGCACCCGTATCGCCGCCGTCGTCCTCGCCCTGGCCGCCCTGACCGTCAGCGCCCCCGCCCTCGCCCAGACCCGGGCGAGCTCCCACAGCGCCGTCACCGCGCAGGTGCCGCCGATCAACGAGGCGGCGCTGCGGAAGAGCATCGCCGGGCTGCCCGCGCCCGACGCCACCGCCGCCGAGGTCAGGGTGAGCGGCTCGGCCGGCTCCTGGCACGGCGTCTCGGGCGTGACCGATCTGCGCGGGAAGCATCCGGCCAAGGAGGGGGCCAGATTCCGGGCGGGCAGCGTGACCAAGGTGCTGACCACGGCGGTCGTGCTCCAGCTCGTGGCCGAGGGCAGGATCTCGCTCGACCGCACGGTCCAGGACTACCTGCCGGGGCTGCTGCCCGCCGACTACCCGCCGGTCAAGCTGTCCCAGGTGCTCAACCACACCAGCGGCCTGCCGTCACCGAAGTCGGAGGGCGGCTTCGAGCGGGTCTACGCCGAACGCCTCACGACGATCACCCCGAAGGAGTACGTCCGCCAGGCCGTGCTCAACCCGATCGAGTTCACCCCCGGGACCGAGCAGCACTACCTCAACACCAACACCTTCGTCGAGGGCCTGGTGATCGAGAAGGTCACCGGCAGGTCGTACGAGCAGGAGGTCGGCGCCCGGATCCTGCGTCCGGTCGGCATGAACCAGAGCTACTTCCCCGGGACGTCCGTCAAGATCCACGGCCGGCACAACCACGGCTACCAGGTCGTCCCGAAGGGCTTCCCCGACTCCTTCGCCTACGGCAAGGCGTACGTCGTGGACGTCACCGAGATGGAGGTCACCTCGACCTGGGCCTCGGGCGACCTCATCTCCACCACCGCCGACCTGGAGAAGTTCACCAAGGCGCTGTTCGGCGGCGAGCTCGTGCCCGCCGAGCAGCTGGAGCTGATGTTCACCGTGCCGAAGGTGACCATGTTCGGCACCGACGACGAGCCGGCCCACTACACCTCGGGCCTGACCGAGCTGGTGCTGCCCGGCGGCATCGTCGCGTACGGCAAGACCGGCGCCCGCTACGGCAACTCCACCGGTATCGGCGCCACCCGCGACCTGAGCCGCGTCGTGGTCTACTCGCTCAACTCCACCGACGCCAAGGCCCAGGGCCAGAACGAACGCGGCCTCGGCGTCGCGCTGGCGGCCTTCGCCAAATAGCCGCCCGGCAGGGGCTCACGGTGGCTTTCGCCAAAGAGATCCCTTATCGACCGCCCTGGCGCGTTTCGGCAAACTGGTCCCGGTATCATCGTCAGTGCCCACAAGGCACTGACGATGTTCGCCCGCGTGACCGTGCGACCTCCGCACACCCGGCGGGTCGGGCGGGAGCGCGCCCTCAGCTCCGGGAGACCCCCGCCATGCTGCTGACCTTCGCGGTCACGACGCTCATCATGATCATGATTCCCGGCCCCGACGCCGCGCTGATCATGCGCAACTCCCTCGCACACGGCCGCGTGGCCGGCCTGCTGACCATGCTCGGCGGCCTGCTCGGCCTGTCCGTGCACGCCGCCGCCGCCGCGGTCGGCCTGTCGGCGCTGCTGGTCGCCTCGCCCACCGCCTTCACCGTGGTACGCGGCCTCGGCATCTGCTACCTGCTCTGGCTCGGGGTGCACGCGCTGCTGTCCAGCCGGAACCGGACCAAGGCCGTGGAGGCCGCCGCGCCCCCGACCGGCTCGCCGCTCGTGCACGTCCGCAGGGGGCTGCTGTCGAACCTGCTCAACCCCAAGGTGCTGCTGCTCTTCGTGACCTGGCTGCCGCAGTTCCTGCCCGGCCACGGCGACACCCTGGGAAGGGCCCTGCTGCTGTCGGGGATCATCGCCGTGCTCTACGCGCTCTGGTTCAGCCTCTACAACGTGATCATCGACCGGGTGAGCGCGCTGCTGCGCAGGCCGCGGGTGCGGGCCAGGGTCGAGCGCGTGACCGGGGTGCTGCTGGTCGCCTTCGCGCTACGGCTCGCCGTCCAGTAGCTTGACCGCCCGCTTCGGGGCGATGGTCCGGTAGCTCTCCTCCACCCAGTCGAGCAGCACGTCGGTCGCGGGCAGCGCCGACAGGAACGGCACGGTCACCCAGCCGGCCCTGCCCAGGCCGTACCCGCTGGGGGCCGCGCCCTCGACGGTCAGCGCGTGGCCGTGCGCCTCCGACAGCAGCTTCACGCCGAACGTCGGGTCCCACTTCTCCGTCTGCTCGTCCAGGCCGAGGAACAGGAAGACCTTCTTGTTGACCTTGATGACCGTCTCGCCCCACGGATGGTCCTCGTGGGTCTCGGGCAGCCCCAGCGCGAAGGTCCGCAGCTCCTCCCGTACGGTGTGCCAGTCGTCCATGCGATGGACGATATCGAAAAGTCCCGCCTGGCGGCACGGGCCGTCCGCGCGGGAGGCTGCCGACGTGACGGTCGACGAGCTGATGGACCTGCCGGCCCGGTGCGAGGCGCCCAGGCCCAATCGCCCTGCGCCGCGCCGACGACCTGGGCAAGGTGGTCGGCCTGCCCCGCCCGCCCCTCGCCGAACTGTCCACCCGGCGACCGATCATCGAGGCGGTCGCCGGAACTGCGTGAGTTTGGCCTCGATGGTGTCCCTGATCCGGTCGCGGGCCTCCATGCGGGGGACGCCCGACATGAGCAGGCGGTCGTAGTCGGTGTCGAGGTGCCGGATCGACGCGATCACCGCCAGCGTGATGGCGTTCTCGTCGAGCGCCCTGGCCGCCGCCGTCCTGCCCACCCGGCCGCTGCCGCGCTGGCCGGCGTGCTCGGCGATCTCGCGGGCCCGCTCGGCCGGGCAGCTCGGGAACAGCCGGGCGATCTCGGCCGCCATCGCCGCCTGGAAGCCGACGTCCTGCTCGGCCCTGCGCGCCTGGTCACGCTCGCGGCGGCGCATACGCGCCTCCTCGTCGGCCAGGCAGCGCTCCTCGGCCGCGGTCAGCGCGGCCTCCTCGACCAGGACGCCCTGACGCTGGTAGACCTTGCGCCGCCGGTTGTACCGGACGACCACCGCCGACAGCCCGCTCTCCTGCTTGGCCCGCCGGCTGAGCGCCGCGTTCCCCGACGGCAGGAACACCAGGTGGTCCATGTCGGCGCAGCTCAGGCAGTGGGGCCGGTCGTCCTCCATGATCAGGTACGGCCCGGTGTCACCGCAGGACGCGCACGTCCACGGCCCCTGCGAGGCCACCGCCACCAGGTCGGGCGCCTTGCTCTGCCGCTCGGTGAGCCGCCGCGCCCGAGCCTCGCTCAGGTCGGGCGAGAGCCAGTGGACGCGGAAGGCGTCCTGCCCGTGCCCCGAGGTGAAGCGCAGGTCGCGCCGGTCGCGGGTGCCGGCCACGTACGGCGTGTCCACCGGCCTGAGCCCCTTGGCCAGGGCCCATTCCCGCAGCAGCCCGGCCGTGGCGAGCAGGCGCTCCTCGTCCACCGCGGCCAGCTCGGCCAGCGTGCCGGCCCGGCCCTGCCGCCAGAGGTCCACGTGCCGGGAGTGCAGCCAGCGCAACGCCGTCACGACGTCGATGAACGTCACGTAGTGGCGGTTGGTCAACGCGATCTCGGCTGCTTCAGCGACCCTGCGGGCCAGGTTGGGCTTGCTCACGCGGTCCAGTCTCCCGCGCCCTTTGTCGTGAGATGGCGAGACCCGCAGCTTTCCTTTTGGCTATTGCGGCAAGTAACCCCTTCGGATCTGGCATCTTGGGGGAAATCGTGCGCCTGCTCTGGCCTGCCGTACTCATGCTGGCCACCTCGTGTGGCGTCGCCGAGGACGGCTCCCAGCCCGTCGTGACGGGCGCGTTCGGCAGCAAGCCCGTCGTCGCCATACCTCGGGGGAAGCCGGGGCGCACGCCGCGGATCACGGTGCTCTCCATGGGCAACGGCCGGCGTACGGTCCCGGGGGACGTCGTGCTCGCCGACGTGGACATCCGGCGATGGTCGGGAAACAAGCCGTATCTCAGCACCTACGACGGCAACCAGCCCACGACGGTCGTCTTCGACGGCAGGCAGGTCTCCGAGACCTGGCGGGCCTCGCTCATCGGCAGGCCGGCCGGCAGCCGCGTCATGCTGGTCAGCCCGGCGTCGGAGGCCATGGGCCCGAACCTGCCGCTGACCGGCGTCTCGCCGGCCGACACGCTGGTGGTGGTCTTCGACATCCTCGGCGGCTACCCGCCCGACGCGCGGCTCGTCGGACGGGCCCTGCCGGCGATCCCGTCCGACCTGCGGCCGGACTCCGCGCCCCGCGTCCTCATCGACGGTTCGGGGCGGGACGTCACAGCGGGTTCCAAGGTGGTGATCCAGTACGTGGCCGCGTCCTGGCCGTCCCGCTCGGTGGTGGACTCGTCCTACCGGCGGGGCGGCCCCAGCGCCTTCACGCTCAAGCCGGGCTCGGTGCCGCCCGCCTGGCTGGAGGCCCTGGTCGGCCGACAGGTCGGCAGCCGGCTGGCCGTGGGATCCCCCGGGGACAGGCCCATGCTGTACGTGATCGACGTCCTCGACACGATCACGCCTGCCTGAGCCGCCTCAGCCGCAGTGCTCGAACGGGCTGTCGTACGCCGAGGCGCCGGCCTTGCCGCCCCACTTGACGCACGTGTTCGCGGCGGCGGCGTAGACCGGACCGGCGTAGTAGCCGTAGTTGCCCGAGTCCGTCTTCCTGGTACTGCCCTGCACCTCCAGGTAGGCGGTCGTCGCGGTCGCCGTGCCGAGCGACTTCGCCTTCATGGTGACCACGCAGTTGTTGCCGTTGGAGTTGTTGTAGAGCAGGTAGACGGTCCCGTCGGCGCCGAGCCCGGCCGAGTCGATCACGTCGTAGCCGGAGCCGCAGGCCTCCTGCGGCGTGTACGGGTTGGTGGACCCGCCGCAGTTCTTCGAGGTCACCGTCTGGACCGGGTAGCCGAAGGTGACGCCGTTGAAGACGGCCTTCTGGATGTTCGACGGGTAGCTGGTGCCCAGGCGCACCTCGTAGTGCAGGTGGGGGCTGATGTTGTTGCCCGGCTTGCTGGTGTTGCCGACCGTGCCGATCTGCTGGCCCTGCGAGACGGACTGGCCGGCGCTGACCAGCCGGGTGTTCAGGTGGGCGTAGTAGCTGGACCAGCCGCCGCCGTGGTCGATCTTGACGAGGTTGCCGTAGCCGTTGGTCGAGCCCTGGTGCGCCGAGATCGCCACCGTTCCCGACGCGGCGGCCACCACCGGGTCGCCGAGGTCGGCGTCGGCCGTGCTGCCCCGGTTGAAGTCGATCTCCCACGACTGGTGGGCGCTGCTCGCGCTGGAGTTGCCGGTCCAGGTCTGGCCGCAGGGGAACGGCATCTGGAAGTTCGTCGCGAGGAGCTGCGCCTGCGCGGACTCCGGTTCGGGGTCGGCGAAGGCGGGGGTCGTCGTACCGAGGCCGAGTAACAATGCGAGGCCCGCGACCATTGATCGGCTGAGCTTCATGGGGTGATCCTTTCCAGTGGGATCTGTGACACCAGAGTCCGCATTGGCCGCACAAGAATCATCCAGAACCGATACAAAGAGCTGTCAGATCTCCCGTAAAGGGGCTGATGCTGTCATGACGGTCACCTTCCACGTCCTCGGGCCGCTGGAGATCCGCTCCGGCGGCCGGCCCCTACGGATCTCCGGCGGCAAACCCCGCATGCTGCTGGCCACGTTGCTGCTGGAGGCGGGGCAGGTGGTCGGCGCCGACCGGCTCGCCGAGGTGCTCTGGCCGGGACGTCCCCCGCGTTCGGCCCTGGCCAACGTCCGTACCTACGTCAGCTCGCTGAGGTCCCAGCTCGGGCCGGTCGGCCTGCGCGCGGCGGGGGCGGGCTACACGATCGACGTCGCGGACGGCACGCTCGACCTGCGCCTGTTCGAGGAGCTGACCGGCCGTGGCGAGTACGGCGACGCCCTCGCGCTGTGGCGCGGCGCGCCGCTGAGCGACCTGCCGGGCAGCCCGGTCTGGGACCGCCGGATCGAGCACCTCCACCGGCTGCGGCTGCGCGCCGCCGAGTCGCTGATCGAGCGGCGCATCAAGGCCGGCGACCACGACGGCGCGGCCGACGAGCTGCGCGGCCTGCTGGCCGAGCATCCCTACCGGGAGGACCTGTGGGGCCGGCTGCTGCTCGCCCTGCACCGCGGGGGCCGCAAGGCCGAGGCGCTGCGCACGTACGCGGCGGTGCGCGACCAGCTCGTGGACGAGCTCGGCGTCGAGCCGGGAGCGGAGCTGCGCGGCGCGTACGAGCTGATCCTGGCCGACGAGGGACGGGCGGCGCCGGCCGTGCCCCGGCAGCTCCCGCCCGATCTGCCGGACTTCATCGGCAGGGCCGCCGCCATGGCCGCGCTGGGCGGGACGTTCTCGGTCGCGGTGATCTCCGGGCCGCCCGGCGTGGGGAAGTCGGCCCTGGCCGTGCACGCCGCCCACCGCCTGCGCGCGGCCTTCCCCGCCGGGCAGCTCTACCTGGAGCTGGGCGGCAGGGCGCCGGGCGAGCTGCTGGCCGAGGCCCTGCGCGCGCTCGGCGTGACCGGCGCGCCGCCGACGCCCGGCGAGCGGTCGGCGCTGTTCCGGTCGCTGCTGGCCGAGCGCCCGATGCTGGTCCTGCTGGACGACGCCCGCGACGCCGCCCAGGTACGCCCGCTGCTCCCCGGCAACGAGAGCGTCGTGATCGTGACCAGCAGGCGGCGGATCACCGAGCTGCCCGGCGCGCTGCGCGTCCAGCTCGGCGAGTTGTCGCCGGAGGAGTCGCTGGCGCTGCTCGGCGGCGTCGCCGGGGCCGGACGGGTGGCCCGCGAACCGGCCGACGCCCTGGCCGTCGTGACGCTCTGCGGCGGATCGCCGCTGGCGGTCAGGAGCGCCGGAGCCCGGCTGGCCGGCCGGCCCGGCTGGTCGCTGTCGGTGCTGCGCGAGCGGCTGGAGGAGGACTGGCTGGCCGAGCTGAAGGAGGTCCGGGCCTGCTTCGACGCCACGTACCGCAGGCTGCCGGCGGAGGCCGCCCGTACCCTGAGCGCGCTCGGCGTCCTCGGGCCCGCCGCCGGGGCGCAGCCGGGCTGGGTGGTGGACGCCGCGCTCGGCCGGCACGGCGCGCACGACGTCACCGACCTGCTCGTGGACGTCCACCTCCTGGACCCGGTCGGCACCGACGACGTGGGCCAGCCGCGCTACCGCGTGCCCGACCTCGTCGGCAGGCACGCGCGCGAACGCGGCCCCGACCGCGCCGCGCTGGCCCGGGTGCTGGCGGCCTGGACGGCCACCACCGAGCACGCCATGGCCCGCCTGCCCACCACCGTCTTCAGCCTCACCGCGGCCAGGGCGGCCAGGTGGCGGCTGCCCGCCCGTACCCTCGACCGGCTCACCTCCGACCCGATCAGCTGGTTCGAGTCGGAGCACGAGGCGCTGGCCGGAGCCGTGGGCCTGGCGGCCGAACTGGGCCTGGCCGAGTCGGCCTGGGGGCTGGCCGCCGCCATGGTGCCCTACCTCGACCTGCACTGCCACCTCGGCACCTGGCGCCGTACGCACACCGCCGCCCTGGCCGCCGCCCGCGCCGCCGGCGACCGGTACGGCGAGGCCGCCATGCTCAGGGGCCTGGCCCAGGTCAGCCTGTACCAGGACCGGTACGAGGAGTCCGCCGAGGGCTTCACCCTCTCCCGCCAGATATTTCACGAAATAGGGGACGTCAGGGCCGAGGCGACCTCCGTCTGCGGGCTCGGCGCCGTGAGCCAGTTCCGCGGCCGGCACCTCCAGTCGCTCGGGCACCTGCGCCGGGCGCTGGCCATGTTCGTGGCCTCGGAGGACCGGCACGGCGAGGCGTTCGCCCGCCAGGCCATCGGCCGGGCCTGCCTGAACTCGGGCGACCTCGTCCAGGCGGCGGAGTCGCTCGGCGAGGCCATGCGGCTGGCCCAGGAGCTCGGGGACGCCCACCGGGAGGGATGCGTGTGCCTCCAGATGGGCCACCTGCACCAGGCGATGTCGTTCCACCGGCACGCCCTGGAGATCTTCGAGTCGCTCGGCGACCGCCACTGCGGGGCGTACGCGCTGCAGAGCCTCGCGGGGCTCCAGGCGGCGCGCGGCGACCTGACCCGCGCCTCGACCGGCCTCGAACGTTCGCTGGAGGTCTTCCAGGAGCTCGGCGACCGCAGCGGCGAGGCGTCAGCCACCCAGCTCCTCGGCGAGCTGCACCGCTCGGCCGGACGCACCGGCCTGGCCCTCGACTACCTCAGGCACGCCAGCGCCCTGCGCCGCAGCCTGCCGGTCTGACCGGGGCGCTACGGGCCGGAGACCAGCCGGCGGACCAGCCGCCGCAGCCGCGACTGCTGCAACGGCACGCCCTGGAGCGCGTCGAGCGCCTCCGCAGCGCTCGGCCGCTTGGCCGGTGACGGGTCGAGCATCCGGCGCACCACGTCGGGCACGTCGGGACCGTGGGCGTCGGCGCTGGTCGGGAGCTGCCCGGTGAGCAACTGATAGGCGATGGCCCCCGCCGCGTAGACGTCGGACGCGGTGGTCATCCGGTCGGGACGCTCCTGGCACTCGGGCGCCACGTAATGGGCGTCGAGCACGTTGCCCAGCTCGTGGGCGACCGTGTAGTTGCGCGGCCCCGGCTTGGCGTAGTCGAACCCGGTCAGCACCGCGTGCCCGTCGTCGGTGACCAGCACGCACCCGGGCGTGAGCGCCCGGTGGACGACGCCGTTGGCGTGCGCGTGCGCGAGCCCGCGCAGCAGGTCCTGGATCACGCCCAGCCTGGCCCCCTTGCCCAGCGACAGATGCAGCGCCTCGCCGTGGACGTCGTCGAGCACCAGCACGAACCGGCTCTCGTCGTCGATGGCGAAGAAGTCGCGCGAGCGCACGACGCACGGGTGGGGCGGGATCCGGGCGAGCGACTGGTAGGCGTTGGCGATGCGCTGCCGCTCGGCGGCCCGCGCCTCGTGGTCGGCCAGCGGGTCGGCCTGGTAGACCCGCAGCAGCACGGTCTCGCTGCCCGGCAGGGTGACGTTGAACGCGCGGTATTCGGTGACCTTGGCGTCGCCGCCGAGCTGCTCCTCGACCTCCCAGTTGCCGAACCTGGGCGGCGCGGTGCTGCGGCGCACGGTGTGGTTGAGCGCGTCGAGGACCGCCGTCAGGTAGGGGCGCGCGTCGGGGCTGCATCCCCGCCTGATCCGCGAGACGTCGCCCAGCGTGGCGACCAGACCGGACAGGCCGGTGACGTTGGGGGCGTCGCGGCCGGCCTGGTCGACCAGTTCGGCGTCGGGCGAGGTGAGCACGACCAGGCTGTCGACGTAGACGCGTTCGAGCTGGGTGGCCCTGGACACCAGCAGGCCCTTCAGCGCCTTGGCCGTGCCTCGCAGCTTGGTCACCGGCGAGCCGAACGCCTCCCTGCGCGGCGGGTACCAGCGGGTGCCCGACACCTCGATGCGGCCACGCGTGCCCTTGACGTCGACGACCACGAGCGAGTGGCCGGTCAGCACGAGCAGGTCGACCTCGAACACGTCGTCGCCGCGGGGGACCTCGACGTTGTGCAGCAGCAGCCAGTCGGCGGGGGCGTGGTCGCGCAAGTAGGAGATCACGCGCCGTTCGGCGTCGTTGACCGGCCGTCCTCCGCCGACGATCTGTGCCATGGCGCCTATACTCCCACGGTTCTCGATTGACAACATGTTGTCGAAATGACAGTGTGTTGTCATGAGGGGAATCATTCACCACGCCGTCTACGACACCTTCGCCGACTGGGAGACCGGGCACGCGACCGCCCATCTGCGCAGCGAACGCTTCCAGCGCGAGCCGGGGGCGTACGAGATCGTCAACGTCGGCCCGACCGCCGAGCCCGTCGTCAGCATGGGCGGCCTGCGCGTCACGCCCGGCCTCGCGCTCGACCGGCTCACGCCCGAGGGCAGCTCCCTGCTCATCCTGCCGGGGGCCGACCTGTGGGACGCGGGTGACGAGCTGGCGCCGTTCGCCCGCAAGGCCCGCGAGTTCCTGGAGGCGGGCGTGCCGGTGGCGGCCATCTGCGGCGCCACGGCCGGCCTCGCCCGCGAGGGCCTGCTCGACGACCGCGCCCACACCAGCGCTGCGGCGCCGTACCTGGGGGCTCAGCAGGGGTACGCCGGCGCCGGGCGCTACCAGGAGGCGGACGCCGTGCTCGACGGCGACCTCGTCACCGCCGGGCCCACCGAGCCCGCCGCCTTCGCCAGGGAGATCTTCCGTCGGCTCGACGTCTACCGTCCCGACGTCCTCGACGCCTGGTACCGCCTGTTCGGCAAGAGCGACGCCTCGGCGTTCGAGGTGCTGATGGCCGCATGACCCCTGACAACGCCCCCACCCCCGACCGCAACACCTCCCCGGCCGCCACGGCCACCAACGCGCGCACTGACGGCGAGCGCGCTGGTGACAGTGGAGGCGCCGACAACGGGAGGGCTGGTGGCGGCAGGGGCGCTGACGACGGGCGCGCTGGTGACGGGGGAACCGGCGATGGCGGGAGTGGTGACGGGGAAAGCGCGGCGGCCGAGCTGCTGTCCGGTCTGGCTCTGGCGTCGTTCCGGCTCAACGGCCAGTTCCTGCACGTGGCGGAGGAGCTGGCCAAGCCGGCGGGGATGACGGCGGCCTGGTGGCAGGTGCTGGGCGCCGTCCTGGGGGAGCCGCTGCCGGTGGCGGGGATCGCGCGGGTGATGGGCATGACCCGGCAGGGGGTCCAGCGCATCGCCGACCTGCTGGTGGAAAGGGGGCTCGCCGAATACCGGCCCAACCCCGCTCACCGCCGCGCCAAGCTCCTCCAGCCGACGGAGGCGGGCCGTGAGGCGATCGCCAGGATCGTCCCGGGCCACCGCGCCTTCGCCGCCCGCCTGGTGGAAACGCTCGGCCTCGACGCCACCCGCGACTCCCTGACCGCCCTCCACCGCCTAACCACCGCCCTGAACCACCTAACCGACGCCTAACCACCCCCTTCGACCACATCACCGACGTCTGACCTCTGCGACGCGTGCCCACCCCCTCGACGCCTGACCGGCGGGGAGGGGGACGAGCGGTCGCGCCCGGTCCCGCATGGGCCCGGTCCCGTTTCGCGCCCGCCTCCCGGCAACCCGGCCCGATCATCGCCCCGGAATAGCGGAACACCCTCCAATGGCTGGTCGGAGCAACGTCACAGAGTCGACCACATGGATAACCACGACGGTCTTGCGGATATACGTCCGCATCGCACTCATCCGAGCTCCGGATTCGCCGAACTCAGGACCCGCTGTCACCCTTTTGTTCATCCCGGACGTACACCCATGGATGGCGCCCCAGGTACGCCGTTCGCCGTAGGTCGTTCCTCAAGTTTCGGGTGATCGTTGCCTAAACGGCAGTGCACGAACGCCCCAACCTAGCCGCCGGAAGGCCAAAAGAATCCCGTTCGCCGGGCAGCGGGACCGGGATATATGCAGTCCCCGGTCGATGAGCGCGAAAACCGAGTCCCAAGAAATCGAGGCGTCCCCTTGACCTTCGTTAGGGCTTTTCAGGTTGCGATTTTCGCTGCCTGCCGCGATGGTTATTTGCGGCACCTCACAGCCCTGCACAAACGACCATGGCGCACAAATTCAGCGCCGATCCATGGAGGAAAGCAAACATGATCCGTCGCATTCTGGCCGGTGCAGCTATCGCGGTCACCGCTCTCGGCTTCTCCGCCTCCGCCGCGTCCGCGGACGTCGGCCCCAACCCGTACAACAACGGGCAGAGCATCCTGAGCCAGCTGAGCATCCTCGACGACCTGACGGCGCTGAACGATGTCGCCAACGACTCCATCAAGTACATCGACATCCTCACCCTGCTGCACCTGAACGACATCGAGGCCAACGTCCTCAACAACCAGGACGACTACGGCGACAACAACTGAGCCTCCTCACGTGGCGTAGGCAGGAAGACGATCGGCGTCTCGCGGACAATGCCGCCGAGCCGCCCGGCCAAGGTCGGCTTCCTGGTGCCTTGAGGTGGACCGAAGGTACGGGCCGTGGCATTTCGCGAGGCCACGGCACGGGCTTGGTGCGCACCGAGCTCTGAACGCCTCGCGGTCCAGGTCGATCACTGCAGGACGACCTGGGCCGCGGGGCTCATTCGTACGCGCACCCGGCCGGCGGACTCGGTCCAGGCGTCGGGACGGCCCGGGCTCGGGCGTACGACGCCCAGGAAATGCGGCCGCTCCAGCGCGTCGAGCCGTACGGACTCGCCGCTGAAGGGCGCGTGCACGATCTGAGTGCCGTCCACCGCGAGCGCCACGTGCTCGGGACCCGGGGTGTCGGCGTCACTGTCGTAGAACACCAGGTCCCCGGGCTGGATCTCCTCCCGCGCTATCCGGATCCCGGACCGCCACTGCTCGTACGTCGTCGTCCCGATGGCCACGCCGGCCCGCGCCCACGCGTACTCGGACAGGCCCGAGCAGTCGAACCCCCAGGTCTTGGCCCCTTTTCCGGTCCCGAAGCCGGGACCGCCCGGCCCGCCGCCGCCCCACGAGTACGGGACGCCGATCATCTCTATCGCCGCCCTCAGCGCGATCGAGCCCGCCGCCGACCGGACGGCCGGCGCCTGTGCCCGGCACCCGTACGGATGACATCCGGCGGCGCCCTGCGCGGGAGACGAATGGAAAACGCACACAATGATGTGCGTAAATGCTATTGCCAGCAGCCGCAGTAGTCCGTTCAATGGCATATTAGGCACCCCCGCGTGACAGGCCGTGCCGCCGCTTCGGCACGACATTTCAAGCGACTTCTCCCGATTACCTTCTCCGGGAGTATGGGGATAAAACAACCCGCCCTACCAGACGAGTCACGATATTTCCGGGCATTTCGGGACGACTTTCTCCCGATCGACGGCCAAAGGAATAAGTGCGGGTACTTGACTTTGGCTTAGCATATTCGCCTTGCGGGCCACCGTGATCCCACGAGATCGTTATTCGCGAAAATCCTGCCACTCGGGAGGCGGGTAATTAATGATGACGCGCACCGCTGCGCCGATTCCGATGAAAGGGAAGTAAAAATGATGCGTCGCATTATCACCGGTGCAGCCATCGCCGGCGCGCTGTTCGGGTTCACGGCCACGAGCGCCTCGGCCGACGTCGGCCCCAACGCCTACAACGGCGGCAAGGCCATCCTGAGCCAGCTGTCCATCCTGGACGACCTCACGCTGGCCAACGACGTCCTCAACGACTCCGTCAAGTACATCGACGTCCTCACCGCCCTGCACCTCCAGGACATCGAGCTCAACGTCCTGGACGCCCAGAGCCACTACGGCGACAACAACTGAGGAAACCGCTGATCGGCGGCGGTCCGTCCGTGTGCCCGTCAGGCTGACCTGAAGGCGTTCCGACAGCCACGACCCCTCGTGGAGGCACCTTGCGGAACGCCGCCGGATCGGCCGCGACGGGACGCGCGCGAGCCCCCCGCGAAGTCGGTCCGAGACCGGCCCAGCCCTGCGTGCTGGGCCGGTCTCGGTCGTCTTCGGCGGCCGTCGTAGCCCTTCATAATTGGGCTGCAATTCGGTCATATTCTCCTGAACATCACATAGTGAAACAAACTTCGTGTAACCTGGTTTCGGGTTAATCGTCAGCGCGGCGAAAGACGCCGCGACCTCCTCAGGGCGGCCAGGACGGCCGGGAGGAACCTTGACGGTCATCCCACCGGCAACCCCCTGTCCATAGCTGTTGGGGGGTGCGCACGTCGTGAACGGTCTCGAAGAGCGGCTGCTCTATCAGGACGGGCAGCTCACCATCACGCTGCGGGTCGCTCCCGGCGCTCCGGCCGTCGCCCTGGCGGGGGAGATCGACGTAACCAACAGCCCCGCGCTCGCCAGCACGCTGTCCGACTCGCGCGGGGGCAGCACGTACATCGTGGTCGACACCGGCGAGCTGACCTTCGTCGACCTGTCCGGGCTGCGGGTGCTGGCGCTGCCCGCGCTGCCCCCGGACGAGCGGTGGATCCGCCTGCGCAACGTCACGCCGCACCTGCGGCGGCTGCTGCGCATGATGGGCTGGTTCTACGCCCCGCGCCCGTACGACGTGCCGCTGTAGAAGCCGCTGTGGACGTCGCTGTGGACGAGGGTCGCCGCCGACGTGCCCAGCCCGTGGGGACCGGACAGCCGGAAGGCCGGCGGCAGGTGGTGCCGGCGCAGGGACGGCTCGTCGTACCGGAAACAGCCGCGATGCCAGTTGAGTATGCCGCTCAGCCAGTGGCGGCAGTCGGCCAGGTACGCGTCGAGCCCCCTCCTCGCCGCGCAGTCGAGCCCGAGGTCGTCGCACAGGACCGGCAGCTCGTGCGCGGCGATGTGCTGGAACTGCTTCATCCGCGAGGTCAGCAGGTCGTTGACGATTCCCAGCGCGGCCGGGTAATCGCAGTCGAAGAAGTTCTGGACCACCAGGACGCAGTTGTGCACCTCGCCCTCGAACTCGATCTCCTTCTGGTACGAGAAGATGTCGTTGATCAGCATCCCGCTGTCCATGACCGCGTTCTCCAGCGCCCGCATCGGGCCGCTCTCGTACAGCGCCTCGGGCAGCGCGTCCGCGTGCCGCAGCCGGCACAGGCTCATCGTCAGCTCCGAGCCGAAGGTGAGCCGGCGCATCTCCAGGTAGTCCACCGGGTCGGGGACGTGCCCGGCCGCCTCGTTGCCCAGCTCCCAGAGCCAGCCCTCGCACATCGTCACGACCGACCGGCGGAGTTGCGCGCGGGCCGCGGCCGGCATCGGCCCCGCCGTACGGACCCACAGGTCGGCCAGGCCGCGTTCGAGCGCGCTCACGGGCGGCGGCACGGGCGTGCCGTCCAGCGGCATGAACGCCGAGAGCCTGGACACCGTGACCTTGGCCGCCGCCAGGTTGCCCGACCGCCCGAAGACGACGGGGAAGTAGTCGTCGCCGTAGGTGCCCCAGCACAACCAGTGAGAGGCCAGGTCCAGTTCCTCGGGGGTGGCGTCGGGATGCAGGCCCGCGGCGCACAGCGGCAGGTCGTAGTCGGCCAGCTTGCCGGCGTCCCAGACCGCCGAGCCCGCGACGCCCGGCTGGGCCTCCAGCAGACCCATGGACGCGCACCAGGCCGCCGCGTGGTGTCGAGCATGGTCGAGGTGGGGGGAGAGGCGGAGCTCGAAGGGCATGTACAGCTCGGGGATCCGCGAGGGGCCGACCCGCTGCCGCCTGACGTGGGCGAAGTTGCGCAGCCGCTTGGCACCCGTGCCGGCGATCAGCGACTTCAGGCCGAGCGGCCGGGCCGTCCTGGCGCCTTCGTTCATGTAGCGGCTCGACCGCAGGTGCCACTCGTGCCCGCCGGACTGCCAGTCCTGCAGCCCCTTGACGTAGGCCAGCACGCCCGCCGCCGACAGCGGGTCGACGGCGTGCTCGACGAAGAGCGGGCCGAGCTCGCCCAGCGCGGTGTGCTCGAACTGCTGCAGGCGCGAGGTGAGCAGGTCGTTGACGGCGTCGGCGGCCTCCTGCGTCGTGCACCCGAGGAACGTCTCCAGCACCAGCACGCCGTTGCTCAGCTCGCCCTCGTCCCGGACCTCCCGCTCGTAGGAGAACAGGTCGTTACGCAGGTGCACGGCGTCGGAGAAGCTGTCCTTCAGCACCCGCAGCGGCCTGGTGCCGGCCAGCCGGGCGGGGATCTCGGCCCGCACCGCGTGCTCGACGAGCCCCGCCGACCAGGGCGCGCCGCCCACCTTGCGGCGCATCTCGATGTACTCGACCGGGTTGGCGATCCGGCCCTCGTTGATGTTGGACAACTCCCAGATCGACTCGTTGAGCAGGTGGCGGGTGCTCTCGGCGAACCGCCGCCGCCAGTCGGCCGACATGCCCGGCACCGTACGCCGCCACAGGTCGGCCAGCCCCGCCTCGACCGGGTTGGCCGGCTCCGGCATGGACAGGTCGTCGCCCATCGGCATGAACCCGGGGAGCCGGTCGAGGTGCCGCTTGCCGCCCCGGATGTCGCCGGTGCGCTTGAAGACCTCAAGGAAGTGGTCGTCGAAGAAGAACACCCAGACGTACCAGTCGGTGATCAGGCACAGCTCGGCGGCGTCGCAGTCGGGATGGGTGTAGGCGCACATCAGAGAGTAGTCGTGGCCGTCGAGATCGGCCTCCTCCCAGACGCCCGAGCCCTCCAGCATGCCCATGTCGCGCGCCCACTGCTTGGCGTGCGTACGGGCCTCCTCCAGGTGCGGGTTGAGCCGCGCCGGATACGGCATGTAGAACTCTGGCAGCTCGAACGGCTTGGCCATCAGCTCGCGACCTCCACGTCCTCCAGCACCCCGAGCGCGTCGGGCACCAGGACCGCGCACGAGTAGTAGGCGCTGACCAGGTACGACATGACCGCCTTCCGGTCGATGCCGGTGAGCTTCACACTGAGCCCCGGCTCCCGCTCGTCGGGGACGCCGGTCTGGAAGAGGCCCACGACTCCCTGGTCCTTCTCGCCGGTGCGCATGCACAGGATGGAGGTGGTGCCCGCCGGGCTGATCGGGATCTTGTCGCAGGGCAGGATGGGCACCCCCCGCCACGACTGCACGGGCACGCCCTCGATCTCGACGGTGTCGGGATAGACGCCCCTCGCGCTGCACTGCCGGCCGAAGGCCGCCACGGCCCGCGGGTGGGCGAGGAAGAACCGGGACTTCTTCCTCCGGCTGACCAGGTCGTCCAGGTCGTCGGGGGTGGGCGGCCCGGTCAGCGTGCGGATGCGCTGGCTCGGGTCGACGTTGTGCAGCAGGCCGAAGTCGCGGTTGTTGACCAGCTCGCGCTCCTGCGACTCGCGCACCGCCTGGACGGTGAGCCTGAGCTGCTGCTCGGTCTGGTCCATCGGGTCGCCGAACAGGTCCGCGACCCGGGTGTGCACGCGCAGCACGGTCTGCGACACTCCCAGCTCGTACTCGCGCGGCCCCGGGTCGTAGTCCACGAACGTGCCCGGCAGGACGTGCTCGCCCCGGTGGCCGGCCGCCAGCTCGATGGCCGCCTCACCGTGCTTGGTCTGGGGGGCGGCCCGCCGGGCACGGTGGCGTTCGAGCCGTTCGCGCAGGGCGGGTGTGCTCTCGGCCAGCGCGTGCAGCTCCCCCCATGGCAGGGCCAGCACCGTGCACCTGGTGCCGGCCTCCAGCGTGTCGTGCCGTACGGCCCGGTCGCCCGGCGGCTCGGTCCCGGTGTGGTCGCCCTCGCCGAGGGTGCCGAGCACGAGGCGGTTGCCGTAGTCGCCCGGCTGGAACCTGGTGACCCGGCCGTCGGCGATCAGGATGATCTCGTCAGCCGGCCGTCCGGCCCGGGCGATCGTGTCGCCGCGGGCGTACTCCCGCTGCTCGAACAGCCCCGCCAGGGTGTCGAGCAGGCGGTCGTCGTCGAGCCCGTGGAGCGGCGGCAGCTCGGTCAGGCTCGGCGGCACCACCCGCACCCGGGCGCCGGTGCGCGAGAAGCTCACCCGGCCACCGCCGACCATGTAGGAGAGCCGCCGGTTCACCCGGTAGGTGCCGGCGGTGTCCACCCACGGGAGCATCCGCAGCAGCCAGCGGGAGGAGATCTCCTGCATCTGCGGGGGCGTCTTGGTCGTCGTGGCGAGCTTCCGCGCCGCGGCGGTATCCAGGCTCAGCCGCTGATCCGACTCCGTCAACACAAACACCACCAATTCTTGGACCGGACGGACGAAGGGGCTGCTAGCCGTTCCTGCCGAGCTCGACGTCCTCCAGGACGCCGAGCGCGTCGGGCACCAGGACGGCGGCCGAGTAGTAGGCGCTGACCAGGTAGGAGATGATCGCCTTCTCGTTGATGTTCATGAAGCGCACCGAGAGGCTCGGCTGGTACTCGTCGGGGATGCCGGTCTGGTGCAGGCCGACGACCCCCTGGTTCTCCTGGCCCGTACGCATGAGCAGGAACGACGTGGTGCGCTTGCCGGTGACCGGGATCTTGCTGCACGGGAAGATCGGCACGCCCCGCCAGGCCGGGATGCGGTGGCCGTTGACCTCGCTGGCCTGCGGGTAGAGGCCGCGCTTGCTGCACTCCCTGCCGAACGCGGCGATGGCCTGCGGGTGCGCGAGGAAGAAGGCCGGCTCCTTCCACACCACGGCCAGCAGGTCGTCGAGGTCGTCGGGCGTGGGAGGGCCGGAGCGGGTGCGGATGCGCTGGCTGAAGTCGGCGTTGTGCAGCAGGCCGAACTCCCGGTTGTTGATCAGCTCGTGCTCCTGGCGCTCGCGCAGGGCCTCGATCGTGAGGCGGAGCTGCTGGTCGAGCTGGCTCATCGGCTGGTTGTACAGGTCGGAGACCCGGCTGTGCACCCGCAGGACCGTCTGGGCGACGCTCAGCTCGTACTCGCGGGGGGACTGCTCATAGTCCACGAACGTGCCGGGCAGCGCGACCTCGCCGGAGTGGCCGGAGGACATGTCGATCGCGGCCTCGCCGTAGGCGTTCTGGGCGTGGTCGCCGGAGGCGCGCCAGTTCTGGATGTGCTCGCGCAGCGCGGGCGACTGCTCGGCGAGCTGCTCGAAGGTCTGCCTGGACAGGGTGAGCACGGTGGTGTGCGTCTTGGCCGTGGCGGTGAAGTCGTACGTGCCGCCGCCGACCAGCGCCTGCTCGCCGAGGTGGTCGCCGTCGGCCAGGACGCCGAGGTTCTGCTCGTCGCCGTAGGTGCCCTGCCCGACCTTGCCGACCCGGCCGTGGGCGATCAGCACGAGCTGGTCGGCCGGGTCGTCCTCCCTGACGATGGCCTCGCCCGGCTCGATCTCACGCTGCTGGAAGCGGTCGGCCAGCGCTTCGAGCACGTCCATGTCGTCGAAGCCGCGCAGCATGGGCAGCTCGGTCAGCTCGGCGGGGATGACCCGCACGTCGGAGCCGGTCGTGGAGAACGTGATACGCCCGTCGCCGAGCGTGTACGTCAGGCGCCTGTTGACCCGGAACACGCCACCGGAGCATTGCACCCACGGCAGCAGCCGCAGGAGCCACCTGGAGGTGATCTCCTGCATCTGCGGTGGCGTCTTGGTCGTGGTCGCGAGCTGTTTGGCGGCCTCGGTACTGAGGCTGAGCTGTCCGTTGCCGTTCACGGGCGCGCTGGAGTCGGTCGTTTCTGTCATGGTGCACCGCCAATCTCGGTGTGGGGTCTAGCCGGGGTTGCGGGAGGAACGGAGTTCCAGGGGAAGGGAGAAGGTGAGCGTCTCCTCGGTCACGGTCACGGTCTCGACGTCGGCGAAGCCATGACCGGCGAGCCAGTCGAGCAGGTCGTCGACCAGCACCTCCGGCACGGACGCGCCGGAGCTGACCCCGACCGTCCGCACGCCGACGAGCCATCGGGGATCGGCGTCGGCGGCGCGGTCGACCAGGTGGGCGGCGGGGGCGCCGGCGTGCAGCGCGACCTCGACCAGCCGCTGGGAGTTGGAGGAGTTGGCCGAGCCGACGACGACGACCAGGTCGCACCCGGGGGCGATCCGGGTGATCGCCTCCTGGCGGTTCTGGCTGGCGTAGCAGATGTCGTCGCTAGGCGGGTCGGCCAGGTGGGGGAACCGTTCGCGCAGCTCGGCGACGGCGCCCATGGTCTCGTCGACCGAGAGGGTGGTCTGCGACAGCCAGCTCATGCGCGCCGCACCGCTCGCGGTGACCTCGTGGGGCCTGGCCGGATCGACGACGTGGATGCGGCCGGGCGCCTCGCCGACCGTGCCCTCGACCTCCTCGTGGTCGGCGTGGCCGACGAGCACGATCTCGTAGCCGGCGTCGGCCAGCCGTACCGCCTCCTTGTGCACCTTGGTGACCAGGGGGCAGGTGGCGTCGATCGTGCGCAGGCCGCGGCGCCCGGCCTCCTGCCGGACCGCGGGGGAGACGCCGTGGGCGGAGAAGATCACCAGCGCGTCGTCCGGCACCTCGTCGAGCTCGTCGACGAAGACCGCGCCGCGCCTGCTGAGATCGGCCACCACGAACGTGTTGTGCACGATCTGCTTGCGCACGTAGACCGGTGGCCCGAAGCGCCGGAGCGCCTCCTCCACGGAGATGATCGCCCGTTCGACGCCCGCGCAGTAACCGCGCGGGGCCGCGAGCAGTACGCGTCCCATCGGAGAGCCCCCTACTTGGTACGGTGCGCGAGCTGGTCGGCCAGGACGGACAGCGCGCTGCCGGCCTCGGGCCCGATCGGCGCCCGTGCCAGGGCGGCCGTGGCCTCGCCCACGCGTTCGTCGATCATCGACTCGACCTGGTCGAGCGCGCCCGTGTCGATGAGGATGGTGCGCAGCCCGGCGGCCTGCTCCTCGGTGAGGGCCGGGTTGCCGTGCCAGGCGCGCAGGTAGCCGAGCTGCGCGGGCGAGGCGTGCGCCACGGCGTGCGCGATCATCACCGTGTGCTTGCCCTCGCGCAGGTCGTCGAGCGCGGACTTGCCGGTCTCGGCCGCGGAGCCGAACGTGCCCAGCACGTCGTCGCGGAGCTGGAACGCCTCGCCGAGCGGCACGCCGAACCGGGAGAAGGCGTCGAGCAGCTCGGGTGGGGCGCCGGCCAGGGCGCCGCCGATCTGCAACGGCCGCTCGACGGTGTACTTGGCCGTCTTGTAGCGGATCACCGTGAGCGCCTCCGTCACGCTCGCGCCGGCGCGGAGCTGGGCGAGGATGTCGAGGTACTGGCCGCTGATGACCTCGGTGCGCATGGCGTCGAAGAGGTGGTGTGCGGCGCGCAGGCGTACGGGCTCGACGCCGCACGACGACAGCAGGGTGTCGGACCAGGCCAGGCTGAGCGTGCCGAGCAGGATGCCGCCCGCGTGCCCGAACGCCTGCGCCGACGGGCCGTCGTGGAGGTCGGCGAGGTTCCTGTGGATGGTCGCCCGGCCCCGGCGCAGCTCGCTGCCGTCCATGATGTCGTCGTGGATGAGCAGCCCGGCGTGGCACAGCTCCAGGGCCGCCGCGGCGCTGACGATCTCGTCGCAGTCGGCGCCGCCCGCGCCCCGCCAGCCCCAGTAGCACAGCAGGGGGCGGATGCGTTTGCCGCCGCCGAGGATGAACTCGGTCAGCAGACGGTAGGCCGTCTGCACGTCGGGATCGGAGACGGGCGCACGCCACGTCTCAAGGAAGTCGGCGAGGCGTCGCTCGATCCGCGATCCGAGGTAATGCTGCGTGAAGCTCACCGGCATCCGCTCGGCTCCTTCTGGGTCGGGACGCGCACTACCAATAGTTACTACTTGAACACAGAGCGTGTAAAGTGTCTTGGGCCTTTCAACTATTCTTTTGGCTCACCTGCAACACCGTCAGGGGATGTCATGACGACCCTGTTGCCGTACGTTTCCACTCCCCAAGACCTGCGGGCCCTGCCCGCCGAGCTGCTGCCCGGCCTGGCCCGTGAGATCCGCGAGTTCCTGGTCGACAAGGTGAGCGCCCGTGGCGGGCACCTGGGCTCCAACCTCGGCGTCGTCGAGCTCACGATCACCCTGCACCGCGAGTTCGTCGCGCACGGGAGCCGGGCCGGGTTGCTCGCCGAGGCCGGGCTCACCGGCCAGGGCATCGCGCACACCGTCGGAAGGGAGTTGGGCAGGTGGCCGCTGTAGATCTCGGACTGCCGGTGCGACATCGGGCGCGCAGGGCGTCCAGGCAGGTCATGGTGGGGTCCGTGCCGGTGGGGGGCGACGCGCCCGTCTCGGTGCAGTCGATGACGACGACGGTGACGGCCGACGTCGACGCCACGTTGCAGCAGATCGCCGAGCTGACGGCGGCGGGCTGCCAGATCGTCCGCGTCGCCGTGCCGACCCAGGACGACGCCGACGCGCTGCCGGCCCTGGCGCGGAAGTCGCAGATCCCGGTCGTCGCCGACATCCACTTCCAGCCGCGTTACGTCTTCGCCGCCATCGAGGCGGGGTGCGCGGCCGTCCGGGTCAATCCCGGCAACATCAAGAAATTTGATGACAAGGTGGGCGAGATCGCGCGGGCCGCGTCCGACGTGGGGGTGTCCATCCGCATCGGGGTCAACGCCGGCTCGCTCGACCCCCGGCTGTTGGCCAAGCACGGCAGGGCCACGCCGGCCGCGAAGGTCGGGATCGGGATCCTGGAGTCGCTGGGGTTGCGGCGGCGGAGGCTGGAGATCGTCTCCTGCCCGTCCTGCGGGCGGGCCCAGGTCGACGTGTACGGGCTGGCCGAACGGGTGACCGCGGCCCTCGACGGGTTCCCCCACCCGCTGCGGGTGGCGGTGATGGGCTGCGTGGTCAACGGGCCCGGCGAGGCCAGGGAGGCGGACCTCGGCGTGGCCTCGGGCAACGGCAAGGGGCAGATCTTCGTCAGGGGCGAGGTGGTCAGGACCGTCCCCGAGTCGCGGATCGTGGAGACGCTGGTCGAGGAGGCTCTGCGGCTGGCCGAAGACGCGTCCTGAGGCACAGGGCGCATTGGCCGGGCGATGTCCCTGACGGAGGAGTGGGACATCGCCCGGCCGCGCGGTCCAGGTCGTGAGGGGGTATCTCCGCCTGGACGTCTAGGGGGTCAGGCGCGCTGCCAGAGAGCCGGCACGTTCGGCGGCTCCCAGCCCGGCTGAGCGGTGTGACCCTGGAGGCAGCGGTACGTCGAGCCGCCGTACGTCACCGTCGCGCCGGCCGTGTACGTCGTGCCCGCGGCCCACGTGCCGCCCGGGACGGTGGTCGTGACGGTCGGCGTGCTGGTCGGGCCGGGGCCGCCGCCCTGGGTGGCGAGGGTCAGGCCGTAGGTGGACAGGATCTCGTTGACCGGCTGGAAGTACGTCGTGCCGCCCGAGCTGCAGTTGCCCGAGCCGCCCGAGGTCACGCCCTGGGCCTGGTCGCCGGAGATGAACGAGCCGCCGGAGTCGCCGGGCTCGGCGCAGACGTTGGTCCGCGTCACGCCGGAGACGGTGCCCTCCTGGTAGGTGACGCTGGCGTTGAGCTGCTGGACCGAGCCGCAGTGGTAGCCGGTGGTCGATCCGGCGCGGCAGACGGCCGAGCCCACCTGGGCCACGGTCGAGCCGCGTACGGGCAGGATGCCGGCGCTGTAGCCGTACACCACGCCGGTCGGGGTCCACTGGGAGTTGACCTCGACCCAGGAGTAGTCGTTGCCCGGGAAGGACGAGCCGCGGAACGTGCCCATGGCGACCCGGTTGGAGCCGGACGTGCTGGACCCGGCGGTGCCGCAGTGGCCGGCGCTGACGAAGCCGCCCTGCGAGCCGGCCTTGGTCACCGAGAAGCCGACGGAGCAGCGCGTCCCGGAGCCGATGTAGTAGGCGTCGCCGCCGCGCACGTCGTAGAAGAGCGTGGGCTTCTCGGCCGAGCGGACGACCTGGACGGCGGAGGTGCCCGCGCCGCTGGCCTTCACCCAGGCGGCGGCCTTGGCGGGGTTGGAGCTGAGGACGACGACGGTGTTGTCGACGACGTCCACGTACCAGACGGGGGCGCTCTTCGGGGCCTTGGCCGACGCGGCGTCGAGGGCGGCCTTGGCCTGGTCGAGGCTGCTCAGCGAGCGGGCGACCACGCGGGCCTGCACGCCGGCCTCGGCGATGGCGGCCACCTGCGAGCGGTCGGTGGTGGCGGTGACCGGGGTGGAGGTGGGGCCGGTCACCCAGGAGCCGGCGTAGGAGACGCCTAACCTGGCGCGCAGCGCGGGTTCGAGAGCGGCCGCCGCCGCCTCGTTGACCAGGCGGGTCTCGGCCTGCGGGCCGGTGATGCCGAGGTCCCGGCTCACGGCGTCGACCAGGCCCTGCGGGGGATCGGCGACGGCCTGGGCGTTGGCCTGGGCGATGGAGTAGGGGGTGTCGTCCTGGGCGGTGGCGCCCTTGGCCGCGAAGGCCAGGGCCGGGACGCTGATCATGGTGACGGCGATCGCGATGCCCGCCGTCACGGTCTTCCTGGGGAGCATGTGCATGTCTCCTCGCGTACAGGGGGGTGTCTGCACGGTACGTGTCCGAATACGAGGAGTGGTCGTCCCAAAAGACCCCTATCACGGTGTTATGGGGAGAATCGTTTGGAGCTCTATGTGGGGGTATGCGGCATTTGTGCCGTCCGAATCCCATCTGGAGGCGTCATGAAGGCCGTCACCTGGCACGGCAAGCGCGACGTATGGGTCGAGGAGGTCCCCGACCCGGCCATCAAGGAGCCCAACGACGCGGTGATCCGGGTGACCAGCTCGGGCATCTGCGGCTCGGACCTCCACCTGTACGAGGTGCTCGGCCCGTTCATGGCCGAGGGCGACATCCTGGGCCACGAGCCCATGGGCGTCGTCGAGGCCGTCGGAGCCGCCGTCACCGACATCAGGCCCGGCGACCGCGTCGTCATCCCGTTCAACATCTCCTGCGGCCACTGCCACATGTGCGGCCTGGAGCTGTACGCGCAGTGCGAGACCACGCAGGTCAAGGAGCAGGGCATGGGAGCCGCGCTGTTCGGCTACACCAGGCTGTACGGCCAGGTGCCCGGCGGCCAGGCCGAGTACCTGCGCGTGCCCGAGGCCCAGTTCGGCCCGATCAAGGTGCCCGAGGGCCCGCCGGACGAGCGCTTCCTGTTCCTGTCCGACGTGCTGCCGACCGCCTGGCAGGCCGTCGACTTCGCGCACATCCCGGACGGCGGCAGCGTCGCCGTCTTCGGCCTCGGGCCCATCGGCCAGATGTGCGCCCGCATCGCCCGCCACCTCGGCCACCGCGTGATCGGCGTGGACGGCGTCACCGAACGCCTGGAGATGGCCCGCCGCCACGGCATCGAGGTCGTGGACGGGAGCGAGACCTCCGACGTGCCCGGCGCGATCCGCGAGCTCACCTCGGGACGCGGCACCGACTCGGTGATCGACGCCGTCGGCATGGAGGCCCACGGCTCACCGGCCGCCAAGATCGCACAGACGCTCACCGGGCTGCTGCCCGACGCGGTGGCCGCGCCGCTGATGTCCCACGCGGGCGTCGACCGGCTCGCCGCGCTCAACCAGGCCATCGACTCGGTCCGCCGCGGCGGCGTCATCTCCGTCATCGGCGTCTACGGCGGCATGACCGACCCGATGCCGATGCTGCGCATGTTCGACAAGGGCGTCACGCTGCGCATGGGCCAGGCCCACGTGCGGCGGTGGATCAACCGGATCATGCCGCTGGTCACCGACGACTCCGACCCGCTCGGCGTCATGGACCTCACCACCCACCGCATGCGGCTGGAGGAGGCGCCCCAGGCGTACGAGATGTTCCAGAAGAAGGCGAACGGCGCGATAAAGATCCTGCTACAGCCCTGACCAGGGGTTTCGCCGTCCGGAGCGCGGGCAGCGGTGCGGGCATGAGAGTCGTGGTGGTCGGGGCTACCGGCAATGTCGGCACGAGCGTCGTACGCGCGCTCGCCGCGGATGACAGCGTGACGTCGATCGTGGGCGTGGCCCGCCGCCTGCCGGGATGGCGCATCGACCGCACCGAGTGGCGGCAGGCCGACGTCGCCACCGGCGACCTCTCGCGCATCTTCGAGGGCGCCGACGCCGTCGTGCACCTCGCGTGGCTGTTCCAGCCCACCAGGGACCCGGCCGTGACCTGGCGGGCGAACGTGCTGGGCAGCATGCGGGTGTTCCGCGCGGTGGCCGAGGCCGGGGTGCCCGCGCTGGTCCACGCGTCCTCGGTCGGCGCGTACTCGCCGGGCCCCAAGGACCGGCCGGTGGACGAGAGCTGGCCCACGCACGGCTGGCCGGGCGCCGCGTACGGCAGGGAGAAGGCATACGTCGAGCGGGTGCTCGACGTCTTCGAGCACGACCACCCGGCGATCCGCGTCGTGCGGATGCGGCCGGGGTTCATCTTCCAGCGGGCGGCGGCCACCGAGCAGCGCCGCCTGTTCGCCGGGCCGTTCCTGCCGCGCCGGCTGTTCCAGCCGGGCCGCATCCCGTTCGTGCCCGACGTGCCCGGACTGCGGCTCCAGGTGCTGCACGCCGACGACGCCGCCGAGGCGTACCGGCTGGCCGTGACCAGGACGGTGTCGGGGGCCTTCAACCTGGCCGCCGAGCCCGTGCTCGACCCCGCCGACCTGGCCAAGCTCCTCGGCACCCGGACGATACCGGTCACGCCCTGGCTGGCCAGGACGCTGATGTCGGCCGGCTGGCACCTGCGGCTGGTGCCCGCCTCGCCCGGCCTGCTCGAACTGGCCCTGCGCATCCCCGTCATGAAGACCGACAGGGCCAGGGACGTCCTGGGCTGGCGGCCGCGGCACTCCTCCTGGGACGCCATGCGCGAGCTCCTCGACGGCCTGCACGACGGCGCCGGCATGGAGACCCCGCCGCTCGCGCCCGACCGCGGCCCGGTGGGCCGGGCCAAGGAACTGGCCACCGGCGCCGGCGGCCGTGCCTGATCCGGGGGTGTAACGTCCCCGGTCCGGGGAAGGGGACGGGCCTCTACGCAAGGTCCAGAGGCGTGGCCTGCGTGTCGTGACGACACGAGGGAGCGCCATGGCCCTTCTCCTGACCCAGCTCTTCACCCTCCACGACGTCACCGAGCTGCGCCGCACGGTCGCCGAGCAGGCCGAGAACTGCGGGCTGCGCGACGGGCGGCTCGACGACTTCGTCCTCGCCGTGCACGAGAGCGTGGTCAACGCCGTGGAGCACGCGGGCGGACGCGGGCAGCTGACGTTGTGGACGGTCGACGGAGTCATCCGCTCGGAGACGGCGGACCAGGGGGCGGGCATCCCTGGGACGTACCTCGACGGGGCCGTCCGGCCGTCCACCCTCTCCCACACCGGCCGCGGGCTCTACCTGATCCGGCGGTTGTGCGACGTCGCCGACTTCCGTACCGGCCCGGACGGCACCACGGTCCGGCTCACCATGCGCCTGCCGCACGCGCCCGCCTTCCCGCGCACCATGAAGCGGATCCGGGTCACCGGGGGCGGTGGGCCGTCCGGGCACTTCCAGGGCTGAGCGCAGGCGCGCCCGACCGCCCCGCCGCGCCCCCAGGTAGGCTCGGCAGGAGACGGAAGGGGCCACTACGTGAGCGGCGGAAACAATCCCCCCGAGATCATCTCCCCGGTCCGCCGCATCGGGCGGCGGGAGTTCGATTTCGAACGCCAGGTCGCCATCATGGCCATCGTCAACCGGACCCCCAACTCCTTCCACGACCAGGGGCGCACGTACGAGCTCGACCGCGCGGTCGCGGCCTGCGTGCGGGCCGTCGAGGAGGGGGCCGACTGGGTGGACATCGGCGGGTTCGCCTTCAGCGCGGCCCAGGCCGCGATCGGCGTCGAGGAGGAGATCGAGCGGGTGGTCCCGGTGATCGCCGAGGTCAGGGCCGCGACCGACGCCGTCATCTCGGTCGACACCCACCGCCCCGACGTCGCCAGGGCGGCCGTCGAGGCCGGCGCCGACGTCATCAACGACACCAACGGCCTGCGCGAGCCCGGCCTGGCCGAGGTCGCGGCCGCGACCGGCGCCAGCGTGGTGGTCACCCACAGCCTCGGCGGCCCCGGCAGGCGGGTCTTCCGCCCGAGCTACGACGACGTCGTCGGCGAGGTCGCCGGCTTCCTGCGCGAACGGGTCGCCTTCGCGCTCAAGGCCGGCATCGCCCCCGACCGGATCATCATCGACCCGGGCCACGACCTGAACAAGAACACCTTCCACTCCCTGGAGCTGACGCGGCGGCTGGAGGAGATCACCGCGATCGGCTACCCCACCCTGGTCGCGCTGTCGAACAAGGACTTCATCGGCGAGACCATCGACCGCCCGCAGGGAGAGCGCAAGGAGGGGACGATCGCCGCGAACGTCGTCTCCATCCTCAAGGGCGCCCGGATCCTGCGGGTGCACGACGTGGCCGCGACGGTCGCGTCCGTGCGCATGACCGAGGCCGTGCTCGGCTGGCGCGGGCCGGTCGCGCCGAGCCACAACCTGGCGTGAGAGGAGCCGTGTCCGTGACCGACCGCAAGCCGCTGGGCATGCCGTTCGAGAGCTGGATCGACAGGCAGATCCGCGAGGCTGCCGAACGCGGGGAGTTCGACGACCTGCCCGGCGCGGGCAAGCCGCTGCCCGGCCTCGACCGGCCGCACGACGAGATGTGGTGGATCAAGCAGAAGCTGGAGAGCGAGGGGCTGTCCATGCCACTGCCCCCGACGCTGGCGCTGCGCAAGGAGGCCGAGGAGGTGCTGCGGCAGGCCCGCGGGGCCAGGTCCGAGACCGAGGTGCGGCGGCTGCTCGAAGAGGTCAACGAGAAGATCCGCGAGGCGATCAGGAAGGGCCTGCCGGGGCCGCCGCTCAACCTGATGCCCTTCGACGTCGAGCGCGTCGTGTCGGAGTGGCGCGCGAGCCGCTGAGCGGCGCGCGAGCCGTCGGGGAAGGGGCCCGGGCTCCGGCCCGGGCCCCTTCCCCGGGCGAGGGGCCCGGGTCAGGCGGGCCCCTCGCCCGGAGGCCGGGGGCCCCGGAGCCCCCGGCCGGCTCAGTGATCTAGCTGACGGGCGGGTAGGCGTTCCTGACCAGCTCCTGGAACTGGGCGGAGAACCACTGGCCCGACAGCGGGGCGCCGGCGAGGGCGCCCGACATGTTGTTGCCGTTGAGGTTGTTGCCGGTGTAGGTCGGGTCGCACATCCGGTCGAACTTCTTGCCCTCGTCGTTCGGGATGTCGGTGCTGGCGCCGTCGGACTCGCCCGGAGGCTTGATCCAGACGTAGGCGTCGAAGCCGGCCTCGGGGCTGGCCGTCGGACGGGCGCCGAGACCCGCGCCGCTCTGGTTGCACCAGTTGCCGGCGTGGATGCGGCGGTCGACGCGCGACTGGTTGACGAACGTGTTCACGTCCGTCGAGCTGCTGGCGCCGCCCGGACGGGCGGCGCCGCCCCAGCCGTTGCGCGAGGTGTCGACCAGCATGCCGAGCCCGGACTTGAAGCCCTTGCTGACCAGCGCGGTGCGCAGCGCCGTGGCGAAGGTGGACTCGTCCACGTAGTAGTTCCAGTCGACCCACTTGGACTGGCGGACGGACTGGCCGTTCACCAGGGTGTTGATCGTGTAGTAGGGCTCCTTGGTGGCGGAGTAGTTGGCGGTGTTGACGATGAAGCCGTCCACGCTGTCCACGCCGGCCGTGGTGCCCGCGGCCATGGTGTAGAAGAGGTTCACGGCGGGGCCGAAGTTCGAGTCCCAGCCGAGCCAGGCGTGGTGGGCGGCGTCCACGTAGGTGTAGACGTTGGTGATCGCGTGCAGCTTGTTGAGCGCGTACCGGACGCCGTCCACGTAGCCGCCGGCCTGGTTGGCCTCGGCGCACTTCGGGAAGTTGTTGATGTTGGTGATCAGGTTGGGCAGCGAGTCGGGCTCGATGATCGTGACGATGCGCAGGTTGGCGTACTTGGGGTCGCGCAGGATGTTCGCGATCACGTCGATGTACTCGGCCTTGTAGCGGTTGAAGCCGTTCTCGGCGATCAGCAGCTCGCCGTTGGAGGCCAGGGCCGAGCAGTCGCGGTTGGGCAGGTCGTAGACGACGAACTGCACGGCCAGCGGGGCCGAGCCGTTGAGGGCGTCCTGGGCCACGGCCTCGTCCAGGTGGGCCTGGAGGCCCATGGCCGAGGAGGAGCCGGCGATGGCCGCGATGCGGTCAATCCACACGGCTGTGGAGGTGTTGGCGACGGCGGCGCCGCCGGGCTCGGCCGCGGCCTTGGCCTTCCACTGCGGGTTCACGTAGCCGGTGGCGCCGGCGTACGGGTTCTCGACGTGGCCGGTGGGCGGCTGGCCGTCGTCGTCGGCCTCGGTGGCGGTGACCGTCTTGGAGGTCAGGCCGGTGGAGGCGACGGTGAAGGGACGGGTGCCGTTGGCCGTGTCGGAGTCCTGCGCGGCGGCCAGGGTCACCGTCTGGGCGGTGTTCCAGTTGGCCGGCGTGAAGGTGAGGCTGCCACCGCCGGAGACGGTCAGGTCGGCGTCGCCGCTGCCCGCCGTCGAGGTGACGGTCACGTTCGCGGACGGCTGCGCGGCCAGCTTGACCGTGTACGTCGCCGTCCCGCCCTCGGGCACGGTCACCGACGTGGGCGTCACGAGCAGCGCCTGCTCCACGACCGCGTCGTCGTCCACCTCGGTCGCGTTGACGGTGGCCGAGGTGACGCCGGTGCCGCCGACGGAGAAGGCCGCCGTGCCCGCGGTGGTGTCGGCGTCCTGGGCGGCGGCCAGGGTGACCGTCTGGGCGGTGTTCCAGTTGGCCGGAGTGAAGGTGAGCGAGCCGCCCGCGCTGACGGTCAGGTCGGTGTCACCGCTGGTCCGCTGGGTGGTGACGGTGACGTTCGAGGAGGGGGCGGAGGACAGCTTGGCGGTGAAGGTGGCGGTGCCGCCCTCGTTGACCGCGACCGAGCTGGCGGAGGTGACCACCGAAGGGGTGGTGGGGGTGACGCCGCCGCAGGTCACGCCGTTCACGGTGAACGAGGTGGGAGGGTTGTTGCCGCCCGTCCAGGTGCCGTTGAAGCCCATGGTGGTGGAGGCGCCGGTGGCCAGGCTGCCGTTGTAGGGCATGTTCGTCGCGGTGACGCGGGTGCCCGACTGCGTCCAGTTGGCGCTCCAGCCGGTCGGGGTGTACTTCTGACCGGTGCTGGGGAAGTCGAAGCCGAGCGTCCACGACGTGATCGGGTCGCCGGTGTTCTTCAACGTGATGTTCGCGGTGAAACCGCCCTGACCGGGGCTGCTCGTCCACGAGTTGGCGGAGTAGGTCACGTCGCAGTTCACCGCGGCGTTGGCGGCCGTGGTCTGACCGGCGACGAGGCCGAGGGCCGCGACGCTCGCGGCGGTCATGGTCACGGCCCATCGGCGCGGGCCGCTGTGGAGTCTCACTAGCGATCATCTCCAGAAACTCAGTTGGCTGGGAGCGCTCCCATAGTGAGACGCCCTCACAGCCCTGTAAATGAGCGCGGCTCCGCGCGGGCCGTCCCCGGGCCACATGCTCGCCGAATGCCCCCGAAGGTGGATGAAACTTTCATCATCGGCAGCCTGGTGAGAGGAAACGCGGGGGCCGCCGGACGGCCGATCCGTTGACATACGCCGCGGGGCACCCACAATCCCCCTTGGGAGCGCTCCCATACCCCCTACTCCCATGGAGATCCCGTGAACCACAGACCTCCTTCCCGTCTCTCCCGATTGTCGAGGCGGCTCGCCGTGGCCACGGCGGTCGTCCTCGCGGCGGGCACGACCACGACCCTCGCGGCGCTTCCCGCGCACGCCGCCGTCGCCTGCGACGTGACGTACACCGCCAACCAGTGGACGAGCGGCCCAGGTCAGGGCGGGTTCACCGCCAATCTGACCCTGAAGAACACCGGCGACCCGATCACCTCGTGGACGCTCGGCTTCGACTTCCCGACCGCGGGCCAGAAGTACACGCCCACCGGCTGGAGTGCCAACTGGACGCAGTCCGGCACCCACGTCACCGCGACCAACATGCCGTGGAACGGCAGCCTGGCCACCGGCGCCTCGACGACGCTCGGCTTCAACGGCACCTGGACGGGCAGCAACCCGAACCCGACCTCGTTCACCGTGAACGGCGTGACCTGCGGTGGCGCCAACACCCCGCCCACGGTCGCGCTGACCTCGCCCACCGCCGGCCAGACGTACACGGCCCCGGCCACCGTGGCCATCGCCGCGAACGCCGCCGACACCGACGGCACGGTCTCCAAGGTCGACTTCTACCAGGGCTCGACGCTGCTCGGCACCGACACCTCGGCGCCCTACGGCTACACCTGGCAGAACGTGGCCGCGGGCAGCTACTCGATCACCGCGAAGGCCACCGACAACGGGGGCGCGACCACGACCTCGGCCCCCGTCGGGATCACCGTCTCGCAGAACACCGGGCCCGCCCTCGTGGTGAGCCCGGCCACGATCTCCGTGCCGGAGAAGGGGACCGCGAGCTTCGGCGTGAAGCTCTCGCAGGCGCCCTCCGCGAACGTGACCGTCACCACCGCCCGCACCAGCGGTGACAGCGACCTGACCGTCGGCTCGGGCGGCTCGCTCACCTTCACGCCGGCCAACTGGAACACCGTCCAGAACGTCACCCTGGCGGCGGCGGACGACGCCGACACCACCAGCGGCACCGCCGAGTTCACGGTGAGCGCGACCGGATACACCTCGGTCAAGGTCACCGCCAGCGAGGCGGACGACGACCTCGGCGGCGACAACGAGTACGTCAAGCGCTTCGTCGAGATGTACAACGAGCTGCACGACCCGGCCAACGGGTACTTCTCGCCCGACGGCGTGCCGTACCACTCGGTGGAGACGTTCATGGTCGAGGCGCCCGATCAGGGGCACGAGACGACGTCCGAGGCCTACAGCTACTACCTGTGGCTGGAGGCGACGTACGGGCAGGTGACCGGCGACTGGGCGAAGTTCAACGACGCGTGGGCCTCGATGGAGAAGTACATCATCCCCTCGACCGCCGACCAGCCGACGAACTCCTTCTACAACCCCTCCAAGCCGGCCACGTACGCCGGTGAGTGGAACGACATCAAGCAGTACCCGACGCAGCTCGACTCCGGGGTGTCCGTGGGCTCGGACCCGCTGGCCAACGAGCTGAAGAGCGCGTACAACACCAGTGACGTCTACGGCATGCACTGGCTGCTCGACGTCGACAACACCTACGGCTTCGGCCACTGCGGCGACGGCACGAGCAAGAACACCTACATCAACACCTACCAGCGCGGCCCGGAGGAGTCGGTCTTCGAGACCATCCCGCAGCCGTCCTGCGACACGTTCAAGTTCGGTGGCCCCAACGGCTACCTCGACCTGTTCACCAAGGACAGCAACTACGCCAAGCAGTGGAAGTACACCAACGCCCCCGACGCCGACGCGCGGGCCGTCCAGGCCGCGTACTGGGCGCAGACGTGGGCCAAGCAGCAGGGCAAGGAGTCGCAGATCTCCGCGTCGGTCGCCAAGGCCGCCAAGATGGGCGACTACCTGCGGTACTCGATGTACGACAAGTACTTCAAGAAGCCCGGCTGCACCAGCACCTCGTGTGCCGCGGGCACCGGCAAGGACGCCTCCAACTACCTGCTGTCGTGGTACTACGCCTGGGGTGGCGCGAGTGACACCAGCGCGGGCTGGGCCTGGCGCATCGGCTCCAGCCACAACCACTCCGGCTACCAGAACCCGCTCGCGGCCTGGGCGCTGGCGAACGTGGCCGAGCTGAAGCCCAAGAGCGGCACCGGCGCGGCCGACTGGAGCACCAGCCTGACCCGCCAGCTCCAGTTCTACACCTGGCTCCAGTCGGCCGAGGGCGCCATCGCGGGCGGCGCGACCAACAGCTGGGAGGGCCACTACGCCACCCCGCCGACCGGCCTGCCCAAGTTCCACGGCATGACCTACGACTGGCAGCCCGTCTACCACGACCCGCCGTCGAACCAGTGGTTCGGGTTCCAGGCGTGGACCATGGAGCGGGTGGCCGAGCTCTACTACGCCTCGGGCAACGCCGACGCCAAGGCGCTGCTGGACAAGTGGGTCTCCTGGGCGATGGCCAACACCAAGATCAACGCGGACGGCACGTACCAGATGCCGTCGACGCTGAAGTGGACCGGCCAGCCCGTCGGCGACTTCAGCGCGGTCAGCGGCATGCCGCCGGCCAACCCCGGCCTGCACGTGACGGTCGCCGACTACACCAACGACGTCGGCGTGGCCGGCTCGTACGCCAAGGCCCTGATGTACTACGCGGCCAAGGCGAACGACACCGCGGCCAGGACCATGGCCAAGGCGCTGCTGGACGGCGTGTGGAAGAACCGGGACGCCAAGGGCGTGTCGGTGTCGGAGACCAAGACCGACTACAAGCGGCTGAACGACCCGGTCTACGTGCCCCCGGGTTGGACCGGCAAGATGCCGAACGGCGACACGATCAACTCCAGCTCGACGTTCATGTCGATCAGGTCCTTCTACAAGAACGACCCCGACTGGCCCGAGGTGAACGCGTACCTGCAGGGCACGGGCCCCGCGCCCACCTTCAACTACCACCGGTTCTGGGCGCAGGTGGACGTGGCCGTGGCCCTGGCCGAGTACGGGCGGCTCTTCCCGTGAGAAAAGCGGCGATGATCGCCGCGGCGTCGCTGGTCCTGCCCCTGCTCGCAGGGGTGGGGCCGGCGGCCCACGCGGCCGCGCCCGCCTTCGCCTACGGCGAGGCGCTGCAGAAGTCGCTGTGGTTCTACGAGGCCCAGCAGTCGGGCGACCTGCCCGCCTGGAACCGCGTCTCCTGGCGCGGCGACTCGGGCATGAACGACGGCAAGGACGCCGGACTGGACCTGACCGGAGGCTGGTACGACGCGGGCGACCACGTCAAGTTCGGCTTCCCGATGGCCTTCTCGGCCACGATGCTGGCCTGGGGCGGCGTGGAGTACCGCGACGCCTACGCGGGCTCCGGCCAGCTCACCCACCTGCTGAACAACCTGAGGTTCGTCAACGACTACTTCGTCAAGGCCCACCCGTCGGCGAACGTGCTGTACGGGCAGGTCGGCAACGGCGGCACCGACCACGCCTGGTGGGGCCCGGCCGAGGCCATGCAGATGAACCGGCCCGCCTACAAGATCGACGCCTCCTGCGGCGGCTCTGACCTGGCGGGGGAGACGGCGGCGGCGATGGCGGCCTCGTCGATCGTCTTCCGCCCGACCGATCCGGCGTACGCCGACAAGCTGGTGACGCACGCCAGGCAGCTCTACTCCTTCGCCGACACGGTCAGGAAGAAGTACAGCGACTGCATCAGCGACGCCCAGGGGTACTACAACTCCTGGAGCGGCTACAACGACGAGCTGGTCTGGGGGGCGATCTGGCTCTACCGGGCCACGAACGACGCCGCCTACCTGGCCAAGGCCGAGGCCGGCTACGACAACCTGGGCAACGAGCCGCAGACCACGACGAAGTCGTACAAGTGGACGATCGCGTGGGACGACAAGTCGTACGGCGCGTACGTGCTGCTGCACAAGCTCACCGGCAAGCAGAAGTACCTGGACGACGCCAACCGCTGGCTCGACTGGTGGACGGTCGGCGTCAACGGCTCCAAGGTCAAGTACTCGCCGGGCGGCCAGGCGGTGCTGGACCGGTGGGGATCGCTGCGGTACGCGGCCAACACCTCGTTCGTCGCGCTCGTGCACAGCGACGCGATCACCGATCCCGACCGCAAGGCCCGATACCACGACTTCGCGGTCCGGCAGATCAACTACGCGCTCGGCGACAACCCGCGCAAGTCCTCGTACGTGATCGGGTTCGGGGCCGGCCCGCCGAAGAACCCGCACCACCGTACGGCGCACGGCTCATGGACCGACCAGATCACCAACCCGGTCGACAGCCGCCACACCCTGTACGGCGCGCTCGTCGGCGGCCCGCCCGACCCCGACGACGTCTACACGGACAAACGCGACGACTACGTCATGAACGAGGTCGCGACCGACTACAACGCGGGCTTCACCAGCGCCCTGGCGCGGCTCTACAAGGAGTACGGGGGAGCGCCCGCGGCGGACTTCCCGCCCGCCGAGACCCCGGACGGCCCGGAGATCTTCGTCGAGGCCGGCGTGAACGCCTCCGGCACGAACTTCACCGAGATCAAGGCCATCGTCCGCAACCAGTCGGCCTGGCCCGCCCGGGTCCTGTCGGACGGCTCGTTCCGCTACTACTTCACCCTCGACGGCTCGACGACAGCCTCGCAGATCGGCGTGTCGTCGGCCTACACCCAGTGCAGGGCCCCCACGCTCGGCTCGGCCGGCGGGAGCGTGTACTACGTGAACATCGACTGCTCCGGGCAGGCCATAGCCCCGGCCGGGCAGTCGCAGCACCGCAGGGAGGTGCAGTTCAGGATCACCAGCGCGGGCGCCTGGGACCCGTCCAACGACTGGTCCTACAAGGGCATCCCGGTCACGCCGGGCGCGACGCCGGTGCTGACGAAGAACATCACCCTCCACAGCGGCGCCACCAAGATCTGGGGTGAGCCCCCGGGTCCGGAGGAGCAGGACACGACAGCGCCCAGCAAGCCGGGCAAACCCGCGGTCTCCGGGATCACGGGCACGACGGCGAAGCTGAGCTGGACGGCCTCCACGGACAACGTGGGAGTGACCGGTTACGACGTCTACCTGGGGTCCACCAAGGCGGGCACGGCCACCGGCACCTCCTTCGACCTGAGCGGGCTCACCCCTGCCACGGCCTACGCCGCCCACGTGGTGGCCCTGGACGCGGCGGGCAACAGCTCGGCGGCCTCCGACGGCACGGCGTTCACGACCGCGGACGCGCCGACCGGCGGCTGCGCGGCCACGTTCAAGGTCACCAACTCCTGGAGCGGCGGGTACCAGGCCGAGGTGACGGTCAGGAACACCGGCGCAGCGGCCGTCACCGGCTGGACGGCCGCCTGGTCGTCGGCCGGCCAGATCACCCAGCTCTGGGGCGGCAGGCTCACCCAGACCGGCTCGACCGTGTCGGTCAGGAACGAGGCGTGGAACGGCGGGCTCGCCGCCGGCGCCACGACCACGTTCGGCTTCATCGCCAACGGCGCCCCCGTCACCCCCGACCCGATCACCTGCACCCCCGTCTGAGCCGAGACCCCGCCCCCGCCGCAACGGCGGCGGGGGCGGTTCCACGGTTCGGTGAAAGGCAGCCCATGCGATCACTGTTCACCGCGCCGGCCCTCGCCGCCGCGCTCGTGGCCGCTTCCTTGATCCTGCCCGGCACTCCGGCGCAGGCCGCCACCGGCATCCACGTGAGCGGCACGAAGATCCTGGAAGGCAACGGCCAGGAGTTCGTGATGCGCGGCACCAGCCACGCCCACACCTGGTACCCGACCCGGACCAAGGCGTTCGCCGACATCAAGTCGCTGAAGGCCAACACCGTGCGCGTCGTGCTCAGCGGCGGCCGGTGGAGCGCCAACTCCGTCTCCGACGTGGCCGACGTGGTCTCCCTGTGCAAGCAGAACAAGCTCATCTGCGTGCTGGAGGACCACGACACCACCGGGTACGGCGAGCAGAGCGGCGCGTACACCCTCGACCAGGCCGCCGACTACTGGATCAGCGTCAAGAGCGCCCTGGCCGGTCAGGAGGACTACGTCGTCGTCAACATCGGCAACGAGCCGATCGGCAACAACGCCACCACCCCCGGCTGGGCCGACGCCACCAAGGCCGCGATCCAGAAGCTGCGCGCCAACGGCCTGCACCACGCGCTGATGGTGGACGCCCCCGCCTGGGGCCAGGACTGGCAGAACGTCATGCGGGACAACGCCACGTCCGTCTTCGACGCCGACCCCGACAAGAACACGATCTTCTCCGTGCACATGTACGGCGTCTACGACACGGCGGCCGAGATCACGTCGTACATGGACGCGTTCAGGACCGCCGGGCTGCCGCTGGTCGTCGGCGAGTTCGGGTTCAACCACTCCGACGGCGACCCCGACGAGGACACGATCATGGCCCAGGCCGTGAGCCGCGGCCTGGGCTACCTCGGCTGGTCGTGGAGCGGCAACGGCGGCGGCGTCGAGTACCTGGACCAGGTCACCGGCTTCGACGTCACCCAGCTCACCTCGTGGGGCCGGCGGCTGTTCAACGGCGCCAACGGCATCGCCGCGACCGCCAGGCAGGCGTCCGTCTACGGCGGCGGCACCACCGACCCGACCCCGCCGAGCGCCCCCGGCACCCCGTCGGCCTCGAACGTCACCTCGTCCGGGGTCACCCTGACCTGGCCGGCCTCCACCGACGACGTGGGCGTGACCGGGTACGACGTCTACACCTCGACCGGCACCCCGCTCGGGGCGACGGCCACGACCTCGATCACGCTGACCGGCCTGTCGCCCTCGACCGCCTACCAGGTGTACGCGAAGGCCAGGGACGCCGCGGGCAACCAGTCGGCCGCCTCGCCCACGGCCTCCTTCACCACCCTGGCCGGCGGCGGCGACGGCGGCTGCACGGCCGCGGGGACCGTCCAGAGCCAGTGGGGCAACGGGTACGTCCTGCAACCCGTCACGGTGACCAACACCGGCACGACCACCAGGAACGGCTGGACGGTGACGTTCACGCTGCCCGCGGGGCACACCGTGACCGGCTTCTGGAACGCCGCGGTGACGGTCAGCGGGCGGACCGTGACGGCGAGGAACCTGAGCTACAACGGCACGCTCGCGCCCAGCGCCGCCACCAGCTTCGGGGTCCAGGCCGGCCGTCCGAACGGCGACACGTCCGTTCCGTCCGGCTACACCTGCGCCGGCTAGAGAAGGAGGAGGTGAGGCCGATCGGCTGACCCAGCCCGCGACACCATCCCGCCCGGATGGGACGGACGCGGCCGGCGAACCCCCAGCCGGCCGCGTCCGTTTGCCCAACCCCACCCCCGCGCCGGGGGGCGTCGGATCAGCGTGGGTCGAGGACGTGGGTGAAGCGGTCGCGGGCCGCGTCGATGGCCGCCTCGTCCGAGAACTCGGCGAACGCCTCCTCGTGATAGCGCCCGGGGATCAGCTCCCTGACCCGCTCGGGATACCCGGGCCCGGCCACCGGCACCTTGACCTGCGGCGGCACGCCCAGCCGTACGGCGATGGGCCCCGACGCCCGTACGGACATGGCCCAGTCGCGGCTCTCGCCGACGATCGCGCACAGATGACGCGCGTAGACCCAGCGCACCTCGGCCAGGCTGGAGGCGTCGGGCGGGTCCGTCCCGAACGGCTCCACCGCGCACACCACCCGCGACTCGAACCCGTGCCCGTGGTCGTGGTGCTCCTCGGGCGTGGCGCGTTCGAGGATCAGCGTCACCTGGGCGGCGAGCTCCTGGTCGAGTCGCGCCGACTTCTGGTGGGCGGCGGACAGCGTCACCCCGGCCAGCGCCAGGCCGGCCAGGGCGACGCCTGCCGCGATCTGCCCGCGACGGGTTCCGATCACGGGCTCGTGCAGGTCAGCACGGGTGCGGGGCTCGGGATCGAGCCGGTGGCGTTGAAGCCGAACGTGGTGGTCGCGTTCGGCGCGAGCTGGCCGTTGTAGGAGGCGTTCTTGACGGACACGTTCGGTGGCTGGGCGGACAGCACGCCGTTCCAGGGCGCGCCTTCGAAGCCCTGGCCGCCGGCGTAGGTCCACTTGACCGTCCAGCCGTTCAGCGAGGCGGTGCCGGTGTTCTTCACCGTCACCTCGCCCTGGAAGTGACCGGCCCAGCCGGTGTCGGTGGCCTTCCAGGTGGCGGTGCAGCCGCCAGGAGGGGGCACCGTCGGGGTGACGGTCGGGGTGACAGTGGGGGTGGCAGTGGGCGTGCCTGAAGGCGTGCCGCCGCCCGGGCCGACGCCGGTGACCTGGCCGTTGCCGCCGTCGAAGACGACGTCGGAGCAGCTGTAGAAGTTCTCGTTGCTGTCGGAGCGGATCCAGTGCGTGTAGATGATGTGGCGCCCGGTCTTGCCGGAGGGGAGCTGGGTGTTCCAGTAGTAGTAATTGAGCGCGCCGGGGCCGCCGCTGGCCGGCGGGTTGGTGACGCTGCCGAACGACTCCAGGTCCGACCACTTGAGCGGGCCGTCGGGGTTCCAGCCGTTCTTGGTGACGTAGTAGACGAACGTGCCGGGGTGCTGGGCCCAGTTGCTGTGCCGCATCTGGATGGTCGCGCCCGAGGTCAGATGCGTCTGCGGCCAGTCGGAGCGTACGGCGTTGTAGGCGGTGAAGTCGTAGGGGCCGCCGGTGCCGCCGCTGCAGAGCTGGCCGTCGGGGATGAAGCCGCTGGTACGCCCGGCGCCGTCGGAACGCAGCACGGCGAACCAGTTGTACAGCGGGGTCGCGCCGCTCTGGGCGACGGCCGCCGCGCAGGCCGGGTTGTAGGACTGGATCTGGCCGTTCTCGCGCAGGCCGTCCTGCCAGCACAGGAAGGTCCGGGCCCCGGGGAACATGGAAACGCCGTGGGCCTGCGCCTGCGGCGGCGCGATCAGGACGGTGGTCAACAGGACCAGGGCGGCGGTGAGCGCCGCCGTTCGGAAGTGTTTCATGGGGATTCCTTCGCACAGGGGAACACAGGAATCTGCCCACGATCAGCCCGCCCGGCCAGCGCATTGAACCACGGCGACCGGCGTCCCGACAACGCGCGGTGAAACTTTCAGCCGATCTCGCAGGATCACACGGTCACCGGCCCCTGGGCGCGAACGTCTCCGTCAGCGGCGGCGTCGTGACCGCGCGGAACCTCTCCTCCAACGGCAGCCCGGCCCGTACCCCTCAGCCGGGCTTCATGGCGCGGTCGATCACCTTGAGTCTGGCCTCCAGCTCCGCGCGGCAGGCGGGGGCCAGTCGTCCCTCCCGGGCCCGGTCGGCGACCTTGCGCCGCAGCTCGGCCATCCCGGTGACCTCGGGGCCGCGTACCACCGAGTCGAGCACCTGTTTGAGGTCGAGCACCACGTCCGCGTCGGTCGCGTCGCACGGCTCGCCGTCTTCGAGCGAGTCGTGGAAGCCGTCCACCGCCTGATCGACGGTGACCGACCCGGCCGGCGAGCTCTCGATCACCCGCGAGGCCGGCGCCGAGGAAGACGGCCCGGCGGATGGCGCGGCGGACGGTGTGGCGGACGGTGTGGCGGACGGTGTGGCGCGCGGCGACAGCACCGGTTCCGGCGCGGACCGCTGGAACCACAGCAGCACGATGAGCGCCACCAGCGCCGACCCCGCCGCCGTCAGGCCGCGCCGCACCTGCCGGGCGATCCCGGCCGTGCCGAGCGCCGAGGTCAGCGCGGCGACGATGTCCTCGGCCGTGGGCCGCTCCTCGGGCAGGTGCGCCAGGCAGTTCTGGCAGAGCGAGGCGACGCCGTACGGCACGCCGGTCACCCGAGGCGGCGGATCGGTCCGGCGTGCCGCCTCGATCTCCTCCCACGTGGTCTCCGGGTACGGGGTGCGCCCCGCGAGCATGGCGAACAGCAGCACGCCCAGGGCGTACACGTCCACGGCCGGGTGGGTGGGGGCGCCGAGGAGGCGTTCGGGGGCGACGTAGGGAGGGGTGCCGCGGTCGTCGTCGGGGTCGCCGGCCCAGGCCGCGATGCCGAAGTCGAGCAGCTTCGGGCCGTCGGCGGTGAGCAGCACGTTCTCGGCGGTGACGTCCCGGTGGACCAGGCCGCGGGCGTGCCCGGCCATCAGCACGCGGGCCAGCCGCAGGGCGATGGCCGCCGCCTCGGTCCACGGCAGCGGCCCCTCGGCGATGCGTTCGGCCAGCGGGGTGCCGTCGAGCAGGGGCATCACCACGTACGCGGCCACGCCGCCCTTGGCGGTGACGGTCTCGCCGTAGTCGTAGATCTCGATCGAGTCCCGGTGGATGAACCGGGCCGCGGCACGCGCCTCGCTGCGCACCCGGACGCGTTCGCCGTGGTCGGTGTGCAGCGAGGCGGTCAGCACCTTGACCGCGACCAGCCGCTGCAACGACTGGTCGAAGGCACGCCAGATGACCGACATGCCGCCGTGGGCCAGCGGGTCCAGCAGCAGGTACCGCCGGGCCAGCACGTCTCCCGGCTCAAGCTGACTCACGGATGACCAGTTCCGTTGGGAGGACGGGGTCGATCCCCGTCGCCCCGGTCAGGAGCAGGCGGGTGGCGACCGTGGCGAGCTCCTCGACGGGCTGGCGGATCGTGGTCAGTGCCGGGACGGTGTGCCGGGCCACGGGGGCGTCGTCGAAGCCGATCACGGCGACGTCCGAGGGGACCTTGCGGCCGGCCCGGCGAAGGGCCTGGATCGCGCCGGCCGCCATCAGGTCGGAGGCGACGAAGACGGCGTCGAGGCCGGGCGCGTGGCGTAACAACCATTGCATGGCGTGCGTCCCCGAGGCCGCGGTGAAGTCGCCATAGGCCACGGGCACGTCGGGGGCGCCGGCCGCCTGAAGGGTGCGGACGAGCCCTTCGAGGCGGTCGCGGGCGGCGGGCAGGGAGGGCGGGCCGCCGATGGCCGCCACGTTCCTGCGGCCCTGTAACAGCAGGTGTTCGGCCGCCTGCCGGCCGCCGTCGAGGTTGTCCACGTCGGCGTAGGGGAGCCTGAGGTCGTGCGGCGGCCGGCCGATGTTGCGGACCGGGATGCCCGCGGTGGACAGCTTGATGGCCAGCGGATGGCGCTCGCGCGCGCCGACGATGAGCACGGCGCCCGACAGCGCCGGGAGCGTCGAGGAGGTGGGCGTCACGGTCGTGACCATGAGATGGGTGCCGTGCTCGGCGATCACCGCTCCGGCGGCGGACAGGAGCCTGGCGTAGTACGGCTCGGAGAACAGGCGGGGGAGATGGTCGCAGATCACCGCCGTGACGCCGTCGGTCAGCGTCTTGGCGGCGCTTCCCCTGGGCGCGCGTTGTCGGACGTAGCCCATGCGGGAGACGGCGTCGTACACTTGCCGGCGGGTCGAGGTACTGACCCGCACCGAGCCCGTGAGGACTCGAGATGCGGTCGCGGGGGAAACCCCTGCAGCGGCCGCCACCTGTGCCAGTGTGGGCTGCTCGGTCATGGAGCACCTCGCGGAAAGATCCTGGGAGCGCTCCCACGTTACCAATGTTTCGCCGCTGTTAATAGGGCCTTTGCAGGGGGTGCGTCCGCTTGTGCGAACGCCCTCCGAATCTGCTCAGGTAGAGGCGGTGGTTACCGTCCGAGGTTTTTGGGCCGGATGTGGATCACGACATATTGCCCATCCGTTAGGGGTATCCGAGACGCGCCGGATACCCCAGACGTCCGTCTCTAGCGCCTGCCCCGGCCGCGCCCGTGGCCGTTGCCGTCGCCGTTCTGGTAGCCCTGGCCGGGGCCGAAGTCGCCGTCGGGGTTGGGGTTGACGTCGACGAGGCCCTGGCCCCTGTCGTCGGGCTCCTGCCTGCGGGGGGCGCAGCCCTGGCCGCAGCCGCCGAAGCGGGAGGAGTCGACCGGGGTGAAGTCCGTCGCCGGGGTGCCCTTGAGCGCTGCCTTCATGGTGGCGTTCCAGATCGGGCCCGGGATGGAGGCGCCGAAGACCGAGGAGTAGTACTGGCCGCCGATGGTGATGCCGTTCAGCTTGTGGGTCGTCGAGCCGCGCGGGTCGCCGATGCTGACCGCGCCGGCCAGGTCGGGGGTGAACCCGGCGAACCAGGCGGTGGCCTGGTCGTCGGTGGTGCCGGTCTTGCCCGCCGCCGGACGGCCGATGCCGCCGACCCCGCGCATCGTGCCCTTGGTGAAGACGCCGGACAGGATGTTCGCCGCCGCGTCGGCGACCTCGGGATCGAACGCCTGCGTGCACTTGGGCTTGTACTCGGTCACCTTGCCGTTGCGGTCGGTGATCTGGGTGATGGCCGTCGGCGGGCAGTACTTGCCGCGCGCGCCGATCGCCGCGTAGGCCGTGGCGACGGTCACCGGGTCCATCTCGTTGATGCCGAGCGTGAAGGTCTCGAACTCCTGGAGCTTGTTGCCGTCGGAGCGCTTGATGCCGAGCGACTTGGCGGTCTCGACCACCTTGCAGAGGCCGACCTTCTGCTCCAGCGTCATGAAGAACGTGTTCACCGAGCCCCACGTGCCGGTGGCCAGCGACTTGAAGCCGCCGCCGCCCTCGTCGTTGGTGACGGTGTGGCTCGGGTCGCCGACGTTCTGGTTCTTGCAGTTCTTGAACGCCCAGTAGTTGGGGGCGGTGTAGCCGCTGCCGACGTTGAAGCCGTCGTTGATCTTCATGCCCTGCTTGAGCGCGGTGAGCAGGGTGAACGTCTTGAACGTCGAACCGGCCTGGAAGCCGATGCCGCCGCCGTGCACCGCGTCGGCCACCACGTTGTACGACATCTCGTGCTTGCGCTTGGAGTTGCCGTACTTGCGGCTGGCGGCCATGGCCTTGATCTCGCCCGTGCCCGGCTTGATCAGCGCCTCGGAGGCCACCGGGTTGTCGGAGGCGAAGACGTGCTTCTTGATGGCCTGCTCGGCGGCCTCCTGCATCTTCGGGTCGATCGTGGTCTTGATCTCCAGGCCGCCCCGGTTGAGGAACTGGGTGCGGGCCTTCTTGGTCTTGCCGAAGGCCGTGTTGCTCAGGATCTCGTTGCGCACGTACATACAGAAGTACGGATACTGGCTGGCGCCGCAGCCGCCGGGCAGCGGGGTGCCCTTGTAGCCGAGCTTCTTGGCCCTGGCCTCCTCGTGCTGCTCAGGCGTGATCTTCTTGAGCTCCAGCATCCTGTCGAGCACCACGTTGCGCCGGTTGAGCAGTTGCGCGCGGGAGTCCTTGCCCAGGTTGGGGTCGGTCCGGTTCGGGTCCTGGACCGCGCCGGCCAGCGTGGCCGCCTGGGACAGCGTCAGCTCGGCGGCCGACACCCCGAAGAAGCGCTTGGCCGCCGCCTCGACCCCGTACGCGCCGGCGCCGAAGTAGGCGATGTTGAGGTACTTGCCGAGGATCTCGTTCTTGCTGTACTTCTCCTCGACCGCCATCGCGTAGCGCAGCTCCTTGAGCTTGCGGGCGTAGCTGGCTTCGAGGGCCGCGTTCTTCTCCTTCTCGGTGGAGGCCGAGTTGAGCAGCACCTGCTTGACGTACTGCTGGGTGATGGAGGAGCCGCCCTGGGCGATGCCGCCCCTGCTGAGGTTCTTGGCGAGGGCGCGCACGGTGCCCTCGATGTCGATCGCGCCGTGCTCGTAGAAGCGGTAGTCCTCGATGGAGATGATGGCCGTCTTCATGATGTCGGCCACCTCGTCGAGCGAGACGTTCTCGCGGTACTCCTCGTAGAACTGGGCGATCTGGTTGCCCTTGGCGTCGAGGACCGTCGTCTTCTCGGCGAGCGGGGGTTCCTTGAGGTCTTCCGGCTTGATGTTCAGTTCCTCGGACGCCGAGACGAACATCGCTCCGGTGCCTCCGACCGCCGGCAACGCGATGGCCGCGGCCACCACTCCCGCGGCCATCGCAGCCCCGGTCAGGCGCACGATGCTCGACATTCGGGAACCCATGCGGAAAAACCTCCCCATCTTGGCATTTGGGTGCATCCTAAACCCGCCCATGACCTGCTCTCTGTAAAAAGACGAAGCGCGCGGCCGACGGTGGATGCCTCTACCCCGGGTGAGACGTCGAAGCACTGCTTTTGGTTCGCCGTGTTTCCCGGTGAATTCGTTTCCTGTGGGTCTGCGGGGATAGGGCGTGGTCATGACTTCTCACCGAGTGATGCCACGCGAGCAGACGCGGGTCCGTGAGCCGGTCACCGCCCCCCGCCGGAGGCCGGTCCTGGACGACACCCTTACCTTGCTGCTCGACCCGTACCGCTTCATCGGAGACCGGGCGCGGCGGCTCGGCTCCGACGTCTTCGAGACGCGGCTCCTCCTCCAGCCGGCCATCTGCATGACCGGGGCCGAGGCCGCCGAGGTCTTCTACGACCCCGAGCTGTTCGTCCGGCACGGCGCCGCGCCCCGCCGGCTCCAGGCGACGCTGTTCGGCAGGAACGGCGTGCAGGCGCTCGACGGCGAGACGCACCGGGCGCGCAAGGCCATGTTCATGTCGCTGATGGGCAGACAGGGCCGCGACCGGCTGACGGAGCTGGCCGGCCGGCGCTGGCGCGAGCGCATCCGCGCGTGGGAGCGCATGCCCAGGGTCGTCCTGTACGAGGAGGTCAGCGAGCTGCTGTGCCAGGCGGTCTGCGACTGGACGGGCGTGCCGCTGCCGCCCGCTCGGGTTCCCGCCGCCACCGCCACGTTCCAGGCCGCCATCGAGGGCGCGGGCGGGCTCGGCGCCCGCTACCTGCGCGGCCGGTACGCCAGGATCAAGGGCGACCTGTGGCTGTCCGGCCTGATCCGCTGCGCCCGCGACGATCCCGGCCGCTTCGCCGGCACGGTGACCGGCCTGATCGCCGGCTACCGGGACCCCGACGGCACCCTGCTCCCGGCCAGGACCGCGGCCGTCGAGCTGCACAACGTGCTGCGGCCCACGGTGGCGGTGGCCAGGTTCGTGACGTTCGCGGCCATGGCCCTGCACGCCCGCCCGGAGTACCACGAACGTGTCCGCGAGGGCGACGAGCAGTTCGTCGAGCACTTCGTCCAGGAGGTACGCCGGTTCTACCCGTTCTTCCCGTTCGTCGCCGCCAAGGTGGCCAAACCGTTCACCTGGAAGGGCCTGGACTTCCCGCGGGGCCGGCGGACCCTGCTCGACCTGTACGGCATCGACCACGACCCGCGCCTGTGGGACCGTCCCGGCGAGTTCCGCCCGGAACGGTTCGCCGAGTGGGACGGCGGCGAGTACGACTTCGTCCCCCAGGGCGGCGGCGACCACTACGAAGGGCACCGGTGCCCCGGCGAGTGGATCACCGTGGACCTGATGAAACAGGCGGTGACCGCGCTGACCCGCTGGATGACGTACGGGGTACCGGCCCAGGACCTGCGCATGCCGTCGTGGCGCGCCCCGGCCGTCCCCAACAGCCGTTTCGTCATCGACCAGGTCGAGGCCGTCTGAGATTCGGCCAGCGCCGGGCAAAGAAGCGTGTTGTCGCGCGGGTGCGCGCGCGAGCGTCTGGCAACGTCTGCCAGGGCGATTCTTCCTGGCCTTGGTGGAGGGTTTCATGCGTCGTGTCGTGGACGACGAGGATCACGTCGATCAGCTGGTCCCGGTCGCCAAGGCGTACTGGGGGGACAGCGCGGGCGACACGGGTTGCGTGGTGGCGGAGGCGTTCGACGAGGACGTCCGGGTGGTGGTGCGTACCGTCATGGTCGCCAAGGCCGTGTGCGGGCTGCTGTCGGCCCGGCTGGTCGTGCTCACCGACCCGCGATGGCGGCCGCTGGCCGAGGCGTTCGGCGCCGCCGCCGATCTCGGGCCGCCCGACGCCCTGGTCACCAGCCGGATGGATCGCGGCGTCCGCACCGACATTCCCGTCGTGCACGTGCACGGCACGGGGTCGTTGCAGGCGTACGCGCTGTTCCCCGGCCAGACTCCCAGTTCCTTCGGCGAGGAGCTGCCCGGCCGGGTCGCGGAGTTCTTCGACCGCTGGGTCTGGCCCAACCGGGAGGTGATCCGGCAGAGCGCCGAGCGTACGGCCTGGCGGGCCAAGGAGGGCTACCAGGTCCGCACGGACACCGAACGCCGCCAGCTCCGCCTGTACGGCTGCTCCAGGCTTCGCCTCGACCCCGGCCGGCCCACGATCACGGTGTTCGGCCACATGCCGGGCCGCGACACCGAGCTGTTCGAGGAGACCGAGCGGTTCGCGGAGGCCGAGGAGTCGGCCAACTGGCTGTTCCTCGACCGCCTCCGGTCCGGTCTGCTGTCGACGAACATCCTGTGGAGCATGACCGACGTCGCGGTCACGTTCGGCGGCAGCGACCTGCCCGCCTTCGGCGTCCCCGTCGTCCAGGCCGGATGGTCGGAGGGCGCCGCCTGCGGGTCCACGTACCACGTGCGCACGCCGGAGGAGCTGCGCGACCGGCTCGGCGAGGCCGTCGCCGTGCACGGCAAGGCGGAGACGATCCTCGGGCCCGAGCAGCGCGAACGCGCCCGCCTGTGGTTGTGGCTGCGCCGCTGCGGCGCCGACGTGCCGACCCAGATCCTGCCGCGCTGGGAGCTCGGCCCCGACTACCCGCGTGCCCTCACGGTCGCCCTGCGGCACGTGGAGCGCGACGGCGATCCCCTCTTCGACGCGGTGCGCCGCATGTGGGAACGCCGCGACCCCGTACTCACCCGATTCGACTTCCAGGACCTGGCAAGGACCACACTGACCCCCGCGAGGAGCGCCCGATGACCGGAACAGGACCCAGCACCGAGCTCGACCCGGTGATCCTCCCCGCGATCCCGCCCGTCCACGTGACCAGCGGGCGGTTCCCCGCCCTGCAGGTGATCGACCGGCTGCATCGCGGCAGCCAGATCGTGGGCAGGTTCGAGACCTCCGGGCTGGTCGGCGTCAAGGTCTCCGCGCAGGGACGGCCGCTGCGGGTGCAGATGTCGCTGTCCATGGACGAGCGGTCGGTCAGCGGCTGGCACAACGGCAGGACCGGCGCAGACCTCACGTTGCCCCGGTGCGTCCAGATCCGTTCCCAGGGACGCCTGCGCCAGTGCGTGCTGCTGCGCGGCCGGAACCCGCACGCCCGCGTGGCCTTCGACCTGACCCCCGAGGAGATCCCCGACGACGGGCTGATCTGCGTCGAGGCCCTGGACATCATGGAGGGCGACGGCGTCTGCGACGAGGTGCGCACGTTCCTGACCGGCCGGGTCCAGGCCGACGGGGTGGCCGGGCTGCGCCTGAACAAGATCGTGTTCGAGGAGCCGCCCGCCGTCGACTACGACCCCGACACGCTCGACGGCGCCCGCTGCGAGCTGTCCTCGCTGATCAGCGGCGGCGGCCTGGCCAACGTCAACCGGCAGGGGGTCCGCGTCCTGCGGTCGGGCATGTTCATGGTCAACCCGGTGCTGCGCGACACGTTCGGGTCCAGCGGCCGGATCACGCTGCGGCTGGGCACGAAGGCGGAGGCGGCCAGCATGATCCCGGCGACCTGGCGGCGGGTCAACAGCGAGCTGCGCTGGCTGCGGCACGCCACCAGGAAGCTGCTCGGCACGGCGGCCCCCACGGTGGAGCAGGTCTACAGCCTCAGGGACGGCGTGGCGGGGCCCTTCGGGCAGACCATCCACGGGAACGTCACCGAGCTCGTGCTGCCGAGCCCCACGGTCTCGCCGTTCCTCGTGGTGATCGAGCGGCTGCCGGGCGTCCTGCCGACGCTGGAGTCCGGCACCTCGGACTAGCGGGAGCTCCGGATCCCTTGGCCCGCTTGACCTGCGACAGCCGGTGAGAATGTGCCATTCTGGCGGGAAAACTGGCGATCACCTGTGAAAACGTCGCTCTGCGGGCAGTTGTCATAGGTGGGCGGGAACGGTTTGAGCATCGAGACGATCCGGCATCTTCAGTGCACGGTCATGCGCGCCACGGGTGAGCTCGACCATGTCGGACGGGTCCGGTTCAGCGCCCACATCCACACGGTGTGGGACTGGTCGCCCGGTCCCGTCCTCGTCTTCGACCTGGCCGATCTCGTCTTCTACGACTCCTCCGTCATCGGCGTGCTGGCGACGGCGATGCAGCGGATGGAGGCGGAGCCGGGCGGCCGGATCATCGTGGTCCGCCCGTCCGAGCACCTGCTGTCGGTGCTGCGGCTGACGGACCTGCTCTCCCACGTCGAGCTGCGCGGCAGCGTCGAGGAGACCGTGGCGGAGCTGATGGTGGACGCCGCGGCGCCGTCCGTCCCCCCGCCGTGGCCCGGGGGGACGTCGGGGGTCGCCTACAACCCGTAGGTCTCCAGCAGGCGCAGCCAGATCTCGCTCACGGTCGGGAACGACGGCACGGCGTGCCAGAGCCGGTCGAGCGGCACCTCGCCGGTGACCGCGATCGTGGCGGCGTGCAGCAGCTCGCCGACGCCGGGACCGACGAAGGTGACGCCGAGCAGCACCTTCCTGTCCTCGTCCACCACGGCCTTGGCACGGCCCCGGTAGCCGTCGCCCAGCAGGTACGCGCCCGACACCGAGCCGAGGTCGTACTCGACCGCGCGCACCCGGAAGCCGGCCTTCCCGGCCTCCGCCTCCGTACGGCCGACCGCGCAGACCTGCGGGTCGGTGAAGACCACCTGCGGCGCGCCGAAGCCGCCGGCGAGGTCGCGCACGGCGGGCAGGTCGTCGCCGTGCGCCCGCGCCGCGATCACGTCACCGCAGATCCTGGCCTGGTACTTGCCCATGTGGGTGAGGAGCGCGCGGCCGTTGACGTCGCCGACGGCGTAGAGCCAGCCGCCCGGCACGCCGGTGGCCCGCATGCTGTCGTCGACCTCGACGGGCGCGTCGTCGGGCAGGCCGACCGTGTCCAGCCCGATCCCGCGCGTGGCGACCTTGCGTCCGGTGGCCACCAGCAGCTCGTCGGCCTCCAGCGGCGGGCCCTCCGACAGGTGCACGGTCACCTTGCCGCCCGGCTCGGGCCGCTCGACCCCGACCACGTCGGTGTGCATGCGCACGTCGATGCCCGCCTCGGCGAACGACCGCGCGAGCAGCTCGCCCGCGAACGGCTCGATCCTGCCGAGCAGCGTGCCGCCGCGCACCAGCAGGGTCGTCTGCCGCGCGCCGAGCCCGTGCATGGCCTGCGCCATCTCGCAGGCGACCACGCCGCCGCCGATCACCACCAGGCGTTCGGGCACCTTCGTCGCGGCGGTGACCTCGTGGCTGGTCCACGGCTTGGCCTCGGCCAGGCCCGGCACCGGCGGGACCGCCGCCGTGCTGCCGGTGGCGAGCACGACGGCCTGCCTGGCCGTGAGCACCCGCTCGCCGCCGTCGGGGGTCGTGACGACCACCCGCCGCTCGCCGTCGAGCCGCCCCCTGCCGCGGACGAACTCCGCCGGCACGCCCTCGATCCAGCCCACCTGCCCGGAGTCGTCGTAGCGCGAGACCGCCTCGTCGCGCCGGGCGAGCACCGCGGCCACGTCGATCGGCCCGAGCGAGAGCCCGGGCACCCGTGACACCTCGCCCGCCAGGTCGACCGGGCGCAGCAGCGCCTTGCTCGGGATGCACGCCCAGTAGGAGCACTCGCCGCCGGCCAGCCGCTCCTCGACGATCGCGGCGCTCAGCCCCCCGCGCACGGCCCTGGCGGCGACGTTCTCGCCCGCCGGACCGGCCCCGATCACGATGACGTCGAACTCCTCAGCCACACTGCCTCCCCACACTCGTCCTCGATCCGCACTCTTTCATGCCCTGCTCGCGCCACCCGAGGTGGCCACGGGCGTGAACCCTTTCGGCCCGCGACGGAGAGACCGGGTAGATGCCCGCGCCGTCCGGGGGAGCCCGCTCGGCACCCTCATGAAGGAGCTTCCCCATGCCGGCGCCGTCTGCTGTGTTCGTGCTGCCCGGAAACGCCCTGGGGCGGCATCGGGCGCTGCTGGTCGCGCTGGTGCCCGCCGTCGCGCTGCGGCTGCTCGCGATGGCGGGGTACCGGCCCGCGCTGTGGTTCTGGGCGGACTCGTTCTCCTATCTGGAGGCCGCGGGCGACCCCGTGCCCGGGACGTTCCGGCCGCTCGGGTACTCGCTCTTCCTGGCCGCGCTCGGGCCCGGGAAGAGCCTGGCGCTGGTGGCCGCCGTGCAGCACGCGCTCGGGCTGGCGCTCGCCGTGGCCGTCTACGCCCTGCTGCGGCGGCGCGGCCTGCCCGGCCGGGGCGCGACGGCCGCCGTCGCGCCGCTGCTGTACGACGAGTTCCTGATCCTGCTGGAACACATGATCATGGCGGACGCGCTGTTCACCGTGCTGGTCACGGCCGGGATCCTGGCGCTGTCGTGCCGGCTCACCCCGGTCACGGCGGCCGCCGGCGGCGTGCTGCTCGGCCTGGCCGCCGTCACCCGCACGATCGGGGTGGCCGTCCTCGTGGTGGCCGCCGCCTGCCTGCTGCTGCGCCGTCCCGGGCCGCGGGCGCTGCTCTGTCTGGTCCTGGCGGGCGCGGCGCCGCTGCTCGGGTACGCCTCCTGGATGTGGGCCACCAGCGGCACCTTCGGCCTGACCAGGGCCGACGGCCTGTTCCTGTGGGCCCGCACGATGACCTTCGCCGACTGCTCGGTCATCAGGCCGGAGCCCGAGCTGGCCCCCCTCTGCCCGAGGACGCCGGTGGCCGGGCGGCCCTCTCCCGCGCACTGGATGTGGGGGCCCACCCTGGCCGCCGTCCCCGGCGACCGGAACGCGCTGGCCGGCCGCTTCGCCCGCGAGGCCGTCCTCGCCCAGCCCGGCGACTACCTGGCCGCCGTCGGGCGCGACCTGCGGTGGCTGCTGCGCTGGGAGCGCACCACGGCCAGGAAGGTGTCGGTCAGGAAGACCAATCCGTACTGGTTTCCGTACGAGGAGCGCCCGCTGCGCGCGTCCGTACGGCGGATCGCCGGGGCGTACGAGGGCGGGCCGGCGGACACGCGGATCGTCGAGCCCTACGCGGGCTGGCTGCGGGCCTACCAGCGCTTCGGCTACCTGCCGTACCCGGTGCTCCTGGCGCTGCTCGGGGGCGCGCTCGCGGTGGCGGCCGTACGGCGGCGGCCGGACGCGCTGCTGCCCGGCGTGGCCGCCGCCGTGCTGGTCGTGGCGCCGTCCTTCCTGAACGGGTACGACGTGCGGTACGTCGTACCGGCTCTCCCGCTGGCCTGCCTGGCCGCCGGGCTGGCACCGGGACGTCCGCCGGAGGTCGGGAGACGTTCACCTGCGGGGCCCGGCGTTCGCGCATGACTCCTTACCCCACGTCGGTGGTGTACCGGGCGAGGGTTATCACACCTTCCGCGGGTCCGCTGGTGACTCGGGCCACATCGACCTGGCGCTCAGGCGGTCGGCCGACGGCGGGCTGACGTGGGGTCCCCTTCAGGTGGTCGCCACCGGACCGCGCCGCGGCACCGTGGGCAACCCCGCGCGGTGGTCGAGGGCAGCGTGCTGTGGTGCGAGCCGCCCGGCGTGCTGCTGTTCTCCGGGCCGGCCGCCCGTTCCTTTCCCCGAGCCCTGTGCTGACACAGGGCTGTGCTGACTACGCTGAGACAACCACTGTGCGACCGCGTGTGCGGAGTGTTCCGTATTACGCGCTAGCATTCCGATCAGCGGAACGGGCGAGGGAGAGTTCAGTGGCTGAGACCCAGTCCCCTGTGGGGAGCGTCGATCGTGCCCTGCTGATCCTGCAGGAGATCGGGAAGCACAGCAGGGGGGTGACGCTCGACGAGCTGGCCACCAGGCTGGGGCTGCCGAAGAGCTCGCTCCACCGCCTGCTCGGGGCGCTGAAGCACCGGGGCTTCGCGGCACAGCCGGAGCCGAGCGGGCCGTACTTCCTCGGCACCGAGATGCTGGCCACGGCCTTCCGGTTCTACGAGACCATGGACCTGCGCACGCTCGTACGGCCGCTGCTGCTGCGGCTGAGCGAGGAGTTCTCCGAGACCGTGCACATGGCGATGCTCGACGGCGGCGAGGTCGTCTACCTGGACAAGGTGGAGGCGGTGCGGTCGATCACCATGACCTCGGTGGTCGGCGGGCGCAACGCGGCCCACTGCACGGGGGCCGGCAAGGCGCTGCTGGCCTGGACGTACCCGACGGACGAGGCGGTCAAGGCGTGGGCCGAGCGCTACGGGCCGCTGTCCACCAGGACCAGGAACACGATCACGAACCCCGCCAAGCTGGCCATCCATCTCGACCAGGTCAGGCGGCGCGGGTACGCGCTCGACCTGGAGGAGAACGAGCCGGGGGTGCGGTGCGTGGCGGCGCCGGTCTTCATGGGCAAGACCGCGCCGGTGGCGGCGGTGAGCGTGACCGCGATCAAGGACCGCATGTCGGTCGCCCGCCTCGAAGAAGTCGGCCACGGCCTCCGCCGCGCCATCTCCGCCCAGGCCTGACCCACCCCGCCCCCGCTCCCACCCTGAGCGCCGGCCCCCGAAGGCCGAGCCCTCGAACGGCGGCCCCAATAGGCGGGCTCCATGAGCCGGGACCCCCAGGGTTGGGACCCCCGGGCGGGTTCCTGGCCACGTTGGGGGCCCGGGAGCCGTACAGGTAGGCGATGTCGGGGTAGGCGTCCGAGGTGAGCGCGGCGGTGATCTTGGGTAGCATGCCGTCTGCGGTCGCGCCGCCGGACTCGGTGCTGACCTTGATGTCGGGGTGAGTCTGGTTGAACCGGGCGACCAGCTTCTCGATCGACTTCGCCGAGGTGTCCTCCTGGCCGTGCCAGATGGTGATCTCGACCGGGCCGCTCGCCCGTTCCTGCCCTCCGCCGCCGCAGCTCGCCGCGGTCAGGGCCAGGGCGACGACGGCCAGCGTCGTACGGGGCCTCATCGGGCGGTCTCGCGGATGTGGTGAATGAGTCGTGCCATGGGGTTCCCTCCACAGAGCACGGCGGGCGTGGCGGCCCGCTGCGTGCGGCGAGTATAGTCACGCATCCACGATGCAGACTAGAGTTCCACCAGACGGAATGAGGGCGAACATGCGAACCATGACTCTCTTAGCTCGGCTGGCCGCGGTCGCGGCCCTGAGCTGCGCGCCGCTGGCGGCGCTCGCCGCGCCGGCCACGGCGGAGGCGGGGCCGTGGCAGCCGCCGCTGCAGAGCCGCTGGCAGTACCAGCTCCAGGGCAACGCCAAGTACGCCGCCACCGGCGGCGTCAACGTCGACATCTGCGTGGTCCCCCAGTCGGGCGGCGCCTGCGTGAAGCCGGCGGTGTTCGACATCGACCTCTACGCCGACGGCGACGTGGTGGGGAACAACACCACGCTCAACACGGCCGCGGTGAAGGCCGTTCACGCCCGCGGGGCGAAGGCCGTCTGCTACGTCGACGCCGGTTCGATCGAGGAGTACCGGCCCGACTACCAGCAGTTCGTCGCCTGGCACAAGAGCCACGGCAACTCCCTGCTCGGCAAGCCGTTCAGCGCGGAGTTCCCCAACGAGCGCTGGGCCAACATCAACAACGACCAGGGCCAGCGGGACTTCCTGCTGAAGATGATGGAGGCCCGGGTCGACAAGTGCGCCCAGGCCGGCTTCGACGGCGTCGAGTTCGACGTCGTCAACGCCCACGAGGAGGGCAAGTCGGTCACCGGCTGGACCGTCAGCCCCGCCACCCAGCTTCTCTACAACCGGGCGCTGGCCGACCTGGCCCACCGCAAGGGCCTGTCCGCGGCGCTCAAGAACGACCTCAGCCAGGCGGCCGAGCTGGTGTCCAGCTTCGACTACGCCGTCAACGAGGAGTGCTTCCAGTACGACGAGTGCGGCGACCTGAGCGTCTTCGTCAAGGCGGGCAAGCCGGTGTTCCAGGTCGAGTACGAGACGGCGCCGGCGTCCTTCTGCCCCAAGGCGGCCAAGCTCGGCATCAACGCGATCAAGAAAGCCGTGGACTACTCGCTGAAGGACACGCCGTACAAGCCGTGCAAGTGAGGGGGCGCGGGACGGGCGGCGTGATCGTCAACATGTCCTCGACCAACGGCCTCGGCGGCGAGGCCGACTACGCCCACTACAACGCCTCCAAGGGCGGCGTGCTGTTGCTGACCAAGACCATGGCCGTCGAGCTCGGCGGGCACGGCATCCGGGTCAACGCCCTGTGCCCCGGCTACATCCGGACCCCGCTCAACGCCTCGATCTCGTCGGGGCTCGCCGACGACTTCCTCTCCTCCTACGAGCGCGAGCACATCCCGCTGGGCCGTGCCGGGCTCGCCGAGGAGGTCGCCGCCTTCATCCACGGCACCGAGCTGGTGATCGACGGCGGGCGGCTAGCGATCATGTGAGTCACCGGGGCGCGGCACCTTCATGGCGATGATCAGGCCGTGCCCGGAGTCGTCGTCGGTGGCCAGGTGGGACAGCTCGACGGTGAGCGGTGTCGGCCGGCCCCGGTCGTTGACCGCGTCGAGCGCGACCCTCCTGGCCCCGGCCCGTCTCGTGCCCCCGGCCAGCGTGTCGCGTACGAGCGGGACGATCATCTCCACCGGTAGCCCCGTGCCCAGCGAGGCCAGCGGACGGCCCACCGCCTCGCCGGCCCGCACCCCCCACAACTCCTCGGCCCCCGCCCCCCAGATGAGCACCCGCATGTCGGCGTCGAGCACCATCACGGCGTCGCCCAGCCCGTGGACCAGCGAGGCGGTGAACCGGCTGACCTCGTCGAGCTCGGCCGTGCGCGCGACCAGCGTGTCGTTGACCCGGCGCAGCTCGGCGGCGCGGGCGATGAGCGTGTCGTTGGTGTGGCGCAGCTCGGCGTTGGCCGACCGCAGCTCCTCGTTCGCGCTCTCCAGCTCCGCGTTGGCCGAGCGGAGCCGGTGGACGATCGTGGACCAGCGGCCGGGTGGCGGCAGGTTCTCCTGGCGGTCGGGCGTGATGGGCGTCTCCTCCCGCTGCGGGCGCAGCCGGCGGATGCCGTGGTGCGCTTCGGCGCGGGGGTCGCGGGCCCGGCGGAAGCACGCCAGATGACGGCTGACCGGTCGGGGCGGCCCGGTCTGCTCGTAGATCTCGACGCCCGTCCCGGCCAGGGCGTCGGGCATCGTGCTGAACAGGGGGATCGCGGTGCCGCCGTGCTCGGTCATGAGCGCGACGAGGCGGCACAGCGCGGGCTGGGCCTCGGCCACGGCCAGATGGCCGCCCTTCTCCTGCATGGCCCGGTGGGTGATCGCGAGCTGTTCGAGGCCGTTGAGGTCGCAGAACCAGAGGTCTCCCGCCGCCACGATCACGTGTTTCACCCGCGAGCGCGGCAGCGGGTCGAGGAAGGCGGCCAGGATGGGGCTGGTGGTCGAGTCGAGCTCGCCCGCCAGGGCGACCACCAGGGTGGTGTCACCGACGGGCACGAGCCGTACAGAGAGCTGCATCATCGGATTCGCTCCTTCCCTGAACTCTGCGTGATCGGAGATCGACGCGCCGCAGGGTCCGGCTGCATGCCCCATACTCCTCCTCCTTCGGGAAAAGAGCCAGGCGCTCACCGTGCGTGAGCGAGGATCCAGGAGGCTCCCTGGGTGAGGGGGTTGGGCAGCGACGTCCAGCTGTCGCCGGGTGGGGAGCCCGCGAGCTGGGCGAGCAGGTGGGCCTTCACCCGGATCCGCTCGCCGAACAGGGCCGCGCGGTCGGCGCGCACGTCGGCGGTGTCGGGGAGCGCGTCGAAGGCCCGCCGCGCGGCCTCCGCCACGACGGCCCACAGAACTGACTCGGCGGTACGGTCACCCTCTCCCAGCAGGGAGACGAGACTGCCGAACGTGGTGCCGACGAGCGAGCCGAAGAGCTTGGCGTGCAGGACCCCGGGGTCGTCGCTGAGCAGCCGGGCGCTGACGGGCGGCGTCCCGAAGCCGTTGCGGGCCAGCCTGGCCGGGCTGATCCTGACGTCGGCCAGGTCGCGGTAGACCAGCTCGACCGGGTGGCCCCGCCGGTCGAGCACGACCAGCAGGTTCTGGCCGTGGGCCTCCAGCGCGACCCCGAGTGCCAGCAGCCCGAGCGCCGCCGCCGTCGCCACGTCGGCGAATTCCGCCAGCCACTCGCGGGCCTCCGCACCTCGTGGCACGTCCCACTGGGCGCCGGCGGTGAGGGCGGCGACGGGCAGCACGGTGTGGCCGGGCACGCGGGGCGTCGGCTCGCGCAGCATGACGGACAGGTCGGCGGTGTGCTCGCCGTTCACCGTCCCCGCGGCCCCGGACAGGTAGCGGGCGATGCGCGGGCGTCCGCCGAGCCGCGCCGACAGGGCGGTGAGCAGGTCCGACAGGGGGACGCAGTCGCGTACCGAGCCGGGCGAGATGTCCCTGACGCCGGAGGTCATCCGGGTGGTGAACGCCGTCTTGAGGTGCGGGCCGCCGTCCAGGGGGGCGAGGGTCCGTACGGACATCAGCGGATGGCAGGGCAGCACGCCCGTCGCGTACGGCCGCACCCCCGGCCCGGACAGCACGTGCCGGGTCTGCCAGGGGTGGACGGGCAGCAGCAGCCGGTCGCCGTCCATGAGCGAGGCCGGCCACGGCCCGGTGACCAGGCATTCGGCGGCGGGCACCGCCGCCAGGTCGAGCGCGACGACGGGCCGGTGCTCCGGCATGTACGCCAGTTGCTCGGCCACCGACACCCCCGGCCGGTTGCGGCAGCCCGGATGGTAGGGATGGCCGTCGACCACGCTCTGCTCGTACCGTTCGGGGCCCGGCTCGCGGACGGGGGAGCCGGACGACAGCGCCGCGCCCGCGCGGGACAGCGCCAGGGAGGCGACGCTGTTGTCCAGGTCGCCGACCAGCCCTTCCGCGCCGGGCAGGCCGAGCGCGGCGAGCAGTTCGGCCGGATCCGGGTACGGGACGCCGTCCAGCAGCAGCACCGGCTCGTCGGCCAGGTCGTACGGCAGCCGGGCCCGCCCCGTCAGGTCGCGCCCGTCCGCGAGCCGTACGCGGAGGTCTTTGCCCGCGGCGACCGGCGCGGCGAGGCCGGGCAGGGGCTCGCAGAGCAGGCTCCGCCACAGCCGGCCCATGACGGCGGCCCGCGCGCCGGGCAGCGCCGCGGCGTAGCCGGGCGAGAGATCCGGGCGCACGGCGGCCAGCTCCGTCGCGAACCGTGCCGTCGAATGCCGCATGAACCCCCCCGTATCCAGGAACATGCCCAGGTGACAACCCTGTGGACACTGATCGGTACAAAAGGGTAGGACAGGTCGCCATGGCATATATCGACGGCCTCCTCCCACCGGCCGGGCCGGCCCGCGAGGCGCAAGACGGCCAGGCGGCGGACGAAGCCGAAACCCTCGCGGTGACGGCCCTGCTCAACTGCGTGCTCCGCGAGGTGGCCGAACCCGCGAGCGGCGGCCTGTGGGTGCTGCCCGCGACCGGGCACGTGCTGCACGTCCGCCCCGGACGCTACCCCGGCGCCCCCGCCCTGGGCACCCCCGAAGGCCCGCGCCCGCTGTCGCTGGCCGGCCTGGTCGCCCTGGCCGAGGACGAGCTGCGGACGGGCACCGGCCACGCCAACCCGTCCCTGGCCAAGGAGATCATGGACAGCAGGGACGTCATGGCCGCGCTGCTGTCGGCCCGGCGGACCGCCATCCCGCCCGCCGACCCGTACCTGCGCTCGGAGCAGGCGCTCGTCGCCGGTCACCGCTACCACCCGGCGCCCAAGGCGCGCGGCGGATCCGGGCCGGACTCCTGGCTGGCCTACTCGCCCGAGGCGCACGCGAGCTTCGCCCTGCCGCTGCTCGGGGTGCCCGCCGAGGCCCTGGTCGAGCAGGGCGACGCGAGCGCGCTGGACCGGCTCGGCCCGCCCGCCCCCGACGGCCTGACGCTGCTGCCCGCCCATCCCTGGCAGGTGGAGCTGCTGGGCGGCCTCAAGGAGCTGCGCCACCTCGGCGTCACGTCCGCGCGGGCGGTGCCGACCGCCTCGGTCCGGACGGTGTACCTGCCGGAGGCGGATCTGTTCTGCAAGTTCAGCCTGGACGTGCGGATCACCAACGACATCCGCCGCCTGTGGCTGCACGACCTGCGCTGGCTGGGCCTGATCGACGACCTGCTGCGCGTGGCGTTCGACGACCTGCCGGCGCACCGGCCGCGGCCGGCCGTCCTCAGCGACCGCGGTTACCGCAGCCTGGAGCTGGGGCTGGACGGCGGCGAGGCGCTGGCGGTGATCGTCCGCGACGGGCTGGGCGGGCACCTGCGGCCGGGGCTGACGGCGCTGCTGACCGCGGGGATCAGCGAGGGCTTCCCCGGCAACCCGCTGGACGGCCTCGGCGCCGGCCAGGCGCTCGTGTGGTGGCGGCGCTACCTCGACCACGTCGTGCCGCCGGTCCTGCACGCCTACTTCCGCCACGGCGTGGTGCTCGAATGCCACCTGCAGAACGTCGTCATCGGCGTGGACGCGCGGGGCCTGCCCGGCCAGGCGATCTTCCGCGACCACGAGGGGGTCAAGCTGACCGCGGACCGCCACAGCCTGCCCGGCGCCCGCACGCCCGTCGTGAGCGCCGCCTACGGCTGGGAACGGCTGCTGTACTGCCTGGTCGTCAACAACCTCTGCGAGATCGCCGGAGCGGTGGCCGAGCGGCACCCGGAGCTGCGGGCCGAGCTGTGGGACCAGGCCAGGTCGGTGTTCACCGGCTGCGCCAAGGACCACGACGAGCCCGAGGAGCTGCGCGAGCTGCTCGCCGGCGCGTCCGTGCCCGCCAAGGCCAACCTGCTGCTGCGCTGGCTGGAGGCGGACGGCGCGGACATGCGGTGCGTGCCGATGCCCAGCCCTTTGCGACTCTTTACGCCATAAGCTATCCTCGCCGAGGAGAACAGTTTACGGCGTATCGAATTCAGGGAGGTCCCCGTGCCCACGGCGACGCTGCACGACGGAAGCACCATCGAGGTGGAGGTCCACGGCGCGGGGCCGGTCCTGCTCCTGGCCGTCAACCCCAAGCCCGTCGAGGGCGCACTGGCCGAGGAGATGCTGAAGTGGGGGGCCGACCCCGCGCTCGGCCGCTCGCTCATCGACGGCCTCTCCGACGCCTTCCGCGTCGTGGCCTTCGACTACGAGGGCCACGTGCTGGCGAATCCGAAGCCGGACACGCTCACGCCCGACAACGTGGCGGCCGACCTGCTGTCGGTGGCCGACGCGGTGGGGGCCGACCGGTTCGCCTACTACGGCTACTCCTGGCTGGCGCTCAGCGGCCTCCAGCTCGCCGTGCGCACCGACCGGCTCTCGGCGCTGGTCATGGGCGGGTTCCCGCCGCTCGGCGGCCCGTACGCCGAGATGCTGCGGGTCACCGAGGCCACGTACGAGATGGCCGTCGCGCCGAAGACCGCCACGCCCCCGGCCACGGGGACGGGCGAGCCGGGGGACTGGTCGTCGACCGAGGTGACCCTCAGCGAGGGGCAGGCCCGGCAGTTCGCCACCCTCTACCGGGCGCTGCGCGGGTTCGACGACAGCCAGGTGCGCCTGTCCTGCCCCCGCCTGTCCTTCGTCGGCTCCGCCGACGAGATCGTCTACGACGAGCGGTGGGGCGGCACCCACGTCAGCATCGCGGGCCCGGTGGTGCGGAACCGGGCCGCCATCGAGGCGCTGGGCTGGGACGTCGAGGTGCTCGACGGCCTCGACCACGCCGGGGCCATGCAGGCGGCGAACGTGCTGCCGATCCTGCGGCCCTGGCTGGGCAGGGCGCTGTTTCTCCCCGCCTGAGCTGGGCAGTTGCCCGGCGGGGAACGGGGGGAACATGGCGAAGGGGAACGGTCACGACGGCGTTCAGCCGGTCGATGAGCCCATCGGGAAGCTGGAACTCGTGCACGCCTTCGGATCCGGTCCGATGCCGACCGGCGTCACGGTCTCGCGCACCGGCCGGATCTTTGTGAACTTCCCCAAATGGGGTGACGACGTTCCGGCGACCGTGGTCGAGCTGCGGGACGGCAAGCCCGTCCCCTACCCGGACCGGGAGTGGAACACCGAGGCGGACGAGCCGTCGAAGTGGCTGGTCTCGGTGCAGAGCGTCGTCGTCGATCCCATGGACCGGCTGTGGATCCTCGACACCGGCAGCCCGATGTTCCGGCCCACCAGGAAGGGCGGCCCGAAGCTCGTCTGCGTGGACCTGGAGACCGACACCGTGGTCAAGGTCATCCTGTTCGACCGCAACGTCGCCCTGGAGACCTCCTACCTCAACGACGTGCGGTTCGACCTGCGCAAAGGGGTCGCCTACCTCACCGACTCCGCCGACAAGGGCCCCAACGGGATCATCGTGGTGGACCTGGCCAGCGGGCAGGCGTGGCGCCGGCTGCACGACGACCCGAGCACCAAGGCGCAGCGTCCGCCGGACTTCCTGCCGATCGTGGAGGGGCGGCCGTTCCTGGAACGGCCGCAGGACGGCCCGCCGTCGCCCGTCCTGATGGGCGCGGACGGCATCGCGCTCCCGGCCGGCGGCGAGCGGCTCTGGTACTGCCCCCTGCTCTCCCGCCGCTGGTACAGCGTGTCCACGGACGCCCTGGTGGACCGCACGCTGGACGACGCCGAAGTGGCCGCGACGGTCAGGGACGAGGGCGACAAGGGCGGCTCGGCCGACGGCCTGGAGGCCGACGACGCCGGGCGCATCTACCTGACCGACTGGGAGCACAACGCGGTGCTGTGCCGGATGCCCGACGGCACGATCGACACGCTGGTCCACGACGCCCGCCTGCTGTGGCCCGACACGCTGTCGGTGGCCGACGGCCACCTGTACGTGACCGCCAACCAGTTGCACCGCCAGGCGAGGTTCCAGGGCGGGCTGGACCGGCGGCGGTACCCGTACGCGCTGTTCCGGGTGCCGATCGACGCCGGGCCGGTCCGGCTGGTCTAGCGCTCGCGGCGCGGGCGGGAGCGGGCCGAGGAGGCCACGACGGCGCCGTACAGGAGGTGGTCGGCCAGCAGGGCCAGGCGCTCCGAGGTGGTGTGGCGGCTGCGGGGCAGGCCGAGCGCCGGGGCGATGCCGGTCTCGAAGGCGGCCCAGGCGAGCACGCCGTAGACCGGGCCGGTCCAGCGCCGTTCGCGCACCGCGCGGGGCAGGAGGCCGAACGCGGCGCCGCCGGCCGCGCCGTACAGCCAGTGGGCCGCCTCCACCAGCGCCGGGCGGCGTTCCGTCGGGACGTCGCGGAAGAGCTGCGGCGCGGTCTTCTGCAGCACCGATTCCGGCGGCGTGCGCTCCACCATCCCGAGCGAGACGGTGAGCTGCCGCAGCCCCGACATGGCCATCGCGCCGACGGCGCCGCCCGCCATGGCGCGCAGGATCGGGTGGCCACGCTTCCCCTTCTCCTCCGGTTGAGCCTCTTCGGACAGCTCAGGGCGGGTGGGCAGGGTCTGGGTCATGGTTTGCCGCCTTCGTCGACGCGGTATGCCCGCTACGTAGAGGTACTGATCGGATACCAAACGACGCCATCGCTAAACCTCTGCAATGGCCACTTGGGGGGCTTAAGGCCGATGAATGCCGCTAAATACGACAGGTTTCCCGACGGCGTGACCGTCCTGGGGGCGTCATGTCGCTGAACGCACGCATCGGCAGGATCGAGAGCCTGCTCGAACGGGCCGAACCGCCCGCCGTCGAGCTGGCCGAGGCCCTGCTCGACCTCTACGGCGAGGGCCTGACGCGGATCATGGCCGCGGCCGACGACGACCTGGCCGCCCGGCTGGCCGCCGACGACGTGGTCGCGCACCTCCTGCTGCTGCACGACCTCCACCCGATCGACGTCCGGACCCGGGTCGAGGACGCGCTGCGCGGCACCGGCGCCGAGGTGGTCGCCGTCGAGGGCGACCTCGTACGCCTGCGGCTCGGCGGCGGCTCGGACGGCGGCGGCTCGGACGACGACGGCTCGGCGGACGCGGTGCGCCGGGCCGTGCGCGACGCGGCGCCGGAGGTGGAGCAGGTCGAGATCGTCCGGTCCGCGCCCGGCGTGGGGGCCGGCAGATGGACCATGTGAGGCGCATCGCCAGGGCCGTCCTCTACGGCGGCTACCTGCTGTGGCCCAGCCGCCGCTCGTCCTCCGACCGGCGGCGCTGGACGTTCGGCGGCGTGCACCCCGAGTCGTACGGCCGGGCGCACGAGGGCAACCCGTGGCTGACCCAGACCCAGTGCCTGCTGGAGGCCGACGCCGACGACGTCGTGGACGTGCACGTTCGCTTCCTGCACCTGGTCACCTGCGAGGTGGCCGTGCAGCGCGAGGGCGAGCTGGTCTGCGTGCCCGAGCTGACCGTCGGCGGCGTCCGCCACCGGCCCAGGGAGGAGGCCAAGGAGCGCGAGGTGGCCGAGACCGGGCTGCGCCTGGCCGACCTGCTGGGCCGTCCGGCCGGCATGGAGATCCACGTGCCGCCGGGCCAGCGGGCCGAATGGCTCGACGGCGAGGGCGTGCTGCTGCGCGGCTGGGAGGCGCTGAGCGGCCGGGCCGAGGTGTTCGCCGAGCGGCTGCGCGAGGGCCTGTTCCGGATCACCGTCCGGGTGGCGAACACCAGCCCGTGGCAGGGCGACTCGCGCGCGGAGGCCATGAAGCACACCCTGATCTCCGCGCACACGGTCGTGAGCTCGCCGGGCGGCCGGTTCGTCTCGCTGATGGAGCCGCCCGACGCGCTGCGCGCGCTCGCCGCGGGCTGCCACAACATCGGCACCTGGCCGGTGCTGGTGGGCGAGGAGGGCGACCGGCACACGATGTTGTCCGCCCCGGTCATCCTCTACGACCATCCCAAGGTGGCGCCCGAGAGCGGCACGTTCGACGCCACGGAGATCGACCAGCTCCTCGACCACTGCGCCGCGCTCACCCCCGAAGAGCTCATGCGCCTGCACGGCACCATGCGGGAGACGTGACATGGACACTCGGTCCCACCCCGAACGGCTCGGCCCGGCCGAGGCGATCGTCGACGGCGTGCGGCTGGCCCCGGGCAGCCGGGTGCGCCTGCGCCCCAAGAGCCGCGCCGACATCCTCGACCTGGCGCTCAACGGCCGCCTGGCGGTCGTCGAGAGCGTCGAGCGGGACGACGACGGCGGCTTCCACGTCGGCGTCACCCTCGCCGGCGACCCGCTGCGCGACCTGGGCGAGTCCAGGCTGCCGTGCCACCGGTTCTTCTACTCGGCCGAGGAGCTCGAACCCGTCGGAGGCGGCTGCCGCCCGCGCTTCCTGGTGGCCGGCATCGGGAACGTCTTCCTGGGCGACGACGGCTTCGGCGTCGAGGTCGTGCGCCGCCTGGCCGACGACGACCTGCCCGCCGACGTGATCGACTTCGGCAGCCGCGGCCTCGACCTGGCCTACGCGCTCCAGCGCGACTACGAGGCCGCGATCCTCGTGGACGCCGCGCCGCGCGGCGAGCAGCCGGGCACGCTCACCCTGCTCGAACCCGACCTGCGCGACCTGCCCGGCCCGGGCGGCGCCGGGGCCGAGAGCCATGGCCTCGACCCGGTCAAGGTGCTGCGCATGGCGCGGGAGCTCGGCCGGGTGCCCGCGCGGGTGCTCGTGCTGTGCTGCGAGCCGGCCCGGCTGGTCACCGACGACGTGCTGGTGGAGCTGAGCGAGCCCGTGCGCGGGGCGGTCGAGGAGGCCGTGCGGATGGTGCGTTCACTCGTCATGGACGTGCTGGCGGAAAGGGCCTGAGCCCGTCCGGTTCGCCGGGCACCGAGCGCATGCGGCCGATGAGGGCGGTCGTCGAGCGGTCGGGCAGGTAGTCGAGCACCAGCACCTCGCCGCCGAGCGAGCGCACCAGCGGCGCCTCGGCCAGCATCTCCGGGGTGTAGTCGCCGCCCTTGACGTAGATCTCCGGCCTGATCAGCCTGATCAGCCGCTCCGGGGTGTCCTCGTCGAACTCGGTCACGTAGTCCACGTCGTTCAGCGCGGCCAGCACCGACATGCGGTCCTCGCAGGGGTTGAGCGGGCGTCCCGGGCCCTTCAGCCGGGTCACGCTCGCGTCGCTGTTGACCGCGACCACGAGCACGTCCCCGAGTTGCCCGGCCTGTTCCAGGTAGCTGACGTGACCCCGGTGCAGCACGTCGAAGCAGCCGTTGGTGAACACGACCCGCTCGCCCCTGCGCCGGTGCTCGTCCAGGAGCTGGGCCAGGCGCTCGGGCGCCTGCACGGTGCCCTGCTGGCGGCGCAGGGCGCGCAGCAGCTCGTAGCGGGTGCAGACGGCCGTGCCGGGGCGGCGGACGACCACGCCTGCGGCGGCCTGGCCGGCCTCGGCGGCCTCCTCCGGCGTCGCGCCGCCGGCCAGCCAGAGCGAGAAGGCCGCGGTGAAGGTGTCGCCCGCGCCGGTCGCCATGTGCTGCGGCGCGGGCTGGGCGTAGGTCCGGTACGGCGGGCGGCCGGCCCTGTGCAGCAGCGTGCCCTCGCCGTCCACGGTGGTCACCACGATCCGGGCCCGGGTGGCGGCCAGGATCCGCTCCGAGCGCGCCATCAGGTACGCCGGCCGGTCGGCCGCGTCGTCCACCTCGCCGAGCAGGCGCACCACCTCGGCGTAGTTGGGCAGCACCGCCGCCGGGCCGCACTCGCCCCAGGGCGCGACCGCGTGCGCGTCCACCACGAGCAGCGGCAGCCCGGCCAGCGCCCGCCGCACGGCCGGGGTGAACACGCCGCCGCCGTAGTCGCAGGCCACGACGACGTCGGCGCCCGTCACGGCCTCCGAGAGCCGGACCAGCAGGTCCCGTTCGGTCTCGGGCGGGATGACCTCAAGGTCCTCCTCGTCGTAGCGGGCGGTGAGCTGGCCGCTGGTGACCAGGCGCCGCTTGTGCGCGGTACGCCGCCCCGGCACCGTCAGCAGGTCCGCCTCCACCCCGAGCAGCCGCAACGCCTGGACGAGCTGGTCGCCGCAGGAGTCGTCGCCCATGACGCCGAAGAGCCGGACGCGGGCGCCGAGCGCCACCAGGTTGGCCGCCGTGTTGGCGGCCCCGCCCGGCGCGTCCTCGACCGCCTCCAGGTTCATCACGGGCACCGGCGCCTCCTGGGCCAGCCGCTTGGCCGAGCCGAGCAGCCACGAGTCGAGCATGACGTCGCCGACGACGACCGCGCTGACCGTCTCTTCCCTCTCGGTGCCCATAGAGGGCGAATACCTGCGAAAGCCCAGCTCAAACGCGTATCGGCTCAAATAGGTTCGTCCCATAACCGAAGTTATGGGCCATCCCTGCCGGGTAGCCCGGCCAAGGACCGGCCGGCCGTGGGGGAGCTGGGCTGCGGGCTGCCGACCACCGTTGTGGACAGGAGCGCGGAATGCTACGACTACATGCCGGAGACCCGATGACGGCCCGGCCCGGCCTGGTCGGGGACGTGCGGAGCATCGCCGTCCTGCGGGCCAACGCGATCGGCGACTACCTGCTCGCGCTGCCGGCCATCGAGGCGATCGAGCGTGCCTACCCCGAAGCCGCGATCACCCTGCTCGGCACGCCGTGGCACGCCGAGTTCCTGTCCGGGCGGCCGGGGCCGGTGGACGACGTGGTGGCGCTGCCGCCGATCTCGGGGGTCTCGACGTCGGAGCCCGGGTACCCGGTGCCCGACGAGACCTGCGCCGAGCTGCGGGAACGGGAGTTCGACCTGGCGGTGCAGATCCACGGCGGCGGACGCTTCTCCAACCCGTTCCTCCGGTCGCTCGGGCCGCGGGTGACCGCCGGGCTGCGCTCCCCGGACGCCGAGGAGCTGGACCGGTGGGTGCCGTACACGTACTTCCAGCACGAGACGCTGCGCTTCCTCCAGGTCGCCGAGCTGGTCGGCGGGCTCGCCGAGCGGCTCGAACCGCGGGTCGCCGTCACCGGCCGCGACCGGGCGGAGCTGGCCGAGTCGTTCGGCGAGCCGCCGTCCGGGCTGGTCGCGCTGCATCCGGGGGCGACGGACCCGCGGCGGCGCTGGCCCGTCGAACGCTTCGCCGAGGTGGCCGACCGGCTCGGCCGGCCCGTCGCGGTGACCGGGAACTCGGCGGAGAAGGACCTGGTGGAGGCGACGATCGCGGCCATGCGCGGGCGCGGGTACCCGGTGATCCCCGTCGTCGGCACGCTCACCCTCGGCGGCCTGGCCGCCCTGTACGAGCGCTGCGACGTGGTGGTCGCCAACGACACCGGCCCGCGCCACCTCGCCGCGGCCGTCGGCACGCCCACGGTCGCCGTCTACTGGTGCGGCAACCTCATCAACGCGGGGCCGCTCACCAGGACCGCACACCGGCCGCTGGTCTCCTGGACCACCCGGTGCCCGTCCTGCGGCGTGAGCGGCGTGGACGTGGTGGCCGAACGCTGCGAGCACGACGGGACATGGGTCGCGGACGTCTCGGTGGACGACGTGACCGAGCAGGCCGAAGACCTACTGAAGGAGTACGGAAATGGCTGATCAGGCTGTGCTGGACGAGCTGCAGGAAGCCCTGGACGAGGCGTTCCAGGGGCGGGACCGGGTGGCGATGCGCGAGGTGTACGCGCGGGTCTCCGCGCACGTGCGCCTCCCCGCCGACATGCTGGCCCATCTCAACGAGCTGCCCGAGGGCAGCTACTCCAGGGAGGAGATGGCCGAGGCGATCAACGACGTCATCAGGCGGCGGGGCGAGCAGGACAGCCTCGGCCTGCTGCGCATCCCGCGGCAGCGGCCCGTGGAGGAGAGCGCCGCCGCCGAGCGGGCCGTCGCGGACGACACGCCGCTCGACTCCCTCAACCCGCCCCCGACCCGGCCGGACGACGGCCAGGCCCCGGAGTTCCGCGAACCGGGCGCATAGAGCGGCAGGCTAATTAGACCGTTCGTTCTTGAATGTGGTAACTTCGCCGCGTGGCACGGAGCAAGGAGTTCGATCCCGAGGTCGCGCTGGACCGGGCGCTCGACCTGTTCTGGGAGCGCGGTTACGAGGCGACCTCGATGGCCGACCTGGTGGAGCGGCTGGGGCTGGCGCGGGCCAGCATCTACGGCACCTTCGGCGGCAAGCGGGAGCTCTACGTCAAGGCGCTGGAGCGCTACCTGGCCCGGCGTAACGTGGTCGAGCCGCTGGCTCAGCCGGGGCCCGCGGTGCCGGCCGTACGCGCCTTCCTCGACGCGTACGTGGCCGAGATCCTCGCCGACGAGCTGCGGCGCGGCTGCATGGTCGTCAACACGGCCGTGGAGTTCGCCTCCCGGGACGCCGAGCTGTCGCGCCGGGTGACGGCGAGCTGGGCCGAGCTGGAGACGGCGCTGGCCGCCGCGCTGGTCCGCGCCCGCGCCCAGGGGGAGATCCCCGAGTCGAAGGATCCCTACGCGCTGGCCAGGTTCCTGCTCGTGCTGCTCCAGGGGCTGCGCGTGCTCGGGCGCGCCGATCCGGACCCGCGCCGCCTGCGTGACGCGGTCGAGCAGGCTATGGTTGCCGTCCAAATTTGAGACCGATCGTTCTAGGAGTTTGCGGTGTTTGAAGGAAAAGTCGCGCTTGTCACCGGGGCCACCGGGGTCGTGGGCCGGGCCGCCGCGCTGGCGTACGCCAGGAAGGGCGCGTCCGTGCTGGTCGCCGGGCGGGACGCCGGACGGCTCGGCGAGGTGGTCAAGGAGATCGAGGCCGAGGGTGGGCGGGCCACCGGTTTCACCGCGGACGTCACCGACTCGGCCTCCGTCGCCGCCATGGTGGACGCCGCCGTCACCCGCTACGGCGGGCTCGACGTGGCGCTGAACGCCGCGGGCGTCTTCGGCATGCTGGCCCCGGTGGCCGACTACGACGAGGACACCTGGGACACCGTGCTCGCGGTGAACCTCAAGGGCGTGTTCCTGTCGATGAAGCACGAGATCGCGTACATGCGCGAACACGGCGGCGGGACGATCGTCAACGTGGCCAGCAACCTGGGCGCCCACTGGCGCCTGCCCGGGGCCGCCGCCTACGCCGCCTCGAAGGCCGCGGTGAGCCACCTGACCCGCACCGCCGCCCGCGACCACATCGCCGACGGCGTCCGCGTCAACGCCGTCAGCCCCGGCCCGATCGACTCGCCCATGTCCATGCGCCCCGGCGAGACGCCCGCCGAGCGCGACGAGCGCATGCGGGACGCCCTGCCGATCGGCCGCGTCGCCACCCCGGAGGAGATCGCCGCGGCCGCGCTGTGGTTGTCCTCGCCGGAGTCGAGCTTCGTCGTCGGCCAGGACCACGTGATCGACGGCGGCGCCACGGCCTGACTCAGCCGGCCGCCGCGGGCGTACGGGTCTCCTGCATGGCCGGCACCGCCACCAGGCTGATCAGCCCGACCCCGGCCATGTACGCCGACACCGACAACGACGTGCCGGTCGACTCGTGCAGGGCCGTCGCGACCAACGGGGCGAACCCGCCGCCGAGCAGCGCGCCGACCGCGTACGAGAAGGAGACCCCGCTGTAGCGGTAGCGGGCCTCGATCATCTCGGCGAACAGCGCCGACCGGGGCCCGTACGTCGCGGCGAGTCCCAGGGCTCCTGTTCCGTTCGCGATCACCCTACAAGCGAACCTGGAACGCCACCCCGCACCGCAGGATCACGTTCGCGTACGGCGTGGCCTCCCCCGTGCGGACGGCCAGCCGCACCCCCGCCGACAGCCGCTTCAGCTCCTCGTGCGGCACGTACGCCAGCCCCGGCAGCCGGGCCGAGAGCAGCTCGGCGCAGCCGGGGTTGCCCGCGCGCACCTCCTCGGCCGCCGTGCCGCCCTCGACGACGAGCTCGGCCAGCAGCCCGTCGAGCACGTCGGCGAAGGCCGGGATGCCCGGCAGGAAGGCCAGGTCGACGACCCGCACGCCGGGCGGCACGGGCATCCCGCTGTCACAGACCAGCACCTGGTCGGTGTGGCCGAGCCGGGCCATGGCCCCCGCCAGCTCGGCGTTCAGTATCCCCGCGCGTTTCACTGGAAGTCCGCGACGTTCTCCTTGGTCGCCACCTTGACGGGCACGGCCACCGTCTTGTCGATGGTCTCGCCCTTGGCGGCCTTGACCGCGGCCTGCACCGCCTGCTGGCCGAGCAGCGACGGCTGCTGCGCGACGCTGGCGGCCAGCGTGCCCGCCTGGACCGCCTTCAGGCCGTCGGGGGTGCCGTCGAAGCCGACGACCTTGACCTGCTGGCCCGCCTTGGCGCCCAGGGCCTTGATCGCGCCGAGCGCCATCTCGTCGTTCTCGGCGAAGACGCCGGTGATGCCCTGGTTCGACTGGAGCATGTTGGTCATGACGTCCAGGCCCTTGGTGCGGTCGAAGTCGGCCGGCTGCTTGGCCACGACCTTGATGTTCGGGTACGCGGCGATGCCCTCCGCGAAGCCCTGGCCCCGGTCGCGCGAGGCGGACGTGCCCGCCGTGCCCTGCAGCACGACCACGTCGCCCTTCTCGCCGAGCTGCTTGGCCAGCTCCTGGGCGGCCAGCTTGCCGCCGGCCACGTTGTCGGAGGCCACGGTCTGGGCCACCTCCGCGCCGTTGACGCCACGGTCGGCCGCGATCACCGGGATCTTGACCCGGTCCGCCGCCTTGACCGCCGGGGCCGCCGCGTCGGAGTCGACCGGGTTGACGATGATCGCCTTCATGTTCTGGCTGGTGAAGTTCTGGACCTGGTTCACCTGCTGGGAGGCGTCGTTCTGGGCGTCGGTGACGGTCAGCGTGACGCCCTCCTTCTTGGCCTCCGCCTCCGCGCCGCTGCGCAGCTGCACGAAGTAGGGGTTGTTCAGGGTCGACACCGACATGCCGATCTTGATGTCCCCGCCCCCCGAGGACGTGCCACCGGAACCGCCGTCGCCGGAGGAGCCGCAGGCGGCCAGGCCGAGCGTGAGCGCGGCACCGGCCATGACAATCGCGGGAATCCGCATGATCTTTACTTCCTTTTCCTAGTTCGTTCCCCTGCGCCGCAGGGTGTCGACGAGGACCGCGAGCGCGATCACCACGCCGATCACGACCTGCTGCCAGAACGCCGAGACGGACAGCAGGTTCAGCCCGTTGCGCAGGACGGCGAGGATGAGCGCGCCGACGAAGGTGCCGAGCGCCCTGCCCTTGCCGCCGGACAGGCTCGCGCCGCCGATGACGACGGCCGCGATCGCGTCCAGTTCGTAGCCCGCCGCGGCCTGCGGCTGCGCCGAGGCCAGTCGGCTGGCCAGGACGATCCCCGCCACCGCCGCGAAGACGCCGGACAGCGCGTACGTGATGAGCTTCTGCCGGTTGACCTTGATGCCGGACAGCCGGGCGGCCTCCTCGTTGCCGCCGATGGCGTACATGGCCCGGCCGGGGTACGTGCGGTTGAGCACGACGGCCGCGATCACGCCCATGACCAGCATGACCAGCACCGGGATCGGCAGGTAGTCGCCGAGCGTGTCGCCCAGGTGCGAGACCGAGTCGGGCATCGCGATCGGGCTGCCCTGCGAGATGACCAGGGCCAGGCCGCGGGCGATGCCGAGCATGGCCAGCGTGGCGATGAACGGCGGCAGCTTGCCGTACGCGATCAGGGCCGCGTTGACCAGGCCGCACACGACGCCGACGGCCAGCGAGACCACGACGGCGACCGGCCACGGCAGCCCGGCGCTGGTGGCCGTCCAGGCCAGCACGATCGCCGACAGCGCGGCGACCGAGCCGACGGACAGGTCGATGCCGCCGGTGACGATCACGAACGTGGCGCCGAAGGCCAAAATCGCGGTCACGGCCGCCTGGACGCCGACGTTGAGCAGGTTCGTCACGCTCAGGAAGTCGGACGACAACAACGACAGCGCCACGACCAGCACGACCAGCGCGGCGAGCGCGCCGTTCTCGGCGAACCAGGCCGCGGCGGGCGACCGGCGGCCGGTGAGCTTGTTCGGAACGGTGCTACTTGGCACGGGGACCCTCCACATCCGTGACCGCGAGGGCCATGACGTCGTCTTGCGTGGCCCCGGCCGCGGGCAGCTCGCCGACGAGCCTGCCGCGGGCCATGACCAGAATGCGGTCGCTCATGCCGAGCACCTCCGGCAGATCGCTGGAGATCATGAGCACGGCGTGCCCGGAGGCGGTGAGCGCGTTGATGAGCTGGTAGATCTCGACCTTGGCCCCGACGTCGATGCCGCGGGTCGGCTCGTCGAGGATGAGCACGCCCGCGTCGGCGACCAACCACTTGCCGATGACGACCTTCTGCTGGTTGCCGCCGGACAGCGTGCGGACCTCCTGGTCCAGGCCGGTCATCCGGATGCCGAGCTGCTCGGCCACCTTCCCCGCGGCCTTCCGCTGGCCGGCGCGGTCGACGAAGCCGGCGCGGGTGGCGGCGCGCATGGTGACCAGGCCCAGGTTCTCGGCCACGTCCGCGCCGAGCACCAGGCCCTGGCCCTTGCGGTCCTCGGGGACCAGCCCGAGCCCGGCCTCCATGGCGGCGTGCACGTCGCCGGGCGTCAGGCGCCTGCCGCGCACGACCACCTCGCCGGCGTCGTAGCGGTCGGCGCCGAAGACGGCCCGCACGACCTCGGTGCGGCCGGCGCCGACCAGCCCGGCGACCCCGACCACCTCGCCCGCGCGCACCTCGAACGACACGTCGTCGAAGACGCCCCTGCGGCCGAGGCCGGAGACCTTGAGCAGCGCCTCGCCGCGTTCGGCGGCCCGGCGCGGGAACTGCTGGTCGATCGGGCGGCCCACCATGAGCCTGACCAGCTCGTCCTGAGGGGTGTCGGCCGGGATCTCGGTGACCGACCTGCCGTCGCGCAGGACGGTCACCCGGTCGCCGATCTCGGCGATCTCCTCCAGGTGGTGGGTGATGAACACGATCGACACGCCCTCGTCGCGGAGCTGGCGGACGATCGTGAACAGCTTGGCGACCTCGCCCGAGGTGAGCACGGCGGTGGGCTCGTCCATGATGAGCACGCGGGCGTCGAGCGCGAGCGCCTTGGCGATCTCCACCATCTGCATGCGGGCGATGCCGAGCCGGGCGATCGGGGTCGCCGGGTCGACGTCCACGCCGACGCGGTCGAGCAGCGCCCTGGCCTGCCGTTCCATGCGCTTCTTGTCCACCAGCCCGAACCGGCGCGGCGGGCGGCCGAGCGCCAGGTTCTCGGCGACGGTGAGCTGGGGGACCAGGTTGAACTCCTGGTAGATGGTGGCGATGCCGAGCCCCTGTGCGTCGCCCGCCGTCCGGATGTCCACCGGCTGCCCGTCGACGGTGACGCGCCCGCCGTCCGGCCGGTACGCGCCCGACAGGATCTTGATCAGCGTGCTCTTGCCCGCGCCGTTCTCGCCGAGCAGGACGTGCACCTCGCCGCCGCGCAGGCTGAGATCGACGCCGTCGAGTGCCACGACACCGGGAAAGACCTTGCGCAGGCCCTCGGCCTTGAGTATCTCCGCGCTCACTCCATGATCCCTTTCCGCTCGCAAGACCGGCGAATCACCAGGCGCGCGGGCAGGACGTGCGAGTCGGCCGCCTGCCCGCTCTGGATCCGGCCGATCACGAGCCGCACGGCCAGGCGCCCCATCTCGGCGGTCGGCTGGGCGATGGCGGTGATCGGCGGGGCGGTGTGCTTGAACCAGGTCACGTCGTCGAAGGAGGCGACGGCGACGTCGGCGGGGATGCGCAGGCCCCTGGCCTGGATCTCCTCCAGCCCGCCCAGCGTCATCAGGTTGTCGCCGAAGAAGATGGCCTCGGGCGGCTCGGGCAGGTCGAGCAGCTCGGCGGTGATGCGCCGGCCGCTGCCCTCGCGGAAGTCGCCGGGGCGCACGTACTCGGGGCGCACCTCCAGGCCCTCGGCGGTCATCGCGGCGGCGAAGGCGGCCGTGCGCTCGCGTCCGGTGGACAGGGTGGCCGGGCCGGAGGCCAGGGCGATCCGGCGGTGGCCCTGCTCGCGCAGGTGGCGGACCAGCTCGGCGATCGCGGCGGCGCCGTCGGAGCGTACGGAGGGCACGTCGAGCCCGGAGATCGTGCGGTCGAGGAACACCACCGGCCGGCCGGCCTCGGCGAGCTGCTGCACCAGCGGCGTGACCTCGGCGGTCGGGCAGATCAGCAGCCCGTCCACGCGCTGCTCCAGCAGGGTGCGCACGTAGTGGTCCTGCTGGTCGGCGCGCTCGTCGGCGTTGCCCATGACGACCGTGAAGCCCTCGCGCCTGGCCTCGTCCTCGACGCTCCTGGCCAGCTCGGTGAAGAACGGGTTCAGGACGTCCCCGATGATCAGGCCGATCGTCCTGGTCGCGGTCGTGCGCAGGGAGCGGGCGACGGCGTTGGGCACGTAGTTGAGCGCGCTCATCGCGTCGTAAACTCGGCGCCGGGTCTCCTCGTTGACCGAGGGGTTCTCGTTGAGCACGCGGGAGACCGTGGCGACGGAGACACCGGCCTGGGCGGCGACATCCTTGATCCTTGCCATCGTTCCTCCGTGTAATCGATTACACGGCAGCTTATGAAATCGATTACATGATTGGCAAAGTGAAATGGCTCACACCCCCGGGGGAGAGGGTGTGAGCCGGCTTTCCGGAGTGCCGGGCGGTCAGACCTTGCTGATCCGCACCGCGTCGGCGATGACGAGGCCCGTGCCGGCGGTCCACCGGCTGATGCCGACGACGTTGTAGGTGCCGGCGTTCAGCGAGAAGGTGCCGATGCTGCGCCAGCCACCGCCGCCGGACCGCTGGTCGACGTAGACGGTCTGGTTGCCGCCCGAGGCCGCCACGATGTACGGCGCCGAGCTGTTGTAGCCGGGATCGGCCGGATACCAGACCTCCACCTTGTACGTGCCCGCGCTGGGGATCGCGGCCTGGTACCAGGCCGGGTCGCTGGAGGCGACCGGGTCGGCGAAGCGGTAGTCGGCGCCGTAACGCTGGCTGGAGTAGGCGGAGGTGCCCCAGTTGGCGCTGGCGGTGAACTTGCCGGAGGTGGCGTTGTCCACCGTGGTGGACCACGAGGGCGTGCCGCCGCCGGTCACGTAGTTCATGTACGTGGTCCAGTTCCAGTACGGCCCCGGATCGGTGTGGTCGGCCCCGGGAACCTCGTTGTGCCCGATGATGTGGGCGCGGTCCTTCGGGATGCCGTACTTGTCGCAGATGGCCTTGGTCAGGGCCGCCGACGCGCGGTACATGGCGTCGGTGAACCACGAGGACTCGGTGACGTAACCCTCGTGCTCGATGCCGATCGACCTGGTGTTGTAGGTCCAGTTGCCGGCGTGCCAGGCGATGTCCTTCTCGCGCACCATCTGGGTGATGGCGCCGTTGGACGACTTGACCACGTAGTGCGCCGAGACCTGCGCGGCGGAGTTCTGGAACCAGGAGATCGTCCCGGCGTACGAGCCCTGCGTCACGTGGATGACCACGCGGTCGATGGCGTAGCTCGACGGCCGGCTGGAGGCGGTGTAGTTGCTGGAGCTGGCCGGGACCCAGGCGGCCGGGCCGTAGTCGGTGCTGAGCACGCCGACGTCGGAGCGGGCGCTCAGGTCGGGGGCCTTGGCGTACTCGCCGCGGTCGGCGGTGACCTCCTGGGGCTTGACCGTCACGCCCCGGGCCTTGATGCCCAGGCCGAGCTGCTCGTAGACCGAGTCGGCGTACAGCCGGGCGATCTCCGGCGAGGAGGCGTTGCCGTACTTGGCGACGGCCTGGTACCAGCGGCCGGCGTCCTTGCGGGCGGCCTCGTCCAGGCCGAGCTCGTCGGCGTAGGAGCGGAGCACGGCGGCGCCGCCCAGGATGTTGGACTCGTTGTCGGAGCGCAGCTTCTCGACCGGCAGGCTGGTGAGTTCGGCGGCCTTCTCCAGCGCGTGCGCCGTGGGGTTGCTGACCAGGTGCATCAGGCCGTAACCGCCGCTGGCGCTGGGTTTGCCCTGGTGGTCGTCGAGGTGGGTCTCGGCGTAGGCGAGCGCGACCAGCAGGTCGCGGGGGACGTCACTGGCCGAGGCGGCCTTGGCGAACGCCGCCGGCAGCGCGGGCTCCCTGGCGGCCTGCGCGGCGGGCTGGCCCGCGGTGATCAGTGCGACGGTGAGGGCGGAGGTGGCGAGGGCAGCTAATCGCGTGCGGGCGAGAATCATGGGGGCGCTCCTCGTTGGGGGGTGACGGTGGAACGCGGGCGCGGAGCCGCGGCCCGCGTTCGGCGCCGAATGCGGCCCAACGTACGTCAGCTCTGACACAATGTCGATAATTGACATTACAGACGTGTTAGGTGAAACTTTCCGCCCGCCGTCCAGGGGGCGGCGCGAAAGTTGGGCCCCTGAAAACTATTGCGCTTTGCGGTTTGGGGACTGAAACTTCCCTTCGTGACCGCGCTCCTGCGTACCGTCCTGGCGGCGCTCACCGCCGTTGTCGTCACCGCTGTCGTCACCATCGTGGCTGCCGTCCCCGCCTCCGCAGCCCCCTCCTTTGCCTCCGCAGCCGCCTGCGCCACCGATCCCGCGACGCCCAAGCGGCAGCTCCGGGCCATGTGGATCTCGTCGGTCGCCAACATCGACTGGCCGAGCCGTACCGGGCTCAGCGTCTCCGCCCAGCAGGCCGAGTTCCGGGCCTGGCTCGACCTGGCCGTCGCCAAGCGCATGAACGCCGTGATCGTGCAGGTCAGGCCGACGGCGGACGCGTTCTGGCCCTCCCCGTACGAGCCGTGGTCACAGTGGCTGACCGGCACCCAGGGGACGAACCCCGGCTACGACCCGCTGGCGTTCATGGTCGGCGAGGCCCACGCGCGGAACCTGGAGTTCCACGCCTGGTTCAACCCGTACCGGGTCGCCAACAACGACGACCCGTCCAAGCTGATCTCCACGCACCCCGCGCGGCAGCACCCCGACTGGCGCTTCGCCTACGGCGGCAAGCTCTACTACAACCCCGGCATCCCGGCGGTGCGCGACTTCATCGAGGACGCGATCATGGACGCCGTCACCCGCTACGACGTGGACGGCGTGCACCTCGACGACTACTTCTACCCCTATCCGGTCAGCGGCCAGGCCATCCCGGACTCGGCCGCCTACGCCCAGTACGGCGGCGCGTTCCCGAACATCGCCGACTGGCGGCGGGACAACGTCAACCTGCTGGTCCGCGAGCTCGGCCAGCGCATCCACACCGCCAAGTCGTGGGTGTCGTTCGGGATCAGCCCGTTCGGGATCTGGCGCAACTCCTCGACCGACCCGCTCGGCTCGCGTACGTCGGGTCTCCAGTCCTACGACGCGATCTACGCCGACAGCCGGCAATGGGTCAAGCAGGGCTGGATCGACTACCTGGCACCGCAGATCTACTGGCACATCGGGTTCTCGACGGCCGCCTACGACGTGCTGACCGCGTGGTGGTCGGACGTCGTGCGCGGCACCGGCGTGCAGCTCGTCGTGGGGCAGGCCGCCTACCGGGCCGGCGCCTCCGGCCAGGAGGCCGCCTGGCAGGACCCGGCCGAGCTGAGCGACCACCTGTACGACAACAGGAAACATCCCGAGATCGCCGGTGACGTCTACTTCAGCGCCAAGGACGTCAAGGCCGACCGGATCGGGGCGATCACCAAGCTGGTCACCGACCACTACGCCAAGCCCGCCCTGCTGCCCGCCCGGGGCTCCGGGGCCGCGCCCGCCGCGCCCACGATCACCGCGGCCACCGCGGGCTCGAACGGCGTCCAGCTCACCTGGACGGGCTCCGGCACGGCGTACGCGGTCTACCGCGTGGCCGGCACGCCGCCCTCGGCCGATCCGTGCTTCTTCGCCGACGCCCGGAACCTGATCGGCACGACCAGGCAGAAGTCCTACACCGACCCCGGCGGCGGCGCGTCCACCTACTACGTGACCGCGCTGAGCAGGACCCATCAGGAGAGCGCGCCGAGCGCGGGCCGGGCGGCGGGCGGCACGGGCGGCTTCAGCGTCGTGATCGACAACGCGGACGCCGCTTTCACGGCCTCCTCCGCCTGGGGCACCTCCAGCTACTCCGGCCAGGCGAACGGCGCCGACTACCGCTTCGCCGACCCGGTCGCGGCCAGCGATCCGGCCTGGTTCCGGGCGGCGATCCCGAGCGCGGGCAGCTACCGGGTGGAGGTCTGGTACCCGGCCAACGCGGGGTACAACGGCTCCGCGCCGCACATCGTGGCGGCCTCGGGCGGCAACCAGACGGTCAACGTGGACCAGCGCACCGGCGGCGGGGTGTGGCGGGTGCTGGGGACGTACACGCTGGCGGCCGGGACGTACAACGTGGTCGGGGTGAGCCGGTGGACCTCGGCGACCGGCTACGTGATCGCCGACGCCGTCCGGATCACCAAGGTCTGACCCTCAGGAGCGGGCCTTCGTCCAGGCGGGGCTGTCGAGGAAGTGGTTGTCGAAGCGGTCCTGCGAGGCCAGCAGCTCTTCGAGCGTGGCCTCGCCGGTCTTGAGCCGGGCCAGCAGGCGGAAGTACTCGAACCGTTCGACGCCCGGCGTGATGACGATCAGCAGGTCCGCCTCGGAGCCGGGGGCCGCGGCGAAGGCGTGGGCGACGTCCGGCGGCACGACGGCGACGTCGCCCTGCTCCAGGGTGATCACCTCGTCGCCGGACAGCACCTGCGCCCGGCCGTCCAGGACGTAGAACATCTCGGACGCGGTGGTGTGGGTGTGCGGGACCGCGCCGTCGGCGCCCTCGCCGAGGGTGATGCGCATGGTGCTCAGGGCGCCGCCGGTGGCGCTGGAGTCGAGGAGCATGCGGCCCGTGCTGGGCGGGCCGCCGATGACCTCGGCGTCCACGGAGCGGATGACGGCGGTGGTGCGGGGGTCGATGAGCGACATGGTGTTATCCGTTCTCAGGGGTGGCGCCGCGGAGGGCAGTCTCCGCGAGGCGTTCGGCGTAGGCGCGGCCGACGGGAAGGCCGGTGATCAGGACGCGGTAGTAGAGGGCCCCGGCGAGCTGGTCGAACAGGGCCTCGACGTCGAGATCGGCGCGTAGCTGGCCGCGGTCCCTGGCCTTTTCGAGCAGGGCGCGGGCCAGGGTGTTGCGGCGGGCGTACATCTGGCGTTCCAGCTCGCCGACGTCGGCGTGGCGGGCGGCGGCGGCGACGAGCTCGGCCACCGTGCCCGCCGACGCGTCCTCGTCGCCGGGCGCGCGGCCCGCCGCGCGCATCCGGTTGAGCCCCGCCGCGATCTTCTCCAGGTACGCGGGCAGGTCGCGCCGGATGTCACCGGTGTCGGTGATCTCGTCGTGGTCCTGGAGCCGGTTGACGACGGCCACGGCCAGGTGGTCCTTGGTCGGCCAGCGGCGGTAGAGCGTGGTCTTGGCGATGCCGGCCCGCTCGGCGACCTCGTCGGGGGACAGGCCGGCGTAACCGCGGGTGAGCAGCAGCTCGGTGGCGGCCTTGATCACGCCCTCGTCGATGTCACTCCTGCGCGGCCGTCCCGCCATGCTCCCACGTCCTTTCGCTACTTGGGTAGCGTAATAGGGGTGGCCGCCATTACGCAACCCAGGTAGCGAAATTGGTCAGGAGCCGTAGATCACCGCCAGGAAGCGGAGGAGGACGGCTTCCCTGGTCTCGGCCGGGAGGGCGTCCAGGACCGCGTTGACCACCGCCATCTCCGGCTGGCCCGCGCCGGGACGCAGGTCCACGCCCACCGAGGCGGCCAGTTCGGCGAACGTCGCGTCGTCCAGGGCGTCCAGGTCGAGGCCGGCGATCAGCTCGACCAGCCCGTCCGGCACGAGCGCGGGGCCGCGCCGGCGGGCCGCCTGCGCCGAGTCGGCGATCATCTTGAGCATCGCCTCCACCCCGGCCAGCGTCACGCCGGTGACCGTGACGTGCAGGTTCGCGGGGATCCCGGCGTACGAGAGCTGCGGTTGCAGGAACCAGCCGCGCTCGCGGGCCGCGTCGGCCAGCACGAACACGTCGATCCCGTCCCCGGCGAAGGCCACCAGCGAGGACTCGGGCGCGCCCAGGACCCGCAATCCCGGGATCGCGGCGATCCCCTCCCGCAGCCGGGCCGCCGCCTTGAGCGTGGCGCGGCCGAGCTCCACGTACCCCTCCCGGCCGAGCGCCTGGAGCGTGGCCCACGCGCCGCCGAGCGGCCCGGCCGACCGGGAGCTCTGCACGGTCGCGTTGATGATCGTGTAGCCCGGCCAGGCGGCCGAGGCGAAGTACGCCCCGCGCCGCGTCGCCGGGTCGGCGAACAGCACCACCGAGGCGCCCTTCGGCGCGTAGCCGAACTTGTGCAGGTCGCAGGAGAGGGACGTGACCCCCGGCACCGACAGGTCGAACGGCGGCACGTCGGCCCCCGCCTCCCGCAGCCACGGCAGCAGCCAGCCGCCCACGCACGCGTCCACGTGGCAGGCCACGCCCGCCTCGGCCGCCACGGCGGCGACCTCCGCGACCGGGTCGATCACGCCCTGCGGGTACGACGGCGCCGAGACCACCACCAGGACCGTGTCCTCGTCGATCGCCGCCGCGACGTCCTCCACCCGCACCTTGTACGTCTCCAGGTCCACCGGCACGGCCTTGACCCGCAGGCCCAGGTAGTGGGCCGCCTTGTGGAAGGCCGGATGGGCGGTCACCGGCAGCACGAGGTTGCCGGCGGGCCGTCCGGCCGCGTCCCGCGCCGCCTTGACGGCCAGCATGATGGACTCGGTGCCGCCGCTGGTGAAGATGCCGTGGCCGCCGCCGAGCAGGTCGGCGACCGCGCCCACGACCTGCTTCTCCATCTCGACGATGCTGGGGAACGCCGTCGGGTCCAGGCAGTTGACCTCCAGCATCTCGAAGTACGCGCGGGCCGCCGCCTCGTGCACCTCCGCCCGGCCGGTGTCGTAGACGTACGCGGTCACCTGCCCGCCCCGCACCGGCAGGTCGTGCTGTTTCATCCTGGCCACCTCGGCGAGCAGGTCCTCGGTGGTTCTTCCGGTCAGGGGGAGGGTCACACGGTCTCCTTGGCGAGGGCGAGGGCGGGGGCGAGGGCGAGCCTGCCGTACCGGACGACGAACGGCAGGCTGATCAACATGAGCAGGGCGGGCAGCGCGGTGAAGCCGAGCAGCAGCCCGGTCAGCGCGCCGGGCGGCTGGGCGACGGGCGACTCCACGGGCGCGGAGACGAACCCCGACAGGGCCAGGACCAGCGCGAACAGGCCCGGGCCGAGGGCGAGCCCGGCGGTCTCGCCCGCCGTCCACAGACCGGTGAACGCGCCGGCCTGAGCATGGCCGGTACGGGCGGCGTCGGCGTGCACGGTGTCGGGCAGCAGCGACAGCGGCAGCAGTTGCAGCGCGGCGTAGCAGACCCCGGCCAGCGCCGTCAGCGCCAGCGTGGCGGCCAGGCTGCCCGCCGCGATGGCGGGGACCAGGGCGAGCGCCACGGCGGCGAACCCGGCCGAGGCGGCCAGGTAGCAGCGCACGGTCCCGTACGCGCGGGCCAGCCGGGCCCAGCCGGGCACCGCGAGCATGCTCGGGCCCACCAGGCAGACGAACATCACCGAGGTCAGCCCGTAGTCGCCCAGCCGGTACGAGGCCACGTACGGGGCGCCCGCCAGCATCACCGCCACCCCGAGCGCCTGCGTGACGAACGCCGCCAGCAGCGCGAAGAACGGCCGGTTGCCCCTGGCCAGGCGGAAGGCCGCCGCCGGGCCGAGTTGCCGGGGCCCGGGACGCGAGGACACCCACCGCGTGCCCAGCGTCGCGGCCACGAGGACGCCGGCCATCACGGCGCCGATCGCGACGCCCATGACCGCGTACCCCGTCCGGCCGCCGCCCGCCAGGTCCACCACGGCGGGGGCCAGGCCGCCCGCGACCAGGATGCCGACGGTCAGGCACACCACCCGCCACGACATGATCCTGGTCCGCTCGGCCGGGCTCGCCGACATCTCGGCGGGCAGCGCCACGTATGGCACCTGGAAAGCCGCGAACGCGGTCGCGGCCAGCAGGAACGCCACTCCCGGCCACGCGGCCCCGGCCACGCCGCCGGAGACGCCGCCGGGCACGGCGAACATCAGCGCGAACGCCACCGGCAGCGTGGCCGCGCCCACCGCCAGCAGCCGCGTCCGGCGGCCGGTGCGCACGGCCTCGCGGTCGCTGGCGGCGCCGACGAGCGGGTTGAGCAGCACGTCCCAGATCTTCGGCGCGACCAGCACGGCGCCCGCGACGGCGGCGGGCACGCCCAGCATGTCGGTCAGGTAGTAGAGCAGCAGCAGGCCGGGGACGGCGGAGAACACGCCCGTGCCGACCGAGCCGACGCCGTAGCCCAGCAGCCGGCCGCGGCCCAGCCGCCCGGCGCTCGCGAGGGCCGTCGCGGGGGACCCGGTGCCGGTCATCGCGGGTCGCCGGGGAGTGAGCTTTCCGGGTCGCCGGACAGGGGTCTTCGCGGGTCGCCGGGCAGAGGTCTTCGCGGGTCGCCGGGGAGGGCGAGGGTGCGGTGGAGGGTCAGGTGGAGGTGGGCGCGGAAGCGGCGGAGCGCGGCCCGGTCGCCCGCGGCCCGGCGGTGGCCCTCGGCGTCGAGCACGCCGCCCTTGGCGAAGCCGTGGATCGACCAGATGACCGTCCACATGGCGTACTCCAGATCGACCGCGCCGTCGATCACGCCGGCCTCGACCGCCGGGCGCAGCGCACCGGTCACGGCGGAGACCAAGGGCTGGACGTACTGGCGTTCCAGCTCGGTGATGTCGCTCGCGTCGGAGAGCCAGCGGTGCATCCACAGCGCGGGGATCTCCGGGTTGTCCACGCAGAAGTCGAGGTAGTCGTCCACCAGGCCGTGGATGGAGGCGACCGGGTCGTCACCGGGCAGGCGGGCGAGCGCCTTGTCCAGCGCCGCCTTCTCCGCCCGGTGCGCCCGTTCCATGACGGCCAGGTACAGCTCCCGCTTGCCGCCCACGTGGTAGTTGACGGTGGCGATGTTCATCCCCGCCGCGTCGGCGATCTGGCGCGTCGAGGTGCCGTCGTAGCCGAGCGCGGCGAAGAGCTGCGTGGCCGCCTTGAGGATCACGGCCGGCTGTCCGCTGTCGGCAGGTCTCATACGACCGACCGTAGTTCCGTCCGCGCCTATTGGTCAATCGCTTGATGGAGAGCTTTCCGGGTCAGTCCGGCGCCCAGTACTTGACGAGGACCTTGTCCAGGTGCGCCACCACCGGCTTCCAGGAGCGCGGCAGCGTGTACCGCGTGGCGTGGTGGCCCTTGTAGGTCAGCGTGTACTTGAGGAAGTCCGCGCCCTGCGGCGGACGTTCGGACCGGCCGATCCTCAGCTCCTTCAGGTAGCCGCGGAGTTGACGCTCTTCCTTGGCCGTGAGGCACTTGGCCACCGCCGGCCCGGTACGGCGGCTGAGCCGGAAGCAGCCGTCGGTGTAGACCGTCACGCGGTTCAGCAGCCCCGCGAAGCCGCCCTCCTCGCGCAGGTCGACCAGCACCTTGCGCTGCGCGGTCACCGCCTCGGCGGGCAGCGCGGAGGCCGTGACGGCCAGCGCGAGCGCGGGCAGAAGCACGATTCGCCAGATCTTCATACCTCTATGACGTACGGGAGCCCCGGACGGCTCACTTGCCGAGGCCGGCGTCGCGGGCGCGGACGATGGCCTCGGCGTGGTCGGCGACGTGCAGCTTGGCGGAAGATGTCGGCGCGCTCCTCGCGCTGCGTCCCGGGCTGACCGACTAGGCCGGCGTGAGCGGCAGAACGGCGGTCACCTCGGTGCCGCCGCCCGTCCGGGGGCCGATCGCGCAGGAGCCGCCGATCTCGGCCGCCCGCTCGCGCATCGACGTCAGGCCCACGCCCGGCGACGGCTCGTCGGGCAGCCCGGTCCCGTCGTCGGCGACCGACACCCGCAGCGCCGCCGCCTCCCGCCGCAACGTGACCAGCACCGACGTGGCCTGGGCGTGGCGGCGCGCGTTCGTCAGCGCCTCCTGCACGATCCGGTACGCGGCCGTCTCCACCGCCGCCGGCAACCCGTCGAGCACCCCTTCGGACCGGCCGCGGTCCTCCTCGGGGTCGCCGGACGCGCTCTCGGAACCGTCGGGGGCCGGGGGCACGGTGACCTCGACGTGGGGGCCCGGGGTCCGGCCGAAGGCGCGGAGGGCGCCCGCCAGGCCCAGCTCGTCCAGCACCGGCGGCCGGAGGCCGTCCACCAGCTCGCGCACCGACATCAGCGTGCTGGTCATCTCCTCACGCACCCGGACCAGCAGCTCCTCCACCGCCCCGGGGTCGCGCTCCAGCCGCCGCCGCGCCTCGTCCAGGGTCATCGTCACGCTGGTGAGCGTGGGGCCGAGCCCGTCGTGCAGCTCCCGGCCCAGCCGGCGCCGCTCCTCGTCGCGGGTCGCGCTGATCCGCTCGTGCGAGTCCCGCAGGTCGGTGCTCAGCCGTACGGCGTGCGCCAGCTCGGCCAGGTGCTTGGCCATGACGTCCAGCGGTTCGCGACCCGGCCGGGCCCCGGCGATCCGCAGCCGCCCGACCGGCTCACCGTGCCAGGTCAGCTCGACGGACCGGGGCCGGGCGCCCAGCTCGCCGTCCACGAACGACAGCGCGGGCTCGCCCGGCACCTCCACGCCCACCCCGCGGGCGACCAGCGACGTACGCACGACGGAGATGGCCTCGGCCAGCGCCCCCGCCGGGTCCCCGGCCCGCTGCACGGTACGGCTGAGCAGGTCGGCCGCCCGGTACGGGTCGCGTTCCACGTCGAACAGCCGGTCCACCGAGCGCTGGAGCCGCAGGCGTACGGGATGGAAGGCCGCGCCGGTGACCATCGCGGAGGCGAGCCCGGCCGCCGCGCCGTAGTCGCCCGCCACGCTGTTGGACGCCCAGATGAGCACCGAGTACGTGAGCCCGGCCCCGACCGCGAGCGTGCCGTACACCAGCGTGCGGTTGAGGATGAGCCGGATGCCGTAGAGCTGGTGGCGCAGCACGGCGGCGATGATCGAGATGGGGATGCCCGCGGCCACGAAGACCCGTACGGTGATGATGAAGGTGTCCTGGGTGCCCGCGCTGACGATCCAGTAGACGACGAAGATCGCCATGGCGTAGAAGTACCAGGTGATCTGGCGGCGCACCTCGGGCGTCGCCGCCCGGTACCGGAAGCCCAGGGAGACCAGGCCGAGCAGGCACAGCAGGATCATCGGCGGCCCGATCCACGACTCCACGACCTCGGGGACCTTCCCCAGCGCCGCCACCCCGAACGGGTTGCCCACCGGCACGCCCAGCTCGAACGACGGGTCGGGGGACAGGCCGAGCAGCAGCGAGTGCCCGACCATGAGCGTCACGTTGCCGTAGAGCACCGGCCGCCAGCGCCTGGACGGCAGCCGCCCGTCGGGGAAGAGCAGCGGCATGATCCCCGTGAACGTGGGCACCGCCAGCAGCCACAACCAGATGGCCGGCCAGGCGACGTAGGGCAGGAGCGGGCCGGGCGCGTGGACGTACATCCAGCCGGTCAGCGCGAACAGCAGCGAGTACGCCGACCAGACGACGCCGGTGGCCCACATGAGCCACGGGAACGGCAGCCGGGGCCGCCGGGAGATCAGGAACGCGCCGGCGAGCGGGAACATCAGCCCGATCGGGTCGAGCCCCTGCGTCGCGGTCAGCCCCTCGACCTGGGCCGACAGCACCGCCGCCACCAGCACGGCGGTCACCGAGGCGCCGGCCGGCACCCACACCGCCGCCATCACGGCCCGCCGCCGCCACCCCCTCGCCCGGCCGTGCCCATCCGCGCCGGACCCTGTGCCGGGGTTCGTGGGGGTGGGGGCGTTCTCCGGCGTGGGGGTCATCGCTGCTCCCTGATCGGCAGTCTCGCGACGACCTCGGTGCCGCCGCCGGGGCGGACGTCCAGCTCGCAGACGCCGCCCACCTCCTCGGCCCGCCCGCGCATCAGGGCGGCGCCCTGGCGGCGCTGCTCGGGCAGCCCGATCCCGTCGTCGGACACCGTCAGCCAGAGCGCGTCCCGCCGCTCCACCCTGATCAGGGCGGTGGTGGCGCGGGCGTGCCTGCGCACGTTCGCCACCGCCTCATGCGCGATCTTGTACGCCGCCACCTCCACCGCCGCGGGAAGGTCGGCCAGCGAGCCCGTGACCACCACGTCCACCCTCGGGCCGGGCGCGTCGGCGAGCAGCCGCAGGGCGCTCTCCAGGCCGAGCTCGTCCAGGCCGGCGCCGTCGAGCGCGGGCGGGCGCAGGCCGTACACCAGGTCGCGGACGTCCACGATGGCCTCGGTCATCTGCCTGCGTGCCGTGCTGAGCAGCGGTTCGACCGAGCCGGGGTCGCTGGCCAGGCTGAGCCGGGCCTGGTCGACGCTCATCGCCAGGTTCGTCAGCGTCGGCCCGAGCCCGTCGTGCAGGTCGCGGCGGAGTTTGTGGCGTTCCTCCTCGCGGGTGACCATCATGCGCTCGCGCGAGCGTTGCAGGTCGGCGCTGAGCCGTACGGCGTGGGCGACCTCGGCGAGCTGCCTGGCCAGCATGTCCAGCAGCGCCCGGTCGCGCGGCTCGCCGGCGACCGACAGCCAGCCCATCGACTTGCCCTGCCACACCAGGCGTTCGACCGAGGGGGCAGGGCCGACCTCGCCCGCGATGACGCTGCGCACCCGCCCGCCGGGCAGGACGACCTCCACCGCGACGCCGCGCGCGCCCAGGGCCAGCCGGACCGCGTGGGCCGCCGACGCCAGGGCCTCGGCCGGCCCCTTGGCCTCCTGCACGCTCCGGCTCACCCGGTCGGCCAGCCGGTACGGGTCGCGCTCCCACTTGAACAGCCGGTCCACCGCGCTCTGCAGGCGCAGCCGTACGGGCTGGAACAGCGCGCCCGCGGCCAGCGCGGCGATCAGGTCGGACCACGAGCCGAGCAGGCCGTCGAGCGCGCCGACCCCGAAGTAGACGGCGCCGACCACGGCGGTCAGCCCGAGGTAGACCAGCGCCCGGTTGAGCAGGACGAGGGTCCGCTCGCGTCCGCGCAGCCCGGACAGGACCGCGGCCTTGACGAGCAGCGGTCTGGCCGCTCTGAGCAGCACCAGCCGGACGTTTTTCCCCATATGTCGGGCACATCATAAAGTGGCGGGACCGCTATCGCAGAGAGTCCACCGGCTGCATTTTCGCCGCCCGCAACGCGGGGTAGAGCCCGGCCAGCAACCCCACCACCGCCCCGGCCACCGGCGCGGCCAGCGCGAGCCGCGCGTCGAGGAGCGGCGTCCACTCCCTGGCGGCCGAGACGGCGACGACGGCGACCACGCCGAGGCTCGTGCCGATCACGCCGCCGGCCAGCCCGACCAGCGTCGACTCCAGCAGGAACTGGGCTGCGATGTGCCGCCGCGCGGCGCCGAGGGCCCGGCGCAGCCCGATCTCGGGGACCCGTTCCATCACGGTGACGAGCGTGACGTTGGCGATGCCGACCGCGCCCACGACGAGCGAGACCAGGCCGAGGATCAGGAACAACGCGTTGACGTCGTCCTGGGCGGCGTCGCGGGCCCTGGTCGGGCCGGGCGGCGCGACCACCTGCAGCATGTCCTCGTTGCCGGGGCTGAGCGCGAGGGGCGTCTGGCCCGCGACCAGCGCGGTGGCGCCCAGGCCGGTGTTGACCAGCACCCTGGTGACCGTCCGCAGCCCGAACCCGGCCCCGGCGGTCGGCGGCACGAACACGGCCGCGCCCAGGTCGCGTTCCCGGCGCAACTCGCCGAGCACGCCGATGACCGTGTACGGATGCCTGCCGATGAAGACCGCGGGCGCCCCGTCGAGCCGGGTGATCCCGAGCAGCCTGGCGGCCTGGTCGCCGAGCACGGCCACCCGGTCGCCGCGCCGGACGTGCCCGGCGTCGTAGAACCTGCCGCGCAGCATCGTGCCGCGCAGGGCCCCGGGAAGGCCGGTGGTCGCGGCCACCACGGGCAGCGACTGCGTGGTGATGCGCGCCGGGTCGACGATGTCGTTGGAGCGCACGGACAGGTTCGCGGTGTCCTCGCTCTCCGACAGCGCGGCGGCCGACTCCACTCCGCGCAGCCTGGTCAGCCGGTCGACCGCGTCCCAGGTCACCAGGGGCGCGCCCGGCGAGCCGGGCACCTCGACGGTGATCGCCGTGGCCACCAGCGCGTCGAAGCGGCCCACGACCTGGTTGCCCGCGGTGGCGGCCACGCCGAGCGTCACGACGAGGGTGGTGATGCCGAGCACCGTGCCGAGCGTGGTGAGCGCCGCGCGCAGCGGCCGGGCCAGCAGCCCGGCGACGGCCTCGCCGGCCAGGTCGCGCAGATCCATCACTCCTCCACCAGGACGCCGTCGGTGATCCGTACCCGCCGCTCGGCGCGCGCGCCGACCTCCTGCTCGTGCGTGATGACCATGATGGTCAGGCCCTGCTCCCGCAGCTCGTCGAACAGGTCGAGCACCGCCTCGGTGTTGCGGCTGTCGAGGTTGCCCGTGGGCTCGTCGCACAGCAGCAGGGACGGGGAACCCATGAGGGCCCTGGCGATGGCCGTGCGCTGACGTTCGCCCCCGGACAGCCGGCCCGGCGCGAACGCCGTACGGTGTCCGAGGCCGACGCGGTCGAGCGCCGCCAGGGCCCGCTCCCGCCTGCCCTTGCGTGCATGCCGGGTGTAGAGCTCGGCGAGCATCACGTTCTCCACCACAGTGCGGTGGGCGAGCAGGTGGAAGGACTGGAAGACGAAGCCGATCCGGTCGCCGCGCAACCTGGTCCTGGCGCCGTCGGGGAGCGTGGTGGTCTCGGTGCCGTCGAGGCGGTAGCTGCCGGAGTCGGGCCGGTCCAGCAGGCCGAGCACGTTGAGCAGCGTGGACTTCCCGGAGCCGGACGGCCCCATGACGGCCACGTAGTCGCCGCCGCCCACCCGCAGCGAGACGGCGTCGAGCGCCCGGACCGGCGGCTGCGCGGCGTACAGCCGGCACACCCCCGTGAGCTCGATGACCGGCTCGGCCGGCCGCTCAGGCATCGCCGACCACCACCCTGTCGCCCTCCTTGAGGGCGCCGGTGACCTCGACGTTCCCGTCGGCGGACAGGCCCGTGCGGACCTCGACGTCCCTGGTGCGGTCGGTGGCGTACTCGACCCGCACCCTGGCCCTGCCGTCGGCCGAGGTGATCACGGCCGCCACGGGCACCACCAGGACCGGGTCCTTCGTCGCCCCCACGGTGATCCGTGTCGTCACCGCGGTCCCGGCCTTCAGCCCCTTCGCCGCGCGCGGCGTGATCAGGACGGGCTGCGCCCCGGCCTCGACCGCCCCGGAGCCCGGCACCCGCGCCTTGTCGCCCACGGCGGTCAGCCGGGCCGGGGACGACCGGCCGGTGTCCAGCTCGACGGTCGCGGGCATGCCCGCACGCAGCAGCTCGGACTCCGCCGCCTCGACCGACGCCGTGACCGCGAACGACGAGCTCGTCACGGTGGCGACCTCGCCCTCGACGCGCTGCCCGGCCTTCACCGACACCTTGCGCACGCGGGCCGGCAGCTTCGGCAGGAACACCACCTCGCCGGGCGGGATCGAGACCCCGTACGTGCGGGAGAACTCGGCCAGCATCTCCTCGGCCGCCGCCACGTCCGCCCGGGCGCCGGTCACCTTGAGCCGGGCGGGGGAGAGCTGCCTGGCCTGGCGCAGCGCCTGCTCGGCGGTCGCCAGCGTCTCCTCGGCGGTGCGCACGGCCGCGCGCAGCTCCTCGATCCGGGCCGCGCGGGTCTGCCCGGCCTCCTTCAGGATCAGGTCGCGGGCCTCCTGGGCGGCCGACAGGTCGGCGTGGGCGTTGGCCACCCGCAGCTCCAGCAACCGCGTGTCGGCGGGCGGGGCCGTGGGCTGGGGAGCGGCCGTGGTGGTGGCCGCGGGAGTCCCGGTCGGCGCGCTGGTGGGCGCGCTGGTGGGCCGGGTCCGGGCGGCGGCGAGCGCCTGCTCGGCCTCCAGCAGCTTCTCCTCGGCCGCCCGCACCGCCGACTCGGCGGCCGACAGCCGGGCCTCGTCGGCGGGGGTCACCTCCTGGGAGCGGGCCTCGGCCAGGGCGTGGCGGGCGGCCGTGAGCCCGGTCCTGGCGTTGGCCAGCTTGAGCTTGAGCGGCAGCACGTCACGCCCCCGGTCGAGGGCCTGCTGCTCGGCCGCCAGGGTCTCCTCTGCGGTCCGTACGGCCTTGCGCAGGGTCTCGTACGTCTGCCGGTCGCCGAGGGCGGGCCGCTGGGCCTCGTAGCCCTTCGCCGCGTAGAGCGCGGTGAGGGCGGCGATCGTGGCCCGGTCGAACACCCCGGTGGACGGCGCGCGGTGGCCCAGCCTGCGCAGCGCCCGCTGCAACTGGGTGACGTCGTCGCCCTCGCTGCCCGGGGTGATCGTGCGGTGCATCGGCACCGAGCCGCGCAGGACGAACACCGGGCGGCCGTTGACCTCCATCAGCACCGCGCCCTCGGCGATCCTGCCGGGCCGCGGCGCCCTGGTGGCCCGCTGGAGCTCGGACGCGCCGCCGACGGCACCGGCCAGGCCGACCGGCAGCGGTGAGCCGTACTCAAGGGTGCCGTTGACCACCACGGTGCTGACCAGCCTGCGGCGCTCGACGGCGGCGGTGACGAGGGACGGCTTGGGCGCGGCGCGCCTGGCCGCCTCGTCGGCCGGCGAGCGCAGCCGGGTGCTCACCGCCCACCCGGCCGCGGCGACGAGCACGACCCCGGCGAGCACGACGGCGAGAAGCCTGCGTGGGGATCTCATGAGGACGTCAGAACGCGAACTGTTCGTTGATCTTCCGCTGCACCGCGGTCTCCTTCGGCGTGTAGGCCGCGTAGAAGTCCTTGCCGCATTCCAGGTCGTCGAGCGCCGCCTTGACCTCCTGGACGAGGTACGGCTTGGCGGCGTCGGGGGTGAGCTCCGGCATGTGGAACTGCTCGGTGTCCTTGGTCATCTTCGGGGTGTCGGGGAGGTTCTTCTGCTGCTGGCGGCCCAGCTTGTCCTGCCGGCGCATGAACTCCCGCTCACCGCGCTGGTTGAGCGCCGACGGCTTGGCGTCGGCCACCGAGTAGCCCTTGCCCTTGAGGCAGGTGGCCATGGGGCCGGCCAGCTCGACCAGCTCGGGGTCGCCGTCCAGCTCGGTGGCCTTCGCCCGCCTGTGGGCGATGGCCATCTGGGAGAAGTAGTCGATGTTCGACTTCAGGGTGAGGCCGAGGACCTGCTTGCCGGCCGTGACGACGCAGGCGTCCTTGGCCTTGTGGTAGGCGCCGAGCTGGGCGGTGGAGAGGTCTGCCTGGATCTTCATGTTGGGATCCGGGTCGGCCTTGCCGCCCGGACCGTTCAGCTCCCCGGGGTAAACCTGCAGGGCGAACACGCCGAATCCGTATTTGGCGCGGTATTTCTTCATCGCCTGGTAGTCGCCGGAGGAGCGCTTGCGCTCGTCCTCGTTCTTGTCCTCGGGCTTCACGTACGGCATGTACGTGAAGCCCTTCTGCTTCATGCAGTCGGCCTTGGCGGCCTCGAACTGGTGCTTCCTGTCCTTGGCGGCCGTCGGCGACGGCCGCGCGGCGCCGGTCGTCCCGGCGGCGCCCCCGCAGCCGCAGAGCACGGCCGCCGACAGCGACATGGCGATGGCCAGGCGGGATCTCTTGAGCATGGCGGAGACCATACTCCGTTCAACGGAGTATGGTCAATCCAGGCAGTGCCGCCGCTGGCGGAAGGGCGCGAAGGCGGCCCCCACGACCAGCAGCGCGAGCACTCCCCAGTAGGCCAGGTGCTGCCGGGTCAGGGCGCTGGAGTGCAGCACCAGCGCGCCCGACGTCGTCGCCAGGTAGATCGCCGCCGCCAGCGTCCACCGGTGGTCGCGGGCCAGGTAGGCGCTCCCCGCCGTCAGCCCGAACGCCACCACCTCCACGACCAGCCTGCTCAGGCTGATCGGGAGCACCGAGGAGTCCTCCATCCACTCGGGGCCCGCCCAGCTCGCCGCGACGACCGCCGCCCACCACCACCACGACCTCGTGCGCGGCGCCCGCCGCAGCACGAGCAGGCCGGCCAGTGCCACCGCGTAGGTGCCCGCCACCAGGTACGGGTCGCTGTCCATGAACAGCGGCCGGACCTGGAGGAACGTCGGATAGACCGGTAACAGGGTCGCGTCGACCGGCTGCCACCCGCCGGCCAGCGCCACCGCCTTGGCCCCGGTGAGCAGCGTCAGCGCCGCCGCCGTGCGCAGCCGTCCCCGCGCGGTCGCCAGCAGCGTGAGCGCCGACAGCAGCGTCCAGAGCGGCAGCGTGCCGGCGTAGGGCAGCAGCGCGGCCAGGTTCGCCGCCGCGATGGCGGTGACGGCGAGGTGCACGCCGTCCGCCCAGGGGCTGCCGCTCGCCAGATGGACGATCCGGCTGCGCACCCCGCCCCTGAGCAGCCCCCACGCCTCGCGCGGCACCGGGACGCGCCGCCCCGGCGCGGCCGATTCGAGCAGCACGTCGAGCAGCTCGTCACCATGGGCCGCGCGGTAGGTCCTGGGATAGGCGAGCAGGAGCTTGCGGTAACGCCGTTCGAGCGCGGACGCGGCTCGCACGGACCCGATCGCCGTCATCCGGCCGACGGCCGCAGGACGAGTGAGGCGGCCGCCTGCATCCGCCTGGCCTCGGCCTCCACCAGCGCCTGGCCCTCGTCGGTGATCCGGAAGTAGCGCCGGTTGCGCCCGTTGACCGTCTCCTCGCGGTCGACGGCGATGACGCCCCGCTCGTTCAGGCGTTCCAGGATGCCGTAGAGCGTGCCGACGGAGGGCTGGACCCGGCCGCCGGACAGCTCCTTGACCGACTTGCTGATCGCGTGGCCGTGCAGCGGGCCGGCACGCAGCGCGGCGAGCACGAAGTACATCGGCTCGCTGACCTCTGAGGTTCCCCTGGGCATGGGGGAGACATTATTCCGTTCAACGGAGTGTGGGCAACGCGGGCGGACCCGGGAAGGGGCCGCCCGCGTCGCGCGTCACCGGCAGCGGTCGCCGTTGAGGCGGAAGACCTCGGGGGCGGGGTTGGGCCCCGAGGCGTGCGTGCCGACGAAGCCGAACGTCACGGACCCGCCGGGCCTGATCCGGTCGTTGTGGCCGAGGCTCGTGGCCGTCACCACCGCGCCGGACTGGCCGAACTCTGCCTCCCAGCCCTGCTTGATCCGCTGGCCGCCGGGGAACGACCAGCTCAGGGTCCAGCCGTTCACGCTCTCCCTGCCGGTGTTCTCGATCACGATCTGGCTGGTGAAGCCGCCGGGCCACGAGCCGTGCGCCGAGTAGCGCACCCGGCAGGCCGACCGCTCGCCCTTGTCCGCCAGGAACGCCGACACCCACGCCAGCGGCGAGTTCCAGTTGATGGTCAGCTCGTTGGTGGACCAGGACTCGATGTCGTCGATGTAGCAGAACTGCGGCTTGCAGCCGCGCAGCAGCCGCTGGGCGACCGGGTCCTGGACGGCGGAGTTGGGGCCGCCGGCCAGCGAGCCGCGCGGCGGGTGGGGCAGGGCGTGGTCGAGCTGATGGGCGTACCAGCGGCTGTGCTGGTTCTGGGCGGAGACCTCGCCGTAGCCGGTGACGTAGGAGAGGTTGAGCGCGTTGCGGCCGAGCAGGTAGTCCATGCCCTCCCGGACGGCGGCCCGGTACTTCTCCTGGCCCGTCAGGTCGTAGGCGGTGGCCGGCACGACCAGGTTGTTGAGCACCAGGTTGTTGGAGCCCCAGTCGAAGTCCGCCGGCGCGTACGGCAGCCCGTACGGGTGCGCCCGCTGGATCGCCAGGTACTTGTCCGCCCCCGCGACCACCGACTGCCGGACCTTGTCCCGCCCCGGCAGCGCGTTGGGCACGGTCGCCAGCTCCAGGCGGCCGAGCTGGGCGGTGTTGCCCCAGTCGAAGCCGCGCTCGCGCCAGATGTCGCCGGTGTGGTGCGGCGAGGCCAGCACGAAGTCCGCGAACTCCTTCTCGCCCGTCGTGAGGTAGAGCTCGGCCGCCGCCCAGTAGAACTCGTCGCTCACGTCGGCGTCGTCGTAGGCGCCGCCGCCCACGCCGTCGGCGGGGTCGGCGTACCGGGCGGGGTTCGCCTTCGCCGCCGCCCACGCCCCGCGCGCGGCCTTGAGGTTGCGGGCCGCGAACGCCGCGTCGTAGGGCGCGAACAGCCGGGCCGCCTGCGCCGCCGTCGCGGCCAGGTTGAGCGTCGCGGCCGTGGACGGCGGGTGCAGCTCGCGCTTCTGCGGGTCGAGGTGCGGCAGCAGCGGCAGCCCGGTCCAGTTCTGGTCGTGCACCTTGTGGTGGGCCATGCCCGCGTACGGCTTGCCGTCCGGGACCTGCATGCTCAGGATGAACTCCTGCTCCCAGCGGGCCTCGTCCAGCACGTCGGGCACGCCGTTGCCGCTCTCGGGGATCCGGAGCTGGCCGTCGGTGAAGGCGGCCCGGTCGCGCTCGTAGGCCGACATGAGCTGGTGGACCGAGATGCCGCCGTTGACCACGTACTTGCCGTGGTCGCCGGCGTCGTACCAGCCGCCCTTGACGTTCAGGGTGTAGTCGCAGACGCCCGGCCGGCAGGGGACGTCCGTGTCGCCCTGGTTCGGGGACGCGCCCGCGTGACCTGCCGGGCGTCCGTAGCCGGGACGCAGGCTGTCGAGGATCTCGATGCCGCTGCGCTGGGTGTAGTAGAACTTCAGCGCGTCCGTGGGCAGGGAGTCGTACACGTGCGCGCCGATGTCGAACGGCCTGCTCGTCTCGCCGTCGGCGGTCAGCGTGTAGCCCTCGCCGGGCTTGGCGTAGGCGCCGAAGTCGATGGTGTGCACGTTCTGGCCGGAGCTTGCGTCCACGCCCCTGGGGTCGGTACGGCCGTTCGCCACCCGCTCCTTCGCCGCGTCGCGCAGCTCCCAGTCCAGGGGTGTGGTGGCCCCGGTGACCAGGGTGGCCTTCTTCGGGCCCGAGGGGAGGTAGCCGACCATGTTCACCCGGACGCGCGGGCCCGTGTCCGGCTCGTAGACCTCGGGCTCGGCGCCGCCCTTCAGCGACACGTCGTCCATGCAGAACCTCCAGGGCTCGGCGCTGCCGCCCAGCTGGAACGCCACCTGGGCGTTCGGCAGCGAGACCGGCGCGGTGAAGGTGTAGGAGTAGGCGTTGCCCGACACGCTCAGCTCCGGGGCGGCCGACAGGTACTGCGTCCACGGGTCCACGGGGAGCTGGATCAGGGCCTTGCCGACCTTGGCGGGGGTGGCGGAGGCCGTGAACCGATAGGCGTAGGCGTCGCCGGCGACCAGCGGGACGTCGTCCTGGCCGATGATGACGTCCCAGGGGTTGGCGGTGCCGCCGGGGACGTCCGCGCACAGCCTGCCGCCGTCCACGGCCAGGGTGGTGTTGCCGGTGCTCCACCAGGGGGCGGTGCCGGCGTCGAAGGTGCCGTTCACGATCTGCTCGGGTCCCTCGTCGGCGGCGCGGGCGGACGCGGCGGGGGACAGGGCGACCATGGTGAGGAGGGCCAGCAGCGCGGCCCGGCATCGGGTCATGGAGGTCCTTCGGGGGGTTGGGAGCGCTCCCACTGGAGCGATCCCGATCCTCCTTGCCCACCGCTGCCCCGTCAACGGGTGCGCCCGATCGAGCACGAAGACCCTGAAACTTTCACGGTCGGGGCCGCTCACGTGCCGGGGGGATCGGATGTCAGGTGGTGGAGGAGGCCTGTGGCCCTGCGGCGGTCCGTAGGGGGTGGCCAGGCGGTCTGCGGCGGCCCGCGCCTGTCTGGCGGCCCGGACGGCGGCCCGGACGGCGGCCCGGACGGCTGCCCTTCTTCTGCCTGCGGCGGCCAGCACCAGGGCGCGTGCCCACCCGATCCTGGCGGCCGCGCCGGGGTTGCGGGCCAGGTAACGGGTCAGGTGGGTGTGGAGACGGCGGGCGGTCGCGCGGTCCACGTGGTCGCGTACGTGCCACAGCAGCTCCGCCAGCCCCGACCAGCACTCCAGCATGCCGGGCTGCGCCGACGGCAACCCGTCCGCCAGCGCGAGCGCCCGAACCAGCGCCCCCCGCACCTCGGCAACGGCGACCGCCGTCGGGACCTCCGGGGCCGCCGCACCCGCCGGGGCCGATGTGGCCGGGAACGCGGAGACGGCCGGGGTGGCCGGGGTGGCCGGGATGGCACAAGTGGGCGTCGGCCGGTGGAGAGAGGGGGTGGCGGTGGTCAGGCGGGTGGTGGCGGTCAGGAGGCGTAGGGACTGGATGGTGTGCAGGGACGGGCTGTCATGGAGGCCGAGCCGGGCGGCGAGGGCACGCCGCCGTTCCGTGGACGCGCGGGCCGCCGCCAGCACCTCCCGGGATCCGCTCGGCGGGCACGCCGTCGAGCCGCAGCAGTGCCTCCGCGCGGCCCGCCAGGCACCAGTGGCGGCCGATGTCGTCCCCGCCCACGCGCCTGACCGACAGCTCCTCGGTCTCGGCGAACAGCTCCGCCGCCTCGGCGAAATCCCCCTCCCACAAGGCGGTCTCGGCCAGCATGCCCGCGCAGTTCTCCGCCATCCGGGGGTCCAGCGACGAGACGGACTACACCTACACCGTCCGGCTCAAGCTGACCAGGCAGTGACCCGAAGTGACCTGACCTGCGCAAGGCCCCGCCGCACGCCGGCGGGGCCTTCACTGACGCCGGATGTTCTGGGAGGGTTCGGAACGTGGTCCCTGCCCTCACCCTGGCCGGCTGCGTCGCGCACGAGTTGCTCGAACGCCAGACCGCCAAGCTGGCCAGGCAGCTCGTACGCGGCTTCGCCGAGGAGATCCCCCTCTACCGGCGGCTGCCGAAGGAGGAGCTCGACGGCGAGATCACCGTCATCACCGAGCACAACCTGCGGCTGATCGCCCGGATGTTCCGCGACCGCCGCCCGCCCACCAGGGCCGAGCTGGCGCCGCTGCGCTCGTCGGCGGCCCGCCGCGCCCAGGAGGGCGTGCCGCTGGAGGCCCTGCTGGCCGCCTACCACCTGGGCGCGCGCAAGGTGTGGGAGCACCTGTTCGCCGAGGCCACGCCCGCCGACTTCGCGGACGTGCTGGCGGCCAACCGCCTCATCCTGCTCTACACGGAGTCGGTGACGGCCGCCGTGTGCACCGCGTACCTGGAGGAGCGCGAGGGCATGCTCAGCCACGAGCAGCACGCGTTGCACGCCGCCGTGTCCGCGCTGCTCGGCGGCGACCGGGCGGCGCTGGCCGGGGTGCGGCTGGCCCCGCGCTACCTGGTGCTCGCGCTCGCGGTCGGCCGGCATCCCGACGAGGAGAGCGACGAGCCGGGCGGGTCGATCGCGGGCCGCCGCAAGCTGCACCGGATCAGGACGGCGCTCCAGCGGGGCGCGGCCGAGCCGGTGCTGTCGGTGCTGGACACGACGGGCGGCCTGGCGTTCGTGCCGATCACGGGCGAGGACCCCGACTGGTACGAGGTCGGCGAGACGGCCGCCGGGATGGCCAAGGCGGCCGGCGTGCCGGTGTGGGCGGCGGCCGAGATCGCCCCGCCCGCCGGGGTGCCGGAGGCCGTCAAGCTGGCCGAGGAGGTCCTGGAGGTGGTACGGGTCTTCGAGCAGCCGCCGGGCGCCTACCGGCTGGCCGACGTGCTGCTGGAGTACCAGCTCACCAGGCCGAGCCAGGCCACCGCCGTGCTCGCCGGCCTGCTCGACCCGCTGCTCGACAACCCCGACCTGCTCAGGACGCTCACGGTCTACCTGGACACCGGCCTCGACCGCCGCCGTACGGCCGAGCTGCTGCACGTGCACCCCAACACGGTCGACTACCGCCTGCGCAGGGCCGTCAGCCTGACCGGCCTCGACCCCGTGGACCCGGCCCACCTGCAACGCATCGGCGCGGCGCTGGCCGCCAGGCGCCAGCACCGCAAGTGAACGGGAGCCGCCCCCCGGCAGGGACGGCTCCCGTCGCTCGATCGGCTCAGAGCGCGCCGGACACCGCGCCGGACACCGCGGCGGTCACGACGGTGGCGAAGTTCCGCATCCCGAGACCGTTGGGGTGGAAGGGGGCGGCGGGCGAGGCGGGCACGTACGGCTCGATCCAGCGCACGCCCGGGGCCTTGCACGGGTCGTGGCCCACGCTCGGCGTCTGGAGGTCGACGAACGCCACTCCCGCGGCGGAGGCCTGCTCGGCCAGCATCCGGTTGAAGTACTGGAGCGTCGCGCGGATGTAGTTGGCGTCGGCCTTGATGATCGGGACGGTCGGGTAGCAGCCGTTCGGCGGCGCGTAGGTGGCGTAGCCGACCATGAAGATCCGGGCGCGCGGGGAGCGGGCGCGGATGTCGTTCACCAGCGTGGTCAGCTTGGACCGCAGCGCGTCGGTCTTGACCCGCCAGGAGTCCTGGCCGTCGACGATGTAGTCGTCGTTGCAGGCGTCGCCGACGGGCGGGGGCAGCAGGTTCAGGCAGTCCTCGATGAAGCCGGTCAGGCCGACGTCGTTGGCGCCGATCTGCACCGTGACCAGGGTGGTGTCCGCGCTGAGCGCGTCGAGCTGGGGCGCGACGCTGCCGAGGTCGGTGCCCTGGGAGTTGTACATGTCACGGGTCTTGGCGCCGGAGCAGGTGACGTCCCTGAAGGTGGCGGCGCCGATGGCCCGGGCGGTCAGGTGGGCGTAGTTGTGGTCGGAACGCCAGCAGCCGAGGTCGGGAACCACCTGGTTGGGCACCAGGGGACCCGACGCGGCGGAGTCGCCGAGCGCCACGTACACCTCGCCCTGGGCGGCGTGTGCGGGCGGCGCGACGCCGAGCGCCAGGGCGGTCGCGGAGAGCAGGACGAGCAACCGTCGGACCATTGAGGACTCCTTCGGCGGGGGTGGGGGTGCGGAGGCCACGCTGGTCAGCGGCTCCGGCGGGGGGTGGAAGCAGTGCTGGTCAGCGGCGGAAGGGCCCGGTCACCTCGTACGTGATCCCCCCGGTCCCGGCGGTCTCGCCGCTGGTGCCGCGCTGGGAGGAGAAGTAGAGCCGGGTGCCGTCGGGGGAGAACGCGGGGCCGGTGATCTCCGACTTGGCCTGGCCGTCCAGGCGCATGACGGGGGCGACCACGCGGTCGGGCGTGATGATGTTGATCTCCATGTTGCCGCCGTCCTCGGCCACGTACAGGTCGCCGGACGGGCGGCCGGTGATGTTGTCGACGCCGTCGAGGGTGCCGCCGCCCTCGTAGATCGCGGTGACCGTCTGCCTGGCGGTGTCGTAGGCCCAGACCTTGCGGTCGCCCTTCGCGGTGAAGTAGCAGATCCCGGCGGCGTAGTGGCAGCCCTCGCCGCCGCTGAAGTGGCGGGCCGCCGAGACCTGGTGCCTGGTCTGCGTGTCGAAGACGCCGGGCGTCGCGTCGGGCACCGGCCGCCACTCGACGCTGTCGCCGCCGAGCCCGCAGAGCACGTCGAGCCGCCCGCTGGACAGGTCGCCCCAGGTGGTGGGGGTGAAGCGGTAGAAGCAGCCGTCGCCCTCGTCCTCGGTCAGGTAGACGACCTTGTGGTCGGGGTCGCAGGCGGCGGCCTCGTGCTTGAACTTGCCCATGGCGGGGCGCTGCTGGGCGGAGCGGTCGCCGTACGGGTCGGTCTCGTAGACCTTGCCGCGGAAGATCTCCTCGCAGGACAGCCAGGTGCCCCACGGGGTCGCGCCGCCCGCGCAATTGAGGTTCGTGCCGCTCAGGATCCGGTACGCCCGGTCGATCGAGCCGTCGGCCCTGAACCTGATCGCCGAGGTCCCGCCCACGAGTGGCACCTCGGAGTTGGACACGTAGATCCAGCCGGAGCCGTCGGCGAAGCACGCGCCGCCGTCAGGAGCGGGGTGCCACAGCGTGCCGCCGACGACCCGGCCCGACCTGGCCACCACCCGGCCGGTGAACCCGGCGGGCAGCGCCATGCCGTTGGCGTCCGGGGCGCCGAGCGGCCCGTACGGGCTCACGCCCGCGCCCGCCGCGGAGGCCACGGCGTCGTGCCACATCGCCCCGGAGAACGCGACCGCCGCGGAGACGGTCCTGATGAAGGTACGGCGGCGCATCATGTCTCCACGTCGTTCGCGTCGGCTGATGTCGTTTGGATTCGCAGACATGACGATGAGCCCTGCTCGTCCTTCTGTGAACTGGACAGGGCAGTAAATCCGGACGGTCAAATCTGTGACGCCTCACAAATCTGAACGGCATTCCGTGAAGCCATTGACGGCGGCCCCGGGGCGATCCACCATGGCCCGAACCCCCGGCCTCGATCAGCTCCCGAGGTGCCCGTGCGCGTGCTTCCCCGTCTCCTCACCGTCCTCGCCCTGGCCTGCGCGACGCTTTCCGCGCCGGCGGCGTCACCGGCTTCGGCGGCCTCCGATCCGTCCGGCTGCGACCCGATCGACCCGGCGGCCTGCCTGCTGCCGTTCCCGAACGACTGGTTCACCGTCGCCGACCGGGGCACCGAGACGGGCCGCAGGGTGGCCTTCGCGGCCGGGTCCACGCCGGTCTCGGCCGCGGGCGTGCCGATCGCGCCCGCCGAGTGGAACAGGAACGACGGCTTCTCGCCGGGCTCGATGCTGCTGGCCAGGGTGCCGGGGCTGGACCTGGCCAGGACGGGGGCCGCGCCGATCACCGACATCGGCAGGTCGCTGGACCGGGACGCGCCCGTCGTGCTGCTGGACACCGTGACGGGGGAGCGGTGGCCGTACTGGGCCGAGCTGGACGCCAACGCGCCCGCCGGCCGTCAGGCCCTGATCGTCCGCCCGGCCCGCAACCTGCGCGAGGGCCACCGGTACGCGGTCGCCCTGCGCGACCTCCGCGACGCCGCCGGCGTCCCGATCCCGCCGAACCCCGCCTTCGCCGCGGTCGCCGGCCCGCCCCTGCCGCCGGGCCACGACCTGTACGACCGCCAACGCCGCCTCCAGCCCGCCTTGTCCGCGCTGCGCCGCGCCGGCGTCGGTACCCGCGGCCTCTACCTGGCCTGGGACTTCACCGTCGCCGGCGCGCGCGGCCTGGCCGGCCCGGCGCTGGCCATGCGCGACGACGCCCTGCGCGCGCTGCGCGGCCACGCGCCCGCCTTCGAGGTCACCTCGGTCACCGACCTCACCCCCGAGCAGGACGCCCAGATCGCCCGCCGGGTCGAGGGCACCTTCCGCGTGCCGAGCTACCTCGACCGTCCGGGCGGCCCGCCCGGCTCGGCGCTCAACCGCGGCCCCGACGGCCTGCCGGCCCGCCTGCCCGGCAACGAGCAGGTGGCGCCCTTCCGCTGCGAGATCCCCCGCGTCGCCTTCGACCACCCCGCCCGGCCCTCCCTGTACGGCCACGGCCTGCTCGGCAGGCACTCCGAGGTGGGCGCGTCGAACGTGAAGACCATGGCGCAGGAGCACGGGTTCCTCTTCTGCGCCACCAAGTGGATCGGCATGGCCGACGAGGACATCCCGCACGTCGCCTCCGTCTTCACCGACATCTCCAGGTTCGGCACGATCCCCGACCGCACCCTTCAGGGGTTCCTCGACTTCATGTTCCTGGGCCGCGCCATGACCGTCCCCGACGGCTTCGCCGCCCACCCCGCCTTCCGCACCGCCCGCGGCCGCCCGCTGATCGACCTGCGCAAGGGCCTGGTGTACGACGGCAACAGCCAGGGCGGCATCCTGGGCGGCGCGCTGGTCGCGCTGTCGACGGACATCGAGCGCGGCGTGCTCGGCGTGACCGGCATGAACTACAGCACCCTGTTCAATCGCAGCGCCGACGCCGCCCCCTTCCAGGCCGCCCTCGACCAGGCCTACCCCGACAAGCTGGACCAGCAGCTCATCCTGGCCCTCATGCAGATGTTGTGGGACCGCGGCGAGGCCGACGGCTACGCCGCCCACCTGACCGACCGCCCCTACCCGGGGACGCCGCGGCACCGGGTGCTCATGCACGTCGCCTTCGGCGACCACCAGGTGGCCACGGTCACCGCCGAGGTCGAGGCCCGTACCGTCGGCGCCCGCCTGCTGACCCCGGCACTCGCCCCGGGGCGCAGCCCGGACGCCGTGCCGTTCTGGGGGATCCCCGCGATCCGCGGCCGGGCCCACCCCGGCTCGGCCCTGGTGATGTGGGACGGCGGCGCCCCCGCGCCACCGCTCACCAACACCCCGCCCACGCAGGGCGAGGACCCGCACGAGAAGCCCCGCAGGACCCCGGCCGCCCAGCTCCAGAAGTCGGTGTTCCTCAAGACCGGCGTGGTCGCCGACGTCTGCGACGGCCCCTGCCTCACCCAGTGACGCCGGGCCGCCACATGGGCCAGAACAGGGTGCCGTCGGGCAGCGCGAACGGCTCCTCGGCCTGGTAGCCGTGCCTGGCGTACAGGTCGCGGCTGCGGGCGCTGCTGGCCTCCAGGTAGGCGGGCGCGCCGTCCAGCAGGGCGTGGTGGCGGCGGAGCAGCGCCGACCCGAGGCCCCGGCCCTGGTGGTCGGGGTGCACGGCCAGGAACGCCAGGTGGTGGTACGGCGGCTCCGGGTGGTGCCGCTCGAACAGCTCGTCCAGGACCCGGAACCGGTCGGCCCACCTCCCGGTGGCGGCGGCCAGGCGGCGGTCGTAGTCGGGCGGCTCGGGCGGCGCGTCGGCGGTGTGCGGCACCCACACCGCGACCGCCCGGCCCTCGTCGAGGAGGTCGACCTCGCCGTGCTCGATGGCGTGCGAGACGAGGATCAGGAAGTCCGCCACCATGATCTCGTGCCGCCCGGCCGGCTCGGGCACCAGGTACGACACCGCGGGCAGCCGCGCGAACGCGGTCGCCACCAGCTCCGCGACCGTCCCGGCGTCCCCGGCCGTCGCCCGGCGGACGTCGTGCGCCGCCACCTCCTGCGAGCGCGTCAACGGACGGCCTCCGGCGTGGCGGCGGCCTTGGCGCCCATGCCCACCAGCGAGTACACGCTCGGCTGTCCCGAGCGCAGGACCAGCGCCCAGCCCACGCCGAGCAGGGCCGCCACCGCGTACACGACCGGCAGGATCCAGGCGAGCGGATCGCCCTCGGGCACCCCGAGCAGCGTCGAGAAGTTGTCCAGCGCCAGCCACACCATGACGGCCAGCGCCAGCGCGGCGGGCACGGGGGCCGCGAAGCGCCGCGCGAGGCTCTCCCCGCTCGGCTGCCGGGCGAAGAAGACGACGATCGCGATCGAGGTCACGAACACCAGCAGCAGCACCCCGAACCCGCCGAACGAGCCGCCGTAGAAGAAGAGCTGCACCAGCGGGTCGAGCCCCAGGACCGCGTAGACCACGATGACGACCAGCCCGAGCACGGTCTGCGCGATCGAGCCCGACCGCGGCGCGCCGCTGCGCGGCCGGGTGCGGCCGAAGAAGGCGGGCAGCACCCGCTCGCGCCCGAGCGCGAAGAAGTACCGGGCGGTGGTGTTGTGGAAGGAGATCATGGCGGCGAACACGCTGGTGACGAAGAGCACCCGGGCGACGTCCACGACCGCGCCGCCGAGGTGCTGGTTCGCGATGATGAAGATCGTCTCGGCCTGGTCGCGGCGCGCGGCGGCCACGATGTCCGCCGGTCCCGTGGCGACCGTCATCGCCCACGACGACAGCGCGTACAGCCCCGCGATGATCGCCACCGACGAGTACGTGGCCAGCGGCACGGTACGCCGCGGATCCCGGCTCTCCTCCGAGAACACCACGGAGGACTCGAACCCGACGAACCCGAGCGTCGCGATGACCAGCAGCGCCCCCACCCCCGGCACGAACAGCGCCGCGGGCGCCAACGTCTCGGCCGAGAACCCGGACGGCGCCGGGTTGACCAGGTCCGCCAGGTCGAACAGCAGGATGACCGCCACCTCGGCGGTGAGCAGGACGGCCAGCAGCCGCCCGTTGACGTCCACCCGCATCAGGCCCAGGACGCCCACCAGCGCCCAGGCGACCAGCGAGATCGCCCACCAGGGCGGCGCGCCGCCGAACCACCGTTCGAGCAGCGGGGTGGCCGCCGCGCCGAAGGCGCCGTACAGGCCGACCTGCAGCGCGTTGTAGGCGATCAGCGCCACCCACGCCGCCGCGATGCCCGCCGGACGGCCGAGCCCCCGGCTGACGTAGGTGTAGAACGCGCCGGCGTTGGCCATGTGGCGGGCCATCGCCACGTACCCGACCGCGAACACCGCCAGCACCACGCCCACGACCAGGAACGCGATCGGCAGCCCGGTGATGCCGGTGACGGCGTAGCCGGTGGTGATCACGCCGGCGACGACGGTGAGCGGCGCGGCGGCCGACAGGACGAAGTAGACGACCGAGGGTGCGCCGAGCCGGTCGGCGGCCAGGGCGCCGGCGATCGGGTCGGGCGCGGCGCCGGATCTCGCGGAAGGCATCGCGTTCCTTTCTGGGGGGGTTCAGGTGCGACGGGGGCAGGGTGGGTGGTCCGGGGTTCCGTGTGATGGGGTCACGTCCGGTAGGTCAGGACGGCGTCGCCGACGGCCGCGCTCACCTGGCGGCCCAGGTCGCTCAGCGGTTGCGGCATCGCGGCCAGCACCGTGGTCAGGTACTGGTGGGCGCCGCGCCGGTCGGCCGGGTCCTCGACGACGACGTCGGTCAGGTCGCAGGCCTCGGTCAGCGCCGCCAGCGCCATGTCGTGCGGGTCCAGCGGCTGCCACTTCACCAGCGCCAGCCGCAGCCGCGCGGCGGGCCACATGGCCCGATTGAAGTCGTTCGAGAAATAGCGGACTTGTTTGCGTTTGAGCAGCCTCGGGGATTCGCGTTCTACCAGGCCATTACCCATCAACCGGCCGGTGACTTCGGTGACCGAGCGTTGCGCGAGGTAGGCCAACCAGGTTCGCACATCGGTGTGCTGAGGGGAATTGCCGATTTCGGTCAGCACCTTTCCGGCCAGCTCGTCCCGGACCCGGCGCCGGTCGACCACCCGCAGCCGCACCCCCTCGACAGTGATCCGCTGCTCCAGCACCAGTTCCGCGAGCAGCGCCCCGGCCAGGCCGAGCGCCACGCCGGCGACGTGCAGCCGAGGCTTGCCCGAGCCCGTCGCGTCCCAGCAGACGAAGAAGAAATCATCGGCAAGCAAAAATCGGCCCGCTCACTATAGGAATTGGTGGATGACCGGTTCAGGAAGCAGCGTGTAGCCGCCAGCGGCAATTTCTACCAAGAACCACATCTCCGGGCTAGACCCTATTTATCGGGAAATAAAAAGAGCACCGGCTTCGCGGAGAAGCCGGTGCCGCCCGTTCAGGGGCCCGTCAGTCGATGATCGCCTGATGGGCGGGCTGCCGCGGTCGCGACCGGATCGCGTGCGCGCCCGCCTGGAGCGATCGAGTGACGTAGATCACTCTCAGGGTTTCGGCCGGGCCGGTCGTCCACATGCGGGACGGGGACGTCGCTAGTTCGCGCAGTCCTGCTTGTCCAGGGCCAGGCCCATCTCGTAGATCTTGCCCTTGGAGAGCAGGAAGTAGTAGTGGGCCTTCGGGTTGCCCGGCACGGCGACGTACGGGTAGCCGCTCTCGGCCGTCCGCAGCTTCTTCGCGTACGCGCTCTTGAGCTGGGCGCTCGTCGAGCCGATGCCGATGCCCTGCGGCGTCTTGACGCCCTTCGGCGCGAAGATGATCGCCACGCCCTGCTTCTTGGAGATGAAGAGGCCGACCGTGTCGCGGGCCGTCTTCCGGGCCTTGAGGTCCCAGCCGGAACAGCTGTCGGAGTCGAGGCCGGGCTTGTGGACGATCTTCCCGGTGGCCTGGGCGGCCTTGGCGCTCATGCCCAGCGTGACCCCGCCGTACCCGAGCGGGCCGAAGGTCGGGGCGGCGAGCGCGGGGGAGGCGATCCCGGCCAGCGCGACGCCCGCCGCGAGGGTCGCCGCCGCGATTGTGTGCTTCATCGTCATGCAGGGTTTGACTGCGCTTCCGGCCCACAAGTTCTGCCGGGTTCGCGGGCGGGTCCGGGCTGACGTGTCCGTTACGCGGTTGAGGGATGGTCTTGTCCGAGGTCCGGGTACTGGTGCCGGTGATCACAGCCCAGGAGGCACCAGAGATGACGGATGTTCCTATCGTTGTCGGTATAAATCGTACTCAGGATGGTTCTGTTGCTGTCGCTGTGGGCGAGTCGGGCATGTACAGCCTGCAGAAGGAGCGCATCAGCCGGCGCAGGCATCACTGGGGCCGTCTCGGCGACCTGCCGGACGTCTACCTGCCCGAGATGCCGCTGCTCAAGGAGCCCGTGGACCTGGTCGTCGAGGGATACTCCGCCGACACCGAGATCGAGCACAAGGACGCCTACGAGGAGGAGCTGCGCGAGACGCTGAGCCTCAAGGAGGACGCCCGGGTCGTCCGGGTCTCCCACCATCTCAGCCACCTCTACAGCGCGTTCCCGCCCTCGCCGTTCGACCGGGCGGCGGGCCTGGTGATCGACGCGCAGGGCAGCCGGGTCAGGGACTTCACCGAGCGGGTCGCGCTGCCGAAGGGCACCCGCGACGACATGCTGGAGGTCGCCTCGTTCTACCGCTGCGAGCGCGGCGGCGAGATCGAGTGCCTGGCCAAGCAGCTCTGGGACGGCGACTGGTCGCGACCGGCCGGCCTCGGCAGCTTCTACGCGCTGCTGACCAAGCTGCTGTGGCCCGAGGGCGAGGGCCACGAGGACAAGGTGACGGCCCTGGCCCCCTTCGGCGACGCGTACGTGTACGGCCTGCCCGACCTCGACGTACGCGGCCACGAGGTGTTCATCCCCGAGGAGTGGATCGAGACGTTCGCCCAGCGGGACGCCTACGTATACGAGCCCGGCGGCGAGCGCTTCTCCCGCGCGGCGGACCTGGCCGCGGCCGGCCAGCGGGCCTTCGAGAACGCCCTCGCCCAGGTCGTCGCCTGGCTGCACGGGCAGACCGGCCTGGACCGGCTGGCCTTCGCCGGCGGCACCGCGCTCAACTGCTCGGCCAACGGCCGGATCCTCCGCGGGTCGCCGTTCCGCGAGGTGTTCGTCCCGCCGAGCCCGCACGACGGCGGCACCGCCGTGGGCTGCGCCCTGTACGGCCTCATCGAATGCCTCGGCGTCGAGAGCCGCTTCCGCTGGACCGACGACTTCCTCGGCCCCGACCCGGACGAGAGCGAGATCACCGCCGCCGTACGAAGCCTGCCCGACGGCCTGGTGGCCGAGCAGCCGCACGACCTGGTCGGCGCGATGGTGTCGCTGCTGGAGAGCGGCCGGGTCGTGGCCCTGCACCAGGGCCGCAGCGAGTCCGGCCCGCGCGGCCTCGGCAACCGCAGCATCCTCGCCGACCCGGCCAGACCGGACATGCAGGACTACGTCAACTTCGAGATCAAGGGCCGCGAATGGTTCCGCCCACTGGCCCCGCTGGTGCTGGCCGAGCACGCCGAGCGCCTGTTCGACGTCGACCGCCCGGCCCCGTTCATGCAGTACTCCGCCGACGTGCGCCCCGAGCACCGCGCGAGCCTGCCCGGCGTGACCCACGTGGACGGCACGGCCAGGCTCCAGACCGTGGAGGAGCCGGCCACGCCGTTCCTGCACGCCCTGCTGACGAGGTGGCATGCGGCCACGGGCTCCCCGGTGCTGGTCAGCACCTCGCTCCACGGCCCCGGCGACCCGCTGACCGAGACGCCCGAGCAGTCGATCGACACCCTGCTCACCACGAACCTGCACGCCCTGGTCATGCCGCCCTACCTGATCCGCAAGCACGAGGAGCCGCCGATACCCGGCGTGACCTGGGACCGCGACTAGCCCGGCCGAGCACGCCGACGGTGACGCGCCCGACGCCCATTCCGCGAAACCCAAATCCAGGTCATTGTTGCCGCAGGTCAGAGTGGGTGGCGGAGCCCGCGGGCCGGACCGGGTTACGGTCGGACGCATGCGCGTTCACCCAGCGGTCCCCGTGGTGCTGACCGCCCTGGCCGCGCTGTCGGCGGCCTGCGGCGGCGGCCCCGTGCGCACCACCCAGGGGGTGGTCGTCACCTCCGCCTCGCCGTCACAGGGGACGCGGAACGCGCTGGCCGGGAAGACCGTCGTGCTCGATCCGGGGCACAACGGCGGCAACGCCTCCCACCCCACGGAGATCAACCGCCCGGTCGACGTCATCACCAGGCGCAAGCCCTGCAACACCACCGGCACCCAGACCGGGGCCGGCTACCCCGAGCACGCCTTCACCTGGGACGTCGCGCTGCGCCTGAAGCCGCAGCTCGAAGGCATGGGCGCAAAGGTGGTGCTGACCAGACCGGACGACACCGGCGTCGGCCCCTGCGTCAACGAGCGGGCGGCCATCGGCAACAAGGCGCGGGCGGACGCCGTCCTGTCGATCCACGCCGACGGCGCGCCGCCGGCCGGCCACGGCTTCCACGTGATCATGCCGGGCCTGGTGCCCGGCCACAACGACGCGATCATCCAGCCGTCCCGGAGGCTGGGCGTCGCCGTCCGGAACGCCTTCCGCGACGGCACCGGCATCCCGTACGCCACCTACGTCGGCGAGCAGGGCCTGCAGACCCGCACCGACCTGGGCGGGCTCAACCTGTCCACCCGCCCGGCGGTGTTCATCGAGTGCGGCAACATGGCCAACCCGGGCGACGCCGCCAAGATGTCCGACGGGGAGTTCCGGGAGGAGATGGCCGGCTCGCTGGCCGCCGGGCTCAAGCAGTTCCTGACCGGTTAGGCGCCGTAGGCGCGCAGGAACACCTCCACCGCGGCGTCGGCGAGCCGGTCGAGCTCGGCCTGGGTGTGGTGGTCGCCGCCGCCCGAGAACATCACCTTGTTCACCGGGATCCACAGCAGCAGGCCGACGAAGTGCTCGGCGGCGAGCCGCGGATCGTCCAGGGGACGCAGGCCCGCCCCGGCCAGCCGCCCGAAGGCCGTGGACATCGCCTCCAGCGAAGGCTCGAAGCCCTGCCGGTACCAGGCGCGGCCGAGGCCGGGGAACCGGTCGGCCTCGGCGATGATCAGCCGCCGCAGCCGCAGCACGTCGGGCTGCATGATCGAGGCCAGGAACTCGTGGGCCAGCTTGCGCAGCCCCTTCTCCAGGTCCTGGTTCCCCTCCAGCGACTCGCTGATCAGCTTGGCCAGGACCTCGATCCGGCCCGCGGTGTCGAGGACGATCGTGGTGAAGAGCTGTTCCTTGTCGCTGAAGTGCTTGTAGACGGTCTGTTTGGAGACCGCGGCGATCGAGGCCACCTCGTCCATGCTCGCGCCCACGTAGCCGTTGCGCAGGAACACGGCGTGGGCCGCGTCCAGGATCTGCCTGCGTTTGCGGGCCGTCCGCCCGTCCTCTTCCGCCACCGACGCACCAATCTTTCGATCATGTGTTCCCACAGTACTGGACAGTTCCGTACTTATCTGAGTACTGTACCGTCCAGTTTCCTAAGCCGACAGGAGTGACGATCTCATGACCGATCTTCAGCAGCAGGTGCAGCAGACCGCCGACAAGCTGATCGAGTCGGGCGCCGAGCGCGGCCTGCAGGTGGCCGTCTACCGGGACGGCAGGCAGATCGTGGACGTGGTGGCGGGCGTGGCCGACCCCGAGACCGGCCGGCCGGTCACCTCCGACACCCCGTTCTACAACTTCTCCATCGGCAAGGGCGCGACCTCGACCGTCGCCCACATGCTGGCCGAGCGCGGCCTGTACGACTACGACACCCCCGTCGCCGACCTGTGGCCAGGGTTCGCCGGGAACGGCAAGGAGGGCGTGACCGTCCGCCACGTGCTGAGCCACACGGCCGGCGTGCCCGGCGTGCCGCTCGACACGACCCCCGAGGACGTCTGCGACTGGGACAGGATGGTCGCCGCCCTGGAGAACGCCGAGCTGTGGTGGCAGCCCGGCACGAAGATGGGCTACCACGCCTACACCTTCGGCTTCCTCGTCGGCGAGATCGTCCGCAGGACCACCGGCAAGCGCATCTCCCAGGTGCTGCTGGAGGAGGTCTCCGGCCCGCTGGGCGTGGCCCGCGAGCTCTACTTCGGGATGCCGCCGGAGGAGCAGCACCGCCTGGCCCGGCTGGAGGACGAGCCGATGGACCCGTCGGCGTTCGGGGACATGCCGGCCGACCTGCCGATGTTCAGGGCCGGGCCGATGGAGCTGATGCCGAACGCCGCCCTCGGCAGCAGGCCCGACTACCTGACCGCCGACATCCCGGCCGGCGGCAAGACCTCGGCCAGGGCCGTCGCGCGCATGTACGCCGCCCTGCTGGGCGAGGTGGACGGCGTCCGGCTGATCTCGCCGGAGCGGCTGCGCGAGGCGACCGCGGTGGCCTACAGCGGCCCGGACGAGGTCTTCGGCATGCCCTCGACGTGGGGTCTGGGGTTCACCATCGGGCTTCCCGGCGGTTCGCCGCAGGAGAGCGCGACGGCGTTCGGCATCGGCGGGGCGGGCGGCAGCTACGCGTGGGCCGACACCGCGACCGGCACCGCCGTCGCCCTCACCAAGAACCGCCTCACCAACGACTTCAGCGCCGTCGGCGAGCTGGCCGCCCTGGTGGCCAGGTCCTGACCGTCGCCGTGCGCGGCGGCGCTCCCGGGGGCGGGCGTCAGCCGTCGCGGCACAGGGGCCGGCCGCCGACCACGCAGGCGATGCCGTCGAGGTCGCAGCTCAGCAGGGTGCCGTCCATGCCGAGCACGAGCACGAGGTCGCGCCTCGACCGGTGGGCCAGCATGATCCGGCCGACGACACCGTTGTCCAGGACCACGGTCGGGCGGGTTGCAGTGCTGTCCATGGGCTGGCGACTCCTCTCGGGTTCACAACAGGCCACGCGCCGGACCCGTCCCCACCAGGATGCACAGCCTCCGCCTCCGGCGCATCGGTCATCCGGCTCTACTTTCGTACGGATCCTGCGTTGTCCCCCTCCCGCCATGCCTCCGGGAGGCGTGGTGCGAGACTGGCAGCGGCAGGCGACGAGGAAGGGGACCGGCGTGCGGACGTGGTTGACCGAGCGGTTCGGACTGACGGTGCCCCTGGTGGGGGCGCCCATGGCCGGGGTGGGGGCGGGCCGGCTGGCCGCCGCCGTCTCCGCGGCCGGCGCGCTCGGCGTGATCGGGGTCTCCTCCGCCGCGCCCGCCTCCTGGATCGAGGCCGAGGCAGCCGTCGCCGCCGAGAGCGGGCGGCCGTACGGGATCGGGCTCATGGCCTGGGCGCTGCCCGGCAACCCGGCCCAGTTCGAGGCCGTGCTCGCGGCCCGGCCCCGGCTCGTCTCCGTGAGCTTCGGGCCGTACCGGCGGTACGTGGAGGAGCTGCGGCAGGCCGGCATCGCGGTCGTCACCCAGGCGGGCACCACCGACGAGGCCCGCGCCGCCGAGCAGGCCGGCGTGGACGCGGTCGTCGCGCGCGGGGCCGAGGCGGGCGGGCACGGGCGCGCCGACGTGGGCACGCTGCCGCTGCTCCAGAGCGTCCTGGACGCCGTCCGGATCCCGGTGCTGGCGGCGGGCGGCATCGCCACCGCCCGCGGGCTGGCCGCCGTGCTGGCGGCGGGGGCCGAGGGGGCGTGGGCCGGCACGGCGTTCATGGGCTGCGCGGAGACGACCCTGTCCGGGACGGCGGCGGCCCGCGTGCTGGCCGCGGCCGAGACCGACACCGCCTACGGCCGCGTCTTCGACGTGGCACAGCGTCTGGACTGGCCGGTCGAGTACGGCGGCCGGGCCCTGCGCAACGCCTTCTTCGACCGCTGGGCCGGCCGCGAGGCGGAGCTGGCGGCCGACGAGGAGGCCGCGGCGCGGATCGCCGCCGCCCGCCGCGACGGCGACTTCGACACCGCCTGCATCTACGCCGGCCAGGCCGTCGGGATGGTGCGCGAGGAGCGCACGGCCGCCGACGTGGTGGCCGGTTTCGCCGAGGCGGACGCGCTGCTGCGCCGCTTCGCGACGCCCGATGGATGACGCCGGTCCTGGCCTGATGCATCCTCTTGTGCCATGACAAATCAGACGTTGCCCGCTGCGCACTCCGAGACCGCGGTACCGGAGACCGCGTCCGTCAGGGGCAGCGTGCTGGAGGTGATGGAGAAGATCGGCACGGTCGTCGTGCCGATCGCCGTCGCCGTGTACGCCCTGCTCTACCTGGGCTTCGAGAGCGTCTACGACACCTTCGGCATCACCCCTGAGCAGGCCGGGCTCACCCAGGCCGGTATCTTCGGCCATCTGGTGGCGACGCTGGTGCTGCTCTTCCTGACCCTGCTGCCGCTGCTCGGCCTGGTCGTGGGCGCCTGGTGGCTGCTCGACCGGATCACCCGCGGCGCCGCCGGACGGGCCCTCGACCGGGGACGGGAGCAGCCGTGGCTGGCCGCCGGGGTGGGCGCGGCGCTGTCGGGCGTCGCGTACTGGGGGATGCTCGGCATCCTGGACATCACCGGCACGCCGGTGCTGATCACGGTCGTGGTGGTCGGGCTGTTCTGCCTGCTGGTGCCGTACCGGCTGCTGCGGGCGCGGCCCACGGGCCGGGCCGCGATGCGCGTGCTGACGGGCGCGCTGGTGGGGGTGGGCCTGGGGTTCGTGCTCGTCGGCTGGATGACGCGGGGGGCCGAGGCGGTGCACGACCGCGGCGAGGCCAACCTCGTGCTCCAGCTCACCGGGTTCTCCAACCAGTGGGCCGAGGTCCGCGACGACGGCGGCAGGCTCCTGTCGAAGGGGGAACGCTGGCTGGTGCTCGGCCAGGACTCCGGCGCGTACGTGTTCTACGACTGCGCCACGGCCGGCACGATCCGCCGTCCGATCGACGCGACGGTCCTGAGCAGGATCGAGCTGGACCCCGAGCTCGACGACCCCCGCTCCTGCGGCTACGCGGCGAAGTAGAACGTGTTCCGGTATATCGGAACTTCCCGGCCGGCCCAGAAGTTACCGAGTAGTATGGCCGTTGAACATTGGTAGGCGAGGGAATGAGCCGCCATGTCTGAGCTAGAACGTGTTCCGTCCGGAGTTGACCCCAACGTCCCGAGCTCCGCCCGGGTGTACGACTATCTGCTCGGCGGCAAGGACAACGTCGCCGTCGATCGCGCGGTGGCCGAGAGGCTGCTGGCCGTCGCGCCCGACGCCCGCGCCGTCGCCAGGGCCAACCGCCGCTTCCAGATCGAGGCCGTGCGCCACGTGGCCCGGCAGGGCGTGCGCCAGTTCATCGATCTCGGCACCGGCATCCCGACCTCGCCCAGCATCCACGAGACCGTCCGCGAGGTGAGCCCGGCCTGCCGGGTGATCTACGTGGACCACGACCCGATGGTGCGCCTGCACGCCCAGGTGATGCTCGCCGACCAGCCAGGCGTCGCCGGCATCCAGGCCGACCTGCGCAGACCGGCCGACGTCCTGGCCGACCCGCACGTGACCGGCCTGATCGACTTCGACCAGCCGGTGTGCGTGCTGATGGTCGGCGTGCTGCACTTCGTCATGGACGACGAGGACCCGTCCGGCATCGTGGCCGCCTTCAGGAAGCCCATGGCGCCCGGCAGCCATCTGGTGCTCTCCCACGCGATGGCCGAGAGCTCTCCCGAGGCCATCGCCCAGCTCCACCTGGCCACGGCCGGCTCGCCCGCCCAGGGCGCGTTCCGCAGCCACGGCGAGGTGCTGCGGCTGTTCGACGGGTTCGAGCTGATCGGGCCCGGCCTGGTGCCCGTCCAGGACTGGCGGCTCGCGGACGACCACCTCCCGCTGCTGGACGGCGCCCCCCGGCTCCGGCTCGACGCGGGCGTGGGCCGGGTGCCCGTTCAGTAGTCCTTCAGCGCGATGTTGGTGGCGAACATGTCGGTCACCTTCATCATCAGGCCGAGCAGGAAGCCGAACTTGAAGGTCCAGTTCCGCATGCGGATCCCGGCGGGGGTGCCCGGAGCCAGGAAGGTGCCCGCGTTGTTGCCGCTCCTCGTGACCTTGGAGTAGCGGCGCATCTGGCCCTCGTACTCGGCGAAGGCCGCGCGGTGGTCGCCGCCCGCCGCCGCCAGCTCCCCGGCCAGCACGTACGCGCCCACCAGCGCCAGCCCGGTGCCGAACCCGCCCAGCGTGTTGCCGTACGCCGCGTCGCCCAGCAGCACCACCCGGCCGCTCGCGTACCGGTCGATGCTCACCCTGCTGATCGAGTCGAGGTAGACGTCCTTGGCGCCGCGGACCGCGTCGAGGACCTGCGGGGTGCGCCAGCCCATCCCGGCATAGGCCCGCGCCAGGATCGCCTTCTGCTGCTCGACGTCGTAGCGGTCGTAGTCGAGCCGCTCGGAGGCGAAGACGAAGAACGCCGTCGCCTTCGGGCCGCCGACCGCGACCATCCTGCCGGGCTCGTTGTACATCTGGCTGTCGGGGCCGAAGTCGGCGTCCAGCTCAACCAGCGCGTAGTAGTGGCCGAGGAAGTCCACGTAGTCGGCCTCGGGGCCGAAGGCGAGCCTGCGGACGTTGGAGTGGATGCCGTCCGCGCCCACGACCAGGTCGAACGTGCGGGGGGCCGAGCGTTCGAAGGTGACGTGCACGCCGCTGGGGGTCTCGGTGAGCGAGGTGATCGAGTCGCCGAAGACGTACTCGCAGGTGGAGGCGGTGCGCTCGTACAGCAGGTTGGCCAGGTCGCCGCGGCGGATCTCGATGTCGCCGCCGGTGAACTCGCCGGGCATGACCGCGAGCGTGCGGCCGGAGGCGTCCACCATGTGCTGGTCGGTGCCGCCGGTCTGGAGACGGCGCACGTCGTCCAGGATGCCCATGCGGGTCAGGACGGTGTGGTGGGTCTCGCCCTTGAAGTCCACGGCCTGGCCGCCCTCGCGCAGGGCCGGCGCCCTCTCGACGACGGTGACGTTGCAGCCGTGGCGGGCGAGCCGGAGGGCGAGCGCGGGGCCGCCGATGCTGGCGCCGGAGACGAGGACGTTGGTGTTCTTCAGGTTGTCTCTCATGTCGGCAAGCGTCGCCGGGAGCGCTGACAACCCGGCGACGACCGGCTGACAGCCGCCGTCCCGGCCCGCGCGGACTGTCAGGGAAGGGCCGCATTCCCCGCCGGACCCCCCGTCAGGGCAGGGTCGTGGACAGGGCCTCCTGCCTGGTCATGGCGGCGCCGCGGGCGTACAGGGCGGCGAAGCGCTCCGGGCCGAGCACGGCCGTGGCGGCGGCGGCCGTGGCGGCCACGTCGGGGTCGCCGGTCACCGCCATGCCGCGCAGCGCCACCCCGACGCCGAGCAGCAGCGCGGCCCGTTCCGGCGCGTCGAGCAGGGCGGCCTCGGCCAGGCCCTCGGCGGCGTCGGCGAGGTCGCTGCCGATCGCCGAGCGCCGGGCGGCGGCCACCGCCTCCCGGTGCCGGGCCACGGCCTCGCCCGCCTCGCCCGCGGCCTGTGCCAGCCGGCCCAGCGCCGTGGACACCTGCGACCAGGTGCCTCCGGCCGCCGGGGCGCCCTGACCGGCGGCGGCCTGCGCGTCCCGCAGCCGCTCGGCGGCCTCGCCGAGGTCCCCCTCGATCCTGGCCAGGTCGCCCAGCCCCACGTGCACGGTCACGGTCAGCTCCGGACGGCCCACCTCGCGGGCCAGGTCGCGGGCCCGCAGGTAGTCGGCCCTGGCCGCCGCCGGGCCGTCCGCGCGCAGCCGGGCGCGGGCCCGCCGGCACAGCACGTCGACCAGCTCGTCCAGCGCCCCGAGCTCGTCGAGCAGGCCGACCGCCTCCTCCCACAGCTCCATGGCCCGTGCCCACTCGCCGCGCCAGCCCGCGATCAGCGCCAGCCAGTCGAGCCCCTGCGCCTTGCCCCAGCGCTCGCCCAGCCCGGCGAACGCCGCCAGGACGGGCTCCAGCTCCCGTTCGGCCGCCACGACGTCGCCGTTCAGCAGGGTGAGCAGCGCCTCGCTGAGCCGGCCGAGCGCCAGGCTCCACGGGTCGCCGCCGAGCCCACGCCGCCGCGGCCCGTCCGCGCCGGGCTCGGGCGGGCCCGCGGCCATGCCCCACATCGCGGCGGCGAACCGGTGCCGCATCGGCCGGCCGGTCTCCGACATGATCGCGCGGGCCCGCGCCCAGTGCGGTGACCCGGCGCCGGGGACGGCGTGCAGGACGGCGAGCACGTACTCGTCGGCCAGGTCCGCGGGCGGCTCGTGGCCGATCGCGTCGAGCAGCCGCCCGGCCGGCTGGACGGCCCGGCCGCGGCGCCCGCTCAGCCACCAGTACATGGCCAGGGCGGCGACCAGCCGCAGCGCGAGCGGCGGGTCGTGCTCGACGCTCCAGCGCAGCGCGGCCCGCAGGTCGGCGTCGTCGGCCCCGAGAACGGCCAGCCATTCGAGCTGCTCGGCCCGGTAGAGATGGGGTTCGGCGCGCTGGGCGTGCTCCAGGTGCCAGGCGGCGTGCGCGGCGCGCATCCGCTCCTCCTCGCCGGCCTCGGCCAGCCGCTCGGCGCAGAACAGCCGGATGGTGTCCAGCATGCGGTAGCGGCCACCTGCGGTCTCGACGAGCGACTTGTCCACCAGGTCGGCCAGGAGCACGGCGCTGTCCTCGCCGCACACCCGCTCGACCGCCTCCAGCCGGGCGCCGCCGGAGAACACCGAGAACCGCCGGGCCAGCACCTGCTCCTCGGCGTCCAGCAGGTCCCAGCTCCACTCGACGACGGCGTGCAGCGTCCGGTGCCGGGCGGCGGCCGTCCGGTCGCCGCGCGAGAGCAGCCGGAACCGGCCGTGCTCGGCCAGCCGCGCGGCGATCTCCTCCACGGAGAACGTGCGCACCCGCGCCGCGGCCAGCTCGATGGCCAGCGGCAGGCCGTCCAGCGCCGCGCAGATGCTCTGTGTCGCGTCGAGGTCCAGCTCCAGCCCCGGCCGTACGGCGGCGGCGCGGTCGGCGAACAGCCTGACCGCCGGGTAGGCGAGCGCGTCCCCGGCCGGGGTGCCCGGTGGCGGGGTGCCGAGCGGCGGGAGCGGGACCAGGTGCTCGCCGGTGATGCCAAGCGGCTCCCTGCTGGTCGCCAGGACGCGCACGCCGGGGCAGCCGGACAGCAGGCGGCGGGCCAGCGTGGCGGCCTCGGCGACGACGTGCTCGCAGTTGTCCAGGATGAGCAGCAGGTCCTGCTCGGCCAAGGCGGCGACCAGGCGTTCCGCGGGGTCGGCCAGGCCGGGGACGGTCGGGCTGAGCGCCGACTCGCGCAGTCCGAGCGCGTTCAGCACCAGCAGCGGAACCTGCCCCTCGCCGCCCGCGGGCGACAGGTCCGCGAAGCACGCCTGCGTCCCCTTGTCGCGGGTGGCGGCCTCGACGGCGAGGCGGGTCTTGCCGGTGCCGCCGGGGCCGGTGATCGTGACCAGGCGCTCCCCGCGCAGCGCGGCCAGGCGCGCCAGCTCCTCCTCCCGGCCCACGAACGTGGTGAGCTGGGGCGGCGGCGCCGACCGCGTGGGGTGGGCACGCCGCTGCTCGCCGCGCAGGATCGCCAGGTGCAGCGCCGCCAGCTCGGGCGACGGGTCGGCCCCCAGCTCGTCGGCGAGCAGCCGCCGCGCCTCGTCGTAGACGGCCAGCGCCTCGGCCTGCCGTCCGGCCGCGTGCAGGGCGCGCATCAGCAGCGCGCGCGGGCGCTCCCGCAGCGGGTGGGCGGCGACCAGCTCGCGCAGCCCCGCCGCGGGCTCGGCCTCGGGCAGGTGGAGGTCGGCCTCGTACAGGTCCTCCCGGGCCGCGAGGCGCAGCTCCTCCAGCCGGTCGGCCTGCCCCGGCGCGTACGCGGCCTCGCGCACGTCCGCGAGCGCCGGGCCGCGCCACAGATCCAGGCTCTCCCTGAGCGTGGCCGCCGCCGCCGTGTGCCGGCCCGCCGCGAGCAGCCGCCGGCCCTCGCGGGCCAGCCGCTCGAAGCGGTGGGCGTCGACGTCCTCGGGCGGGACCGCCAGCCGGTAACCGGCGCCGTGGAACTCGATCAGGTCGGCGGGCAGGTTGCGCCGCAGCCGGGAGATCTGCGCCTGTACGGCGTTGGCCGCGCCCGCCGGTGGGCTCTCGCCGTACTGGGCGTCGATGAGCCGGTCGACGCCGACCGTGCGGCTGGCCTCCAGCAGCAGCAGGGCGAGCAGGGCACGCGGTCGCGGACCGCCCACGGCGATCGGGTCGCCGCCGGCCGATCGCACCTCCACGGGGCCCAGAATGCCGAACTGCACGTGCCCGATTGTCCAGCATCGCGTGCACTACCCGCACGTGGACGGGTGTGACCAGCGGTAACAGAAATGTCGGTATGCCTACCGATGAACATACGTATTTTCGAGCAGTCAACAAGCGCTT